>NZ_MUKP01000019.1 GCF_002081715.1 Nocardia donostiensis | reverse complement strand
CTTACGACGGCTACTTCGACGGCACCACCACTGATTTCCAGTGGATGGAGCGCACCCTGGACGACACCTCCTCCGGGGTGGACCGCCCCGCCGCGGTCATCGTCGAAACCGTGCAGGGCGAGGGTGGAGTGAACCTCGCGCGGGCCGAGTGGCTGCGTCATCTGTCCAAGCTGTGCTCCGAACGCGACATCCTGCTCATCGTCGACGATGTGCAGATGGGCTGCGGCCGCACCGGCCCGTTCTTCTCGTTCGAGCTGGCCGGGATCACCCCCGATATCGTCACCCTGTCCAAGTCGATCGGCGGCTACGGCCTGCCGATGGCGCTGGTGCTGTTCAAGCGGGAGCACGACGTGTGGGCTCCCGGCGAGCACAACGGCACCTTCCGCGGTAACAACCCGGCGTTCGTGACTGCGCGGGTGGCGCTGGAACACTACTGGTCGGATGACTCGCTGGAGAATTCGACTGCGGCCAAGAGCGGGAAGATCGTCGACGCGCTGCAGCAGGTGGCCGATGCCAACCCTGGCCTGTCGACTCGCGGACGCGGAATGGTGCACGGTCTGGTCTTCGAAGACGCCTCTCAGGCGGGTAAAGTGTGTCAGGTCGCGTTCGAGCGCGGGCTGCTGACCGAGACTTCGGGCGCGTCCGACGAAGTGGTGAAACTGTTGCCGCCACTGACGATTACCGATGACGAACTCGACCACGGACTGCAGATCCTGACCGGCGCTGTCGACACGGTCTGCGGCTGATAGGGGCATCAATATGATTGTGCGAACCACTGAGGAAATCACCGGTACCGAGCGTGATGTGGCGGGTACGGGCTGGCGTAGCAAGCGCATCGTGCTCGGCGGTGACCGAGTCGGCTTTTCCTTCCACGAGACCACCATCGAGGCGGGCACCACGCACGTCTTCCACTACCTCAACCATGTGGAGGCAGTGTGGCTGGTCGAGGGCGAGGGCAAGCTGACCGACCTGGACAACGATCAGGTCTACGACTTGGCGCCGGGCACGATGTACCTCCTCAACGGCCATGAGCGCCACCAAGTCGAGGCACACACACGGTTGCGGATGCTGTGTGTGTTCAATCCTCCGGTCACTGGACAGGAGGTACACGACGAGAACGGGGTCTACCCGCTCGTCGCCGTGCCCAACTGATAAGAGGAAGGACTGAAGCACGTTGGCTGACAATCGGATCGATCGCTATCCGACCCGCACCGCGGACAAGATGCCGCATCAGGAGCGGCAAGACGCGACGGTCTGGGGTCGGATCGACAACGCGGAGTTGGCCGCATTCGATACCGACGGGTACGCGATTATCGACCGGCTGCTCCAACCCGATGAGGTAGCGGCCTTCTCCGCTGAGATCGACCGTCTCGCATCCGATCCGGATTTGCGCGGCGATGATCGGCTGATCGTGGAGAAGTCCTCCGACCAGGTGCGGTCGGTATTCGAGGTGCATCAGCTCAGCCCCGCGGTGGGCGAGCTGGTGCGCGAATCCCGGGTGGTGGACCTGGCCCGCCAGGTCCTCGGCTCCGATGTCTACATCCATCAGAGCCGGGTGAACTACCTGCCCGGTTTCGGTGGTACCGGTTTCTACTGGCATTCCGATTTCGAGACCTGGCACGCCGAAGACGGTATGCCGAGCCCGCGTGCGGTGAGTCTGTCGATCGCGCTGACCGACAACTACGCCTTCAACGGCAGCCTGATGGTGATGCCGGGCTCGCACCGCACCTTCGTGCCGTGTCAGGGTGCCACGCCCGAGGAGCACTACCGGGAATCGCTGCGCAAGCAGGAAATCGGGGTGCCCACCCAGGCCGATATCACCGAGCTGGCCGATAAGTACGGAATCGAGCAGTTCACCGGACCCGCCGGGTCGGCGCTGCTGTTCGATTCGAATATCATGCACGGGTCGACGAACAACATCACCCCGTTCCCGCGTTCGAACATCTTCCTGGTGTTCAACAGCGTGGAGAACCCCCTGGTGGAGCCGTTCGCCGCCCCGGCGCGGCGCCCGACCTACGTTGCTAGCCGCGATTTCACGCCGGTGCAGTAACCCGGCAGTGTGCGCCGTAACGGCGGTGGGACGAGTACGACTCGCTCCCACCGCCGTTTCGCGTTACCGGCCCCTATCAGCTGCCCCGCAGCTGCCGGTACAGGCTGATCCAGCGGTCCGGGGCAACCGATCCCACCGGTTGGTCGACCCGGACACCTGCCGTCGCACACGCCGCCCGCACCGCCTTCGCGGAATGGGCTCGCCGTAGCGAGGCGGCCAGCGAGCCGCCGACACCGGAGAACCCGAGTTCCACCATCTGCCGATAGTCGGCGTGTGCCCGGCCATCGAGCAGCGGCTGGTCGCGGCGCACGATATGCAGCAGCCCACCGTCGACCCGGGGCACCGGGAAGAACTCGGCGCGGTCGATACGCGGGCCCATGGTGATCGCCACCGCAGGCCAATGGGTGACGGTGAGTTTGGTCCAGCGGCCGTAGGCACCGGAGTGTTTGCGCGCGAATTCGAGCTGGGTGAGCAATGTCGCCGAGGTGAGCCGCGGGGCCGCCAGGCACCAGCGCACAATATCGGTGGTGCTGGCGAACGGGACATTGGACACCACCGCGAACGGCTCACCGGGTGCGGTAATGGCACGGAAATCGCTGTGCACGACCCGAACCCGGGTATCGCCGGCATAGCGCACTGCGAGCCGCCGTGCGTAGCGGGGATCCTTCTCGTAGGCGAGGACGCGGCCTGCTGCACCGATCAGCCGACCGGTCAGCATCCCGTCGCCGGGGCCGATTTCGAGCACCAGATCATCGGCGGTGACACCGGAGGCGCGCACGATCATCCGGGCAGTGGCCGGATCGGTCAGGAAATTCTGGGACAGCCGTCTGCGGGCGCCGGATACGCGGGCGCGTGACTGCGAACGGTTGCGGGACATGGGGTCCTCCGAGCGGAGCGGTCGAATCAGGACGTCGTGATTCGCCCGGACCCATGCCAGGGCACAACGAGACGGCGGCCGAGGTTCGGCGGCCGCCGGCGTGGTTATCGCTCAGCTGAGCTGGATCGGACCGGCCGCGTGTGAGGCGTGGCCGGATCGGATTATCGGGGAGCGTGCACCGGCAGAGTCCAGGCTGCCGTGCGCAGACGGATGAAGTACGCGCCGACCGCGCACGCTCCGTTGGAGCCCAAATTTCCCATGGGATTGACGGTAGGACGCGGGAGCGGCCGTGTCGAACGAATTTCGGCGCTATCGAGTGGGGTCGAGGTCTGCGGTGTGCTCGGCGGCTTCCCGGTCCATGGCCGCGACCGCGTGCTCGGTAGCGGCCTGCGTGCGCCACAACCGGGCCTGGGTGTGGTCGCCGCGGCGGTCCAGTAGTTCGGCCAGACCCGCCATGGCCCGGATCACCCGCCGGTGGGCGGCGGTACGCCACCAGCGTTCCGCTTCGGCGAGGTCACCGCGCCGGAAATACACCACGCCCAGTTCGTAGGCGGCTTCGGCATGACCCGCCGCGGCGGCCTGCATCCACAACCCGTATGCCTGCTGCTCCTCACCCCGGCTGTACATCGCCACACCCAGGTCGTAGAGCGCTCCCCGGTAGCCGTGATCCCGGCGTGGTGCGGCGTCGACGGGGCCCAACGGTGCGGTGTCACCGATGGTGGATACGTTCACGTCGGCGGCGACGACCAGATGCGGCGGTACCGTCGTACAGTCGACCTGCGCCCCGGACGCGGGAGATGTATCGGACACCTGCGAAGGGGCGGCAAGCCGTGCTCGGCGTGCGGACGCGCGAGAGTGGCCGCCGACGGGGAAGGCCGGGCTGCGCGGAGCAGCGGAGGTGGCTTTCGATATCGCGGCGAGAGACCATGGCGGCGGCGAGGTTTCGGCAGTGGTATCGGCGTCGGGTGACGTGCCTGATGTGGGGGCGGTCAACGGTACGGAGATGGTCGGGGTGATATGCGCGGACAGTTCGGGCTGCGGCATGGTCGGCGCATCGGTGGGTGTGGCGCGGACCTCGACCACGAGGTCGGCGAAATTCGGTGGGCCCTCACCCATGCTGCAGTGCAGCACGGTCCGGCCGTCGCGGGCCTGTTCCACCATGATGCCGTAGTTACCCGACCAGGAACGCGGCTCGCCGTCGTCATCCCGCCAGACCGGGGTGAGGCTGAACAATGCGCCGCGCACCGTGGCCGAGAGCTCGAAGGTGATACCGGCTTCGAGTGCTTCTCGCCAGACATCCACGCCGGTCAGGCGTTTGCTATCGAGACCGATGAAACCGTCCACCATGGACAGTCCCATACCGACGGCGCGCACCCCGGAGGGCGGGGCAGCCGACAGCAGAGACAAGGTGAGCGCGGAGGAAGAAGACGACAGTTGCTCGGTGTACATCGGGTACACCTTGCTGCCCTGCCAGTCGATCGGGTCGGCGCTGCGGTAGCGAGTGGCCAATGGCGGCCGGCCCGAGTTTGCGGCCGACGGCATGTCAACAGCCCAGGGCGAAACCGGCCCGTTCATGTCTTGCCCCGCCTTCCCACCGATGCTCGACACACTGCCCGCGCTGCACGCGGCTATACCGTACTACCCGCGGACGCGAATATTGAGTTGTCCCGACAGAGTGTTTCGCGTGGAAACCGACCTGACATCGCCCTGGCGAACCCGGTGCGGCGACGACCGCGGTACACGATGATGCGTTTGTCCATCTACCACTGGATAGGCATCGTAACCTTTTGCAGCGCAAGCCCGTTCACCGGGAGCAACGGTTCTGCGTCACCGCTTCCGGATACGGTTGTGCCCGATCCGGGCGGAAACCTCAGCCGAACAGCTCGAGGAGTTCGGCTTTGCCGAACATTCGTGCCGCATCCCGCGCGGAGGGGGTCCCGGCATCCGGGTCCGCGCCCGCTGCGAGAAGATCGCGGACGATAGCGGTTTCGCCCTTGAAGACCACCCCCGCGAGCGGGGTCTGGCCTTTGTCGTTCGCGCGATCGGGGTCGGCCCCATGGGCCAGCAGGGTGCCGACGGCCTCGCGGTGGCCGTGGTAGGCAGCGAGCATCAGCAGGGTGTCGCCACGGTCGTTGGTGAGGTTCACCGGGGCGCCCGCGTCCAGGTAGGCGGCCAGCGTTTCGGCTTCGCCGCGACGGGCGAAGCCGAACAGGGTCGTGGCTAGTTCGACCAGGTCCGGATCGACGCCATCACGACCATCGGAGGAATCGGCTGCATGGTCGGCGTTCACAATCCCATTCCTACCACCCGGATATCGCACGGATGAATACGAGAGCCGAGCTCTAGCTCATGGCCCGCACCGCCCGACTCGGTCACCATGCCACGGATGCAGGGTAGTCGCAGGTGGTGGTTATGCTTGTCGTCGGCGATGGATCTCCGCCAAGGCACCCCAGGTGGTGTCTGAACCGCCTCGCTGCCGGGGCTGATGGTTCCTTTCTCGTCAGTGGAAGGAGTCTGTGCAGATGCCGATTCGCCCGGAACCCGGTTCGAGAGTGGCTACCGATCCCCACACTTCGTCGGCGGTTTGCATCCCGCCGCACAAGCGGGTGAAATCCATCGCGTTGGTCGGGGCCGGCGGATTGCTCGGTGCTCCGTTGCGCTACCAGTTGGGCGTATGGTTCCCGCACACCAGCGGTGCGTTCCCGGCTGCCACATTCGCCATCAACATCACCGGCGCCTTCCTGCTGGGCATACTGCTGGAGGGCTTGACCCGGCTCGGTCCCGACACCGACTGGCGCCGATATGTGCGCTTGGGGGTGGGCACCGGAGCGCTTGGGGCGTTCACCACCTACAGCACCTTGGCCGTGGACACCGACCTACTGCTCCGCGGTCACCATTGGTCAGTCGCCGCGGGCTACGCGACCGGCACGGTCGTGGCCGGTCTGGTGGCCACCGCCACAGGTATTGCGGTGGCCGCCCGAGTGCGATCGCGCCGGTCGGAGCCGTTGGCGTGACAGCGGTGTGGGTGGCGCTCGCAGGCAGCGCCGGGGCGATGGCCCGGTTCACCCTTGACGGAGCGATCAAACACCGCCGGGCTGCCCGGTTTCCGTGGGCGACCTTTGTGATCAATGTGACCGGATCCCTGATACTCGGCATCGTCACCGGACTAGTGCTGTTCCACGACGTCACCCACGATCTAGAGGTGATCCTCGGTATCGGATTCTGCGGCGGATACACGACCTTCAGCACTGCCAGTTTCGAAACGGTGCGCCTGATCCAGAACCAGCACTACTACACCGCGGCCGCCAACACGTTCGGCAGCCTGCTGACCACCATTGCCGCCGGCGCTGCAGGTCTGGCGCTGACCGCGTTGTGAGGAGACAGCGATGACCGACACCACCGGCCCTCACGGCCCGGCCCGCACCGAGGACTGGCGAGCACTGCACCGGATCGATGGACCCACCGACCCGACCGCGGCCCGCTGCCATCTGGTCGTCGGCTACGACCGCCACCCCGCCAGCCGCTCCGCATTGACCTACGCCATCGACCTCGCGGGCCGCCTCGGCGGCTTCCTGCATGTCGCCCACATCATCGACACCGACGACCTACCGATCGACCCCGACGCCGCCGACTGGGAACAAGCCGTCACCGGCGCCGTCGAACAGGAACGCCACGATGCGTGCACCGTCCTGGAACACGCACCCGGTCCCTGGGCCTACTACAGCCGTCTCGGGCGACCGGCGCAGCTTCTTGCCGGGCTCGCCGACACCCACAATGCCGAGATGATCATTATCGGTACCTCCCGCGGCGGGCTCGTTTCACTCCTGCAGCGCCTGCTCGGGGAATCGGTATCGACGACCCTGGTCCATCACGCCCACCGTCCCGTGCTGCTGGTCCCCGAGCCCAGAACACAGTGAACCGAGCCCGCGCACCGTTTCGATCCTCGAGTTCGACCCTCACCTCCGAGCCCGCCGACGGCAGTGAGCAGGTGGGGGCCGGAGGCGCGGCTCACCTCACCCACCGCCGCCTCACCCGCGTCTGACCCGCGAAGGAGGCCTCCATGTTGTTGGAAAACCAGCAGGTCCGCGGCGAACAACACGGCAAAGACCACACCGCGCTTCTGCACGATCCCACCGAACCCGGTTGCCCGGTCTGCCGCGCCGCCGATATCGCCGACCGCAACTGGCACACCTGATATGTGCTTCGAACTCACACCGAGCCCGAATATCGAGATGAGCTCATTCGGGCTGGTGGATTCTGCGCGATGCACCTGCGCTGGCTGTGCGCCGATTCCGAAGGCCGAGCCCAGCTCCCGCGCATGCTGCTCGACCTGATCCAGCACCGACTCGATGAAGGTCTGCGTGACCGAGCAGAACATGCCCGGGCCGAAAACGGGTAGAACCCGGCTATGGACCATGCACGAGCACCACTGGTGGATGCGCTGGCCGACTATCACCGGCTGGGCAGGTACGGGTTCACCCCGCCCGGGCACCGACAGGGACGCGGTGTGGACAAGCGGGTGATGGAAGTCATCGGAGCCGATGCCTTCCGGTCCGATGTGCTGGCCGCGCCAGGACTCGACGATCGGCTGTCGCGCGGCGGCTATCTGGGGGAGGCGGAAGCGTTGATGGCCGACACTGTCGGCGCCGACACCGCGTTCTTCTCCACCTGCGGCAGTTCGCTGTCGGTCAAAGCAGCGATGCTGGCGGTTGCTGGAGGTTGTGACAGCGGTCTGCTGGTGGCACGCGACAGCCACAAGTCGATCGTGGCGGGTCTGGTGTTCTCCGGGCTGGTGCCGCGCTGGATCACGCCGCGGTGGGACGAGGAGCATCATATTTCGCATCCGCCGTCGCCGGAGCAGGTGCGCGAAACCTGGGAGAAGTACCCGGATGCCGCGGGCGCGCTCATCGTGAGCCCGAGCCCGTACGGCACCTGCGCCGATCTGGCCGGTATCGCGGAGGTCTGTCACGAACGGGGCAAACCGTTGATCGTGGACGAAGCGTGGGGTGCGCATCTACCGTTCCACCCGGATCTGCCGACGTGGGCGATGGATGTGGGCGCTGATGTGTGTGTGGTGAGCGTGCACAAGATGGGTACCGGTTTCGAACAGGGGTCGGTGTTTCATCTGCAGGGTGATCTGGTCGATCCGGTGCGGTTGAGCGCCTGCGCGGACCTGTTGATGACCACCAGCCCGAACGTGCTGGTCTATGCGGCGCTGGACGGTTGGCGCAGACAGATGGCTCAGCACGGGCACGAACTGCTGGAGGCCGCGCTGCGGCTGGCCGACCGCGCCCGTGCCGGCCTGGCCGAGATCGACGGCGTGAAAATCCTGACCGATGAACTGCTCGGTGTCCAAGCCTCCTACGATCTGGACCGGCTGCAGGTGCTCATGGACGTCTCGAGCACGGGCGCCAGCGGATACCAGGCCGCGGATTGGCTGCGCGAACACCGCCGTATCGATCTCGGGCACAGCGATCACCGTCGGATCCTGGCCACGATCTCGGTCGCCGACGACGATGACACCGTGGACGCGCTCGTCGACGCTGTCGCCGCTTGGCGTGACCAGATCACCGAGCCTGCCCCGCATCCGATCCGGCTGCCGTCGCCCGGTGAAATCCAGCTCGAGACGAAAATGCTGCCCCGCGACGCGTTCTTCGGGCCAGTTCAGGCGGTGCCTGCGGCCGAGTCGGTCGGGCGGATCTCCGCCGAACAGCTCACCCCGTACCCGCCCGGTATCCCGGTGGTGCTGCCCGGCGAGCAGATCAACGAGGCGGTCGTCGAATATCTGACTTCCGGGGTGGCGGCCGGGATGAACGTTCCCGACGCCGCCGATCCGCAGCTGCGCACCATTCGGGTGGTGGCCCGCTGAAGGAAGGCTAACGCCACTCGTTTCGCTGCAGATCCAGAATCACCGGATGCATCAGCGTGGAGGCGCGTTCGCCGGTGTCGCGGCGGTCCGGCGGAAATACCGCGGCCGCGGCCAGACTGGAGTGGTCCAGTGAATGCAACGGCGCAGGCGGATCCACCGCGAGTCGCGGTTCTGCTTCGTGGGTGGCCAGTACGAAACCCCAGTCACCGAAGCTGGGGACGTCCACGTGATAGGGCAGGACGTGCAACCCGGCGGATCGGACGGTACTGGTGATGCACCAGAACGAGCGTTGCGCGAAGAACGGCGACCCGGCCTGCACGACCATGGTGCCGCCAGGAGCGAGCACACCGGCGGCCATCGAATAGAACTCGGTGGAGTACAGCTTGGCGATCGAGGTCTGGTCGGGGTCGGGCAGATCGACGATCACCGCATCGAAATCGACGCGGACCGTGCGCAGCCAGGCGAACGCGTCGGTGGTGATCACCTGCACCCGGGGATCGGCGAAAGCGTGCTCGTTCAACGTGGTCAGCCGCGGATCGGTGCGGGCGAGCCGGATCATCTGCGGGTCGAGTTCGACCAGAGTGACCGCGGCGACGTCGGGGTAGCGCAGGATCTCCCGTAACGCCAGGCCGTCACCGCCGCCGATGACGAGGACATCGCGGCGGGGTCCGGCGAGCGCGGGATGCACCAGCGCTTCGTGGTAGCGGTATTCGTCCACCGAGGAGAACTGCAGGTCACCGTTGAGGAAGAGCCGGGTATCGGTCTGCCCGAACGGCGACAGCGATTCGGTGAGCACGATCTGCTGGTATTCGGATTGTTCACGCCACACGATCGGGTACGCGAACAACGCCTGCTGCGCGGTCGCTTCGAACCGATCCGCGTACAGGTAGCTGCCGACCAGCACGGCGGACACGAGCAGCGCCGCGGCACCGAGCAGCCAGCGCAGCAGCCTGCTCAGATCGGCACGGAACCAGACGAACACCAGGATCAGCCCGGCGAACGCGTTGACCACACCCACGATGAGGCTGCCCCGGATCTGCCCGAACACCGGAAGCAACAGGAACGGAAACGCCAGGCCACCGAGCAGCGCGCCGACATAATCGGCGGCGAACAGATCGGCGACCGCACTGCCTGCCTCCTGTCGCCGGATCCGCTGCAGCAGTTCCATCAACAGCGGGATCTCCGCACCGACCAGGACACCGATCACACTGGAGGCGGCGACAAGCGACACGGTGTACAGATCCAGCCAGGCGTAGGCGGCGTACAGCGCGAGCACCGACAGTCCGCCGATGGTGGCCAGCGCCAGTTCGACCGCGGCGAACGCGGCGGCAGCATAGCGGCGCAACGGTTTTGCAGCCAGCGCCCCGAGCCCCATCGCGCACACCATCACACTCAAGGTGATGGACGCCTGTGCTGCGGTGTCGCCGATCAGGTAGCTGCCGAGGGTGACCAGGGACAGCTCGTAGACCAGCCCGCAGGCCGCGCAGACGAAAACCGTGACCAGCAGGCCCAACCGGGCGAAGCGCGCCCGGGCCGGGGGTGCGGCACGAGTGTCGCCCGGGCTGGGGCCGGTGGTTTCCGGTTCCGCCGTCGCGGTCACTAGGACAAGCCGGCCGCCACGACGGCGGCGACCGCGATATGCAGTGCTGCGTTCACCCAGACGCCCGGATGCAGTTCGGTGTCCGAGACGACGCCGCGGAACTCACCGGGGGTGGCCAGATCCAGCAGCAGGAACGCCACCGCCATCGCCGCCAGGCCGATCACTCCGTACACGGCGCTGGTGACCAGCGCCTTGCCGATCGCGCCTTCGGCGGTCCAGATGGCGGTGGCGACGATGATGCCGACGCCGAGCAGGTTCGCCGCCACCAGCAGTGCAGCGTTGCGGTTGCGTTCCACCCAGATCTGCCTGCGCAGGTTGCCCGGGGTGAGGATGTCGACGAGGACGAAACCGAGCGCCATCAACGCGATGCCGACCCCGGAGTAGGCGAGTGCGGCGCCCGCTTCCGAGGGGAGGTCTTCGAGCATGTGTTCTTCTCCTGTGCCGAGTCCGTTGGGATGCGTGGATGGGTTCGCCTATTTGCCGTCACTGCTGCCGCCGCCGCGGAAATCGTCGCCCGGGCTGCCTGCCGCCCACCCGAACGCACTGGTGTGGTGCCGGTGGCGGCGATGCCCGGTGCGGTAGTCGTCGACGAGGATCTTCGTGCCGCCGGAGTGCGGACTGATCGCAATGATGTGCTCGCGATACTGCAGGTAGATCAGGTTGCCGGTGGTGCGCCGGTCCAGTGCGGCCACCGCGGCGGTGATCTCGTCGGCGACAGCCTTCGGAACGCGGGTCGCTGTGTAGGCTCGGCCGTTGTTCGGCTGATCGAGGCTGGGTGCGCGGGTGTAGGTGTCGGCGATGAAATCGTCGGGCTCGTCGTATCCCGACCGCGTGAAGATCACGATCGCCGCGATGACGGCGGCGACGACCGTGCCGACGGCCACGGCCACCCAGATGAAGCGGCGGCTCATATCCGAACTCCGTTCGCGGTAGTGCTGTTGCTTGCGGGGGAACCGAGTTCGGTCATCAGGGCTGCTGACGCGGGTAGATCATGAGCGCGCTGCGGTTGAGCACCTGGCCGAGGGCGGCTTCGTAGCGGCCGGTGCCGCCGTAGTCCTCGAACGACAGGCGGGTGTCGTCGGCGGTGCTGTAGTCGTGATAGGTCACCGTGCCGTGGGCGGACAGGCCGGTGGTTGCTTCGCTGCGATATCGCGCGGTGCCGGACTCTTGTCTGCGGAACACCTGCTGGTCGTAGCGGAGTTCGGGCCCGCCGGGCTCAGGCGCGTCAGCGGCAGGTTTCCAGAGCACCAGCTCCAGGTCGGGGTCTTCTTCGACCGACAGCCAGGCCTGCTCGTCGTCGCCGGTGTCGAGGAGGTGTTCACTCCAGTCGTAGCCGCCTTCGCTGAGGCGAAGGCGGCCGCGCACGGTGTAGGTGACCCCGAAGATATCGACCAGATCGCCCGCGGTCAGGGTACGCGGGTTACCTCGGATGGCGTCGGAGTCGGTGTCGGCGAACGGATCGGCCGGGGCGGACGACGATACGGTGCGTGTGCGGGAGGCCGCGAGGCGCCGGTACATCAGAAACGCTGCGGCGCAGACGATGACGACCGCAACGGTAACGATGATGATCAACAGTGCGGTGATGACAACCCCTCCCAGGTCCGAGCCAACGGGACCCTACCATCCTGGGCAGGGGTGGGCCATCGGGCCGGGGGCCGGGCATGGTTGCGGGACGGCAGGGGTCTACTCCCACCGTCCCGCGCCGGTTTCCGCACCGGTTGAGGGTTACACCCGGTCTACGACCGCCGCGTAACCCGCCGCACGTGCGCAGTGCGCACAGCAGAACATGCTGCCGTTCGCTTCGACGCCGTGACCGAGCACTCGGCAGGCGCAGTGCGCGCACGTGGGCGCCATAGCGTTGACAGCGCATTCGAAGCTGTCGAACGTCGACGACCGGCCGTTCTGCGTGATCGTGAACGACTTGTCGTAATCGTTGCCGCAGGTATCACAGACAGCCATGGTCGATCAGCCCAGACGCTTGGCGAGTAGAGCCTTCGCCTGCTCGGCACCCTTGCGGCTCTCGCCCTGGGCCCGGCGGAAGAATTCTGCGAGCTCGGTATCGCCCGCGCGTTCGGCGTCCTGGCAGTAGACCTCCATCCGCAGCGCGTTGCTCATCGACGCTTCAGCGAACCAGATGAGGTTGTAATCCTTGTCCTTGGTCCCCGTGACGTGACCGGTTTCCTGTTGACCTTGACCGCCCATCGTGTTGTACCTCCTGTCGAGGGTTGCTGAACACCGTCATCGACGGCTCTACCCGACGACCGATACGGCAAACACGGCCGAAGCCCGTTATTCGCCGTCTGTGCAGCGACTTGTTGAACCACACCCGGCTGGGTACGCGCCCGCTATGGAGAGCCGAGATCGGATAGCCGAACCATGGGGAGCGCGGACGCCGTACGAGCCGGGTATGCCCTGGCCGGAACGGGTGGACACCTACCTGGTCGACGGTGTGGAGCCGGAGACGGTGCGCTGGGTGCAATCGGCGTCGGTGCTGCATTCCGACGGCGACGCCTTCGATATCGCGGTGCGCGACGGGAGGATGGTCGGCGTGCGGGGACGCGGTATCGATCGGGTCAACCGGGGGCGGCTCGGCCCCAAAGACCTGTTCGGCTGGCAGGCGAACGCCGCACCGGACCGGTTGACCACGCCGTTGATCCGCAAGAACGGCGAGCTGGTGGAAACCGACTGGGACACCGCAATGGAGCGGGTGGTGCGCCGCAGCAAGGAACTGCTTGCCGAACAGGGGCCCTCGGCGATCGGTTTCTACACCTCCGGGCAATTGTTCCTGGAGGAGTACTACACGCTCGGCCTCATCGCCCACGGTGCCATCGGCACCAACCATGTCGACGGCAATACCAGGTTGTGTACCGCCACGGCGGCTGCGGCGTTGAAGGAGTCGTTCGGTTGCGACGGCCAGCCCGGCTCCTACACCGATGTCGACCACGCCGATGTGATCGCGCTGTTCGGCCACAATGTGGCCGAAACGCAGACGGTGCTGTGGTCGCGGATGCTCGATCGGCTGGCGGGCGCGCGACCGCCCGCGATCATCTGTGTCGACCCGCGGCGCACCCCGGTCGCCGAACGCGCCACCGTGCACCTGCGCCCACTGCCGGGCACGAACGTGGCTTTGATGAACGGGCTGCTGCACGAGATCATCGCCAACGGCTGGGTCGATCACGACTACATCGCCGCGCACACCGTGGGATTCGACGAACTACGCGCCCGCGTCGCCGAATACCCGGCGAATGTCGCCGCCCAGATCTGCGATGTGCCCGCCGAGGACATCCGCACCGCGGCGCGGCTGCTCGGTACCGCGGAGCGGCTGTTGTCGACCGTCTTACAGGGCTTCTACCAGTCCCATCAGGCAACGGCGGCCTCCGTGCAGGTCAATAATGTGCATCTGGTGCGTGGCATGCTCGGCCGCCCCGGCTGCGGTGTGTTGCAGATGAACGGGCAGCCCACCGCGGAGAACACCCGCGAATGCGGCGCCGACGGCGATCTGCCCGGTTTCCGCAACTGGTTCAACGATCACCACATCGAAGACCTCGCTCGGCTGTGGAGGCTCGACCATCACCAGATCCCGCATTACGGCCCGCCCACGCACGCCATGCAGATGATCCGGTACGCCGAACAGGGCTCGCTGCGGATGCTGTGGGTCAGCGCGACCAACCCGGCAGTATCGCTGCCCGACCTGGACCGGATACGCAAGGTCCTCGCCCAGGATCGGCTGCTGCTGGTGGTGCAGGACATCTTCCGCACCGAAACCACGGAACTAGCCGATGTGGTGCTGCCCGCGGCGGCGTGGGGCGAGAAAACCGGCACCTTCACCAACGCCGACCGAACGGTGCATCTGTCGGAGAAAGCAGTGGAGCCGCCGGGGAAGGCCAGGCCGGACCTCGACATCCTGCTCGATTACGCGCGGCGGATGGATTTCCGCGACAAAAACGGTGACCCGCTACCGTCCTGGCACGACCCGGAATCGGCGTTCGAGGCGTGGAAACAGTGTTCGGCCGGGCGTCCATGCGATTACACCGGGATCACTTACGACGCACTGCGCGGTGGCTCCGGCATCCAATGGCCGTGCAATGACACCGCGCCCGGCGGCACCGAGCGGCTATACGCGGACGGCAAGTTCTGGAGTGCGCCCGACTACTGCGAGTCCTACGGCAAAGACCTGATCACCGGCGCACCGCTGTCGCCGGAGCAATACCGGGCACTGAACCCCGAGGCCAAAGCGATCATCAAAGCCGCCGAATACCTGCCCCCGCACGAACA
The DNA here is from genome assembly GCF_002081715.1 of Nocardia donostiensis. Classification (GTDB taxonomy): domain Bacteria; phylum Actinomycetota; class Actinomycetes; order Mycobacteriales; family Mycobacteriaceae; genus Nocardia; species Nocardia donostiensis. The sequence goes on along the minus strand of NZ_MUKP01000019.1, from coordinate 86,171 downwards.
GCCCGGCGGGCAGTTCCCGTTCGCGCTCATCACCGGCCGGACCCTGTACCACTTCCACACCCGCACCAAAACCGGCCGGGTGCCGCAGCTGCGTGATGCCGCTCCGAAGGTGTGGGTGGAGATCTCCGGCGACGACGCCGACGAGCTGGGTATCGCCGAAGGTGATCTGGTCGAGATCGCCTCACCGCGCGGCACGATCCGCGCGCATGCCCGGGTGAGCGGAATCCGGCCCGGGGTGTTGTTCGTGCCGTTCCACTACGGATATTGGGATGCCGACCGGCCCGGACACGATCGCGCCGCCAACGAGATCACCATCACCGACTGGGATCCGGTGTCCAAACAACCGATCTTCAAAACCGCCGCCGCCTCGGTGCGCCGGTGTGCGGCCGGGGATGGGCCCGCGGCCGCGCCGACCAACACCGGGTCCGCGCCACGCGACAGGTCGGTGGTCGCGACCAGCGGCGGGCAAGCCGGTACCGCCACCAGCACCACCACCGCTGCGACCGCCGGAGGCAGACGATGAAACTGGATATGGTCGTCCGCGAACTACACCGGTCCGAACACCGGCTGGCCCGTGACCTGTCGGCGGTGTCCGCGCGGCATCACGCCGACCACGAAATCCACCATGTGGCCCACGACCTCGCGGGATGGTCGCACGATCATTTGCGGCAGTTGGAGGCTGTCGCCGACCGGCTCGATATCGCGCTGCACCGCGAGCACCGCGCCCGGGCGTGGACCGCGCCGCTGCAGGAGCGGCTCAGCGAACTGCTGCGCACCCGGCCGGAAACAAGCATGATGCTTCTGCTCGACCTGCGGCATCTGCACCGGGTCACCGCGGGTGTGTCACTGGATTGGGAACTGCTCGGCCAGGGTGCTCAGGCGGTGAAAAAACCGGACCTGCTGGAACTGGCGCAACACTGCCACCCACAGACCGTTCGCCAGCTGAACTGGACGAACTCCATGCTGAAAATCCTGTCCCCGCAGGTCCTGGCCACCTGATGCGGGTCGTCGTCACCGGGGCCACCGGAAACCTCGGAACCGCGTTGCTGGCCACTGTCGGCTCTGACTGGCGGGTCACCGGGATCGCGCGTCGCAAGCCGGATACGCGTGCTCTGCCGTATGCGGGTGTCGAGTGGATCAGCTGCGATATCGGCGCCGCCGCCGCCGAAACCGTGCTCCCCGAAGCGTTCGCGGGCGCGGATGCCGTGATCCATCTGGGGTGGGCCGTCCACCCGCATCGCGACGATCCACCCATGCAGCGCACCAACCTGGGCGGTAGTTCGAACGTTCTGCGCGCGGTCGCGCAGGCACGGGTACCGCACCTGGTGTGCGCTTCCTCGGCGGCGGTCTACACCCCGGCCCGGCGTTGGGAGATGGTGGACGAAACCTATCCGCGTAACGGGGTGTCCGGATCCGCCTACAGCCTCCAGAAGGTGGAACTGGAACGACGGCTCGACGCGTTCGAAGCCGAGCACCCGACGACTCTGATCAGCCGTATCCGCCCATGCGGTATCGCGCAGGGGGCAGCGGGCGCAGAGGTGGCCGACTGGATCCTGGGAGCGGTGCTGCCACGCGCGGCCATCGGCCGACGCTGGACACCCGTCCCGCTGTGGCCGGGCTTGCGTCTGCAATTGGTGCACAGCTTCGACGTGGCGGCCGCCATCCGGCTCATCGTGCGCGAGCGCGCGACGGGCGCGTTCAACCTGGCTGCCGATCCAGTGCTGCCCGCCCGAGCGCTTGCGCGGCAATTCGGCGGATTCTGGCTGCCTGTTCCGCTGCGGTGGCTGAGCCCCGCGGCCTGGTCAGGGTGGCGCAGCGGACTGCACCCCCTGCATCCCGGCTGGCTCGGTCTCGCTGATCGCGCCTGCCTGCTGGAGACCGCCCGGGCTCGCCGGGAGCTCGGCTGGTCTCCGTCTTACGACGCGGAAACGGTGTGCGCCGAACTCGCCTCGGGCCTGCGCCGGGCGAGTCCGGGACACAGCGCACCACTGGCGCCGCAACAGCCGAAGATCAGACCGGGTTCGCCGACACACCAGAGTCAAGAACCATCGGAGGCCGACACCGCCGGTGGACTACTCCTTTCCTCCTGACAGTTCGGTCCTGTCCTGCCGTTCGTTCACCAGATCGTCGTCATCGGCGGGTGGTTCGGGGTCGCGCCACTCCTCGGCGCGGCTCGACCGGTTTCCCCGCAGCGTGCCTTCCAGTTCATGAGCCAGTTCGTCGTCGCGTGCGGGTCCGTGCTTGCTGCTTCCTCGCTCCATATCGTCCTCCTGTATTACGCGCGTCGCGGCCGGTCAGCCGTGGCGCAATAGGGCGCCCACACCGTCCGCCGTGGCCAACTCGTCGTCGACGGGCAGGATGGTGCCGCCGCGGACCAGTGCGGCGACCGGGAGCGCCTCGTCGGCGCGGCAGTCCCGGGTCTCGGCTCCCGCCGCCGGGAAGGGGGCGGCCGGGTCCTGGATCGGTTCGGGTGCGATACGTACGGTGCGGTCACCCAACGCGCTGGAGTTGATCAACAGGCTGTCGGCGTTCGCCGCGAGCAGAGCCGATGTCGTCTCCGGTAGCCCGGTGACGGCCAGCCCGTCGTCGCGGCCCCGTTCGGTGGCGAACCGCTGCACGACCTCGTCGCGGCGCCGCCTGGCCTCCTCGGCCACGATGTCGTGCACCCGGTGGTCCAGTTCGCCGCTGTCGGTGCCTGCCGCGCGTCCACCGACCTCGACTTCCTCGATACGCGCTTCCGCCGCGCCGAGCGCCTTGCGCAGGGCCGAGCGGGCGCCGACCTCTCCGGCCAGGACGATCACCTGCGCTGCGATCCGGCGCGCCAGCCGTGTCAACTCCTCGGCGACCTCATCGATATTGCGGCGCGCGGTTTCCTCGGCGCGCCGCTGCATCGAACGATGCGACCAGCCGCCGCCGTGCCGGACCTTGTGGATCGGGTGCTCGGCGCCTTCCACGGTTTCGCCGACCACCTCGCCGTGGTCGTCGACCCCGTACAGTTCGGATCCCGTTCGGTCCACCATCGCCACCACATGGGGCACTTCCTGAGTTTCGTACTCGATGAGCGGCAGCAGATACGGCAGCGGAGACACCCGCACGATTTCGCGGGCGGGCGGATGGGGAAGCCGCTGGTCGACGAGGATCTGGGTGGCATCGGCGATCAGCGCGCGCCCCGCTCGCCCGGGTTCGGGCGCGCTGCCGGTCACCGCGTCGTCGAGCAGGGCGAGCATCGGCTCCGTCGCGCCCTGATCGATGAGCTGCTCCCGGATCGAGCGCCAGCGCAGTTCCTGTTGTTTGGCGGCGTCCTCGGTGTCGTGGGTGGCGTCGAAATACAGCGAGACGAACGGGCCTCGCCGTTGCGCGATTTCTCGGATACTCATGCCATTCACGACTGCCGGATACCCGGCGCGACCGAGGGCAATCAGCTCACGACGTCTTCAACGGATCGTGCCCGAGCGACATCAGCCGGTGCCGCCAGGCGGTGTCGCCCGCAGTCGGTTCGAGGTCGCCGCGCGTCCGGGTGATCTGCTCGACGACGGTGCGCATCGCCTCCGCATCAGCGGCGTCCAGATCGGTGCGCCGCTTACCCAGGATGGCGAGCACATGCCGCCCCAGTTCCGGGCCGGACTGGTCCGGCAACGTCTCGGCATCGGTGCCCGCTGCCTCGGTGCGCAGCCAGTCGCCCAACTCCCGTGACGACATGTTGACCACCCGGTGGAAGTCGTCCCACAGCTGGTCGTCGATATCGGTCTCGGCCATAGCGCTCACCCCTTTCCCTCAGCCGGTCCGGCCTGCCGACTACCCGGGTAGCCGGCAGTGAAACACTCGGCACCGGTTACCCGGTGGGAGTGAGCTTGCGTAGCCGCTGATCCAGTTCCCGCTGATAGAAGTCGATGAACCCGTCGGGGTCGGGGCCGTTGTTCTGCAGCACCAGATGGTCGAAACCGGCGTCGACAAAGGGTTGTGCGAGCTCGATATAGCGTTGCGGGTCCGTACCGCAGGCGAACGCGCTGCGAATATCTTCCACACGCACGGTCGCGGTGGCGGCCTCGAAGTTCACGGGATTGGGCAGTTCGCTCATCACCTTCCAGCCGGTCACTCCCCAACGAGCAGTTTCCCATGCGGCACGGGCGCCGGTGTCCTCGTCCTTGGCCCACGCGACCGTCACCTCGGCGTAGCGGGGGCCGTCACCGCCCGCCTCCCGGTAGCGTTCGACAACTCCGGGTTTCGGCTCGGTCGCGAACAGCCCGTCGCCCAGTTCGGCGGCCATCCGGGCGGATTGCCCGCCACTGGCGGCCACCGCGATCACGGGAAGCTCGTCGGGCAGATCGAACACTCGCGCGTCACACAGCCGCAGAAACCGGCCCTCATAGGACTGATAGCCGCCGCGCCACAGCAGCCGAATGATCTCCAGCGCTTCCCGGAGCAAGCGGTGGCGCCCGGCGGCGGTGTCGGGGAAACCGTCGCCGACAATGTGTTCGTTCAAGCGTTCACCCGCACCGACACCGAGGGTGAACCGGCCCCCGCTGACCAGGGCGAGGGTGGCAGCAGCTTGCGCGATGATCGCCGGGTGATAGCGCACGGTCGGGCAGGTGACGCCGGTGACGAGCCCGACCCGCTCGGTTTGTTGCGCGATCGCACCCAGAACGGTCCAGGTGAACGGGGAATGCCCCTGGGTTTCCAGCCACGGATGATAGTGGTCGCTCATCTCCACGAAATCGAATCCGGCGGCCTCGGCCAGCACGGCCTGCCGGATGAGTTCGTTGGGGCCGAAGGCTTCGGTGGCCAGCTTGTACCCGATCTGCACGATTACCTCCCACGACGCGACGGATGCACCGGACGGCTACGCCGTACCCGCCGGTCTGGTTGTGAAACAGTGCCCGGCTGCGGCTGAACGTCGCCCGGCACCAGCCTGCGGTCGCCGATAGCACGGAGCAGGGCCGCGAACCGTCCTGTGCTCTGGGCCGCGACCCGTACGGCGTCGTCATAGCTGTCGACATCGATGAACCGAGGCAGCAATTGCACCCGGTATCCGCAGCGGCGCAGCATCGCTCGCGTCAGCACACCGGTATCGGCAGTGGACATCGGCACCTCCAGCAGCGCCCGCGCCGCCTGCGGCTCCGGCAGGCCCAACCCCCACCAGCCGCCGTCGTCGGCCGGACCGAGCACGGCGTCGTCGCCGCAGGCCAGTGTCCGGGCGGCGCGGGTGAGCACGCGGGGGCCGATCTGCGGGGTGTCCATACCGATCTGCAATACCGGCAGCCCGAGGCGCGCGGCATCGGCGTGCGCGTTGGCGAGCCGGACGGCGAAACCGGTGCCGCGCTGCGGAATCAGCTCGACATCGCGCAGTTTCGCGGTGATTTCGCGGCCGTTTTCAGCGAGGGTGAGGTCGCCGGTGAGCGCGACCACGCGGTGCACCACTCCGCTGTCCAGTACCGAGTCGAGGGTGTCCAGTAGCGCGGCGGCAGCCAGCCGGGCGGCCTCACGCGGTTCCAGCGGGGGAGTCAGGCGCGTTTTCGCGAACCCGGCTATCGGCGCTTTGGCGACGACGAGGACGGTGACCGGCGCAACGGGGGCGCCGGTCACCGCAGCACCGCCAGGAAATCGCGGGTCGCGCGCAGCGAACCCCGCCACGACCCGGACACCTTCGATGTTCCGCCCGCCCGCGGCCGGTAGGTGATATCCCGTTCGGTCACCACCCACCCCGCGCGCGCCGCCGCGACCAGCAGTTCCAGTGGGTAACCGAAACGGTCGTGCAGCGGTCCCAACGCCTGCAGGCGGCCCCGGCTCGCCACCCGCATTGCACCGATATCGTGCACCGGCAGCCCGTAGTGGCGGCGCAACCGCCGCGCCACCAGCCGGTTGCCCAGCCGCGCATGCCACGGCCACACCCCGGGCCGGTTCGGGCGGCGCCTGCCGACCGCCAGATCGGCGCCGCCGCGCACCAACTCCACCAGTGCAGGCAGCTCAGCCGGGTCCATGGAACCGTCACCGTCGAGCACCGCGACCAGTTCGGTGCGGGCCGCGCCGATACCGGCCTGCACGGCCGCGCCGTAACCGGGCCGGTCCTCGGCGACAACGGTCGCACCCCGCCCCCGCGCCACGTCGGCCGTCGCGTCCGTCGAACCGTTGTCGACGACGACCGTGCGGTATCCCGCCGGGATGGACGCCAGTACCGTCGGCAACGCTTCAGCTTCGTTCCGGCACGGGATCACCACGGTTACTTCGGTCGAATCGAGGTGGTCTCCTGTCATGCTGTAGCACGCTATGCCGCTGCGCCCGCCCGGCTCGGTAAAGCTGCACAAAACGATGACGGTGTCGCGAAACAGTCCCGTATCAGCTGTTATCGTCATCGCAGCCACCTAGGGTGACCACTGTGCAGGATGTGATCGAAACCGGTGAACGCCGCGAGGGGATGCGCGGCGATATCGCCGGAGCCGGGCTCGCCGCGGCACTGGTGTGCGCCGCGATCGTCATCCCGCAAATAGTCAGCGAACAGTGGTTCGCCTCGCTGTACGCGGCGTCGGCGCCCCTTTTCGGCTCCTGGGTGCCGCATATCGGCTGGGGCACGATCCCTGCGGTGGCGATCGCGGTCGGGGTGGTCGGGCACGGCCCGGCTCTGGCGGCGCGGCTGTCCTGGCCGAAGCTGCTGGCCGCCGGTTACGTCACCGCGGTGGCGTGGGCGTTCGCGCTGGCGATGGTCGACGGCTGGGAGCGCGGGTTCGCCGAGCGGCAGACCGACCCGAACGAATATCTGCACGAAGTTCCCGGCGTCACCGATATCCCCGCGATGCTCGGCGGTTTCACCGATCGGATCCTGGATTTCCAGCCCGATTCGTGGACCACCCACGTGTCCGGACATCCGCCCGGCGCGCTGCTGTTCTTCGTGTTGCTGGACCGGGCCGGTTTCGGCGGCCCGGTGTGGGCGGCGGTGGCCTGCCTGCTGATCGGCTGCAGTGCGGCCGTCGCGGTGGCTGTCGCCTTGCGCGCGCTTGGCGCCGAGGACCGGGCCCGCGCCGCGCTGCCGTTCCTCGTGCTGGCCCCGGCGGCGATCTGGCTGGTGGTGTCGGCAGACGCGGTGTTCACCGGCGTCACAGCCTGGGCGGTCGCGCTGCTGGCGCTCGCGGCCCGGCTCGCGCACCCCGATTTCTCGCGTCCACCGGCTGCCGACCCGGCGATTGCCGCATCGTCTACGAGCGCTGCCCTGGGCTGCGCGGTGTCCGCGGGCGCGCTGTTCGCGCTCGGCCTCTATCTCAACTACGGCATGGTGTTGATGGGTCTGCTCGCTGGAGCCGTCCTCGTCGCGGCCCGGACGCTGCGGCCGCTGCTGCCCGCTGTGGTCGGGGGACTGGCGGTGGTTGCGCTGTTCACTGTCGCCGGGTTCTGGTGGTTCGACGGATATCACCTGGTAGTCGAACGCTACTACCAGGGCGTGGGACGCACTCGTCCGTTCGGCTACTGGTGGTGGGGCAATCTGGCGGCCACCGTCTGCGCGGTCGGTATGGCGACGGCGGCGGCGCTGCACCGGTCACTGGCGCCGGCCAGGCTGCGGACGCTCGACCCAGCCGCAGTGCTGGTCGCTGCGGCGCTGCTCGCGATCCTGGCCGCCGATGCGAGCGGACTGAGCAAAGCCGAAACCGAACGGATCTGGCTACCGTTCGATATGTGGCTGTTGGTGGCCACCGCATTCTTGCCAAGGGCCAAGCTCTGGCTGGCAGTGCAAGCGGGGGGAACCCTGCTCATCGCTCATATCGTGCTGACGAACTGGTGACGCTCCGGTGGCCGAAGCCCTGCCCTGTGCCCGGGCCGGTACGACCGCCCGCGTTGGATCGGGCAGTATCGTTTTCCTCCTCGTGAGCGCCGGCTTAAGGAGAGTCATGACAAAGACTGACAATGTGCCGGAGCCCGCGCTGCCTACCGCAGAGGCCGAGGACGCCGCAGGCGTTCGAGCGACGCGGCTGCGGCGGCGGCTGGAACGATTGATCGGTGTGGCCGCGACCGAAGGAAACGAGCTGGTCGCGCTCCGGAACGGAAACGAGATCTTCCCGGCGATGCTGGACAGTATCCGTGCCGCACGTCACACGATAGACATGATGACGTTCGTCTACTGGAAAGGCGATATCGCTCGCGAGTTCGCCTACGCGCTCGCCGAACGAGCCCGTGCCGGTGTCCGCGTGCGCCTGCTGCTCGACGGATTCGGTTGCCGGCTCATCGAGCGGGATCTGCTGGAGATGATGGACCAGGCGGGTGTTCATATCGCCTGGTTCCGCAAACCGCTGTATCTGTCGCCGCTCAAACAGAATCACCGCTGCCACCGCAAGGTACTGGTGGTGGATGAACAGGTGGCGTTCACAGGCGGGGTCGGCATCGCCGAGGAATGGTGCGGCGACGCGCGCGACGAGCACGAATGGCGCGATACCCATGTGCGGCTGCGCGGGCCCGCCGTGGACGGTTTAGCGGCGGCGTTCGCACAGAACTGGGCCGAATGCCACACCGAGCTCTTCGACGAACGCGACCGGTTCGTCGGTCACCGGCGTCACGGTGACGCGGTGGTGCAGGTGGTGCGCGGTTCGGCCAGTTTCGGCTGGCAGGATATGCAAACCCTGATGCGGGTGGTGATCGAATCGGCCGAACAGCGTTTCCGGCTGGCCACCGCCTATTTCGCCCCGGACGCTTTCTTCGTCGACCTGTTGTGCGCTGCGGCGCGACGAGGGGTGGAAGTGGAGATCCTGCTGCCCGGCCCGTATACCGACCAACGAGCCTGCCAGCTGGCGGGCCAGCACTTCTACGACGAACTGCTGGCATGCGGGGTGCGGATCTTCCAATACCAGCCCACCATGATGCACGCCAAGATCATCACCGTGGACGCGGTGGCCGCCCTGGTCGGATCGACGAACTTCAACCGGCGCTCCCTCGACCACGACGAGGAGGTCATGCTCGCCGTCCTGGACCGGGAGTTCACCGCAACCCTCGACGCCCATTTCGAGGCCGATCGGGCGGTGAGCGAACTGATCCACGCACGACACTGGAAGAACCGCCCGCTGCTGCAACGGATTTGCGAGGCCGCCGTGCTGCCGTTCCGGCGTTTCCTGTAGTCGCGGCGGTGGTCCCTTCACCGGACGGCGTAGCGCGCGTCTTCGCTGCGCCGCGCCCGATCCGACACCGTGGCACCGAGCAGCATCATCCGCATCATCCGTTCGGCGGCATCGATGAGCAGCCGTTCGGCCTCGGCGACGGCCTGCGACAACGGCATGGGCACGGTGAGGATGGACGCCATGGCGCCGATACCCACCTCGTGAACGGCGGGCGCTCCCTCGCCGAGCGACCCGGCGAGCGCGACCACCGGGACCCCGTGCCGGGCTGCGCGGCGGGCGATCTCGGCGGGGACCTTGCCGTGCGGGGTCTGAAAATCGATGGAGCCCTCGGCGGTGATGACCAGATCCGCCCTCATGATCCGGCTGTCCAGATCGATACCGGCCAGCCCCGAATCCAGCAGGGCGTCGAACCGTGAACGCAGTTGCGCGCCGACAGCGGCCAAACCCGCGCCGAGCCCGCCCGATGCCCCCGTAACCGGCCCGGTGCGCAGATCACCCGACCCGATCCCGTCGCGTTCGAGGACCCGAACCCAGTTCTCCAGCGCCGCCGACAGCCGCTCCACCTGATCCGGCGCCGCGCCCTTCTGCGGACCGAACACCCGCGCCACCCCACGCGGCCCGCACAGCACATTGTGCACATTGCCCGCCACCACGAGCGTCGCGTCCAGCAGTCGCGGGTGCAGGCCGGACAGGTCGAGGTGTTCGGCGTGCGCGAGTTCGTAACCGCCCCGGCCGATCTCGTGCCCGTCGCAGTCGAGGATCCGGGCGCCCAGCGCCTGGAGCGCACCCGCACCGCCGTCGCATGTCCCGGAGTCCCCGCACCCGACGATGACGGTGTCGACACCGTCGTCGAGGGCAGCCGCGATGAGCTGGCCGACACCGAAAGTTGTTGTCGCACCGGGATCACGGGCATCGCGCGGAACATGGGCGAGACCTGCCGCAGCGGCCATTTCGACCACCGCCACCGCGTGTCTGTCTGCGGCGAGCGAACCACTGTCTCGGTTGAATGAGCGCGAACCAGGACTGTCGCCGATCTGCAGGGGATCCGCCTCAGGTCCGAGCTGCGCCACCTCGCCGTGCCCCGCCCCCGATCCGGGGCCGAGTCGTACCGGCCCGACACAGCCGAGCCGGGCCGACGCGGTGGCGCGGTCGAGCTGTGCTGCTCCTGCTTCGAGCCGGGCCGTATCGGTCCCGTGGTCGGGTCGGGCCGAAACGACGTCACGAACGGTCGACATCGAACCAGCGTGATGGCAGCGCCCAGCCGAAACGAATCCTCCGCCGAGCCGAGCCCAATGCGCGCGTACGGGCGCGCTCACCGGCCCAGCCACATCCAGATACCGCAGCGTCCCACCGGTCGCCGCAGCGAGCATGACCGCGGTGCCTTCACCGCCGTCGGGGATGGGCGCGAGATCGAGACGGACACCGGGAAGCACCCGGCGCACCCCGGCGGCGATCGCCTCGGCCACGGAGGCGGCGTCGAGGCTTTCCTTGAAACCGCTGGGGGCGACGAGGACACGCTGGGGAACATGGACCGGCATTGCTGTGCCTTTCGAGAGGGTGACACGGTGGGGCGAAAGAAGATCAGGAGGAGAGCGGCAGTCCCAGGAACGGCCAGATCCACAGCGTGAACGCGAGCAACAGGGCCACCGAGACCGGTGCGATCGCGGCGGAGTAACGCAACAGGTGTTCGGGACGGTAACCGGGAACGCCGTCGGCTGCGGCGAACATAGCGACTGGTTTCGCGGAACTGGTGAGGGTGTGGCAGTAGCCAGCGGCGGCGGTGGATATGAACGCGGCGGCCATCGGGTCGACACCGACAGCGGGCGCCGTGGCCACGATGATCGGGACCAGCACCGCCGAACGCGCCGAGCGGGACTGGATCATCAGATGCAGCAGCAGTGACACCACCACCACGACAACCAGAAACACCACGCCGGAAGCGGACCCGAGCGAGCCGACCGGACCGAAGACCAGCTCGGCGAGCCATACGGAGGCGCCGCTGGTCGTCACCGCGATCCCCAGGCAGAGGGTGGCGGCCAGGAACAGCAGCAGCGTCCAGGGAATGGTTTTCGCGGCGGCGGGCAGCGTGGTCACCCCGAACCGCGGAGCGGTCGCGACGAGCGCGCCGAGCATGGCGACGACCGCCGGATCGATCCCGTGCCATGGTTCGCTGCACCACAGCGTCACCACCGCGGCGAGCACAACGAGCACGCGTTTCTGCGGCGCCGACAGCGGGCCGGTCAGCTGTTCGCCTGCCGTGGCGAATGCGGAGGCCGGCACGCTGAGGCGGCGGCCGCGTTCCGCGCGATCGGTGAACATCGCCAACGCCATTTCGGCCGCCAAATGCGACCAGATCACCGCCAGCGGCAGTCCCAGCATCATCCACTGCAGGAAACCGAAACCGTCACCGGTCGCCGCCTCGACGATTTCACTGGCGATCAGGTGGGCGCCCGCGCCGAGTAGCGAACCCACCGCGGAGAACAGGATCACCGACGGGAACACGACAGCGAGGGCGAGCACCAGCCGCGGCCGGTCGCGCAGCACACCGGCCAGGGCGAGGAACACCGGCAGGGCAAGCGCGGCGCGGCCGGAGGTCGCCGGGATCGCGAAGGCGGTCACCAGCAGGGCGACGGTGATCAGGTGAACGAGCTGGCGCGGGGTGCGCGCCAGCGTGAGCAGTCGCGCGGCGACCCTGGCGGACAGGCCGCTGGCCGTGACCGCCGCCGCAATGATGAACGCCCCCACCAGCAACCAGATCACCGAGTCGCCGAGTGTGCCGGTGAACGTGTCGGTGTCGATCGGTCCCGCGACGACCAGCACCAGCGCCGCGCCAAGCGCGATATAGGTGTCGGGCAGCGGCGCGAAGACCCACATCCAGATCGCCGCCACGAACACCACCAGCGTGACCGCACCGTCCCGTTCGAGATCACCGAACGCGGCGGCGGCCACGATGCCCGCACAGAGCAGCGTCCCCACCGCCGCCGCGGCCGCCGCCGGGCGGGACAGCCCCGGCAGCGCCGGTCGGGGCGACGAGGGGGGAACACGCCGGGGCCGCGGCGCAACAGTGCGGAACTCGGTGACGCTCATGACAACCGGTAGCCCATCCCGCGCACGGTCTGCAACCGTTGCGCGCCGATCTTGCCGCGCAACGCCCGCACATACACATCCACCACATTGGAGGCCGGATCGAAGTCGTAACCCCAGACGTGCCCGAGGATCTGCTCGCGGCTGAGCACCTGATCCGGATGCCGGAGAAACACTTCGAGCAAAGCGAATTCACGAGCGGTCAGGTCGACGGCACGCCCCTGCACATGTGCCCGCCGTGAGCGCAGGTCCAGGCTCAGATCACGGTGGGACAGCGAGTCGGCTGCCGCGACGTTGTCGTCGTGCAGGCGCAGCCGGACCCGGGCGAGGAGTTCGGCGAACTGGAACGGCTTGGTCATGTAATCGTTGGCTCCGCCCTCCAACCCGGCCACCGTGTCGTCGACGCTGTCGCGGGCCGTGAGCACCACCACCGGGGTGCGCACCCCCTCACCGCGCAGTTGACGCAGCACGGTGAAACCATCCATCGACGGCAGCCCGATATCGAGAATCACCATGTCGAACGCCCCGGAACGCGCCATCAGCAGCGCGGTCTCCCCGTCGGCGACATGCTCGGTGGTGTAACCGGCCGCGCGCAGGCCCTTCCCGACGAACGACACGATGTGCACATCGTCTTCGGCGATGAGGATACGGCTCATAGCTGGTCCTTCCGTTCGTGCGGGTCTCTGGTCTCGAGCGTGGTGGGGTCGGCGGGCAGGTCGAGACCGAAGGTCGCGCCGTCGCCGGGGACACTGCGCACCCAGGCCGAACCGTGGTGCGCGTCGGCGATGGCGCGGACGATCGCCAAGCCCAGCCCCGCACCGCCGCGACGTGTCGCACCGGACCTGCCCGACGGTGTACCGCGCTGGAATCGCTCGAAGATCACCGGCGCGTCCTCCGGGGTGACACCCGGCCCCTGATCGCAGATCCACAGCGACAACATCCGGTCGCGGCCCTCGCCGGCGAACCGGGACCCCAACTGCACGGTGGTGCCGTCCGCGGTGTGCTCGACAGCGTTCGCGGCCAGCTGCAGCATCGCCTGCGTGACACGCTGTGCGTCGATCCAGGCGGTGCCCTCGGCCACCTCCATCAGATGCCAGCGCCGCTCACCGAGCGGCTGCACCTTCGACTCGATATCGAGCATGGTCTGCGCGATATCGACCGGCCGCCGCACCACGAAGTCCGGCTGCTCCGCTTTGGCCAGCATCAGCAGATCGGACACGATCCGCCCCATCCGCGACAGTTCGGAATCGACCAGCGCCAGCGTGCGATCGCGCTCCTGCGGGTCGTCGGGCAGTAGCTCGAGATGCCCGCGCACCACCGTGATCGGGGTGCGCAGTTCATGACCGGCGTCGTCGACGAACTGCCGCTGCGTGGTGTAGGCATGCTCTAGCCGGTCGAGCATGGCGTTGAACGTTTCGGCCAGGGCGGCGATATCGTCACGTCCCTGCACCGGGACCCGGGCCGTGAGATCGGTTTCCCCGATTTCGGCGGCGACCTCACGCACTGTGCGCACCGGCATCAGGATGCGTCCCGCCACCAGGTAGGCAACACCGGTGGTGAGCACGAGCCCGGCCAGCGATACCGCGGTGATGATCCCCATCGTCCGGCCGACCGCGGCGCGCCCACCGTCGGTGAACGCGGCGATCACGAACGACCCGCTACCGGTCTCCGACCGCACCTCGACCCGGCCCCATCGCATCTCCCCGGCAGGGGACGCAACGACACCGGATTTCGACCCTGCGGTCGCCAGCGCGGTGAACAGGTCCGGATCGGCGGCCGCGGCCTGCGGCATATTGCCACGCACGGTCGGTAACTGCCTACCGTCCACCACTCCGACCATCACTTCCCCGTCGACCGGCGACTGACGCAGCAGATACGTCTCCAGCAGCCGGTCGACCGAGGTGAACGGCTGCGTGGTCGTCGGGTCGACCCCTTCGGCCGCGAACGTGCGGAACTCGTCGGCTTCCTGCGCGATATCAGCGTTCGCCCGCGTGCTCACATCACGCAACAACAGGTTGCGCGCCGTGACCAACACCACGACGAGCAGGACGAACGTCGTCAACATGATCCACGCCGTGATCTTCCAGCGGGCAGGCAGCCGGGACCCACGCAGCGGCCGCACGAGCTGCGATGTCTGCGGGGCTGCGGATGTGGCAGGTGTGGTGTTCGGCGACGTGGTTGTGTTCTCGGCCGGGGGCGCGTTCCGGTTCGGTTCGGCGAGCAGCGACCGGCTGCGGCCGGAATCAGTCATCGTCGTCTGGGCCGTTGTCGTCGTCTGGGCCGTCGTCGTCGAGGCCGTCGTCATCGTCGTCGTAGGGCACGGCAGGCGCAGGCGCGGGCTGAGCAGGAGCGATAGGCGCCGGGGGAGCGGGTGCGGGCGCCGCCGGGGCGGGTGCGGGTTCTGGCGGCTGGAAGGTCGCCGACGGCCCCGGTGCGGTGTCCCCGTCGTCACTGTCATCACCGTCGCCGCGGGAGGGCGACGCGTTCGGCTCGCTCGGCGCGGGCGGCGCGATGCTCACCGAAACCGGGGAGGGGCCGAGTTCGGGATCGGAGGAACGGGTCAGCGCGAAGCTCGCGAGCACCACACCGAGGGCACCGAGCCCGACGAGCGCGGCGACAACAGAGCGGGAGCCGGAGATGAACATACCGGTCACTATGCCGGAGCCCGATGATCGGACCATGAGTCGGTTATGAAGATCTCTTCATCTTCACCGGCGAGGTATCGATGCTGGTAGGGGGCAGTTAACCCCCCCTCGCCTGAAGGCGGGTATTTCCTCGGGCTCCTCGATGAAGGGATGCACGGTCGATATCCCTGCGCATGGTGCGTGTGCTGACGCCGAGCCGATCCGCCGGCTCCTCCCCGGAGCAGTCTCAGCCGCTCTGCAGCGATGGCAGGCGCAGCAGCCGCGCAGAAGTTTGCCGCATGCCGAGCTACTTGCACAGTTTAGGACCGATATCGACCTAATAGCTTCCTACCGTGGCTGACATGACCCAGAAAGACATGCCCCGGATCGAACCGTTCCACATCGATATCCCGCAGTCACAGATCGACGACCTCAACGCCCGCCTCGCGGCCACCCGCTGGCCGGACGAGCTGCCCGGCGTGGGCTGGAGCTACGGCATCCCGACCGGTTACGTGCGGGAACTGGCCGCATACTGGCAGACCGGCTACGACTGGCGCACGCACGAGAAACAACGGAACACCCACTCCCAGTTCGTCACCGAGATCGATGGTGAGCGCCTGCATTTCACCCACGTGCGCTCTCCCGAGCCGGATGCGCTGGCGCTGGTGCTCGTCCAGGGCTGGCCGTTCGCCGATTTCACCGACATGATCGGCCCGCTCACCGATCCCCGCCCGCACGGCGGCAACCCCGGAGACGCCTTCCACCTGGTGATTCCGACGCTGCCCGGCTTCGGTTTCTCCGGCCCCACCCGCACCTCGGGCGCAGCCGCCACCGAGACGAGCGCCCGACGTATCGCGACCCTGATGACCCGATTGGGTTACACCCGCTACGGGCTGCAGGGCGGGGACGCAGGCTCTTTCATCGCGCCGCAGGTGGGCCGGATCGCCACCGAACACGTGGTCGGCGTCCATCTCAACGACCCGATCACCATCCCCTCCTGGGACGACGACGGAACCGGATACAGCGAAGCCGACCAGGCGAAACTGGCCGAGCTGCAGAACTGGTCGAACGCCGAAACATCTTCGTACGCAACCATTCACTCGACCCGCCCGCAAACCCTCGCGCCCGCATTGAGCGACTCACCGGCAGGGATGCTTGCCTGGGTTATGGACGTGGTGCACACCTACACCGATCCCGCCAAAGAACTCCCCGAGGATGCGATCGATAAGGACGCACTGCTCACCAACCTCAGCATCCTGTGGTTCACCAACACCATCGGCTCCTCGTTACGGCTGTACAAGGAATCGCAGCAGTGGGGCGCCGATCTCCCCGACTCCGGCGTGCCGACCGGTATTGCGACCTTCCCCGGCGCGACCTCGATCCGCGGTATCGCCGAAAAACAGAACACGGTGGTGCGCTGGACGGAGTTCGACCGCGGCGGACACTTCGTCTGTATGGAAGCACCAGACCTGTTGACCGGCGACCTGCGCGCGTTCTTCCGTCCGCTGCGCTGATACTCGCCTCGCCGTACGGCTGGGAACGTGGCCTAGGATCGGACAGGATGCACCACCCTCCTCCGCCGCAGATACCTGTCGTCGTCGCGGCTTCCGCTCCGCTGTGTGGGCGGTGGTAGTTGTGGTGGATGTTCCAGACTGCGATCGCAGCCGAGCAGGCGTTCTCGCTTGTGAAGTCCCGGGCGTAAAGCAGTTCCGCGACCAGGCTCCGCTGGTAACGCTCCACCTTGCCGTTGTGGCGGGGCGTGTACGGCTTGGTTCTGACTGCCGGCGATCCGGGCGAAGTCGATGCTGAGTGGTGCATTGTGGCGCCCCACCGGAGCTCCTCGGAGACCGCTGTTCTGTTTCAGTCGACCGGGTGCGAGAGCCACTCCCCCTCGAGCATCACTGTTCGACCAGGGAACTCGTGGAATCCGTTCCATACTTGAATACGGCGAGGGAGTAGTCGGATGTAGACGTAACCCGGCATCTGTCGTGGGTCATGAGAGACAGCGGCGAAGCGGTCGGCCAGGTCCGTGGCAACCTCTGCAACGGACACGAGACCGTCGAGGGTGGCATCGACCATCACCACATCGGACGTGGTGCCCACGGCAATGCGTGCCCTTCCGGTCTCCTGAAGGTTCCGAACGGTTTTACTGCCCTCTCCGGTGGCAGTGACGATGGCGTCGCCGTCGCCGACGAACGCTACCGGAATGAGGTGCGGGCCGGTGTCCCCACCTGTCGATAGCCACATCTGGAATTCCTGCTTTAGCCGCTGGCGCGCAGCATCTACGCGTTCTTCATGAGGCCGAGGCGTTGGCATGTCGCTGTTTCCCTTCTGTTTGGTTCGCGACCCGTACCTGCTCAGCTTTTACCTGGCTGGTAGACCCCGGACGATGTCCCTTGGTCGGCGCGGATGCACATACGACCAACGCCGGACTAAGCGTCGGCGACCATGTGATAGTTCGCAGCGTCGAAGCCGGTGACCTCTCAGCCGAAAAGATTCCCGTAGAACGCGCGAGCTCGCTCCGTATCAGGGGTGGCAGTTCGAGCCAGACGAGATTTGCAGACATGAGTTCCCTTTCGATGGGGGGTGAATTCCGTCCGGGAAGGGGCGTGAAGCTTGCTGGCTGGCGGTGGACAGGGTTCCGCGTGTCGACGCGGCGTCTTCGACGGTGTGAACCGCCGGATATGTGGCGGTCAGAGAGTGACTGCAGCGGCGTAGCGGTCGAGTAGACCCGGCCAGCCGCCGTCGTTGTCGAGGTAGAAGCGGGCAGGTTCCGGATAGACGAATCGGTCCAGATGGCGATGCTCGAGGTCGACCTTTGTGCAATGAGGCCCAAGGACAGTGAAGCGGAGTTCGACTTCGGTCCGCAGCCTCGGTTCGAACTGCCAGAATCCGTGGCACAGTACGCCGCCGGTGATTCCTGGTATGGCGGTTTGCAGCTGCCATGCCAGAACGAGGCGGTGAGGAGGGTCCCAGGTGAGCACCTTCCCCCAGTCGCACTGTTCGCCGTCGACGGATTCTTCATACCAGCGTCCGCCGACGTGCGGCTCGATCGCCACCCGGGCCTGCGGTGCCCGGGTGATACTGTTTTGCCCCGGCCACCAGCGATCTATGCCATCGACGAACGTTGCGAATGCTCGGTCGATGTCGGCGGGCACTGTGATGCTGTGTCGAACGGGTTCAGGCGTCGTCATCGGTATCATCTCCGCGAGTCTCGGTGTCGGGGAATGCGTTACGAAACGACGCGAGCGACCGATCCCAGAAGACGTCAAGGTAGGCCCGAAGCTCGGCGAAGCCTTCCGGGTCGACTTGGTAGAGACGTCGCGTGGCCTGTTGACGTTCGAAGACCAAGCCAGTTTTCTTCAGCACTGCCAGATGCTGTGACACGGCTGGCCGGCTGATGGGGAGTGTCCTCGCCAGCTCGCCGACTGCGATCGGTCCCGCGGTGAGACGCTCAAAGATCTCCCGTCGCATGGGGTCCCCGATCGCGGCTAGCATGTCCGCTGCACTCATCGGACCTCCCAACTGGTAAGCACTGGCAGACCGTAAGTCGTCACTAACGGTAAGTCAAGACTGACCAATGGGTAGGAGTCTCACCCCGGGTGGTCCGAGGCGGTGCCAACAACCTCCTACCCCGCAACAACTTAGATCCTGCGCCTTCTGGGCACCTGGGTCAGCGGGTCGATGAATGTCGACTCGGCCAGCAGACGGTCGAGGACCTACGGATCCGTCGATATAGTCAGCCGGTATACGGAGTTCGACCGCGGCGGACACTTCGCCTGTATGGAAGCACCAGACCTGTTGACCGGCGACCTGCGCGCGTTCTTCCGTCCGCTGCGCTGATACTCGCCTCGCCGTACGGCTGGGAACGTGGCCTAGGATCGGACAGGATGCACCACCCTCCTCCGCCGCAGATACCTGTCGTCGTCGCGGCTTCCGCGCCGATCACCCCCAGGTCCCGGCCCCTGCCGATGATGGTCGAATTCGCTCCCGGCCTGCGTTTTCTACTACACCCCGGCAACAACCAGCTGTTCCTGCCGCCCGGGCGCTACCGCGCGCAGCTCTGGTCGCAGTACACCTTCTGGCGGGTCGGCAGAGCCGAACTCGATATCGACACCACTCGCGGGCCTGTGTGGTTGTCCTATACGACGCCCCGCACCATCTACGGTGCGGGCGTCGCGGGCTTCCACCCACAGGCCCGCCGGGGCTTATGGTGATCTACGGCTCGCGGTCCTGGTCCCGCTGCTCATGAGCTAGATGTCGGCGGCGGCGCCGTCCCCACCGAGGGAACGCATCTGCATTCGGAGCAGGCCGGGCAGCCTAGAAAGGGGCAGGTTGGCGAGATCATGCATCCGTTGACCTGCCTTCGGTCCGGTTGGCCACGGCCAGCCACGCCGTTGCGAGAACGGCAAGGACCACGACGGCGGACAGCCCTTGTGTGGGTGACCATCCCCAGTGGCTATGGACGCTGGTCAGCATGTAGGGCAGGGCGAACCCGAGGTAGCTCAGGGCTTGATATGCCGATGTCGCTGCACCGAGTTGTGCCGGGGGAGCGGTGTGTTGGATGTCGGCCAGGCCGGCGAACTGCGTGACGCCGTAGGCCGCGCCGAGCGCGATCGCAGCGATGAGTACGGACCAGACAGTCGATGCTGCGGCTGCCCAGGTCGCGACGATCAACGCGATTACCGCAGTCATCATGGCCGGCACGAGCAGACCCGCCCCGGAACGGCTGTTCATTCTCGCTGCCAGCGGCTGCACCAAGACTCCAGCCAGGGCGGGGATGCTTGTCGCCACGGCAGCGAACGCCAACGGTTGTGCACCCGCATGATCGGTGACAGCGGCCGGGAGGTAGGCCAACGCGATCGCCGCAGTGCCGAAAACCCACGGTGCGAACGGTGCCGTGATCACCAGCAGATGCCGGGCGACAGCACCCTGATCGTGGTTGTCCGCATCGTGCGCGATGCTCGACGACGGCGTGCGCACCGTCGCCGGCTCGAAGCGAATGAACAGAGCCATGGCCGCAACGCACAAGACCAGGTGCGGCACATAGGGCCACACCTGCGATTCCGACACCCACTGCGCAATCAGCCCTGCAACGAGCGGACCGCCGCCGAACCCGACGGTCATCGCCACCGTCGCCCGGCGGGCCCCCGCATGCTGATGCGTTTGCCCGGCGGACAGTTCGCGGATCCAGGCTGCGCCCGTGCCGAACGCCAACCCGCTGCTGATACCGGTGAGGAATCGCCCGGGAAAGAGCAGCACATGCCATGTCGACCCCACCAACAGAACGAGGGAGGCCAGCATCGATAACACAAGCGCAGTCTCGACAACGACCTTGCGTCCCACGCGATCCGACCAACGCCCCCCGACAAGAAGCGCCGGTATCAGCCCCACCGCGTATAAGCCGAACAGGAGTTCGGTCGCTGCAGCCGACACACCGTGTCGCTGGTACAGCACGATCAACGGAGCGAACTGATTCGCACCCCACCCCAACGACGCAACCGCGACCGCAGGCCGCAACCACGATTGCGTAGGGACGGGCCGCCCCTGGCCAGAAACGACAACTTTCTCGATCACTTCTAGAGCATCCGCTGAGCTCGGCTTCCGAAACCAGTGACCGATCTGCCAGCATTGTTACAATTTCGGCCATGGCTCCTGTGGTGGCTCTCGCACTCAGCGACGGAGTGCCGATCTTCGAACTGGCAGCGCCATGTGCGATCTTCGGTACGGACCGATCCGACCTGACCGGCACCGACTGGTACACATTCAAGGTCTGCAGCCCGCCGCACGCGCGGGTAGATCAGTGGTTCACCGCAGCGACACCCCATACCTACGACGACCTGGTCACGGCCGACACCGTCGTCGTACCGGCATGCCACGACGCCATGCTCACGCCGCCGACCGACCTCATGGAGGCAATCCAGTCGGCGGCGCGACGCGGTGCACGTATCGCCTCCATCTGCACCGGCGCGTTCGTTCTCGCGGCAGCAGGGCTTCTCGACGGTCGCCGCGCAGCCACGCACTGGCTCCACGCGCCGACACTCGCCGACCGCTACCCGCGCGTCATCGTCGACCCAGACCCGCTCTACATCGACCACGGCGACGTACTGACCTCAGCCGGAAAGTCGGCCGGCACCGACCTATGCCTCCACATAGTCCGTACGGACTATGGTGCGCACGTCGCCAACCAGATCGCCCGCCGACTCGTCGCTCCTCCACACCGAGAAGGACACCAACGGCAGTACACCGACCCTTCCCCGGCACCGGCACACACCGACACTCTCGACGACACGATCAGTTGGGCACTGGCACACCTCGACACACCACTCACCGTCGAGCAGTTGGCCCGGCACGCGTGCGTCAGCCTGCGAACACTGCACCGGCACTTCGTCGCACGGACCGGCGCCCGACCGCTCGAATGGCTCAATGCCCAACGCGTCCGACACGCCCAGCAACTCCTGGAAACCACAGACATCCCCATCGACCGCATCGCCGCCTGCTGCGGCTTCGGTACCACTGCCGCCCTCCGCCGCCACTTCCGCGACGCCCTCGACACGACCCCAGACGCTTACCGCAGAACATTCACCCAGCAACAAACCAACCGAGCCACGACCACCCCGCCCCCAGGTGTTACCAACATCCCGCCCCGCAACAACTAGACGGTCACCCACACCGTCTAGTGCGAGGTTTTGGCATGCGAGCCCTGACCAGCAGGCTGGGCCGGGACTCACTTGGGAGACCGTTGTGCCTCTATCACTTTCCACGTCAACTCGATGAGGAACTGGGCAGCACTGCGCTTGTCGCCACCCAGACCGTCTCACTCGTTTCGGTTGTTTCTTCGAAGGGTTTCCTCGCATTGCCCAGAGGGTTGAGATCGTCTGGAGCATGACGTTTCACGAAGTAGCCGTTTGGGAGCCGGTCTTGCTGTCTGTCATAGCGCAAGACCCGGCCGCCTCTATATCTTTATCGGGGGTGAATAGTGGCGCCGGTAGCAAGTCAACGACGTGCAGTTTGTCCTTGAAAAAGGCCGTCATGCTATCGCGCAGGTCGCCCTGTGTAATGCCGGCCTGAGGCTCGGGTTTCCTGTCAGGTGTACGCCTCTCACCTGCGAGGCTGGCCAGGCCAACGGTGGCGTCGGTCATTACGGCATCCTCGAGTGTGGGTGACCACGCGGATCATGTATCGAACAGTTTGATATGGACGAAGCGGGTCGACGGATCTCGCTCGTCCACGACGATGATTCGGTTGACCGACTTTCCGTCGGTGTTCCGGTAGATGTCGGTGGCCTTCAGGATCGACGGTGAAGTCTCCAGCGGCGGACCAGCGATTGCGGTTTCGGTCACTTCCGGCATCTGGGTCAGCGGCTCGGTGAATTTCGACTCGGCCAGCAGAAGGTCGAGGCCCTGCGGATCCGTCGATATAGTCAGCCGGTATAGCGTGTCGAGACCGTTCTCCGACCGGGCGTCGAGCACGGCGGCATTTTCCGGAATCACGATTCCGGAAAATGCGGAAGCCTCCCTGACTATGTCGGCGTCATTCGCAGTCTGGGTCGTCTCCGAACGCCGGCTGTCGTCCCGACTTTCGCTGCCGCAACCGGCCATACCGACCAGCGCGGCCACGAGACCGGCTACGACACCAGCCATCTTCACCCGCCGCATTCCGGACATCGCATACCTCATCGGTTGGGATCACTCCTCTCACCGTCCCAGTTGTAGCGATCGTGCACGTGCACCTTGTACTCGGCGGTGAGACTCGGCTCGGCGCCCTCGGCCGGTGCGAGCACCGTCACCACGCCCGTGACGGACCTCCCATTGCGAAGAACCAGTCCTCGCTCGAGTTCTTGTCGATGTAGAACCCGAGCCAATGCGACTGGAATTGCACCGGGCTGCCATAGAGCTGGCCTGCCGCCGCTTCAGCGGTGATCCGCCGGAGCTCCGTCGCAGCCAAGCCGTTCGCTTCGCTGTCGGCTGCGGGCACATCCCGCAGCACCGCGTCCGCGTTGATTGTCAGCAGTTTCCCACTGTTACCGAGGTAGTGGTCCAGGTGAGCAGAGGCATTCGTCCAGCCGGCAGCATCCGCGGCAATGGATGCCGCGGCGGCAATCCGAGCGAAAGCCACATCGTCGGCGCGGCTGTAGATGGGCTGTGAGCCCCACACACCCTGACCGGCGTCAGCCGGTGGTGCAGGATGCGGTTCAGGAATCAGTGCCACGGTTGCTCTATTCGTTCGTCGTTACCGAAAGTAGTCGGGTCAACCGGCGGAACCGATGGCGTGTTCCCGCCAGACGTTGCCGCCGTATCCGTACCGGCTGGCGCTCAGGTCCACGTGCCGCTGTGGCCGCCATCCCTTAGAGCACGCGGTACAGATCGGCGAGGTGAAAGGGCCATGGAGGCAGGAATCGAACCCGCGACTGCCCACATGCCGAACGGGGCTCTACCAACTGAGCTACACCACGGCAGGGGACTGTACCTGCGATGCCATTTGCATCACGACAGGTGGTGCGACCTCCAGTAAACACAGAGTTCGAACAAGACGGGTACAAGACCGGCTCACCCTTGCAGGTGGGGTAGGTGTCAGGCTATTGCGATCGGTGGAACCGATTGGCGTAGGCATGCGTCCAGTACATTGAGGGCAGTTTGCGGAAGGGTGGGCACATCGATATGGACGTGGGGCAAGGGAACGCCAACGCGTTGTGGCAGCAGGCGGTGGCCGGGACGTTTCCGCTCACCGATGCCCTACCGGTAGCTTTGCGACATCCTGCGACGAAACAATGCAGCCTGGCGCCCTTTCGATTAGCCAGCGGGCAGCACGGATGGAGTCGACGTAGTAGGGCGCAACGTGGTTTCTCACCGAGGACCGTCAGCTTGCCGCCACCCATACGCCGCCATGTGGTGAACATGTCCATGATCTCGGGGCAGCGGCATCCTGACGAGGCCCGGGTGACCAGGAACCACAGGCAGAGGCGGCACGGAAGTAGTAGGCGCCGCCTCTGACCGGTTCCGTTCCCGTTGTGCCCGACGGGCGAACGGGTACTACGGCACGACGAACGGCGGACCCTCGTGGATCGTGACGATTACGGCGATATCGGCGTACGGGGCCGACCCGAGCGCAGCACGGTGCGCCATCCGCGCCAGCGCGACCCGCATCCCGTATTTGATGCGAATGCCTTCCCGTACTTTGTTGAGCAGGGGGCCGCCGCGCACCAAGTGGGCGGTGCCTTGATGCTGCCGGGATCCCAGGGCTGGCCTGCCCCGCCAGTCGCCGGCCTGCACGATGATTCGCCTGTCCTGCGCCAACTGCTGCGCTTCGTCCGAGTGGGACGACACCCGGAACGCGAGCCTGCCGTGGTCGATCGGGACCACCAGGCGCGGGACCGTGGCCCACTGGCCGGGTGCGATCCGGCGGGTCACCAGCACGGTGCGCGCATCCCACCACAGCATCCCGGGATGCCATTCGCTCGGACGCTGCGGTACGGCAGGCAGGTTCGGTGTCGGCCGGGCCGGAGTATACGGGCGCGGATTGCTCTGAGGGTACGGGCCGGGATTGCCCGGGAAAGTGGCGTCGACGACATGATTGGTCTCAGCGGGGTATGTCATGACGAAAGGACCTCCGGGGCAAGTCGTTGCAGTGGCCCGATCCGGTTGCCCGGACGGGGGGACGGGAAGAGGCAGCGCGAGATCGACGACAAGCTGCTGGGCAGCAGTCGCTTTCAGCTCCGCTTCTTCGCATGAATGGCCAGATAATCTTCATTACCTGACATAGATCTGATATAGCACCGGATTCACATACTGGCAAGGATGATGTCGTTGACCTGCGGTAGAGCAGCAAAGTGAGCCGCGGTACCGCGGGAAACGGTCAGCTCTGCCTCAGCGTGTGCAACTCGACTCGGCTCAGCCGCCCCGCGTCGATCTCCGCTGTCAGGTAGGTGTGTTCCGGCTGTCTTCGCCGATCGGTGGGCGATCCCGGATTGAGCAGCCGGAGCCCGGTATCGGTGACGCTGTCCCACGGAATATGGCTGTGGCCGAACACCAGCACATCGGTATCGGGGAAGGCGCGCGCACACCGCTGCTCCCTGTCCTTCGCGGCTCCGGTCTCGTGCACCACCGCCAGCCGCAGCCCGTCGAGTTCGGCCCTGGCGATCTCGGGAAGCCGGGCCCGCAGCAGCGGTCCGTCGTTGTTGCCGTACACGCCGATCAGACGCGCACTGCGTTCCTCGAGCCGATCCAGCAACCCCACCTCCACCCAGTCACCGGCGTGCACGACCACATCGGCCGCGTCGACCTCACGCCAGAGCCGCTCCGGCAGATCCCGCGCCCGATTCGGCACGTGGGTGTCGGAGATGATGAGCAGCTTCACTGCTCCG
The DNA here is from genome assembly GCF_002081715.1 of Nocardia donostiensis. Lineage (GTDB taxonomy): Bacteria > Actinomycetota > Actinomycetes > Mycobacteriales > Mycobacteriaceae > Nocardia > Nocardia donostiensis. Next base: position 61,008 of record NZ_MUKP01000019.1, on the reverse strand, counting down.
GTGTACCACGCACTCAGCGACGCGCTGCTCAGCCGCATTCCGAGGCCAGGGGAGCAGGGCCAAGTACGACCGTACGGCTGGTGGGAGGCCGCATACTCGACGAGTATCGGGTCCGTGGGCCGCGAGCACGGGCTCCCGGCACGGTGAAATAGGAGAGAACCTATGAGCCCGCCGAACGAGCTCAACCCGGCCGATGCGGCCGTCGCCCCGCTGTGGCGGGCGGTGCAGGCGTTCCGGTTGGTCACGCTGCTGTATGCGGTCGGCCAGCAGATCGCCTCGGTGCCGCACTACCAGAACCAGCAGCTGAGCTGGGTTTTCATCGCGTTCATGGTGATCTGGTCGGGGGTGTCGGCGCTGCTGCTGTCGCGGTGGGAGGGCCAGGATGCCACGCGAATACGCAGGTGGGTGGTGGTCGGCGATCATCTGGTGGTGATCGGGTTGATCGCCGCGACCAGGCTGGTCGCCGACTACGACTGGTATCACGGACACCAGACCCTGCCGACCACCATGTGGGCGGCGAACGCGGTGATCTCCGCAGCGATCCTGCGCGGCCCGGTGCTGGGGGTTGCTTCCGGCCTGCTGATCACGGCGGTGATCATCACCGTGCGGGAACAGTGGGGCGAGGACGTGTGGAGTGATGCGACGGCCCCGGTGCTGGTGTCGGTGGGGTTGGCGTTGGGGCTCGCCGCCGATACCGCGCGCCGGGCGCAGACGCAGTTACAGCGGGCCGTGCGGATGACCGCGGCCGCCGAAGAACGGGAACGGCTGGCGCGTGAGGTGCACGACGGCGTACTCCAGGTCCTCAGCTACATCACACGTCGCGGTAGCGCGATCGGCGGGCCTGCCATGGAATTGGCGCAGCGGGCGGGGGAGCAGGAGGTGGCGTTGCGGGTATTGCTCTCCGAACAAGGCGGGCGCGGCGACGCGGGAGGCCGGGAGGTAGATCTGCGTCCGCTGTTGACCGCACACGCCACCCCGACAGTGGTCGTTTCGACACCGGGCGAGCCGGTGCGCGCGGGACGCTGGACGGCGAACGAGATCGCCGCGGCGGTGGCGGCTGCACTCACCAACGTCGAGGTACATGCCGGGCCGGACGCCACCGCGTATGTGCTGCTGGAAGACACCGGTACGGAGCTGATCGTCAGCGTGCGCGACGACGGCACCGGTATCCCGCCGGGCAGGCTGGCCGAGGCGGAAGCGGAAGGCAGGATGGGTGTGGCGCGCTCCATCACCGGCCGTATCGCCGCACTGGGCGGAACCGCCGAACTGCTGACCGAGGGGATCACGGGCGAGGGTACCGAGTGGGAATTCCGGGTGCCGCGTACCTGAAGACGCACCCGCTGCGAATCTGGCACGATGAGGGTGGCCTGATCCGGTGCGTCGACTGCGGGAGGAGCAGCCATGGCGACCGATGCTGCCGCAGCCGAGCGGATTTCGGTGATGGTGGTCGACGACCACCCGATGTGGCGTGACGGAGTGTCCCGTGACCTCGCCGAGGCAGGATTCGATATTTCCGCGACCGCCGACGGTGTCGGGTCGGCGATCCGGCGGGCCGCCGCGGTGCGGCCGACGGTAGTGCTGATGGATATGTCGCTGCCCGATGGTGGCGGCGCGCAGGCCACCGCCGACGTGCTGCGAGTGTCGCCGGACAGTCGGGTGCTGGTGCTGTCGGCTTCGGCCGAACGCGACGACGTGCTCGAGGCGATCAAGGCGGGCGCCTCCGGTTACCTGGTGAAGAGTGCGTCCGCGGCGGAACTGATCGACGCGGTGCGCGCGACGGCCGCCGGGCAACCGGTGTTCACTCCGGGTTTGGCCGGTCTGGTGCTCGGCGAATACCGCAGGATGGCCACCGCCGCCGCCGAGCCGGGGGAACCGCAGCGGCCCGCGCTGACCGAACGCGAAACCGAGGTACTGCGGATGGTCGCCAAGGGGCTGTCCGCCAAGCAGATCGGGGTACGGCTCGGGGTGAGTCATCGCACGGTCGAAAACCATGTGCAGGCCACCCTGCGTAAACTCCAGTTGGCCAATCGTGTCGAGCTCACCAGGTACGCCATCGAGCAGGGGCTCGAATAGGGCTCTGCTGCACGTGTTCCGGCAGAAATCGCGTAGTTCTCGCATCAGCACCGAGTGTTTCTACTCATGCCGGACGCCGCTGTGCGGCCGAGCATGAAAAGCATGACAACCTCGATCGATCCGGCCCTGGTCGCTCGCCTGTCCGGCGAGTTCAGCGAGCTGGGAACACAGATGGGTGTGCTCGGACGCGACCTGGAATTGCTGCACACGCAGGTGCTGGCGTCGAGCGGCCGTCGTCTGGCTTTCCCGCCGACCACCACGACCGAACCTGCTGCCCGGGACGATGCGGGTGTGCCGACGGGCGCGGTGTCAGGAGCCGGTGAAGCTCTGGATTCGAACCTCGGCGCGGACCCTGCGTGCCCGGCAGCCGACGAGCAGTCCGGGATCGCGAGAGACGCGCGCGGCGACCGGTCCGCCTCATCTGCGGTGACGGAAGACGCGGCGGCCCCTCCGTGCACTCCTGCTGCCCCGGAAATGGCCGCGCCGACGCCGTCGAACCAGGACAGCGCCGCAGGTGTCAGCGGGTCGACGGGCTCTGCCGAATGCGGTGATGCGACGGGCTCCGCCGAACGGTTCCCAGGCAGAACATCGTCGTGGCCTCCGACAGGAGGCACTGAACCGAGAGATGCGAGCGCGGTTCCCGGGGCACCCAGCATCCCTCCGGCCGGCACGGCCGGTAGCGGTCCCGCAGCGGTGCCGCCCTGGGGGCCGATGCCGACATGGCCGTCGCGCCCGTATTCCGCGCCGCCTGCCTCCCCTGCCTGGAGGTCGCGATATCAGCCTCCCTATCTCCCGCCTCATCCAGTCCCGACGGGTGCCGCGGGAGGCCATGCTGCCCGGCCCGGCACGGTCCCGCCGCCCGGTAGCCGTCAGCAGGCGCCGGCCCGTACTCCATGGTGGCAGCGTGACGGTGTGATCAGCTGGGTACTGGCTGTCGCCGGTGTCGCGGTCACTTTGATCGGGGTGGTGATGCTGCTCGTGCTGGCGGCGCAGGCGGGACTGTTCGGGCCGGTACCCAGGGTTGCCGCGGGGGCGGTGTTCTCGGCGGGGCTGGTCGCAGCGGGGTTCCGGGTGTACAAGCGGCCAGGGGGACGGGTGGGCGGTATCGCTTTGGCCGCTACCGGTGTAGCGGGCGCGTACCTGGATGTGGTCGCCGTGACCTCGATCTATCACTGGCTGCATCCGGTGCCGGGGCTCGCCGCGGCCGCGGCGGTGGCTGCGGTCGGGGTCGGGCTCGCGGTGCAGTGGCGGTCTCAGCCGTTCGCGGTGCTGGTGGTGGCGGGAGCGGGAGTGTTCTCGGCGTTCATCACGACCGATCTGGTACTGCTGGCTTTCCTGATCGTGCTGCAACTGGCGTGTGTTCCGGTGCAGACCGGCCGCGACTGGCCATTGCTGCATATTGCCCGCACGCTGCCCGCGGTGCTGGCCACCTTGTCGAGCATCGCTGCCGCGGCTGTCGCTACTCCGGCGCGGGACCAGCTCTACCTGTTGCTTGCCGCGGCGGCCGCGGTGGCGGTGGTCGGGGTGGTTGGCACCGTGGTCGTGGTGCGCCACCGCCCCACGGACATCATGGCCACGCTGACCTTCGCGGCCGCCGCAGCGCCACTGCTCACCGTGGTCGCGCTGTTCGAACGGCGCACAGCTGTGCTCATCGCGGCCGTATACGCGGTGGTGCTGCTGGCTGTCGCGGTGAGCGCGGCGCTGCCGGGAGTCCGTAACAAAGTGCGGATCCCCGGGCATACGGCTACTGCGGCGGCAGTGACAGGGGCGTTCGCGCTACTGGAGGCTTGCGTGGCCGTCACCGACGGTGCAACCTTGCCGATCGCCCTGTTCCTGGTCGCGCTCGGCTTCCTGGGCGCCGCAGGTCAGCTGCGGTCCACGGTCGGGGCCGCGCTCGGTGCGGCGTTCACGACCCTCGGCGGTCTCGCGTTCCTCGCCACGGCGAGCCCGGAAACGCTGGCGCTGCAACGCCTCGCCGAGCAGGAACTCGGGACGACGACAGCGATCGCGGCCGTAACAGGGCTGGCCGTGGTCGCGGTCGGCTGGTGGGCGCTGCCCAGAATTCCCGCCTGGTCCGCGGGTGTCACCGGGGAATCGCTGCTGTGGGTCGCGGCCAGCGCGGTGATGCTCTACCTTGTGACCGCCGCCACTGTGGCGATCGGCACGACGAGCGGCGCCGACAACGGTTTCGTCATCGGCCACAGTATCGCCACGATCATGTGGATGGCCGGGGCGACCGGAGCCCTGCTGCATGGTCTGCGCAACCTTGCCGCGGAAGCCGCCGTTGCCAAGGTCGCGCTCGGCTCCGGGCTGCTGGTCACGGCCGCTGCGCTGGCGAAACTGTTCCTGTTCGATCTGGCCACCCTCGACGGCCTGATCCGCGTCGCGGCGTTCCTGGCCGTCGGCATTCTGCTCCTCGTCGTCGGCACCCGCTATGCGACCGCGTTCGCTGAGGTGGGAGCGAGGAACGGGAAGGAAGGCCCGGAGAAACCGCAGCGGTGATCGGAACCCCCGAGAACTGCCCGCACCGTAGGTTCCGGCGCGAGCAGTTCCGGTCGGTGTCTCAGCGGCTACGACCACGTTCAGGGGCGGGAGACTACTTCGTCCGCCAGGCCGGCCTCGCTGTCAGGATCCTACGGCGTGACCACATCCCGTAGAACGCATGATCCGGGGTGGTGTCGCCGGGCGCCATGGCGTTGACGACCGCTGTGGTGCGAACGGCGCCGGGGTCACCGACGTGGTGGGAGCGGTATGCGGTTCAGGTCTTCGGCGCCGACGATGGGGCCGGGGAAATACCGGGCGGCTTCGGTGCGGTGCGCGTCGAGGGTCCGGTAGCGCTGGGAGAAGTGGGTCAACACGAGGGTGTGTGCGCCGGCTTCCGCGGCGGCGCGGGCGGCTCCGCCCGCGGTGAGGTGGCCGTATTCGTCCGCGAGGTGAGCGTCCTCGTCGAGGAAGGTTGCCTCGATGACCAGCATGTCGACGCCGGTGGCCAGGTGCAGCACACCGGGGCACATCCGGGTGTCCATGACGAAAGCGAAGCTCTGACCGGCGCGGTGCTCGCTGACCTCGGCGAGGGTGATGGTGCGGCCGTTGTGCCGGATCGATCCGTCACGTTGTAGCTGCCCGATCAGGGGGCCGTGCACGCCGAGCGCGGCGAGGCGGTCCGGCAGCATACGCCGGGTGTCGGGTTCGGTCAGCCGGTAGCCGATGGCATCGACAGAATGCGACAGCGGCGCGGTTTCGATGACGAAAGGCGCGTCGGGCGCCGCCAGGGGCCCTGGACCGGTCACCGGATGCGGGTGCAGCTCCACCGTCTGGCGAAACGGGGTTGCTGCGCACAACCGGTCGAAATACATCTGCCCCGAAGCCGGGTAATACACCTCCACCGGGTGGGCGACCTGGTCCAGGTTGATGCGTTGCACGATGCCCGGCAGGCCGAGGCAATGATCGCCGTGGAAATGGGTGAGCGCGATCCGGGTGATATCGCTGGCCGACACGCCCGCGAACGTCATCTGCCGCTGAGTGCCTTCCCCAGGATCGAACAGCACGCCTTCCCGCCCCCAGCGCAGCAGGTAACCGTTGTGGTTGCGATGTTTGGTCGGCACTTGGCTGGCGGTGCCGAGCACGACGAGTTCACGCTGCGACATCATCGACCCCCCGTGTTGCGGCAGGACCGGCCAGGGGTACGGCGATGCCCGCCTCGCCCGGCGGCGCGGCATATGGCGACGATGCTCACAGTGGCCGACCGTAACCAAAGGCCGGAGCCGATGCAGCGCATCAGGACCGTCGCACCCGGATGATATGGTCGGCGACCGGCACAGACAGCGCGAACAGGAGGTGTGGTGAGGTCAGACACGAGTCGACGTCTATACCTGCCTTCGGGCCGGAGGTGCAGTACGCGCAGCGTGCGATGAACGGCGGCTCCTCCGCGCGCAGGTCCCGCGTCGTGGTCAGGTGACCGGCTACGATCCGGTCGTATGGTTCGCCGTCGGTGCGTTGCCCGGTTCGAAGGGTCCCCACCTGCGTGATGTGCGAGTCGGCGCTGCGCCACACTATGCTCTTGGCCAGCGACTCGGGGGAGGGAAAGTTCTCGGGCCCGCCCTCGGCGCGCCGGGCGTTCGTATTTTCGTCACGGGGGACAGGTGCGGGTTTTCGCTCGTACTCAGGACGTTTGGCTCACGGCAATATGATTGCTCGCTCGACACCGCGCTTCTGCCAGAAAGTGCTACTTACGCGAGCGAGTCGGCATACAGGCGAGAGGGTGCAACAGAAGAATGAGTAGGGAACGTCGTTCCTCGCGAGGTAGTCGTCGTCGAGCTGGCCTACTCTTCGGTAATTTGCTGACCGCCGCCGTGGAATCCGCGGACGGCGCGGTTGCCGTCCGCTTCAATCCGACAGGTGATCCGTCCGATCAGCGACAGTTGACCTATCGGGAACTCGACGAAACCTCCTCGCGCTGGGCGCGTGAGCTCATCACCCGCGGGGTCGGTGCAGGCGATATCGTGGCGGTCGGTATCGCGCGCAGCATCGAATCCGTACTCGCTGTATGGGCTGTCGCGAAAACGGGTGCGGCGTACATGCCGGTGGATCCCAGCTACCCGCCCGAACGGGTCGCGCATCTGCTCGCCGATTCGCAGGCGAGGCTTGGGTTGACCACCGCCGCATATCGGGCCGTGCTCGACGGCGGTGTCGAATGGCTGACGCTCGACGATCCCGCGCAGGTGGCGCGCGTTGCCGAGTATCCGGCGCACCCGATCTCCTACGCCGATCGGGTGCGGCCGGTCGACCACCGGCACCCCGCCTACCTGATCTACACCTCCGGATCGACCGGCAAACCGAAAGGCGTGGTGGTCACCCATCAGGGACTCGCGGCCGTCACCGCGCTGGGGCAGCAGTATTCGGTAACCGCCGATTCCCGTGTCCTGCACGTCATCTCCCCGAGTTTCGATTTCTCGCTAGAGGAATTTCTTTTCACGTTCGCCGCGGGCGCGACTCTCGTGGTGGCACCGCCGACCGTGTACGCGGGTGCGGAGTTGAAGGAAATGCTGCTGCGGGAGCGGATCACACATCTGCTCATCACGCCCAGTGCACTGGAAACCGTGGATCCGTCCGGGCTCGACGATCTGCGGGTCGTGGTATTCGGCGCGGACCGGCTCGGACCCGAGCTGGTGCGGCGCTGGGCGGGACCGAACCGGACCTTGTTCAACTCCTACGGCCCCACCGAGGCAACCATTGTGGTCACCAGCACCGAGCTGGCTCCGGACGCTGCGGTGACCATCGGCACGCCGATTGCGGGAGTCGGCGCATTCGTGCTGGATGCAGGCCTGCGACCGGTACCAGCAGGTGTCGGCGGCGAACTGTACCTGGCCGGACCGGCGCTGGCGCAAGGTTATTCCGACCGGCCTGCACTGACAGCCGCACGGTTCGTCGCCAATCCGTTCGGCGCCGATGGCGGCGCCCCGGGCGGACGGATGTACCGGACCGGCGATCTGGTGCGCCGTACCGATGACGGCTCGTTCGAATTCCTCGGCCGCACCGACTACCAGGTGAAGATCCGCGGCTACCGCATCGAGCTGGGCGAGATCGACACGACGCTGACCGAGCACCCCGCTGTGGACTTCGCCGTAACCCTCGACCGGACCCTCCCGTCCGGAGCGACGGGCCTGGTCTCGTACGTGCTGCCGCGCCCGCAGACCGAGCTGGACATCGGTGATGTCGCCGATTTCGCCGGGAAGCGGCTGCCGGAACATATGGTGCCCGCCGCGATCACCGTGCTCGACCGGATCCCGCTCACCCCGGCCGGGAAATTGGACCGTACCGCGCTGCCCACACCGGTTTTCGCGACGCGCGAGTTCCGTGCGCCGGTCACTCACGCCGAGACCGTGATCGCGGAGGTGTTCGCCGCCGTGCTCGGAGTGGACGAGGTCGGCCTGGACGATTCGTTCTTCGCGTTGGGCGGTGACTCGATCCTGTCGATCCAGCTGGTAGCGCGCGCCAAGATGCGCGGTGTGCTGTTCACCCCGCGCGACGTATTCGATCACCGCACCGTCGCCGCCCTGGCCGAGGTCGCCACGGCAGACGGCGCACCACGGCAGCGGCTCGCCGAACTGCCGGGCAGCGGCGTAGGCGAGATCCCGCTGACACCGATCATGGCCGCGACGCTGGCCGCAGGCTCGTCCTATCAGCGGTTCTCGCAGTCGATGGCGCTGCGGCTACCCGAGGGCATCGACCACACCACGCTCGTCGCGACCCTCGGCGCGGTGCTCGACCATCACGACGTACTGCGCGCCCGGCTGCGGCGCAGCGACGGGACAGACGCGGCGTGGAACTTCACGACACTGGAACGTGGCGCCGTGCAGGCCGACACGCTGGTGCACCGGGTGGAGCTGCCCGGCGATATCGACGACACGGAATTGTCCCGGCGGGCCGGCGTCGAATACGATGCCGCCCTCGGCCGCCTCGACCCGGCGAATGCGGTGATGCTGCAGTTCGTCTGGTTCTCGTTCACCGGCTCATCCTCGGCGGCGTCCGGCACAGCTGAAGCCGCCGGCACCGCAACCGGACGGCGCCGCGATGTGTTGCTGGTCGTCGCCCACCATTTCGTGATCGACGGCGTTGCCTGGCGGATCCTGATCCCGGATCTGGCCGTTGCCTGGTCGCAACTGGCGGCCGGTCGGCCGGTGGCGTTGCCGGAGAACGGGACGTCGATGCGCAGCTGGGCGCACGCCCTCACCGCCGCCGCGCAACAGCCGCATATCGTGGCGGAAATGCCGTTCTGGCAACAGGTGACGGCAACCGACGACCCACCGCTGGGTGCGCGGGCATTCGACCCTGCTGTGGACACTTTCGCCACCGTCGACCGCGTCGAAGCCACCGTGCCCGCCGATATCACCGAGGCGCTGCTGACCGTACTGCCGGGCCGGTACCACGGTGGCGTCGCCGACGGCTTGCTGTCGGCGCTCGCTGTGACGGTGAGCAGGTGGCGCGGTGAAACCGCCGGGGGTGCAACGCTGATCCGGCTGGAAGGACACGGCCGGGAAGAAGACGCCGTCGCGGGCGCGGACCTGTCGCGGACGGTCGGCTGGTTCACCAGCGTCCACCCCGTCCGGCTGGATCTGCACGGCGCTGACCTCGACGAAGCGTTCGCGGGCGGAAAAGCCCTTGGCGACATCGTCAAATCCGTGAAGGAGCAGCTGCGCGCGGTGCCCGGCAAGGGGCTGGGCTATGGGCTGCTGCGTTGGTCGAACCCGGAAACCGCCGCAGCGCTGGGCGATGCCGGACAGATCAGCTTCAACTATCTGGGTCGTGTCTCGACCGGGGAAGCCGCCGGGCAGCTCGCGGAGTTCGGTTGGGCGCCGGTCGCGGACCTGGGACAGCTGGATGCCGTGATGGATGCGGATATGCCCGCCGGCGGTGTCCTCGATATCAACGCGATCGTCACCGACGGTCCCGACGGCCCGCAGCTCGGTGCGTCGTTCGCCTTCCCGACCGGCTTGTTGACCCGGGAACGCGTGCAGGAATTCGCCGACCTGTGGGTGGCTGCCCTGCATGCGCTGGCACAGCACGCTCACCACCCCGACTCCGGTGGTCGCACGCCATCGGATCTGCCGTTGGTGACAGTCGGCCAAGCACAGATCGAACGCTGGGAACGGGAGTATCCGGCGCTGCAGGATGTGTGGCCGCTGTCGCCGTTGCAGGCCGGGCTGCTGTTCCATGCGCTGATGGCCCAGTCGAGCGTCGACGTGTACACCACTCAGGCGCAAGTGGATCTGAGCGGAGAGCTGGATATCGAGCGGCTGCGGGCCGCCGCGCAGGCGGTGCTCGACCGGTACCCGAACCTGCGGACCGCGTTCGTCACCGACACCGAAGGCCGTCCCGCGCAACTGATCATGGACCGCGTCGAGGCGCCCTGGCGAGAAGTGGATCTGACGCAGCTGCCCGAGCTCCAGCGGAATGCTGAACTGCATCGGCTGGCCGCGGCCGAACGCCGCACGCAGATCGAGACGTCGACGGCGCCGCTGATGCGATTCACCCTGTACCGCAGTGGGAACGGCCCGGACGGACCACAGTGGCATCTGGTGATCACCACCCATCACATCCTGCTCGACGGCTGGTCGATGCCGCTGCTGCTGCGTGACGTCCTCGTGCTGTACGCGACACGCGGCGATCAGTCCGCACTGCCGCGGGTCGCCTCCTACCGCAACTTCCTGAGCTGGTTGGCCGGCCGCGACCGCGAGGAATCGCTGCGGGTGTGGGCGCAGGCCCTGGCCGGCGCGGACGAGCCGACCCTGCTCGCGCGGCAGCCGCGAACCGCCGAAAACTACGCTATCGGCGCACACGTGACCAGCGTCGACGCCGACCGGACGCGCCGGATCACCGCACGCGCCGCCGAACTCGGGATCACCGTGAACACGCTGATCCAGGCGGCATGGGGCATTCTGCTCGGCAGGCTCACCGGCCGCGACGACGTAGTATTCGGCGCGACGGTGTCCGGTCGTCCGGCGCAGCTGACCGGTGTGGAATCGATGGTCGGCCTGTTCATCAACACGCTGCCGGTGCGGGTGCGAGTCGACGAACACGCCACAGTCGACGATTTCCTGCGCACCCTGCAGCGTGAACAGGCCGACCTGCTGGATCACCACTACCTCGGCCTCACCGATATCGAACGCGTCGCCGGGCCCGGGGCGCTGTTCGACACGCTGCTGGTCTTCGAGTCCTACCCGATCGACCGGGACGCCATCGCCGCGGTGAGCTCCGTCGACGGTGTGTCGGTGACCGGTGTCGGTCTGCGCGACGATACGCATTACCCGCTGACATTGCTGGTGACAGCGCAATCGACGATCGAACTGACCTGGAAATATCTGCGCAGCCGGTTCACCGCCGAGGACGTGGAATCGTTCGCGGCGCGGATGTTCCGCGTGCTGGACGCGCTGCTCGACGCGCACGACACCCGCGTCGGCGATATCGACATCATGCTGTCGGCCACCGAACGGGACCGGATTCTGCTGGAGTGGAACGACACCCGCTACTCGACCGAACCCGGCCTGCTGCTGGACGGCTACCGCCGCGCGGTCCGTGAGCACCCGGACCGTATCGCCGTGGTCTATGAGGGCGCCGAGCTGACGTACCGGGAGTTCGACGAGCGCGTCAACCGGCTCGCCCGGCTGCTGATCGCGCACGGAGTCGGTGCGGAAACACTGGTCGGGCTGGCGGTCCGGCGTTCGCTCGACCTGGTCGTCGGCATGTACGCGATCGTCACCGCTGGCGGGGCGTATGTGCCGCTGGACCCGGATCATCCGGCGGAACGCATCGGCCACGTGCTGCGCACCGCGCAACCGGTGTGCGTGCTCACCACCACAGACACCGACGCGGTGCCGGTGCCGGACGGAACCGTGGTGCTGCACCTCGACTCCGAAGATCTGCACGGCCTCGACGGCGACCCGGTGCGCGCGCAGGAACTGCTGCGCCCGCTGCATCCGGACAACCCTGCCTATGTGCTGTTCACCTCGGGTTCGACCGGGCGACCGAAAGGGGTCGCGGTATCGCATGCGGCGATCCACAACCAGATCTCCTGGATGCTCGACACGTATCCGATGGGCGCGGACGACGTGTACTTCCAGAAAACCCCGACCGTCTTCGACGTGTCGCTGTGGGGTTACTTCATGACGTTGCGTGCCGGCGCGACACTGGTTATCGGCACCCACGACGGTCACCGCGACCCGGCGTATCTCGCCGAAACCATCGCCGCCCAACGGGTGACGGTCACCGACTTCGTCCCGTCGATGCTCGCCGTGTTCGCGGCCCACACCACACCGGACGCAGTCACCACCCTGCGGCAAGTTTTCGTGGCCGGCGAGGCGCTGCCCCCCGAAACCGTCGCCGCGCTGCACGCGATCTCCGATGCGGCCGTGCACAACCTGTACGGCCCGACCGAGGCCGCGGTGTCGGTGACGCACTGGCCGGTGACCGGCGCCGAACACAGCGTGCCCATCGGAACGCCGGAGGGCAACAGCCGGGTCTATGTCCTGGATTCCCGGTTGCGGCCGGTTCCTGCCGGGGTCACCGGCGAACTGTATCTGGCCGGGGATCAGCTGGCGCGCGGTTATGTGGCGCGGGCCGACCTGACCGCAGAACGGTTCGTCGCCAACCCGTTCGAGGCAGGCGAGCGGATGTACCGCACCGGCGATCTGGTGCAGTGGCGGCCGCGGGAACACGGCGTGCTGGACTATTTGGGCCGCAGCGACTTCCAGGTGAAGTTCCGTGGTCAGCGCATCGAACTCGGTGATATCGAATCGGCGTTGCTGGCGCAGCCGTCGGTGAGTCAGGCCGTTGTCCAGGTGGTGGCCTCGGAGCTGGGGGACCAGCTGGTGGCGTACGCGGTGCCTGCGCCGGGCGCCGCGATCGATGCGACGGCGCTGCTGTCCGAGCTGGGCGCAACGCTGCCCGCGTATATGGTGCCGGCCACCGTGACGGAGCTGCCTGCTTTGCCGCTCAACACCAGCGGCAAACTCGATCGCCAGGCGTTGCCGCGGCCTGCGTTGCGCGGCCGAGCTTTCCGGGCGCCGTCCACGCCGATCGAGGAGATCGTGGCCGGAGTGTTCGCCGAGGTCCTCGGCGTCGACCGGGTCGGCGTCGACGACGACTTCTTCGCCCTGGGCGGCAACTCGCTGGTCGCCGCTCAGGTCACCGCCCGCTTGAGTGCGGCGCTGGATACACGGGTGTCGGTGCGCACCCTGTTCGACGCGCCGGTGGTGGCGAAATTGGCGACCGCCGTGGTTCCCGGCTGCGACTCCGCGGCCGACCGGCCCCCGCTGACCCGGGCCGAACGCCAGGAACGGATACCGCTGTCGCTGGCCCAACAGCGTATGTGGGTGCTCAATCAGGTCGACACCGAATCCCCGGCCTACAACCTGCCCTTCGTCCTCCGGCTCACCGGTGAGCTGGACGTGCCCGCGCTGCGGCAGGCCGTCGCGGACGTTGTCGAACGGCACGAGGCGCTGCGCACCCGGTTCCCTGGTTACGGCCCCGACGGCGAACCGCACCAGCAGATCCTGTCCGTGGCCGAAACCTTGGCCGAAGGGCTGCCCGTCGACACAGCGACCGCCGCAAGCGCCGACCGCGTCGCCGAGTTGCTGTCCGCCGGGTTCGACGTCACCGAACAGCCGCCCGTGCGCGCCCGGCTGTTCACCGATCCCGGCACGAACGAGCACCTGCTGGTCGTCGTGGTGCACCATATCGCCGCGGACGGTGTTTCGCTCGCGCCGCTGGCGCGGGACCTGGCCACCGCCTACCTGGCGCGCACCGCGGGCATCGCGCCCGGCTGGGCGCCGCTGCCTGTGCAGTACGCCGATTACGCGATCTGGCAGCGCCAGGTCATCGGCGACGACGGCGATGAGCAGTCCGTCGCCGCCCAGCAGCTGGCGTACTGGCGGGAGCAGCTGGCCGGCGTGTCCGAGGTGCCGCGGCTGCCGCTGGACCGGCCGCGCCCGGCCACGCCATCGACGCGCGGCGCCCATCTCGGTCTCGTGGTGCCCGCGCAGGTGCATGCCGGGCTGGCCGGTATCGCCCACGAACACAACGCGTCGCTGTTCATGGTCGTGCACGCTGCTGTGGCGGTCCTGCTGTCGCGGCTGTCCGGCGGCTCGGATATCACGGTCGGTACCCCGATCGCCGGTCGCGGCGCCGCCGCTCTCGATGATCTGGTCGGCATGTTCGTCAACACGCTGACCTTGCGCCTCGCCGTCGCAGGCGACGCCACCTTCACCGATCTGGTCGAACAGGCCCGCGACACCGATCTGTCCGCTTTCGCCAATGCCGATATCCCGTTCGAGCGGGTCGTCGAGGTGGTACTGCCTGCGGCGACGGGCTCGGGTGATCCGCTGTTCCAGGTGATGCTGTCGTTCCAGAACACCGAGCAGCCCTCGCTGGAGTTGCCAGGTCTGACGGTCGCGGCGCTGGACACCGGCGATGTGGTGGCGAAATTCGATCTGCAGGTGACCGTCGAGCCGCGGTATCGCGACGACGGAACGCACGGCGAACTCGCGGTTGCTTTCATCTACAAAACAGAGCTTTTCGAGGAAACGACCATCGAGGGCCTCGGCCGGAGGTTCGAACGGATCCTCGCTGCTGTCGTCGCCGACCCACACACCCCCGTCGGTGCTATCGACATCCTCGATACGGGCGAGCGCGAGCACGCGCTACTCGCCCCCATTCCGTCCGCCGAGCCGGAGCCGGCGCCGAAGGAGATCACTGTGCTGCCGCAACTATTGGCCGACGCTGTAGACAACAACCCGGACGGTATCGCTGTCGTCTACGCCGACGCCGCAGAACAACTGGCCGATATCGAGTACGTGGAGCTCGACGACCGCTCCACACAGCTGGCCAGGCTGTTGATTGCACGTGGTATCGGCCCCGAGGACCTGGTCGCCGTCGGTATCCCGCGTTCACTGGAATCGGTGCTCGCGGTCTGGGCGGTCGCGAAAACCGGCGCCGGGTTCGTACCCGTCGACCCCAACTATCCTGTCGATCGCGTCCGGCATATGGTGACCGATTCCCGCGCTGTGCTCGGTCTCACCGTGACAGCGGTGCGGGCAGACCTGCCCGACGGGGTGGACTGGGTTGCTGTCGACTCCGACGAGATCGACCGGCGCCTCGACGACTACTCGACCGAACCGGTGTCCGACGCCGATCGCAGGCGGCCGTTGCGGGCCGAGCACCCCGCCTACGTCATCTACACGTCCGGGTCGACCGGAACACCCAAGGGTGTGGTCGTCACCCAGGCCGGGCTGGCGAGCTTCTGCGCTGAGCAGCGCGAGCGTTACCGGGTGACCAGCAGTTCCCGGACCCTGCATTTCGCGTCGCCGTCGTTCGACGCGTCGGTGCTGGAACTGCTGCTCGCCGTCGGCGGCGCCGCGACCATGGTCGTGGCCGCGCCCACCGTCTACGGCGGCGAGGAGCTGGCCGCGCTGCTGCGCCGTGAACGGGTGACGCATGCGTTCATCACCCCGGCCGCGCTGGCCTCGCTCGACCCGGCAGGTCTGGACAAACTGCGTGTCGTGGTCGCCGGTGGCGAAGCCTGCCCCCCGGAACTCGTGCAACGCTGGTCGATTCCGATTGCAGGCCGCCGGACCCGCGAGTTCTACAACGGTTACGGCCCCACCGAAACCACGATCATGACCAATATCAGCGCACCGCTGACGCCGGGGCAGGTCGTCACCATCGGCGGGCCGATCCGCAACATCACCGAGTACGTGCTGGACGAGCGGCTGACACCGGTCCCGGACCGCGCGGTCGGCGAACTGTATATCGCCGGTGCGCAGGTGGCGCGGGGCTATCACGAGCGGCCCGCACTGACGGCAGCCCGGTTCGTCGCGAACCCGTTCGACCCCAGTGGCGCGCGCCTGTACCGGACCGGTGATCTGGTGCGGCGAACCACCGACGGCGACCTGGAGTACCTGGGCCGCAACGACTTCCAGGTCAAAATCCGTGGTTTCCGGATCGAGCTCGGCGAGATCGACGCGGTCCTGGCCGCGCACGAAACAGTCGATTTCGCTGTCACTGTCGGGCACGAACTGCCCACCGGGGCGACCGTCCTCGTGTCCTATGTGCATGCGGCCCCGGGTGCGGCCGCCGACCCCGCGGCGCTCCTCGCATCGGCCGCCCGCGTACTGCCCGCGCATATGGTCCCGTCCACCGTGATCGTGCTCGACGAGATTCCGCTGACCCCGGTCGGCAAACTCGATCGCGCCGCATTACCTGCGCCGGTTCTGCACACCCGGGCATACCGAGCGCCGTCCGGTGAGCAGGAAGAGCTGGTGGCGGGCGTGTTCACCGACCTGCTGCAGCCGTCGACCCCGGTCGGCGCCGACGACGACTTCTTCGCTCTCGGCGGTAACTCGCTCATCGCCACCCGGCTCATGGCGCGACTGGGCGCGGCACGCAACACCAGGATCCCGGTGCGGCTGCTGTTCGAGGCCACCACGGTCGCCGAGCTCGCGGCCCGGCTGGACGAGTACGCACCCGACGGTGCCCGCCCCGCGCTGGTCGCAGGTCCTCGCCCCGAACGTATCCCGCTGTCCCTGGCCCAGCAGGGTGTGTGGTTCCTCAACCGTTTCGACCCCGCGTCCGTTGCCTACAACGTGCCGATGGCGGTGCGATTGACCGGAGACCTCGACACCGAGGCGCTGCGCGCGGCCGTCACGGATCTGGTGGAGCGCCACGAGATCCTGCGCACGGTGTACCCGTACGCGGATGCGGGGCCTGCCGTCGCGGAGGCGGCGCCGATGCAGGTGATCCTTCCTGCGGCGCAGTCGATCCCGGCGATGCCGGTCCGGTCCGTCGACCCCGCCGAGGTGGCCGGGGACGTCGTCGCCTTGGCGATGACGGTCTTCGATCTGACCACCGAGGTGCCGATCCGTATCGCGCTGTTCGACCTCGGCCCCGCGACCGGCCGATCCGGGCGCGAGTACGTGCTGGCGATGGTGGTGCACCATATCGCCGCCGACGGTTCCTCGATCGGCCCGTTGGCCCGCGACCTGATGACGGCGTACGCGGCGCGGCGCGGCGGGTCGGCCCCGGACTGGGCGCCGCTGCCGGTGCAGTACGCCGACTACAGCATCTGGCAGCGTGAGCGGCTCGGCTCGGAGAACGACCCGGAGTCGCTGGTGGCGCAGCAGATCGCCTACTGGAAGCAGGCGTTGGCAGGACTGCCGGATCAGCTCGATCTGCCGTCGGACCGGCCGCGTCCGGCGGCCCGGTCCTTCGCAGGCGGGCAGGTCGCGGTGCGGATCGACGCCGAAACCCACCGCAGGCTGGCGGAAGCGGCGCGGGCCGAAGGCGCGACCCTGTTCATGGCCGTGCACACCGCGCTGGCCGTGCTGCTCGCGCGGCTGTCGGGTACCGACGATATCGCCATCGGCTCCCCGGTCGCCGGACGCGGCGAAGCCGAACTCGACGATCTGATCGGCATGTTCATCAATACGCTGGTGTTCCGTACCCGCTATGACGCGAGTGCGTCGTTCACCCAGCTGCTCGCCCGCCAGCGGGACACCGATATCCAGGCGTTCGCGCACGCGGACGTGCCGTTCGAGCGGCTCGTCGATGCGCTGAACCCGGTGCGTTCGACGGCCCGGCATCCGCTGTATCAGATCGCGCTGTCGTTCCAGAATCTGGAGCCGGTCGCGTTGGAGCTGCCGGAGCTGGCCGTCGCGGGCCTCGATATCGACGGGCAGGTTTCGCAGTTCGACCTGCACTGGATGATCGGCGACACCTATGACGAGACGGGTGCACCCGCCGGAATCGGCGGCGTGGTCAGCTACGCCACCGATATGTTCGACCACGACACCGTGCAGGGTTTCGTCGACCGGTTCGTGCGGCTGCTCGGCGGGATCGCCGCCGAGCCGGGCGCGGTGCTCGGCGATATCGATCTGGTCGATGCGGCCGAGCGGTCGAGCCTGCTGTCGGATGTCGTGGAAACAGCGCACCCGGTTCCGGGTGAACACCTGCTGTCGGGCTACCGGCGCTGCGTCGCCGCCACCCCGGACGCGGTCGCCCTCGTGTCCGAGGACAGCACCTGGACCTATCGCGAGTTCGACGACCGGGTCAACCGGCTCGCCCGGTATCTGATCGGGCAAGGTGTCGGCCCGGAATCCGTGGTGGCGCTGGCTATCCCACGCTCGCCCGAATTGGTGATCGCCATGTACGCGGTGCTGACCGCGGGCGCGGCGTATCTGCCGCTCGACCTCGAACATCCGGCCGGGCGTATCGCCTACGTGCTGGAGACAGCCGAGCCTGTTTGTGTGCTGACCGCAGGCGGCGACACCTCGGCGGTATCCGGGGTTCGGGTGATCGACTTCGCCGCGGAGGATCTGTCCGGATATTCCGGAGCTCCGGTGGGCGTGGGCGAGTTGCGCGCTCCGGTGCGCCCGGACAACCCGGCGTACGTGCTGTTCACCTCCGGATCGACCGGCAGGCCCAAGGGCGTGATGGTGTCGCACGGCGCGATCGTCAACCAGGTGGAATGGATGGCGGCGCAGTATGCGTTCGGGCCCGCCGATGTATACCTGCAGAAGACGGCGACAACGTTCGATGTGTCACTGTGGGGTTTCTTCGTTCCCCTGTGGACCGGTGGACAGTTGGTGCTCGCCGCGCCCGGCGGGCAACGCGATCCGGACTATATCGCCGGGCTGATCGCCGCGCACCGGGTGACACTCACCGATTTCGTCCCCTCTGTGCTGCAGGTGTTCCTGACCGCCGCCCGGGCGGAGCAGCTGACCACTTTGCGTGACGTGTTCGTCATCGGAGAAGCATTGCCGCCCAGCGCCGTCGCCGATTTCGCGGCGTTGTCGAACGCCGGACTGCACAACCTGTACGGCCCGACGGAAGCCGCGGTATCGGTGACGTACTGGCCTGCGACGACGCGCGACCGGACGACCGTGCCGATCGGTTCGTCGCAGTGGAACACCCGCACCTACGTCCTGGACACCCGGCTGCATCTGACCCCGCCCGGCGTCGTCGGCGAACTGTATCTGGCCGGAGACCAACTGGCGCGTGGCTACCTGCGCCGCCCCGATCTGACCTCGGACCGGTTCGTCGCCGACCCGTATGGTCCCGCGGGCGCTCGCATGTACCGGACCGGAGATCTGGTGCGCCGCAACGACGACGGTGTGCTGGAATACCTGGGACGTATCGACTTCCAGACCAAGATCCGCGGTCACCGGATCGAGCTGGGGGAGATCGAGGCCGCGCTGCTGGGCGAGTCGTCCGTGACACAGGCCGTGGCCATGGTGACGCCCTCGGAGATCGGTGACCAGCTGGTCGCCTATGTGGTCGCACCCGGCGATACGGCGGCCGAGGTATTACGCGAATCGCTGGCGCAGACGTTGCCGTCGTATATGGTGCCCTCGGCGATCATGGTGCTCGACAGCTTCCCGACGAACGACAGCGGAAAGCTCAACCGCGCCGAACTGCCGCGGCCGGAGTTCCGGACCAGGGATTTCGTTGCGCCCGCCACCGCGACCGAACAGGCAGTGGCCGAAGTGTTCGCCGACGTCCTGACCGTCGCCAGGGTCGGTGCCGAGGACGATTTCTTCGAACTCGGCGGCACCTCGCTGGTTGCGTTCACGCTGCAGCGCGCGCTGACGGCCCGGCTCGGCGTCGATGTGCCGATGGCTGCCCTGTTCACTACGCCGACGGTGCGCGGACTCGCCGCCCGCATCGATGATCCGGACAGCGCCGCCGCTGTGACCCCGGCCGACGATTCGGCGACTGTCGCTACCGATGCCGTTCTGGAACCCGAGATCGACGCAACGGGAATCGCCGCAGCGGCCCAGGGGGAGCCGGAGGAGGTGCTGCTCACCGGCGCGACAGGATTCGTCGGCGCGCATCTGCTGCAGGAACTGCTGCACGCCACCTCCGCGCGTGTGTGGTGCCTGGTGCGCGGCGACGACGACGATCACGCACACAAGCGGATCCGCAATGCGCTGGAGAAGTACCAGATCTGGGACGAGTCCTACAACGGTCGCATCGTCGCCGTCGCCAGTGATCTGGCCGCGCCGCGGTTGGGGCTGGACCAGCCCGCCTATGATCGGCTCGCCGAGCGCATCGAGGTGATCTACCACAACGGTGCCCGGGTCAACCACATCGAACCCTATGCACGGCTGCGCGCCGCCAACGTGGAAGGCACCCGCGAAGTGCTGCGGCTGGCGACCACGCAGCGGATCAAACCCGTGCATTTCGTCTCCACCGTCAACACCGTGATCCCGGGTGTGCCCGCACCGGATTTCCTCGGCCGCGAGGACGGCGAACTGCGCATCGATGAAGTGTCCGGGAACGGGTACGTCACCAGTAAATGGGTGGCCGAGCAACTGGTGCGGCAAGCAGGGGAGCGCGGGGTCCCGGTGAGCATCTACCGGCCGGGCATTGTCTGCGGTGATCCGCGCACCGGCGTGAACAGCGCCGACGACTCGTTCTGGAATATGATCCGTGCCGCCGCCATCCTGGGGCTCGCCCCCGATATCGGCGATGCCGCGATGCCGCTGGTGCCGGTGAACTACGTGGCTTCGGCGATCGTATCCCTGGCCGCCCGGCCCGCGGTGGGCAGGGCCTACCACCTGGTGAACACGCGGCCGGTGCCGATCCGCAATATCTTCCGCTCACTGGCGAAGCACGGGATTGCGGTCGAGACCGGATCGGTGGAGGAGATCGCGACCAGGCTGGCCGAGGAAGCCGCGGCGCGCGATGCCGCGGGCGACGACTCGCTGGTACGTGCCGCCCTGGTCAGCGGTAACTATGGCGGGGTCGCGGCGAGGGTCGACGACACCCGCACTCGCGCGGAGCTGGCCGGGCACGGCGGCGGTATCCATTGCCCGCCGATCGATACCGCCGCGCTCGACGCCTACGTCAGGTCGTTCATCGATACTGGTTTCTTCCCCGCCCCCAGCGGAGATCGTGCGCCGGAGAGCGACGTCGAGTAAGCAAGTAAGAACGAGCCGGACGACCCGCTCATCCACTCTGGAAGGACGACATGACCGAACAAACCACCTCACCCGCCGCCGCGTCGGGCACTTTCGCCCTCGGCGGCGACCTGCCGGTCCACCGCCTCGGTTTCGGCTCGATGCAGCTCACCGGCGAGGGGGTGTGGGGTGAGCCGAAGGACCCGGACGAGGCCATCCGGGTGCTGCGCCGAGCGGTCGACCTCGGTGTCACCTTCATCGATACCGCCGACTCCTACGGTCCGTTCGTCACCGAACGCCTGATTCATCAGGCGCTGCACCCGTACCCTGACGATCTGGTGATCGCGACCAAAGCCGGACTCGCCCGGCCGGGCCCTGGCGAATGGCTGCCGTTGGCTCGCCCCGAATATCTGCGCCAGCAGCTGGAACTGAGCCTGCGGCATCTGGGTGTCGAACGCATCGACCTGTACCAGCTGCACCGCATCGACCCGAAGGTGCCGCTCGCCGACCAGCTCGGCGCACTGGTGGAGCTGCAGAAAGAGGGCAAGATTCGGCATATCGGCCTGTCCGAGGTGACCGTCGCCCAGGTCGAGCAGGCCCGTAAGATCGCGAAGATCGTCTCGGTGCAGAACCTGTACAACCTCGCCAACCGCGATGCCGAGAATCTGCTCGACTACGCCGAAGCCAACAACATCGCCTTCATCCCGTGGTTCCCCATGGCCACAGGCGATCTCGCCCGCCCCGGCGGGCCACTGCACGACTTCGCCCGTGACGACGCTACGCCGTCGCAGCTGGCGCTGGCCTGGCTGCTGCGCCGCTCCCCGGTCCTACTGCCCATCCCCGGCACCTCCAAGGTCGCGCATCTGGAGGAGAACACTGCCGCCGCGACCATCACTCTCAGCGACGAGGAATTCGCGGCCCTGTCCCAGGTGAGCACCCCCGCACCGGCGCGCGGTAAGCGGTTCCGGTTGCCGAAACTGTCTCGCGGCTGAGCGCGGCGGGACCTGAGAAAGCAGAGCGGGATGCGCGAATCACAGCTGGCGGCCAACGACGCCGCCTACTACTACTTCCGCTACTCGGGCCGGGTCACCGACTGGCCGATGTGGTGGGTGTTCGAGAGCGAGACCGGCGCACCGTCCGCCGACGAGATCGTCCGCCACTTCAGTGCACGGGCCGAGGTCCTGGAACCGTTGCGCAGACGCGTGCACGACGTGCCCGGCGGATTCGCACACCCGTTCTGGGGTGTCGACGACTCTCCGATCGACAGCCATATCGTCACCCATCCCGGGGAGCTGGACTGGCCCGGCTGCCTTGACAGGATGGGCGCGGTCCTGTCGCAGCCACTGGACGCCCGAATCAGTGCCTGGCAGTTGCACGTGTTCCCCGAGGTGTCGGGGGTGCCCACGCTGACCGGCGCGGGAACGGTCGTCATGATGCACATCAGCCACGCGCTCATGGCGGGACCGGCCATGACCTCGCTGTCGGAAGCGTTGTTCGCGGCAACACCCGAGCCCGTGCGGATCGACGGGCTCGGCCCCGCAGCGAAACGCCCACCGCTCACCCGCGCCGCCATTGCCGGAGCGCTGCGCTGGCCGTGGCAGGTGCTGCAGTTCAACGCCGCAGTCCGGGCCGAGAACCGGCGGATCGACCGCGACGGAGACGACGGCGGGCCCAGCACACCGCCGCGCAGCCGGACCGTGTTCAACCGGCGGGTCGGACCGGAGCGCGCCATGCGGACGTTTCCTCTCCGGTTGCAGGACGTCCGGATACCGGGCGTCACCGTGACGGCCGTCGGTCTCACCGCGATATCGCGCGCTATGCAGCGGTATCTGGACGAACGCGGCGAAACCTGCCCGGACGATCTGGCAGCGTATGTGACCATCGCCGTACCCGAGGCGACGGTGATGGGCGTCAACCGTGTCGGCGCCGACGTGGTCGACCTGTCCCCGGCGCTGCCGGACCTGGCCGGGCGCGCCGAGGCGGTGGACGCCACCCTGCGGGTCCGCCGCCGCTCGGCGTCCAGCCGCCGCGAACTCAACCGTCTGGAATTGGTGGACCGGCTGCCCAGCCGGGTGTACCGGGCCAGATTCGGCACCCTGTGGCCGGACGACCCTGCCGCGCCCGCGGTCGCGCACACGATCCTGACCAGCATCAAATGCGAGCCGACCGCCGAATGGTCGTTGCTGGGCAGGCGGTTCCGCTTCGCGGGCATGCTGCCGCCGGTGTATCCGGATATCGGTCTGGCCCATTCCTTCGTCGGCGCGGGGGACAGCTTCACCGTCTCCGCGGCGTGCGATCCCGATATCGTCGCCGACTTCGACGATTACTGCGCTCTACTGCGCGAGTCGATCCATGAGGTGACTGCCGCCGTCGGCGCGGCGAAGTGACGCTCGGCGAGCAGCGGTCGAATCCGCCCTCGGTGTCGGATTCGATCGACTGCACCGAACCGGAACGGCCGAGCAGAACAGCGATCGGTGTCGAATCAGGATTCGTCAGGTATCGGGCGCCCGGCTCACGGTGATGGCATCGGTGGCGTCGATCTCGATTCCGCGCCTCCTCGGATGGGCGTGCGTGGCGTTATTCCGCCGATACGGGCATGCTGGCCCGGTGAACGGTGAGGTGTCGATCGAGATAGCGCCCGAACTCCATACCTTTGTCGCGGCGAGGCGACGGCATGGTCCGGCGGCGGCGAGGATCGATGGGGTGTCGACACTGGGGCATCTGGTCGAATCGTTGGGGGTCCCGCTCACCGAGGTGGGCTCCCTGGTAGTCGATGCGGCGCAGGTGCCGCCGGGGTACCTGCCGCGCGGTGGGGAAACGATCGCGGTGGGGCCGAAACCGCGCCCCCAGCGGGTGCCGGGCCCGATCCGGTTCCTGCTCGATATCCACCTCGGGACCCTGGCCCGGCGGCTGCGGCTGCTCGGGGTCGACGCCGCCTACGAAAAACCCGATATCGGCGATGCCGCGCTGGCGGCCCGTTCGGCGGCTGAACAGCGCATCGTATTGTCCCGTGATCGGGGGCTGCTGCGCCGCCGCGAGATCTTCGCGGGCGCCTATGTCTACAGTCATCGCCCCAGTGAGCAACTCGACGACGTGCTGTCCCGTTTCGCCCCGCCACTGGCGCCGTGGACGCGCTGCACCGCCTGCAATGGGCTGCTGGTCACGGTCGCCGGGGACGAGGTGCGGGAACGGCTGCCTGCCGGCACGGCGGAAAGTTTCGACACTTTCGCCGAATGCAGCAACTGCGGACAGGTGTATTGGAAGGGAGCGCACCACGCCCGGATCGATGCGATGGTCGAGCGGGCGCGGCGCGAGTTCTACCCGTGACCCCGGACCGCGCAGAACGGTGTCCGGGCCCGGGTGTGGCTCACTCGGCGAAGACCGGGTTCATATCCGCGTACAGCCGCTGCTCGGCGAACCGTCCATCGCTGTCGACCGCTACGAAGATACATCCGGGAAGTTCGATCACCTTGCCGTTCTTCAGATCGAACCGGATACGGAGCTCGAACAGACCGGTGGCGGTGCCGTCGGTTTCCGCTTCGAACGCCGTGACGACGTTGTGCCGAACCGCGGTGCAGCGGTCGAGCACCATCTGGATCGCCGTCTCGGCGGTGTCGCGCCCGAACACCGGCTCCGCATTCGCGAACGTGAACTTCACGTCCTCGGTCATCAGTTCGCATGACTCGTGCAGCCGCCCTGAGTCGATCAGCCCGTAGTACTTCTCCACCAGGGAACGAACCGACGTGGTAGCAGACATATTGCACTCCTCGATGAGTTGTATTGGTGCCAACGGCCTTTCGGTGATCCTACTCATGCTCCGCCCGGCGTCGAGTCGCTTCGCCGCTATCGGACCAGCGCCTGAACATCGGCGCGGTGCGCGTACGGACGGAAGCTCGAGTCGGTGTCGGAGGTGCAGTGGGTTCGGCATCGAGCGTGTCGCACGGGGTGACGCGTACCCACGTCAGTTCCTGGAAAGTGGTCCCAGGCCGAGGGTTTCGTTGTCCCGGTGGTTATCGGGCCGCTGTTCCGGAGCGACGCCAGTGTCCACCGGCTTGTAGGGTTCTCGACAGGTCGGAATATGTCCGGCGGATGCGCGGAGGAAAGGGACGGCGGGGATGGCCAACGCATCGGTCGAGGTGCTCCTGGACGATTTCGAGAACAAGGACAGGTGGGAGGTCGCCGGAAACGGCGCGGGTCGTACGCATCTGACCACGTTCGCCGAGGGGGCGCCGAGTAAACGCCCTGGAGTGTATGCCGACGGTGTTGCGGGAGCCGACTACCGGGCTCTGGTCTTACTGATCCGGTCGGCGGCTGACGAACTGGAAATCGAACTGGTGGCGAAGGCGGGGAATACGTTCGCCATCTCCGGTCGTGTGGCGGCGGTGCGGTTGTGGGTGCGCTCGCCGCACGCCTCGATCCGGGTGTCGGCCCATGTCCGCGAGACCGTTGGGGGCGAGCGCGAGCTGACACTGGGGAGCATTTCCGCCCACAGTGAATGGAAACAGCTCGAATGCCGGCTGTCCGAGCCGGTGAACGACGTCGCTCTCCTCGCCCTCACGGTGCGGCTCACCGAGGTCTGCAAGCGCGAAGGTGAAGTCATGATCCTGCTCGATGATCTCACTGCCCTTACCACTTCCTGACAAGCGGTATTCATCCGGCGGTGACCCGAGTCGTGTCGGCTCGATCGTTGCTCGCGAATAGCCACTCGGGCCGAAAGACGCGGCCGACGAAGTGGCCGACGTAATGAGGCCGCCTGCCGGTTTTCTGTTGATCGCAACTGCCCGGGCCGAGAAGGTCCCGGACCCCATGGTCGGCGGATAATCGCACCGGCGAGAACTCTGCTGGCCCGTCGGCTGAATGCAGCCGACGGGCCGACGAGTCGACGGACCGGTCAATTCGGCGCTGCCACGCTCACACCGCTGGTGGGAGCAGGCGTGGGAATCGTTGTTTCGGAAGAAGTTCCCGTTGTCGTCGACTCGGTGGTCGTCGGAGCCGGCTGTGTGGTCCGGGAGAGGGTCTCGGTGGTCGTCGGAGCCGGCTGTGTGGTCCGAGAGGGGGTCTCGGTGGTCGTCGGAGCCGGTGGAGTGGTGGTTTTCGGTGTGGCCGCCACGGTCGGCGAGGTTGTCTGTTCCGGGGTGTTCGGCTCGCTGCTGGTGGTCGTCGGCGACGAGGTCGGCTCCGCGACAGGTTCGCTCGTCGGCGTCGCCGAGGTGGTGGCTGCCTCGTAGGCGGCGGCGAGATCCGCGGGTTCCGGCTTCGCGGCCGTATCGACCTGTTTGCCTGCCTGTGCCTGCTTCGCCAGGTGGGTGAGCCAGGCCGCCGCGTACTCGGCGGAGGTCAGCGGCTTTCCGTTACCGGCGTCGGCGTCACGCCAGTAATCGAAGTGATGGCCGGTTCCGTTCGGTCCGAGCGTGAGATTGTACGGGTCGCTCATGATCACCGGGATGGTGTTCTGGTTGGTCAGGATGAGTCCGATGATCTCGTTCAGCACCTTCTGCGGCAGGTAGGCCAGCGGGGCCATCTCGTCGGTCGAGATCGCATCCGCCTCGCCCGGCTCCGTGGGCTCGGCGGGGGTTTCGCCCGGCTTGTAGGCGGGGTCCGACACCCGCAGCAGCACCTCGAGGAAGGTTTCGTCGCTCTGCATCCAGTTCGGCTGGGACTGGATATCGGCGAACGCGGCGAGGGCGATGCGGCTGAGGACGACCGCGACATCCTGCCCGGTCGCCGGGGTGAGGCCTTCTCGTTCGAGAGCGTCGACGTTCAACTGCCTACCCACATTGACCACCAGTTGCAGCAGTGAAATGTTCTCCGGGGCAGCGCAGGTGAGGTCACCGTCCGAGCAGAACGACGCGATCTTGCCGTTCAGTGCACCGAAATCACCGCTGGTCCCGGGCAGTGCGCCCTGGCCGGGCACCGGTGTCTTGCCGTTCTGATACTCCTGGTCGAAGCCGTCGGGATTGCGGAACGGGTCCTCCGCGCCGGGGAACGGCCCGTCACCCGCCGAACGGCCTGCGTCGGCGAGGATCACGACACCGACCACATCGTCGGGGTCGACGATCCCGTATGCGCCGTCCTGGCCGGGCTCCTGATGCCCGATCTTCATCGCAACTCGGCGGACCACATCGGCGCCCTCGCTGTAACCGACGATGGAGAATTTGGTATCGGGGCAGGCCTGCGCGATCTCCCGCATCACCTGCTCGGTATTGGCGACACCGCTGTTGACGGCGTCCTCATAGGTGGCCATGTTCGCCGGGTACGCGATGTAGACCGCGGCGTACGAACCGGGCTCGACATCGTCGGCGGGCGCGTTGACAACCGGGTCGACCCAATGGCTGCGGTGGTCACCGGACAACGCCGCGGGCAGCGGATTGCCATTGGCGTCGACCAGCATCTTGGTGGTGCCCTCGACAGGGGTGTCGTTGCGGCCGGCCACCGAAATGGTCACCATATCGTGGCATTCGGTGACCGAAGCCTTGAGCTGCGTCTCCGCTGTCTGCGGCGGTGAGGTGAGCGCCCACGTGGCCGCGACCGCGGCGGCCAGCCCCAGCACTACCGGCGCGGCGACGGCCGGTCCGATACGATGCCGGGTCAATAACTCGCGAAGAGCCATGTCCTGTTCCCATTCCATTCGGTGACAAGTGGACGGACAGGCCCCCCGACGGGCCATGTGCCACCACAGACGTCGTGGACGGGAAGGAGAACGTTACCGAATGTGTCCGCTGTGCCTTCGCGCACGCAATATCGCGGCCCTGGCCGCCAGCCATTGATAGTCGTCCCACAATTCCGGCGCGCCCCGCTCCGCGCGGTAGCGTTCGATCAGCGGCTGTAAGACATCCCAGGACGTCCGGAGCGAATCACCCCAGGAATCGGCCACCACTTCCGTCGGTATGAACCCGTTGCGGCACATGATGCCCACGCAGTCGTAGCTGTGGCACACTCGCTCGGCGCGAAGGATCTCGCTTTCGGTCCAGGCGTCGAAGTCCCGGCCCTTCAGCTCCCGCATGACGAAACGTCTGTCCTGGCGCAGCTTCTCGTTTTGCAGCATGTCGTACACCGATTTGAACGCCGTCGCATACGTGGCCTTCCGCATCTCGATCACCTGCCACACCACCAGCGACGCGGCGACCAGCGCGATCAACGCGGTCGCTACCCCGGCAGCGGCCGCGATCGCCGAAGAATCCATCCGACACCCCCGATCGACCTACCGAAGAACACCGGAAAAGCCTAGCCGGAAAAGACTTTCACAGGCGCGCTACAGCGGCGGCAGCGCGCCGGCGGCACGACGCGAACTCCGGGCCGTCCAGTCGACAGCGCATTTTCCCGTATTCGTGGTGGCAGACTGCAGGGCATGACGACACCTGACTGGGCCGATGTGGATCGTTACCTGGTGGATCATCTTGTGCGCGACGCGGCGTCCGCGGCGACCCTCGGCGCCAACGCCGCCGCGGATTTGCCACCGATCGACGTGTCGGTCGCCCAAGGCAAGTTCCTCCACCTGCTCGCCCGGTCCTCTGGCGCGCGCAATGTCCTCGAGATCGGGACCCTGGGCGGTTTCAGCACCCTGTGGCTTGCGCGTGCGGTCGGGGAGCAGGGGCGGGTCGTCACGCTCGAATACGATCCGCGGCATGCGCGGGTGGCCAGGGAGAATCTGGACCGGGCAGGTGTCGGGGCACGGGTCGATATCCGTATCGGCGCGGCGCTGGACAGCCTGCCGGAGTTGGAGGGTGCCGAGCCGTTCGATCTGGTGTTCATCGATGCCGACAAGGTCAACAACTCGAACTATGTGCGTTGGGCGCTGCGGCTGACCCGGTCCGGCTCGGTGATCGTCGTCGACAACGTGGTACGTAACGGCGCCCTGGCCGACGCCACGTCGCAGGACCCGTCCGTACAAGCGAGTCGTGACCTGATTCAACTGCTCGCCGATGAGCCCCGATTGGATGCAACCGTGCTGCAGACCGTCGGTGCGAAAGGGTGGGACGGTTTCGCTTTCGCCGTCGTGAACTAGCTGTGGCGGGTCACCCATCCCACGCTCGCGATATGGCACTGGCTCAGGTGAGGTAAGGCAGGTGGTGAGCCACGACCCGGATATCTAGTGGGGGGCGGGCGTCCGGTGCTGCGCTCGTTCGTTAAGCTCCCGCTCTTATGGCTGTGAACGCGACACTGCACACCTTCGCCGTCCAACTGGCCGACGTCGATCGCGGTGTTTATGAGCAGCTGGAGCTGCGGGTGGCGCGGCATCCGTCCGAGACAGCCGAGTTCATGATGACCCGCCTGCTGGCCTACTGCCTCGAGCACGAGGACGGGATCGCGTTCAGTGATGGCGGAGTGTCCTCCACCGATGAGCCCGCGGTGCTGGTCCGCGATCTCACCGGGCGGATCACCGCGTGGATCGAGATCGGCGCGCCCGACGCGGAGCGGGTGCACCGAGGCAGCAAAATGGCCGAACGCGTCGCCGTCTATACCCATCGTGATCCTGCCAAGGTGCTCGCGCAGCTCACTGGTAAGCGAATCCATCGCGCTGAAGCGATCCCCCTCTACAGCTTCGATCGCGTATTCATCGACACAGCGGCCGCAGCGATCGAACGCCGCAACACAGTCACTCTTTCCGTCACCGAACGCCTGCTGTACCTGGAACTCAACGGGACCACCTCGAGCACCTCGATCGAAGAGCACCGGCTCGGGTAAGCGTCGACGCGATCCTGATAGCGGGTGCTGCATGCCTTCCGCACGCGATGAGCGAGTCCCTGCTGGGCGTCACGGCCGTCGACCTCCGGCACGTTATGGCTCGGCTGCTGGGCGATGCGCTGCCCGAGCCGGCTGGTCCGGGACACGTAGCTCGCCCCGCTGACCGAGCGTGCCGGTCGCCCACAGTGCGTGTTCGGTGGGAGACCAGCCCCGAACAGGAGTGGAGCAACCGTGAGGGCAGCACAAAAACACTGTCTTGCAATGTTTTACAGGAACATGAGGTACTGTCCTGCGCGCGCCCGGGGAACCTGACGGATCGGTTGCGCGGGGCAGTGTTTTCGTACTCCGGAATCGAGGCAAGCGAATGAACCACAAGCTCTGGCTGCTCAAGCGGTCCGCTACCGTCGGCGCCTATAAGCTGGGCGAGGCGATCACCCGGCCGAAGGCACGGACCATCGATGATGTCCCGGTGTCCGGCGAGACGGTCACCCCCGAGTGGCTGACGGCCGTACTGTGCCGCGAGGTACCGGACGCCGAAGTGACCTCGTTCGACACCACGAACGGCAGCCGCGGCACCTCCACCCGGGTCGCGATCCAGGTGGAATACAACG
Organism: Nocardia donostiensis; assembly: GCF_002081715.1. Taxonomy (GTDB): domain Bacteria; phylum Actinomycetota; class Actinomycetes; order Mycobacteriales; family Mycobacteriaceae; genus Nocardia; species Nocardia donostiensis. The sequence continues at coordinate 31,187 of NZ_MUKP01000019.1, read as the reverse complement.
ATGCGGGCATCAGGGCGGGCCTGCCGACCGAGCTGTTCGCGAAGACCACCACGGACTTCAGCCAGCGGATCCTGCTCGGCGGCGGGAAGATGATCGACGGGGAAACCCGCTTCTTCAGAGATTTCCGGCCTCAGGTTCAGATGGAGGCTCCGCTCGGGTACTGGGGGGCGTCCGACCCGTCCTCGTGGCGCTCGATCGCGCTGATGGAAGATATCGCCGCGACTCGTGGTGCGGTGTTCAGCGAGCCGACCGACCCCATCGGCCGCGACCAGATCGAAGACCTCGTGCGTAATCTCGCGCGGTTGCACGGCACGTTCTGGGAGCATCCGTCGATCTCTGCGCTCAACCCTCCGGCCTATATGCTCGAGGCCTATCTGGCCGCGATCGATATGAAGAAGCGCTGCGAGATCGGCCTGCGCCGGGCGCAGGAGGTTGTTCCCGAGGCGCTGCACGGCCAGAGCGATCGGTTGTGGGCCGGTGTGGAGCGCGCGATCGACATCGCGACCCATGACATCCCCCCGACCTTGCTGCACGGTGACCCGCATATCGGCCAAACCTACGTGACCAACACAGGCGCGATGGGATATGTCGACTGGCAGGTGGTGATGCGCGGCGGCTGGGCACACGATTTCGCCTACACCGTCAACTCCGGCTGTGAACCCGACGATCGGCGCGCGTGGGCCCAGGAGTTGCTGGCGGCCTATTTGGACGAGCTCGGCAGCGTCGGCGGCGGGGCGCCGTCGTTCGACGAGGCGTGGCTGCTGTATCGGCAGCAGTCCATGTTCGCCTACGCAGCATGGGCGTTCACCATCGGGCGGGCGGCATATCAACCCAAGATGCAGACGGAGGAAACCTGCCTGACCTTGCTGCGGCGGATCACCACCGCCATCGATGACAACGAGTCACTGGACGCGCTCGGCGTCTGAGATAGGGAGAGGCGTCCCACGTGAACCATGCCGTTCGGGGCGCCTCTTTTCGAGCAAGCCCGTCATTCGGGGACGGCTCGATTAGCCCCCCGCTCTCGCCCAGCTGTGTCGCACGGGCTGGAGCACGAAAAGTATTCCGCGCAGTCGGTTTTCGTCTTGACGCCACCGCGGCGATCGGCCGCTGTACCATCGACCAGTTCCGGCCGGGGCCTGCTCCAGGCCGCCCGAGCGACTCGGCACGGGCGCTGCTCAGTATTCCCCTCGGTACATGCGTTACCCACGAACAGCCATTACTACGCGAAGAGTTTGGAGTCTCCCTTTGAGTACGCCGCAACCCCCCGCGCAGGCCCGGTCGTGCCCGGTCCCGCACGGTTCACCGATCGATTCCGACGGACCACGAGTGCCGCTGTATGCGCCGGAGTTCGCCGCCGACCCACACCGCTTCTACCAGGAAATGCGAAGACAGTACGGGCCGTTGGCCCCGGTCGAGCTGGCGCCCGGCGTACCGGCCACCCTGGTCATCGGATACAGCACGGCCCTGCGGATACTCAACGACCCCGAGCATTTCCCTGCCGACCCGCGGACCTGGCAGAAAGATATCCCCGCCGATTGCCCCATCCTTCCCCTGCTCGAGTGGCGGCCCATGGCCAGCCGGTGCGCAGGCGCGGAATTCGTGCGCTACCGCAAGGCCATCACCGCGAGCATCGATGCCGTTGATCTGTACGCGTTGCACGAGATCGTGGAGGGCATCGCCGTCCCGTTGATCAACTCCTTCTGCCAGGACGGCAGTGCCGATCTGATTCACCAGTATGTGTTCCCGCTGGTATTCGAGGTCGTCAATTCGCTGCTCGGTTGCACGCCGGAGATCGGCCAGCAGGTCGCCGCAGGCACGGCCGCCCTGCTCGAAGGCGTCGACGCCGAAAAAGGCAATCAGATGCTCGGGGAAGCGCTGATGAAACTCGTGATGCTCAAACGAACCGAACCCCAGCGCGACATCACCTCGATGCTGATCCAGCATCCCGCAGAACTCGACGACGTGGAGGTGTCCCACCATGTGTCGCAGGTCTACGGCACAGGTATCGAATTCCAGCTGAACCTGATCGTCAACACCCTGTTGCTGATCCTCACCGACCGTCGTTTCGGCAGCAGTGTGCTGGGTGGGAACCTGTCTTCCCGTGATGCCCTGGACGAGGTCCTGTTCAACGACCCGCCGCTGGCGAACCTCCTCATCACCTATCCGCGCCAGCCCATCCTCGTCGACCGCGTCTGGCTGCCCGCGCACCAGCCGGTCGTTATCAGCATGGCCGCCTGCAACAACGATCCCGCCGCCCGAAGCGGCGATATGGCAGGCAACCGTTCACACCTGGCGTGGGGTATCGGCCAGCACGCCTGTCCCGCTCAATCCCTGGCCTATCTGGTGGCCCAGGACGCCATCGATCAGCTGCTCGACGCCCTCCCGGAAATGCAGGCGGCGCTACCGGACGGCACCCCGACCTGGCGGCCGGGTCCGTTCCATCGGGCACTGACAGCGCTGCCGGTCACCTTCCCACCCACAGCTCCGTTGAACCCCAACGGCGCACTGCCCGAGCCACATCCGTGACCTCCCACCGACTCAACCGGTAGCCGACCGGGGCGGCGCAACGGTGCGCTGCCCCGCGGACCGGGCAGGCGCACATCACCGAGGGCAGGCTGAAGGCGCCGGAACAGATCAGAAGCCTCCCTCGAAACCGCCGCCCCAGTCGCCGCCGCCCCAGTCGGTTCCGGTGTCGCCGCCCTGGTCGTACTCGATACCGCCCGCAGCGTCCTGATAACCCTCCCCATAACCGCTTTCGAAGGCGTGTGCGTCGTATCCGACCCCGGACATTCCGGTGAACAGGCTGCTGAACAGCAGTGCCGACCCGATACCCCATGCGCCGCCGATCAGAGCGGGTTTCCACCAGGGTTCTGAATACCAGCCCGCGGGTACCGGACGCCCGGCCACGCGGCCGCCCGGGAAGTAGTTCGGTGTCTGCGACGACGGCCGCGGCGATGCCGCAACCTGACGACCCTCGAAATCGACCTCCCGCTGTTCGCTGACCCGGCCGGCTTCGGCCTGCCCTTCGAGTTCGGGAATCGGCGGTCCGGGGTCCATGTTCATCGCGGTCCGGGCGGCTCGAATGTAATAGAGCCCCTCCAGGGCTGTTTGTTTGGCCAACCGTGCCTGCACAGGAGTCCGCGCCTGGCCGATCTGCGAACCGGCCGCCTGATGCCGCTCCGCGGCGTCCGCGAGTGCCTGTTTCGCCGCGTCGTTGCTACCGCTGAGATGATAGATCTGCCCGGCCAGTCGCTCGTTCACCTGCCGCGCCCCGGCTATCGCGTCCGCGAAGTCGTCCGCGGTGTGCTGTTTACCTTCCCGTGAACGTATCACCAGGAAGTAGGCCACGATCGCGACCACAATGATGACCAGCAACCATTCCATCGCTCACCCCGCCTTCTGTCGGGAAGCCTCTACCGAAGAGTTTACTGAAGAATTGCTGCCTCCATCGGCCATCTGTTCGTCCTTCGGGGAGCGGGGCGCGGCAACTGGCCGAGCACCTGCTTCCGCGAGAGGATCGGGGCATGGAGCCAACACCCGACCTCACCGGGCTCAGCCTGGAGCAGAAAGCCGCACTCGGCAGCGGGGCCGACTTCTGGACGACCAAAGCCGCAGGGCCGGTCGCTCCGATGGTGCTGACCGACGGCCCGCACGGCGTGCGCAAACAGGCCGAGGCCTCCGATCCGCTCGGTCTGGCGGTGAGCCTGCCCGCGACCTGTTTCCCGCCTGCGGTGGGGCTCGGCCAGTCGTGGGATGTCGAGCTGGTGCGGCGAGTCGGCGTAGCGCTCGGGCAGGAGAGCCGGACACTGGGCGTGGATGTGCTGCTGGGGCCGGGTATCAACATCAAGCGGGACCCGCGGTGCGGCCGTAACTTCGAGTACTACTCCGAGGACCCGATACTCACCGGTGCGCTCGGGACGGCATGGGTGGCGGGGCTGCAGAGCACGGGAGTCGGCGCATCACTGAAACATTTCGCTGCCAACAACGCCGAACACGATCGGATGCGGTCCAGTTCTGATGTGGACCCGCGTCCGCTGCGGGAAATCTATCTGCGTGCCTTCGCACATATTGTCCGCACCGCGGCGCCGTGGACCGTGATGTGCTCCTACAACCGCATCAACGGGGTGCATGCCGCCGAGAACCACTGGCTGCTCACGGCCGTGCTGCGGGATGAATGGGGCTTCGACGGTGTGGTGGTCAGCGATTGGGGTGCGGTAACCGACCGGGTCGCCGCGGTGGCCGCGGGCCTCGACCTGGAGATGCCCGGTAGCGGCGGTGCGTCGGACGCCGCGGTCGTCGCGGCGGTGCGTGCGGGAGATCTCGATCCGGCCGTCGTCGACCGGGCCGCCGAGCGTGTCGCAGCATTGGCGAAGAAGGCCGAGGCGGCGCGCCGCCATCCGGTCGGCCACGACCCGGCGGCGCATCATGCGCTTGCTCGTGAAGTGGCGGCTCGGTGCGTGGTGCTGTTGCAGAACGACAACGCGATCCTGCCTCTGTCGGCGGGACAATCCATCGCCGTGATCGGGGAGTTCGCCGAGAACCCTCGCTATCAGGGCGGCGGTAGCTCGCGGGTGAACGCGACACAGGTGGATATCCCGCTGGCGGAAATCCGCGCCCTCGCCGGACAGGGCGCGGTGCGCTTCGCGCGGGGGTTCACCACCGACGACACCACCGATGAGACGTTGCGCGCGGAAGCTGTCGAGATCGCCGCGGCCGCCGATACTGCCGTTGTGTTCCTGGGCCTGGCGGCACGACAGGAATCGGAGGGCTTCGACCGCGACGATATCGAGTTGCCCGCCGGCCAGCTGGAACTGCTCACCGAAGTCGTTCGAGTCCAGCCCGCCACCGTTGTGGTGCTCGTACACGGCGGTGTGCTGCGGCTGGCTCCGGTCGCCGGCCTCGCCCCCGCCATCCTGGACGCGGCGCTCCTCGGCCAAGCCGGTGGCGGCGCGATCGCCGATATTCTTTTCGGCAAGGTCACACCGTCGGGCAGGCTGACCGAAACGGTTCCGGTGCGAATCCAGGACACCCCCGCCTACGTCGCCTTCCCCGGCGAGAACTCGCATGTCCGCTACGGCGAGGGTCTGTACGTCGGTTACCGGTGGTACGACGCGAGGGAGCTCGAGGTCACCTACCCGTTCGGCCACGGGCTGTCCTACACGACGTTCGCCTACTCCGATCTCACCGTCACCAGCGCCGATGACATGATCACCGTGCAGGTCACCGTGACCAATACCGGGTCACGGGCCGGGCGGGAAGTGGTGCAGTGCTACACCGCCAAGCCGGATTCGTCCGTCACCCGCCCACCTCGCGAACTCAAAGGTTTCGCCGTGACCGACCTGGAGCCCGGAATGAGCGAACGGGTGTCGATCATGCTGCGCCGCGACGACCTCGCCTACTGGGAAACCCGCGTCGACCGATGGATCGTCGAAGATGGCGATTACCAGGTCTGCGTCGGCGCCTCCAGCCGGGATATCCGTTTGACGACCCAGCTCACGGTCGCGGGAGATCCGCTGCGCTTACCGATCACCCTCGACTCCACCCTCGGCGAGGTGATGAACAACCCCGACGCGGGTCCGCTGCTGGAATTCCTCGCCCGCAACGCGCCTCCCGGGTTGAGCCCGGACAGCGGCGGCGCGGCTTTGGGTATCGATATGGCCCGGATGGTCGCCTCTTTCCCGCTGCGTCTGATGGTCGGCTTCTCGCAGAACCCCGATGGGCGCACTGAGCTGGAACAGCTCATCGCCTCGCTCGACGGCGGTGAGGAAACACCAGCCGACCGGTGACCGGCTCAGTGCCGGGGGACGGAGCACCTCGGTCGTCGCCCGCACCGCGGCTACGGATCGTTACGGGAGTCAGACAGGGTGGACTGAGATCGTGCCACGGCATACGGCGGTCTGGGTGTTGATGAACCACCAGCCTGCGCCGGTCTGCACGGTCACCGTGAACGATACGGTCCCGACTCCGGTCCAGGTCCTGTTGATCGGTATGTCCGGACTCGGTCGGAGCACCGCCTCGTCGCTGACGCTGTGACCGGTTGTGCCCGTGGTTTGGTTGTGCCAGTCGACAAGGACGCGCGTGCCGTACCAGTTGATACCGAATATCGGGAAAAGGCTGGCGGGCAGGCCGGGCAGCTCGGTGCCGCCACCGAGCAGGATCGCCGGCTCGAGCACCCCACCCGGCGGGCGGCTCGCGCCGGAGCTGGCCCTGATATTCCAGGTGAACGGCGGGGCCCATAGGAGGGGATTGGCGCTGCCGCAGGTCATTGTGGTGGACGACGGCGGGGAGGGTTGGGCGTTCGCGGGCGCGGCGCTGGTGATCGACGCGGCCGAGACGACAAGTGCGGCGAACACTGCCACAGCTGCGGTTGCGAATCTGGGGGCGTGGTACACGGTGGCTCCCGATGTTGTAGTGGGCGAACCGATGTGGTGAAGACCGTACCGGCTTGCCCTTCTCGAATCGGGCGGTTTGCCACCGAGTCCGACCCTATCGACTCAACAGCCCGGTCAGCGAGCCCCGAGGAAAAGGGTTTGCGTACTGCGCCCGAGGGGTCCGTGCTCGTCGAACAGCTGGGATTCGGCCAGGCCGATCCCGTGTGGTTGCGGGTAGGTGACGGCGTCGAGGCAGACCCATTCCCCGGTGGGCTGGCGGTGCAGGGTGACGGTCAGGTCGGTGTTGATGAACAGGTAACGCGTCCAATCCAGAACGGCGCTGACGCCGTTGCCGGAGTCGGCGGCGGCGAGAACGCGCTCCAGCGGGCTCGGGGTGGTCCCGGCCACGATCGGATATTTGAGACGGATCCAGCATATCGCCGGGCCTGGTTCGGCGAAGGTGCCGCTGGCGAAACGGTATTCGATGCTGGTGTGGAAGCCGACCGGTTGGGCGGCCGGGAACTGCTCGGGGGCGGGAGTCTGCTCGGGGCCAGGACGGGAACCGGTAGGGAGGTGCTGGTCGGCGATGTTCAATTCCGGGTCGGCCAGCCGGAACCGCCAGGCATTCGCCCGCATCACAGGACCACGATCGGTCGACAAGGTGGCCTCGAGCAATTCCACACTCCGGCCGGGTCGTACGACGCGAGCTTCTGCCGTGAGCGGAGCCAGGGGCACCGGGCCGAGGATTTCGACGGCGACGCGGCCGACTTGGAAATCCGGGCGCGGCTCGCACCGCTCGATCACGTGCCCGAGTAGCGCGGACGGCGGGCCCGCATGTTGGGCGTCCGGCGACCATGGGCCGCGGGTGAGTTCGGTCGAGTCGAACCGTCGTGGGTCGGCAGGGTCGGGCAGATAGAACGCGTGACTCATATTCAGCTACATTTCCGGAAGTTGTTCGCCCTGCACCACTTCGATATCGAGGTCGAGCTTGACCGTGGTGCCGACGGCCGCAACGCCCGCGCGCACCATCGCGTTGTAGTCGATTGCGAAATCATGGCGGTGCAGAAGGGTTTCGGCGTGGAACGCGGCGCGCACACCACCCCACGGGTCGGCTCCGAACCCGCCGTAGGTCACCTCGAGATCGACCGAGCGGGATTGTCCGTGCAGGGAAAGCTCGCCCGACATCACCCAGGTGTCGCTGCCGGTACGGCGGAATCGGCTGCTGGTGAAAGAGATCAACGGATAGTGTTCGACATCCAGGAAATCGTGGGAGCGCAAATGATTGTCGCGCATGAGGATACCGGTGTCGATGCTGGCGGCTTTGATCTCGGCGTATCCCGTGGACCGCTCGAACGGCTGAGTGATATCGATCCGCCCACTGACCTCGGCGAATCGAGCTTTGATGCTCGCGATGCCGAGGTGGCGTGCGGTGGCGATCACCGTCGAGTGCGCCGGGTCGATCGTCCAGGGGCCGCGCGGGGGCAGTTCGACGGCGCTCTCCGCGGCCACCAGCGTGATATCACCGAGCAAACCGGTACCGGCCGAGGAGATCTGGGCTGTTCGTGCCACCGGCTGGAATCCGGCGGCGGTGAGTACCGCTGTGTGGACGCCAGGGGGCAGCGGTTCGGTGGCCACCGCGCCGGTCTCGTCGGCGACGGCACGGGCGATCTGGCGCCCGCTGGAGTCTGTCACGGTCAGCACCGCGTTCGGCACCGGCCACCCTTCGGTGGTGCGAATGCGGGCGGTCAACCCGGTCATGCGCGGTCCTCTGTCTCGGCGGCCGCGGGCCTGCGGGATGTCACGCGTCGATCAGTCGCGGCAGCGGACATGAAGCACACCTTCTCACCGATCGGAATTAGTTAACACTGGCAACTAGTTGCTGGTGCTAAATATACATACGGATATCCGGAGCGAGACAAGACGGTGGGGATGTACCGCGGCCCTGGGCGGCACCATGATCACCGCCATCCGGTGGCGGTTTGCAGGGCAAGACCGGAGACTGCCAGGACCACGGCGAGTATCCCGCCGAACAGCAGCGGCCGCGGTCCTGTCTCCCGCAGCTGCCGCAGCGAGAGCGAGGCGCCGATCGCGGCGAGTGCTGCCGAGATGAGCCAGGCGCTCAGACCGTCGAGGGGAGCGGTCAGCGCTGTCGGCAGGACGCCGAGCGCGGCGACCACCGATGCCCCGGCGAACAGCACCACGAAGAGCGGGATACTGCGCCACAGCGACCCGGCCGCTCCGGTGCTACCCCGTCCGGTCAGATGCAGCCCGACACACAGCGGGACGATCATCAGGCTGCGCACAAGTTTGACGATGATCGCGAAATTCGCCGCGACCGGGCCGAACGCCACCCCGGCCGCCAGCACCGAGGAGGTGTCGTTGATCGCCGTCCCCGCCCACAGCCCGAACGCCTCCTGCGACAAACCGAGCAGCCGGCCCAGCGGCGGATACACGAGTACGGCCGCGATATTGAAGACGAAGATGGTGCCCAGCGCATACGCCACCCGCCCCCGGTCCGGTTTGAGCACCGCGGTCGTCGCGGCGATCGCGGAAGCCCCGCAGATCGTGGTGCCCGCCGCGATCAGAATGTTCGATTCCCGGTGCAGCGCGAGCATCCGGCCGACCAGTACCGCGGCTACCGCCCCGGCGGCCAGTGTCCCTACCAGCACCACAATGGTCTGCCGTCCGACCTCGAGCACCGCTCCCACCGGCAGCCCGAGCCCGAGCAATACGATGGCCGCGCCGAGCAGCCGCTCCCGGGCCACCGTGAGACCGGGACCGAAACGCCCCTCCTCGGCGACGGATCGCCGCGCCAGTACACCGGCCACCGCGCCGCCGAACAGCGCGAGCACCGGAGCACCTGCGATCGGCAGGACGGTAGCGAGCAGAGTTGCCATGGTGGCGAGCCCGGCCGCGAGCGCGAGACCGGGAAATATGCGGTACAGCTGGGTCATGCCTATGACCATGGTCATCGCGCGCCCCTGCCGGTAGCGGGCAAAATCGGACGACCTGATAAAGAAAACTTATGGCCCTTTCCCCGGGAACCCCCGATCTGGCTGTGCTCGACCTCTTGGTTTCCGTAGCGGAAACGGGCAGCCTCGGCGCAGCCGCCCGCCGCCACAGCATCAGCCAGCCTGCGGCGAGTATGCGGATCAGCGCCCTCGAACGCCGGCTTCGGTTGCGGCTTCTGGACCGTGGCCCGACCGGTTCGTCACTCACCGATGCGGGCCGCACGGTTGTCATCCATGCGCGTACGGTGCTCGACGCCGCCCGTTCCTTCAACGACGCCGTCGCGGTACTGCACGCCGACCGGACACCCCGATTGACCGTGGCTGCGTCGAAAACAATCGCCGATCATCGGATCCCGCAGTGGCTTGCAGCTCTGCGCAAGGTCCGTCCCGAAGTCACTGTGGCGTTGCAGGTCGACAACACCCGTCAGGTGGAGGTGATGGTGCGCGCGGGTGACGCTGATATCGGGTTCGTGGAAGGCCCGCACCCGCCTTCCGATCTCGGCGGCCGCGTCCTCGGCGCAGATGAGCTCTTGGTGGTGGTCGGCACAACGCACCCCTGGGCGAAACGCACCACCCCCGTGACCCTGCAGGAACTCGCCACCACCCCGCTCCTGTGGCGCGAACCGGGGTCGGGCACCCGCGATACCGTGTGGGAAACCCTCGGCGCGCACGGCCCGCCCGCGCAGCCTGCTGCCGAACTCGGCTCCACGGTCGCGATCGTCGCCGCCGCCCGCAGTGGTATGGCTCCGGCCGTATTGAGTGCCCTGATCGCGGGTCCCGAGCTCGCCGTGGGCGGTCTCGTGCGCGTGCCTCTGGCCGAGTCCCTGGTTCTGACCAGGCGTTTTCGTGCCATTTGGCGGCACGGAACTCCACCGTCCGGTGCGGCGGAGATCCTCATACAGTGCGCCGCGCGACTCGGTTCCGGGCCAGCAGGAGGTCGGTGAAATGCACGCGGCCACGAGTTGCCGGTGCCTTTCCCGGCGTTCGGACCGGGCCGGTGCGAGCGGGTTCAGGGGCCGACCAGCCCTATGCTGCGAGCAAGGTCGCCGAGGGTCGCATCGAACAGTGCGTCGGGATCGCTGACCGGCATCGGGTAGTTGCCGAACACCTCGAGGGTGACGTGCCCGTAGAGTCGAGCCCAGAGGGTCATCATCAGATACGTCACCCCGAGGTCGAGTTTCTCGACCGGGAACTTCTGCCCCGATTCGGCGAGCAGCGCAAGCAGTTCGGTCTGAAAACGCGTCAGATCCTCGCGCAGCGCGTCGGGGATCAGATCCGTCGGTGGGGTCACCAGATCGTAGTTGGCGAGCAGGCGCCCTGCTGTTTCCAGGAAGACTTGCCCGAACGGCTCGTCGAACCGGTGGATCTCGGTGTGGCTTTCGCCGGAGGGCGAGGCGAACACCAGGGTGAACTCGTGGGGGTGCGCCAGTGCCCAGCGACGAAAACCTTTGCAGATACCGAACAGCTGCACCACACCGTCATCGGGCAGCTCGTTGCGCTGACCGGCGAGCTCTTCGGCCAGATCTGCGCAGATATCGCTGCGCAGTGCGGCGAACAGCTCCTCACGGGAGGCGTAATACCGGTACAGCGCCGGGGCGGTGACACCCAGATCACGGGCGATGGCCCGTAATGTCACCGCCTCCGGGCCGTGTTCGACCAGCAGTGTCCTGGTCGCTTGCCGGATGTCCGCGTCGCTCACCGCGGGCATCCGGCCCCGTCGGGCGGGTGGTGTCATTCGTATGTGACCTGCCAGCTCTTGATGCCGTTCAACCAGCCGGAGCGCAGGCGGACCGGTTCGGAGACCTGGCGCAGGTTCGGCATCACATCCGCGATGGCATTGAAGATCAGATCGAGTTGCAGTCGCGCGAGGTTCGCGCCCACACAGTAGTGGGTGCCGGTACCGCCGAAGCCGACATGCGGGTTCGGGTTGCGGGTGACGTCGAACTCGAACGGCTTCTCGAAGTGGTCCTCATCGAAGTTGGCGGAGGCGTAGAACAGGCCGACGCGCTGGCCCTTGGTGATGGCCTGTCCGCCGATTTCGGTGTCTTGCAGGGCGGTCCGCTGGAAGGCGATGACGGGGGTGGCCCAGCGGACGATTTCGTCGGGGGCGGTGCGCGGGCGCTCGGCCCGGTACAGCTCCCACTGTTCCGGATTGTCGACGAAGGCCTTCATGCCGTGGGTGGTGGCATTGCGGGTGGTCTCGTTACCGGCCACGGCCAGCAGGATGACGAACCAGGCGAACTCCTCCGAACTCAGTGCCTCGCCGTCGATATCGGCACTGAGCAGCTGGGTGATGATGTCGTCGGCCGGGCAGCCGCGGCGTTCTTCGGCGAGGTTCCATGCGTAACCCATGACCTGCGCGTTGGCCATCTTGTAGCTGTCGGCGTACTGGGGGTCGTCGTAGCCCATCATCTGGTTCGACCACTCGAAGAGCTTGCCGCGGTCGTCCTGCGGCACACCGAGCAGTTCGGCGATGGCCTGCAGCGGCAGTTCGCACGCCACCTGCTCGACGAAATCGCCGCCGCCGGTTTTCTTGGCTTCGTGCACGATCCGCTCGGCGCGCTCGTGCAGGGCGTCGCGCAGGCTCTGCACGGCGCGCGGGGTGAAACCGCGGGCGATGATGCGACGCAGTTTGTCGTGTTCCGGCGGGTCGGTGTTGACCAGCATGGCGCGCTGGATCTCGATCTCGTCGCGCGTGATCTCGCTGTTGAAGCGGATCACCGCGGTATTGGCATTGGTGGAGAAGACCTCGGAGTTCTTGGAGATCTCCTTGATGTGGTCGAGCTTGCTGACCACCCAGTAACCACCGTCGTCGAACCCGCTCACACCGTTGGGTTGGTCGACCCACCACACCGGGGCGGACCGGCGCAGCTGCGCCCATTCCTCGATGGGCAGCCGAGTGGCGAGCAGGTCGGGATCGGTGAAGTCGAAGTCGTGCGAGATCGTGGGCGAAGACACGCTACCTCCTTGTAGAACACGTTCTACTCGAGTAAACCACGCGGACCTCATTTGTGAACAGGTTTTAGTAAATGATGTTCACTGGAATTTTTCCGCGGCGCCGAGGGCTCGCCGACACGGGGTGCGGCGTCGCCGCCGCCGCGGCGCCATCACATGGTGACGCCGGAGACGAGGTCGACGATCCGCTCCGGGTCCTCATCCAGCGCCAAGTGTCCACAACCCTCCAGAGTGTGCAGGTCCGCTCCGAGGCGGCGGCGGACCGCGGGCCCGAGCCGGCGCGGTGGGAGAAATACGTCGTGTGCGCCGGTTGCGACCACGCACGGTGCGGTGCGCTGGTCGGCGAGAGTCGCGGAGTCGAGCGGTGCTGGAGCGAGGCTGGTTCGGCAGTGCCGGGCCACCAGGGTCATCCAGTCGCACAGATGCTCGGGGATGTGGCCGCCCGGCGCCGTCATCTGCTCCAGTAGACGCCTTGTGGGTACGGGACCTGGCGTGACCAGCCAGGGGCCTGTCGCCGCCAGTAGCTTCGGGGGAACGGACAAGCGCATCAGACCAGCGGGGGCGACCAGTACCCGGGCAGCTATGCGGTCCGACGGACACGCGAGGGCGATCGCGCCGCCGAGTGAGTGCCCGGCCACAACGACCCGGCCGGGGGACACATGTTCCACTACTTCGCTCAGCCAGCGCCCATACCAGTCCATCCGGTCCTTGCGGGGACGCTGCTCTGCGCTCAGTCCCGGTTGGCCGGGCACATCCAGCGCGATGACCGGCCACCGAGCCGCCAGAGCCGCGAGGAAGTCCAGACAGACAGCGGTGTTCATATTCGTGCCCGGGACCACGACGACAGGCGGCCTCGGTCCGGGCGTCTCGGTGCCTACGGCGACAACGCTGGTGGGTCCGGCCGCCGTCGAGATATTCCACCGCCGATGCCGGACGTCCCATTCGTCCAGCCGTCGCTCACACCATGCACGGATCACGCGTTGTCCCTCCGCGCTCCGGTAAATCGAAGTCATTGCGCCGCTTTCGTCTTGTTCTCGTTGCCCTGCGTCGCGTTGCCGAGGGGCCGGGATACAGGGTGATGATCATTGTGCAGCGGACGAGCGGGGGCGCCCGAAGAGTGAAGTGATCAGCCTCACTATTCGCCGTTTCTGGTAGTCGAAAAGGTCATCTGACCAGGAGATCGAGCCGAGGCCGTTGCTGGGGAGCGCGAAAAACGGATGCAGTGGCGCGGGACAAGCAGAAATACTTCCGTGCGGCCAATGAGTTGAGCGAAGCATTCCCGTCTGATCTTGTGTGGCGCCCGGGTGCGGTCATCGGCGACCCACCATCAGCCCCATATGTCGATCCGTTCCCGAGCATTGCGGAGGTACCCGATGTCCAGCGCGTTACCCGATCGTTCGACGGGAGGGCGGACCCCGACCGTGATCCGGTTGCTGGTGTTCGCGACCTTCGTGGTGATCCTGAACGAAACCATCATGATCAACGCGATCCCGCGGCTGATGACCGATCTCGATGTCACCGAACGGTCGGCGCAGTGGGTGTCCACTGCGTTCATGCTCACCATGGCGGCCGTCATTCCGGTCACCGGATGGTTCCTGCACAGGGTCACCACACGCCAGGCCTACACGATCGCGATGGGCGTCTTCCTCGCGGGCACCGCGCTGTCGGCTGTCGCTCCTTCGTTCGCGGTGCTGCTGATCGGGCGGATCGTCCAGGCGGGCGGCACTGCCGTGATGATGCCGCTGCTGATGACCACTCTGATGACGGTGGTACCCGAGCGCGACCGCGGCCGGGTGATGGGCAATGTCACCCTGGCCATCTCGGTGGCTCCCGCCATGGGGCCGGTTATCTCCGGTCTGGTGCTGCAGGTCGGATCGTGGCGTTGGCTGTTCGTGTTGATGCTTCCGATCGCCGGAACGGTCACCTGGTTCGGCCTGCAGCGGCTGGAGAACATCGGCGAACCGCAGACGGGTGCGATCGACTGGCTCAGCGTCGTCCTCGCCGCATTCGGATTCGGCAGCCTGGTCTACGGGCTCAGCCTGTTCGAGCCAGGCAACATCACCGTTCCCGCGCTGATCGTTGTCGCCGGGCTGATCCTCATCGGCGCGTTCGCGGCCCGTCAGCTGCGGCTGCAGCGTACCGGCACGCCGCTGCTGGATCTGCGCATCCTGCTGTCCGGCACATACACCAAGGCGCTGGTCCTCATGGCGATCGCGTTCCTGGCGATGCTCGGATCGATGATCCTGCTGCCGCTGTATCTGCAGAACCTGCGCGAGATGACCCCGCTCCAGACGGGTCTGCTGGTCATGCCCGGCGGACTGGCCATGGGTCTGCTCGGCCCGGCCATCGGCCGCCTGTTCGACCGGCTCGGTGGGCGAGTACTGGTGATTCCGGGTTCGATCGGTATCACGGCCGCGCTGCTCGGATTCACCCAGATCTCGACGACCATGCCCTACTGGCAATTGCTCGCCCTGCACATCCTGCTGATGGTGTCGCTGGCGGCGGCCTTCACTCCGGTGTTCACCCTCGGATTGGGCGCGCTCCCGCAACACCTGTACTCCCACGGCAGCTCCATGCTGGGGACGCTGCAACAGGTCGCCGCGGCCCTTGGCACCGCCCTGGTGATCACGGTGATGTCCACCCTCAGCACCGCGCGGATAGCCGACGGCGCCGATCCGATCACCGCGCAACTCGATGGCATGCGGCTGGCGTTCGCCGTCTCCGCCGCGCTGGCGCTGATCGTGATCGTGATGGCGGTGCTGCTGCCGAATCGGTCCAGTGCCCCGGACGAGTCCGGCAAGACCGAAGCCACCGAACGCGAACTCGTCGGGATCTGATCACTCGTCGAGCCCGGACAGTCGCGTAGCCGGCTTCGACGAAGCCGGCTACGCGGCGGTCACGGGAACCTGCGGACAGTCCCCGGTTTCGCCGGCTGATGAGGGGGTAGACGGTCGAGAAGTTCGGCTCGGTGTCGGGCGCGGGAGCGACGGCCCTCGCTCCTGATCGCCGCCCGCTGCCTCCAGCACAGTGGACCGACCACGCGAAGGGGATCCGAGTGCATTACATCGATAAGACCGTAGGGCAGATGGCCGCACTGATCGGCAAAGTTGCCGGCTCTGTCGTCGGCTCTGTTGTCGGCTCCGCAAGCAGCGGCGCGAACAGCCAGACAATGACCATCGGGCTTCCCCGGCCCGAAGTGGAACGCTTCTGGCGCGAACCGGAAAACCTGTCTGCGGTGCTCGACGGAATCGCCGATATCCGTGCCGTCGCGCCGGATCGTTTCGAATGGGCCCTCGCTCCGGGAAGCGACGACACCATTATCTGGGAGAGCGCAGTCGTTGCGGAGGAGAACAGCCTGCGGTTCGTCGACGCAACCGAGGCCGATGCTGTGCAGGTGCAGCTGAATTTCGCCGACGCTCCTCGGGAACAGGGCACCGAGGTGACGATCCGGGCGAAGACGCCGATTCCGGACCTGCTCGCCGGCGCGGGCATGTTCGCGGTTCTCTACCGTGCGCGAGCGCTGATGCAGACCGGGGAGATCCCCACTTTGGAGAGCAACCCGAGCGCGCGCAAGCGCCCGGCCACCGAGGAGGCGTGATGCGTGCACTCTGCTGGAACGGTGTCGATGAGCTCGCGGTCGAAACCGTCCCCGACCCGGTACTGGTCAACCCGCACGATGTGATCGTGCAGGTGCGATTGACTACTACCTGCGGCTCGGACCTGCATTTCATCGACGGATATCTGCCAGGGATGCGCGAAGGTGACGTATTCGGGCACGAATTCATGGGTGAGGTCGTCGAAGTCGGGCCGGATGTCACCGCGACGAAGCTCGGCGACCGGGTCGTTGTTCCCTCGTTCATCGGATGCGTATCGTGCTGGTACTGCGATCATGACCTGTACTCGGTGTGTGACACCACCAACCCCAACGCTGCAATGCAGCAACCGGTCTTCGGTTACCCGACCGGCGGCATCTATGGCTACACCCATCCCTTCGGCGGCTATCAGGGCTCCCATGCGAACTACATCCGGGTCCCGTTCGGTGACGTCAACTGCTTCACCGTGCCCGACGGTGTCACCGACGAGCAGGCGCTGTTCTGCTCCGATGCCGTACCGACCGGCCTCATGGGAGCCGAGTTCTGCGATGTCTCGCCCGGCGACACGATAGCGGTGTGGGGGAGCGGCGGGGTGGGCCTGATGGCCGCGCACAGCGCCCGGCTGCTCGATGCCGAGCAAGTCATCGTCATCGATCGGTTTCCCGAACGGCTCGCGCTGGCGCGCAGCCGGTTCGACGCGGTGACAATCGACTACACCGACGTGGACAGCGTTCAGGAAGCGCTACGTGAGATGACCGGCGGGCGTGGCCCGGACGCCTGTATCGACGCGGTCGGAATGGAAGGGCACGGCACCGGGCTGCAGCAACTCTACGATCGCGCCAAACAGCTGTTACGGCTGGAAACCGACCGCGCCACCGCGTTACGCGAGGCGATCCTCGCCTGCCGGAAAGGGGGCGTGGTTTCGGTTCTCGGCATCTACGGCCTCACCGACAAGTTCCCCATGGGCATCGTCACCAACAAGAGCCTGACCATTCGCAGCGCTCAGCAACACGGCCAGCGGTATATGCCGCGCATGTTCGACTACATCCAGCAGGGCGACCTCGATCCCTCCTATCTGATCACGCACGATATGCCGCTCGAGGACGCCGTACGCGGCTACGACCTGTTCAAGAACAAGAAAGAAGGGTGCATCCGGGCGGTGTTCCGGCCATGAGCGACGACCCCCGCCCGCTGGGCGGCTATACGGTGACGGTCCTCGTCTATGGAGTGGTCGTGGCCGCAGCCGCGCTGCTGGGCAGCGTGACCGGGCGGCGCCCCCCGCCCGGCATGAGCGTTCGTGAGCTGGTGGTCACCGCGCTGGCAGCGCACAAACTCTCCCGGCTGGCGACCAAAGGCACCGTCACCGCACCGGTACGGGCACCGTTCGCGCGTCCGTCCGGTGCCGGTGGCCCGGGCGAGGTGATGGAGAAGCCGAAAACAGGCAACGATGTCCAGCACAGTATCGGCGAACTGCTCAGTTGCCCGTTCTGCTTCGATGTGTGGCTCGTTACCGGCGTGACCATCGGGCGCGTCTTCGCTCCCCGCGCGACCCGCACGGTGACGGAGGCCGCGGCAGCCTTGGCCGGCGCCGATTTCCTCCATCTGGCCTACGCCACCGCTCAGCAGATCGCCGAAGGCGACTATCGGGTCGCCTGAGTTCGCCTGCCCCGAGCCGTGGCGGACAGGTCAGCGGCCGAACAAGCCGACGAGCGTGCCGGTCGCGGTGATGTGGCCGGTCAACGCTGCGCGTACCTCGCCCGGCTCGGATCCTTCCGGCATCCCGAGCGGGCGGTCGACAGCGTAGAGCCGGAAGAAGTACCGGTGCGCCTCGTCGCCCACCGGCGGGCGTGGTCCGCTCCAGCCGAGCTCGCCGAAATCATTGCGGCCCACGACCGACCCTGCCGGTAGCGCACCGGTATCCACGCCGGTGGCGTCCGGCGCGATCCCGGTGACCGCCCAGTGGGTGAACGTCCCGGTCGGTGCGTCCGGGTCCTCGCAGAGCAGGGCGATCTCCCGGGTACCGTCCGGGATTCCGCCCCATTCCAGCGGTGGAGAGATGTTCTCGCCGTCGTATGCATAGCGTTCCGGGATCAGGGTGTGTTCGTGGAACGCCGCGCTGCGCAGCTCGATCGGGCTTCCGGACGTCGCAGCCGGTGATTCGTCGATATCCGGGTCGCCGCGGCTGGTGCCCCGGGTGCCGCGTGGGCCGGCGGCTCGGTCCGGGTCGCCCATGGCGACCGGCGGGTTTTCCTGCTGTAGTTCCGCGTTCGCCGCGCGGTCGGCGTGCTGGTCCGGTACGCCGCGGTCATCGTATTCCGCACGTAGGCGGGTTCGGCGCACGTCGTAGTGGTGGCTGCCTGGTTTCGGCATGATTTTCTCCCATGCGGTAGCGGTTCCAGGTGCCCGTCCGGAGCGAGTCGCAATGTCCAGCGCATCCGTCGGGCAACGTCTTCACCGCATTGCCGCTCCGGCCCGGGCCAAACAGGGGCACCGCAGGAAGTCCGGCTGGTCTGCGTGGCGTGGACGAAAGCGGGTACGTGCCGGTCAGGAATCCGATAACGAGCATCGCGAGGAGCTGATATGGCTGTCGAGCAGCGCAATGTGATCGACATTCTGACCCACGATCACCGCGAAGTGGAACGGATGTTTACCGAGCTGGAGACCCTCATCGGGGTGGACAGCGACGAGGCCCGGTCGCGGTCGAAGGACCTGACCGAGCAAGTCACCATCGAATTGGTGCGCCATACGGTCGCCGAGGAGGCCGATGTGTATCCGGAGGTGAAGAAGAAAGTCAGCGATACCGAGGCCGAGCGCGCCAAACACGAGCACGCAGAAGCAGAAGAGACGATGAAACGGCTGGAAAGCCTACGGCCGGGAGACCCGAAGTTCGACGCCGAGCTGATGACGCTGATGCGCGAGATCCGCACCCATGTTGTCGAAGAGGAACAAGAAATGTTCCCCCATATGCGCAGCATTTTCACCGAGGAGGAACTTGTCGACCTGGGCCGGAAGGTGGAGACGACGAAGAAGATCGCGCCGACTCGCCCGCACCCCGGCGCCCCCGACGAACCACCCGGCGACAAACTGCTCGGACCCGCTGTCGGCCTGTTCGACCGGATGCGCGACGCGATCTCCCACCGCGGTACACAGCGTTGACCAGAGAAGATGCTACCGGTCCTCGGTGCGGTGGCATTCGGAGATCGACGCCCTGCACGCCAACGGAGTGCAGGGCGTGATATCCGCCCGGCGGCGCGTGACCTGTGCTATCCGGTGGCAGGTTCAGGCGGGCCAGGGTTGTTTGGCGAGGGTGAACTGCATGACGTCGACATAGCCGTTGCGGAAGAAATCGGCGCATCCGGTCAGATACTTCATATAGGTGTCATAGGTCTGCGTGGAGGTGAGGGCGACTGCTTCGGCTCGCTGCTCCCGCAGCGCCTGCGACCAGCAGTCCAGCGTGCGCGCGTAATGCTGTTGCAGTGACTGGACACGTTCGACGGTGAAACCTGCGGTTTCGGCGCCGGTGATGACATCCTGCCGTTCGGGCAGTTGGCCGCCGGGGAAGATCTCGTACTGGATGAACCTCGAGAACGCCAGCACCTCGCGATTGATCGGCAAGCCCTTGGCCCGGAGGTCGTGACGGTTGTATCGGACGATGGTGTGCAGCAGCATCCTGCCGTCGGCTGGCAGGACGGTATGGCACTTGTCGAAGAACGCGGGGTAGCGTTCCCGCCGAAAATGCTCGAACGCCCCGATGCTCACGATCCGATCCACCGGTTGATCGAATTCTTCCCAGCCGTGGAGCAGAACCTGCGCCTCACGCTCTGGCGGGCAGCTCTTATCGAGCAACCTGGCGACGTATTCGTATTGGTTGCGGCTCAACGTCAACCCGATCACATTCACGTCGTATCGCTGAAGCGCGCGCACCATGGTCGAACCCCAACCACAGCCCACGTCGAGCAGGGTCATCTCCGGTCGTAGTTCGCACTTGCCCAACGCGAGGTCTATTTTGGCCTGCTGTGCCTGCTCGAGGGTCAGGGAATCGCGCTCGAAGTAGGCGCAACTGTAGGTGCGACTGGGATCGAGGAACAATGCGAAGAAATCGTCGGAAAGATCGTAGTGCGACTGAACATTTTCGTAGAACGGAGCCAAACTCGACACGGTGGTGCTCCTTCTCTCGCGACGCACCGTAGATGCGTCTCGCCCGGTTTCGCCTGAAGGGTCTACACCGACTTGTTGGAGCCTGCCGTCATGGTGACCCGCAGCGGCAATAATAAATCGCTTACGGGTGGCGACGCGTTTCGTTGCGCGTGTCGACATCAAGAGCCCTGCGGGTCCTCCGGAACGGGCGCGGCAGTGCCGTCGGTTCGGGTCCGTTTCCAGTCGCCGAACGGCTCGTCACGTTCCCGGACGGCTTCACGGAAACCAACTGTGGCCGACCGGAGCTGAAAGGAATAACCCTCTGGGGTATGCCGGGAGATGCCGTCGAAGACGGTGCTGATCATGCCGGAATTCGCAACGCCTTGGGCCAGCAGAGCACTGTTGAGCGCGAGTTTGGCCATGATGAGCTGATTGACGGGCACTCTCGCGATCCGCTCGACCAGGGCTTCGGTGCGCTCGTCGAGCTGGTCGGCAGGTGGCGCCTCGACGGCAAGGCCCCACTCCTGCGCCTGCGTGCCGGTGAGGCAGTCCCCGGTCAGCAATAGTCGTTTGGCGCGTTGGTCGCCCAATCGGTGCGCCCACATGCCTGCGGCGGGGATACCCCATACCCGGGCGGGTGGATACCCGATCTTGGTGTCGGCCGCGCAAATGATCTGGTCCGCGTACAACGCTATATCGGTACCGCCGGCCACCGCGAAGCCGTGCAGCTTGGCCACCGTCGGTTTGTTCGCATACAGCAGGCTGGAGAAACCCCGGTTGAACCGGCTCATCATCTGGTAATCGATCATCGGATCCCAGGTACCGAACGGGTTGTGGTTACGCATCTGAACCATCGGGTCGAGCACCGTGCCGCGCATCTCGCTCGCCTCGCCGCCGGCTGCTGCCGGGTTCTCGGCGAAAATCGATAGATCGTAGCCGCCGCAAAATCCTTTACCGCGCCCCGATACCAGGATCACGTGAACGTTCGGGTCCAGATCGGCTCGCTCCACTGCCGCGGCCAACTCGACCGGGGTGTCGGCGGTAATCGCATTTCCCCGTTCCGGACGGTTGAAAGTAATGCGAGCCACGCGACCGGTGACCTCATAGGTCAATGTCCGGTACCCGCCGGGTTCGGAAGATTTTTCAGCTTCTTCCCGTCCCGCGAACAGCGATTCGGGACCCTCTGTCAACCCCTCGTACCAAGCGGCGGGACGCGTACCGGAATGATGCTCGTAGTCGGGCAACGTCTTTTCCTTTCGGTGGGTCACGGCCTCATGCGCAAGTACTGCCCGCACACTCGGCTCGCCTGCGCACCCCCGTCGATGTTCCCAAACATCGGGGTAGTCGAAGAGCTGAAATGCGAGGCAAATCTCGCGAGGTGGTGTAGATCGGGCAGGAACGGACACCCAGGCATCGCATATTCCGGCCTGTTCCGATCAGAGGGAGAAGCAATGCGAGCATTACGCCGTTTACTACTGGCCGCGGTGCTGACCGGTGCCTTCACCTTCGCCGCTACGGGTACCGGTGCCGCGCAACCCCCCGGCCCGGTCCAGCCGGTCGCGCTGTCCGGGCAGGACAGCACTTATCTGGTGGTATCCCACCAGGCGCATATGTCGGAGATGATCTCCGGTGCGCAGGCTGCGGTGATGGGCACGTGCCCGCAGGTGCGTCAGCTGGGCCCGATGCTGGTCGTCGATCACACGCGCCTGGATGCGATGGGGGCCGCAGTCGCGTTACCCAACGCGGTGATGCTCCCCTTGACTCCGAACCCCGAGCAGTCCCAGCAGCTGTTGGACACCGCAATGCAGAGGGGGCGCGACTTCGACCTGGCCTGGCTGCGCATGCAGGAACGCTTCCATATCCAGTCCCTGCAGGCCGGTGCCCAGCAGGTGCAGAACGGGAACTCCGAGCAGGTCACCATGCTCGCAGAGTCCGCCGCACCGACCATCGAACACCACCTGGAGATGGTGCGCGGCGCTCTGGCTACCTGCTGAGCGCCGGCTCATCGGCGGTCTGGCAGCCAGTACCGTGTCCGGCATGGGCACGACGCAGGGAGCGCATGGCCGAAGCGAAGGCGGAGGTACGCCGACGCTGTCGACTTCCGGGACGCGCAGGCTCGCCGAAGCGTGCCGTGCCGATGTCCCGGTGCTGACCGAGCGCCTGATGTCGGCGATCTTCACCGACAACCCCGAATGGACCGACTACACCTCGGTACCCCGCGCAGATCTGGTCGACGGATGCCGCCGTTACCTCAGCCGCATCCTGGATCTGCTCGTCGGGAAGACCGGCGATCCCGAGGGCGACGAAGTGGCGGCGACCATCGGCAGGCACCGTGCCGAGCAGGGGGTGCCGCTGGAAACAATGCTGCGGACGTTCCGGCTCGGCGGTGGGATCATCTGGACCGCGCTGCTCGATCGAGCCGAGTGCGCGGACCCGCAGGAGCTGCGGGAGGCAGGCACCGCCATGTGGACGGTGGTCGACGGTTTGTCCTCGGCGCTGGTCACCTCCTACCGCAACACCGAGCTCGAGCAGGTGCGTCGCGACGAGCGCAGGCGGCACGCGCTGATCGAGGATCTGCTGGCAGGCCGCGCCCACGATGCCACCTTCGCCTCGCGCGCCGCGCGTGAACTGAACCTGCCCGCCCAGGGCGACTACCTGGTGGTGGCCGCGCACGGTGACGCCCGGCCTCTGCGCACAGGTATCGAAACGGTCTTGGCGGCGTCGGGCATCCGCTCGGTGTGGCACGACCGAGTCGAGACCATGGTCGGGCTGGTGTCGGTGGAGCAGCGATCGAGCGACACCGTGCTGCAACGGCTGCGACCGCAGATCCGTGGCCGGGCCGGTGTCTCTCCCGCTGTACCGGGGCTGGCGCAGGTCGCGGTGGCGCATGCGCTTGCACTTGTCGCGTTGCAAACATTGCCCGATGACGCGACGGGCTTGGTGTCGCTGGACGAGCGGTACCCCGAGGCTCTGTTGGTCCGGTCGCCCGATCTCGCTGCGCTGCTGCGGCAGCACGCCCTCGGCCCGGTCCTCGCCCTGCCGGACAAGGAGCGTGCGGTTCTGCTCGATACGTTGACCGTCTGGCTGGGGGAGAACCGCTCGGCGGCCCATGCGGCGACCCGGCTGCATTGTCACCGCAACACCGTGATCAATCGGTTGCAGCGCATCGCCGGACTACTGGGCCGGCCGTTGGAAGGACAGCGCTGCTACCTGGAGCTTTCATTGGCGTTGGCGTCGGTGAAACTCGAGGCTGCCTCATCTTGACTGTGCTGTGCGCCCAATTCTTCGGTGTAATTCCTGGGCTTCGGCGTCATTGTTTGTGCAGTCCGTAGCGACCAGACTCGTTTCGTGATTCCCGCCGCATCCGGGCGGGATCGTGCTGATTCGAGACGAGGAGCACCACGAGTGCCGGAATTCGATCTTCTGATAGTCGGCGGCGGACCGGGTGGTTATGTGGCTGCTATTCGCGCAGCCCAACGTGGTCTGTCCGTCGGCGTGGTGGAGAAGGAGCGCCCAGGCGGCGTCTGCCTGAATTGGGGTTGTATCCCGACCAAGGCCATGTTGCGCTCGGCCGAGGTCTTCCAGATGGTGAGTGCCGCAGCGGAGTTCGGCATTCACGCCGACGATGTCCGCTTGGACTTCGCTACTGTGTGCCAACGCAAGGACGGCATCGTCAAGGGACTCACCGACGGCGTCGCGGGACTGCTGCGGGCAAACGGGGTGACTCTCATCGAGGGACACGCCCGATTCGTCGGCGCCACCGAGGTCCAGGTGCACTCGGTGGGATCGTCGCCGATCTATTCGGGTGGCCCGCGCTATGCCGCCGCCCCCACCGAGCCGATCAGGCGGGTCGACGCCAAAGATGTGATCATCGCGACCGGTTCGGTGCCCGCACGGCTGCCGATTCCAGGCGCGGATCTGCCCGGTGTGATCACCTCCGACGGAGCATTCGGGTTGACCGAGGTGCCGCGGCGGCTGGTCGTGATCGGCGGCAGCGCCGTCGGCGCGGAGTGGGCCAGCCTGTTCGCCACCTTCGGTAGCGAGGTGACGATCGTCGAGTTGCAGGACCGCCTGGTTCCGTTGGAGGACAAGGAGATCGGCGCGGCACTTGGCCGGTCGTTCGCCAAGCGGGGTATCACCGTGCTGACCGGGTCGACGGTCGAGTCGATCACCGGGCAGGACGCGCTCCGGGTGACCGTCGGCGGGCCCCGAGCCAGGGAACTGGACGCCGATGTGGTGCTCATGGGCGTGGGGCGGCGGCCGAACACCGCCGAACTCGGGCTGGATGCGGCCGGAGTCGCCACCGACGAACGGGGATTCATCCCGGTAGACGATCAGCTGCGCACCGGCGTCGAGCACGTCTATGCCATCGGCGACGTCACGGGGCGGGCGTTGCTCGCACACGTCGCCTCGCATCAAGGCCTCACCGCCGCCGACGTGATCGCCGGACATCAGGCCCATATCGATTACACGGTGATCCCCGCAGCGACTTTCACCCATCCTGAGATCGCGAGCGTCGGCCGGACCGAGGACATGGCTCGCGCCGAGGGGCTCGAGGTGATCAGCGCGAAGTTCCCCTTCGCGGCCCTTGGCCGGTCGAGGACCTTCGGCGACACCGAGGGATTCGTGAAGATCATCGCCGGACGCCGGCATCGCGAAGTGCTCGGCGTGCACATCATCGGCCCGTCGGCCAGCGACCTGATCGCCGAAGGAGCCCTGGCGATCACGCTAGAGGCGACTCTCGACGAACTCGCCGACACCATCCATGCCCACCCGACCTTCGGCGAGATAGGTATGGAGGCCGCCCTGACCGGGCTCGGCCTGCCCGTACACATCGCGCCGCATCAGCGCTGAGGAGACTCACCGTGACCACGACCACGGCATCGCGCAAGACCTCCGGGAAGACCTCGCCGAGCAAGCCGCGCCCAGCGGCGAAAACACCGGGCGACACCCGCCTCGCCGACGAGGACCCGCAATTCCTGCGCACTCTGTACCGCGACATGCTGTTCGTGCGGCGTTTCGAGGAACGCACCGCGCAGAGCTACCAGCAGGCCAAGATCGGCGGCTACTGCCACCTCAACCTCGGTGAGGAGGCGACCGTGGTCGGTTTGGCCGCCGCGATGCGGCCCACCGACTACCTGTTCACCAACTACCGCGAGCACGGTTACGCCCTCGCCAAGGGCATCGAACCCGGCCGGGTGATGGCTGAACTGTACGGGCGCACCACCGGCACCTCGAAGGGCTGGGGTGGCTCGATGCACATGTACGACACCGCCACCCGGTTACTGGGTGGTTACGGCATCGTGGGCGGCCAGCTTCCGCTGGCGGTCGGCGCGGCACTGGCGGTCGACTATCGAGGCGATGACGACGTGGTGGTGTGCCAGATGGGTGACGGCACCACCAATATCGGCGCGTTCCACGAAGCGTTGAACATTGCGGCGCTGTGGCGGCTCCCGGTGGTGTTCCTGGTTATCAACAACCAGACCGGGATGGGCACCACGGTCGAGCAATCCTCGTCCGAACCGGATCTGTACAAGCGGGCCGCTGCCTATCGGATGCGTGGCGAACGGGTCGACGGTACCGACGTACTCGCCGTCCGTGATATCGCCTGCGATCTGTTGGAAGGTGCGCGCAACGAAGGGAAGCCCGCCCTGCTCGAGGCGGTAAGTCACCGGCTCAAGGGGCATTCGGTGGTCGATCCAGCGAAATATCGCAGCGCCGACGATATCGCGGCAGCCCGCGACCACGACCCGATCGTGCGATTCCAGGCGGCCTTGCGCACAGCCGAGGTGCTGACCGAGCAGGACGTGACCGAGATCGAGGAGGGGGTGCGCGCGGAAGTCGCCGCGGCAGTTGAGTTCGCCGACGCCAGCCCGCACCCGGAACCGTCGAGCCTGTTCGACTACACCTATGCCACCCCGGTCGAGGGTGACTCCCGCCGCCTGCCCGCCGACCCACTCTTCACCGTCTGAGGACTCCCACCGTGCCTGTCATGACTTACCGGGAAGCGCTGCGCGAAACCCTTCGCGACGAAATGCGGCGCGACGACGATGTTTTCCTGATCGGGGAAGAGATCGGCGTTTTCGAAGGCTCCTACAAGATCACCGCCGGACTGCTGGCCGAATTCGGCGAAAAGCGGGTGCGCGACACCCCCATTGCCGAGGAGGGTTTCGTCGGCGCGGCCATCGGGGCCGCGATGCTCGGACTGCGCCCCGTCGTGGAAATCATGACGATCAACTTCTCGCTGCTGGCGCTGGATCAGATCGTCAACCACGCCGCCAAGATCTACGGCATGTTCGGTGGGCAGACCAGCGTGCCGATCGTGATCCGCACCCCGGGTGGCGGCGGCCAGCAACTCGGCGCCACCCATTCACAGAACATCGAGCTTTACTACGCATTCGTCCCCGGCCTGAAGGTGGTGGCGCCGAGCACCCCGGCGGACGCCCGCGCCCTGCTGAAGGCCGCGATCGAGGACGAAGACCCGGTGTTGTTCCTGGAGAACCTTGCGCTCTACAACACCAAAGGTGAAGTCCCCGAGAACCTTCCGCCCGCCCGTATCGGCAAGGCGGCAGTGACTCGCGAAGGCACCGACATCACGCTCATCGGCTACTCACGGATGGCCGTGGTGGCCGGCCAGGTCGCCGACCGGCTCGCCGCGGAGGGCATCTCGGTGGAGGTCATCGACCTGCGCAGCCTCCGCCCACTCGATCGCGAGACCCTCGTCGCGTCGGTGCGCAAAACCGGCTGTGCCGTCATCGGCGAGGACGACTGGCTCACCTACGGCATCGGCGCGGAAGTGGCCGCGTCGATCTCCGACGGAGCCTTCGACTATCTGGATGCGCCGGTACGCCGGGTGGCGATGGCCGAGGTGCCGCTGCCGTATGCCAAACCGCTCGAACGCATTGCGCTGCCATCGGCCGACTCCCTCTACACCGCTGCGGTGGAAACCCTGGCGGCCGTGGGCCGTCGGCGCTGAAACGGAACCCGAAGGACAACGACCGTGCCCGAAATCACCATGCCTCGACTCTCCGACACCATGGAGGACGGGGTCGTCTCGGCCTGGCTCAAACAGGAGGGTGACCAGGTCACCAGCGGCGAAGTGCTCGCCGAGATCGAGACCGACAAGGCCCTCATGGAGCTGGAAGCCTACGAGGACGGGGTGCTCGAACAGATCCTCGTCGAGGCGGGCGCGCGCGTGCCGATCGGCGAGCCGATCGCCATCCTCGGCGACGGGACAGCAACCCCGGCCCGTACCGCCGCAGGGACGCAACCAGGAGCTGCGGCGGCGCCCGAACCTGCCGTGCCACCGGTCGCCGCGCAGCCCACTGTCGCTCCCGGTGCTCCCGCACCGAACGCGGACAGCGCGGTGGCCGGTGCTCCTGCGGCTGGACGGACGGGAGACGGCGCAGTGCGCAAGAAGTCCTCGCCGCTGGCGCGCAAGATCGCTCAGGAGCTGGGTGTCGATCTGGCCGGGGTCACCGGCAGCGGCCCCGGCGGGCGTATCACCCGGCGAGACGTCGAGGACGCGCACCGCGCCGCCGCCCGCCCGTCCAGCACTGGCGGGTCCGCACCCGGCTCCGACGCGGTGGTGGAATCCAAGTCTGCCGGACCGGTTACCACGTCCGGCGATTACGACGAAGTCCCGCTGACCACGATCCAGCAGGTGTCGGCCCAGCGTCTGAGCGAAAGCATGCAGCAGGCGCCCCACATCTACCTGACCAGCGCGATAGATGTCACCGACCTCATGGCTTTCCGCGCGGAGGTCAACACCACGCTGGCAGCGGCCGACAAGGGCAAGGCCAGCGTCAACGATCTGCTGATCAAGGCGGTCGCGGTGGCATTGCGCCTCGAACCGGCCGTGAATGTCTCCTTCGCCGGGAACACACTGCACCGGCATCGGGGCGTTCATCTGGGCGTCGCCGTCGCCACACCGGCCGGCCTGCTGGTCCCGGTGATCC
Organism: Nocardia donostiensis; assembly: GCF_002081715.1. Lineage (GTDB taxonomy): Bacteria > Actinomycetota > Actinomycetes > Mycobacteriales > Mycobacteriaceae > Nocardia > Nocardia donostiensis. The sequence continues at coordinate 3,162 of NZ_MUKP01000019.1, read as the reverse complement.
GCGACGCCGACCGCAAAAGTGTTTCCGAGATCGCCGCCGAGACCAGGGACAAGGCCGACCGCGCCCGGGAACGTAAGCTGCGCGCCGACGAGATGACCGGCGCCACATTCACGATCTCCAACCTGGGGATGTTCGGCATCGAGCAGTTCACCGCGGTGATCAACCCACCCGAATCGGCGATCCTCGCCGTGGGTGCTGTCCGCGACGAGCTGCGGCCGGACGGCGACGGGGTGGTGTGCCGGAAGATCCTGCGTGTCACCCTGTCCGCGGATCATCGGGCGCTCGACGGTGCGGTGGCCGCGCGTTTCCTGCAGCAGCTGCAGCAATTGCTGGAACATCCGCTGCGTATCGTGACCTGACCTGCGGGACGCGGACAGCACGGTCGCAGGGACAGGCGCCACCAACAGCGCCTGCCACCGGTCAGGCGGAAGGTGCTTCCTGAGGTATGCCCTGGCGGTCGGTCGTGGTGGGACGCTTCGCAGCGAACGAGGATGCGAGCCAGGCGCAGACGATCAACTGGATCTGGTGGAAGATCATCAGCGGCAAGACGAGCAGTCCGACCGGCTGTCCGGTGAACAGGACCGTCGCCATCGGCAGGCCGGTCGCCAGGCTCTTCTTGGACCCGCAGAAGATGATCACGACCCGGTCGGCCCATGCGAAACGGAGCCAGCGGGCCACCAGTGTGCAGGTGACCAGGACGGTGGCGAGGATGGCGCAGCAGATAGCGCTCACGATGAGGATCTGACCCGGCGAGGTCTTGCTCCAGATGCGTTCGTTCATCCCCTCGCTGAACGCGGTATAGACCACGAGCAGGATCGATCCGCGATCGACCAGCGTTGCCGCGCGGCGCCGCCGCTGCAACCACGGGCCGAGCTTCGGCCGCAGTGCCTGCCCGATCAGGAACGGAACCAGCAGTTGCACGACGATGTACAGAGCTGAGGACGGATCGATGCGCGCCGATTCCGCGGTGTCGATCAACATGACCACGAGCAGCGGCGTGACGAACACTCCGAGGAGGTTGGAAAAGGAGGCGCTGACGATGGCGCCCGGGAGGTTTCCCCCCGCGATCGAGGTGAAGGCGATCGACGATTGCACCGTGGAAGGCACCAGGCTCAGAAACAGCAGCCCGATCCGCAGATCATCAGCGATCACCCCGGAGGTCAGTGCCCACGCCGCCAGGCCGATCAGCGGGAACAGCACGTAGGTGAGGGTCAGGATGGTCCCGTGCAAGCGCCACTGCCGCAGACCCGCGAGCGCTTCGGCCGGCGCCAGGCGCATACCGTACAGCAGGAACAACACCGCGATCGCCAGTTTCACCAGCCACTGCGCGGCGTCCATGAACACGCCCTGGGCGGGCAGGACCACCGCGACCGCGACCATCCCGAATATCGCCATCACGAAACCGTCGAACGCCTGCGCAAACTTCACGCGGCCCACCGTAGCCACCCGTATGTTATCTGAAAACACGATGGCACCGATAAGTGTGATCGCGATTTGTGATATACAGCCGGGGTGTTCGAACCGAATCTGGTGCGCAGCTTCTTGACGGTGGTCCGGTCCGGCAGCTTCTCCGCCGCCGCTACGCAACTCGGCGTGCGCCAGTCGACCATCAGCGGTCATATCGCCCGGCTGGAACGGCAGGCCGGTGCGGTCCTGTTGCTGCGCGATACCCACCGCATGGAATTGACCCCTGACGGCACCGCGATGGTGGGATTCGGGCAGGCGATCCTCGAGGCCCACGAGCGGGCCCACCGCTACTTCGCCGAGTCGGTGCTGTCGGGCCCGCTACGGTTCGGTGCCGCCGAGGACCTGGTAGCCCGGGGCCTGCCGCGCATCCTGCGGGAATTCCGCGCCCGGCATCCGCGGGTCGACCTCCAGCTGACCGTCGGGCTGAGCCGCACCATTCACGACCGGCTCCGTGCAGGTGAGGTCGACCTCGCCTTCGTCATGCGCCGGCCAGGAGAGACCCATGGGCAACCCATCCACCGCGATCAATTGGTGTGGGCGGGGCCTGCCGATGTGAGCGAACGCGACGCCACCGAGCCGGTGCCGCTGGTCGCCTACCCACCGCCGAGCATCACCCGGTCCTGCGCGTACACCGCATTACACGAGGCGGGAATAACCCTCCGCCCCGCATGCACAGCCAACTCCCGCGCCGGGTTACGCGCAGCGGTACTGGCAGGACTCGGCTACATCGTGCACCCGCGTTCCCTCCTGCCCGACGGGCTCGTCCCGATCGGCGACCAACTCGGTCTTCCCGATCCGGGGACGGTGGAATTCGTGCTGATCCACCGCCACAGCGCCCCCAACCACGCCGAGCAGGCGCTGACCGAGGCGATCCGGCAATCACTCCCGCAGCCCGGGGAGACCGAGGACCGGACAGCGAGGTGATCTGCCCGCCCCTCCGCCTTCAGAGCGACTGCCGGTACCCGTAGTACTCGTGGTCCTCGTTGTAGCCGCCGTGCCCGCCGCCGACTTCCGAGAAATGGTTGACGAATTCGATCGCCGCGATCCATTTGACGTGTTTGAAACCGTGTTGCAATTCGTTGCGCAGGCGCAGCGGCGCGCCGTGGCCGTAGGTCAGCGGTGCGTCGTTCATGTCGTAGGCGAGCATCGTCAGATGGTGGCTCATCTGTTCGATCGCGTGTGCGTCGTAGTAGGTTCCTCCGTCGGAACCCTCGGCGAGGGAGTAGAAGACCACCCACTCGGCCTCCGGAAGTGGTTCGACGAGGTCGAGTATGGTTTGCATCGAGACGCCACCCCATTTGGCCACGCCCGACCAGCCCTGGATACAGAAGTGCTGGGTGGTTTGCTCGTGGTAGGGCAGCGCACGTAACTGTTCGAGGGAGAGCTCGACGGGATTGCGCACCTGCCCGAAAATGCGCAATCGGTAATCTTTGAACCCGTTTTCGAACATCTGCTGGTACTCGTCGTTGTCGGGGTAGGTCCCGTTGTGCCACAGGTACGGGGAGATGTCCGAGTCCGTATACGCGCCGGGCTTCGCGTCCGCGTACTCGAACAGGCGCTGCACCGGCCCGATCAACGCGTACCCGACGCGCTGCACCACGCGCGGATGACGGAACGTGAACGGGGTGGCAGCCACCCAGCCGATCACGACCACGACCATCGCCACGGTGAAGACACCGAAGCCGACCCAGCTGT
>NZ_MUKP01000018.1 GCF_002081715.1 Nocardia donostiensis | reverse complement strand
GCGTGATCTGAGCTACGCCTATGCGCGGGCGCTGGAGCTCTCCTTCACCCGTGCCGACTCGTTATCCCTGATCAGAAGGTATGCCGACGGTTAAAATCGGATATGGCCACCACCGCTGCTGACCGCCGGCGCGACGTCACCGGCTGGTTCACCTCGACCCGATCCAATAACGGCAACCAGTGCGTGGAGGTGCGGTTCGACAGGGGGGTGGTGCTGATTCGGGACAGCAAATTTCGTCGCCATCTTGCCCAACGGCGCGGGGCGGAGCCCGTCATCACAGTCACCGCAGGCGAATGGACCGCGTTCCTCCGCACTGTGACCCATCGCGGCGCCGCCGACGGTGAGCTGAGCGCCTGCACCGGCGCCGACGGCAGCACCACGCTGCGCTATGGCGGTACCGCGCTCGTTTTCACCGCCGCCGAATGGGGCGCCTTCCTGGCAGGCGCCTGCGACGGCGAATTCGATCGCCTCGACCTGCCCAGCTGACCTCGAGACCGCTGCTGGGACCGACCCCACCGGCATACTGGTTGGTGTGACTTCCGAACCGACCATTGTCTCCGGCATCGATCTCACCTACCTCGACCCGGCCGTGCGGGTGCAGGACGATCTGTTCGCGCACGTCAACGGCGCTTGGCTGGACTCCCACGCGATACCGGCCGACCGAGCGGTCGACGGAGCCTTCCGGAAGCTCTACGACCAGGCGGAGCTGGACGTCAAGGCGATCATCCAGCACGCGACGGGCGAACCGGACAGCGATGCGGGCAAGATCGCCGCCCTGTATGCCTCCTTCATGGACACCGCCGCGGTCGAAGCCGCCGGACTGCGCCCGATCGCAGCCGAACTCGCCGAGGTCGCCGCGGTAACCGATCACAGTGCGTTCGCCGGGCTGCTCGGGCGAATGCAGCGCAATGGGGTGCCGGGCGCGCTGGCGGTATATGTCGACACCGACGACAAGAACTCGCAGCGTTACCTGGTGCACGGCACCCAGTCCGGGATCGGGTTGCCCGACGAGTCGTATTACCGGGCCGACGAGTACGCCGAGGTCAGGGCGAAATACATCGAGCATATCGATCGAATGTTCGCGCTGGCCGCCGCCGATCCCTCGATTGCGGGCCTGTTACCCGCCGAACCGGGTCGGCGGGTATTCGAACTGGAGCGCAAGCTCGCGGCCGGGCATTGGGACGTGGTGCGCCGCCGGGACGCCGAGCTCAGCTACAATCTCACCACTTTCGATGCGCTGGTCGCCGAGTACCCCGAATTCGACTGGGCCGAGTGGACGCGCGGCCTGTCCGAAGGCGTCGATGCCGACGGACCGGAGTTGTTCGCCGAAATCGTGGTGCGCCAGCCGAGCTTCGTCCAAGAGTTCGTGCGGGTGTGGGCGGGTGAACCGCTCGCCGAATGGCAGGTGTGGGCGCTGTGGCGGGTACTGCATTCGCGCGCGGCCTTCCTCACCGAGGCGCTGGTGGAAGAGAATTTCGACTTCTACGGCCGTACCCTGACCGGCGCCGAGGAGAACCGGGAACGCTGGAAGCGTGGTGTTTCGCTGGTCCAGGACCTGCTTGGCGAGGCGGTCGGCAAACTGTATGTGGCCGAACATTTCCCGCCGGAGGCCAAGGCCAGGATGGTGGAGCTGGTCGCCAACCTGCAGGAGGCCTACCGGCGCAATATCTCCGAGCTGGAGTGGATGAGTCCGGAAACCAGGCGGGCCGCGCTGGCCAAACTCGAGAAGTTCACGCCCAAGATCGGTTACCCGGATCGCTGGCGCGACTATTCCGCGGTGCGTGTCGACCCGGCCGATCTGGTGGGCAACTACCGGCGCGGGTTCGCCGCAGAACACGACCGCGATATGAACAAACTGGGCGGTCCCGTCGACCGTGACGAATGGTTCATGACCCCGCAGACCGTCAACGCCTACTACAACCCGGGCATGAACGAGATCGTCTTCCCGGCCGCGATCCTGCAGCCGCCGTTCTTCGATATGAACGCCGACGACGCCGCCAATTACGGCGGGATCGGTGCGGTGATCGGCCATGAGATCGGCCACGGCTTCGACGATCAGGGCGCCAAATACGACGGCGACGGCAATATGGTCGACTGGTGGACCGATATCGATCGGGCTGAATTCGGCAAGCGGACCAGGGCGTTGATAGAGCAGTACGATGTGCTGTCGCCGAAAGATCTGCCCGATGAGCAGAAGGTCAACGGCGAATTCACGATCGGCGAGAACATCGGCGACCTGGGTGGGCTCTCGATCGCCTTGGCGGCGTATCGGATCTCGTTGAACGGCGACGAACCCCCCGTACTCGACGGGCTGACCGGGCTGCAGCGGGTGTTCTTCGGCTGGGCGCAGGTCTGGCGTACCAAGGTTCGTCCCGAGGAGGCGGTGCGTCGTCTGGCCGTCGACCCGCACTCCCCGCCCGAGTTCCGCTGCAATGCGGTGGTTCGCAATATCGACGCCTTCCATGAGGCATTCGATCTCGCTCCGGGTGACGCGCTGTATCTGGCCCCCGCCGAGCGGGTCAAGATCTGGTGAGCCGGTCGGCGCGATGAGTCGGTGACAACAACGGCGGCGCCCCGAGGTGGGGCGCCGCCGTCAGCGGAGTGCGCAGGCCCGCGATCATCCGCGGCCCCTATGTCAGGCGTTCCAGTCGCCCAGACCGTCGAGGGCATTGAGAGTGCCGCCCTCGGTGTTCTGCACGATCACCGCATCACCGGCGTCGAAGTTCTCGAAGAACCATTTGGCGTCCTCGGTGCTCAAGTTGAGGCAGCCGTGGCTGGCGTTGGAAACACCCTGCTGGGCCACCGACCAGGGTGCGGCGTGCACGAAGATACCGCTGTTGGAGATCCGGGTCGCGTACTCGACATCGAGTTTGTAGCCCTCGGGGTCGTCGATCGGGACACCGTAGGTGGAGGAGTCCATCACCATTTCGCGGCGCTGCTCGCCGACGATATAGGTGCCGTTGGGGGTCTCGTAGCCGGGTTTGCCCATCGACGTCGGCATGGTGCGGATCACCTCGCCGTTACGGGTGACCGTGATGGTCTTGGTGTTGTCGTCGGCGGTGGCGATCATCGCATCGCCGATCCGGAAGGCGCGGCGGCTCCCGCCCGCCTCCACCACGACATCGGTCTCGGCAGGCCAGAACTCGTTGGGTCGCCAGCGCACCTGCTTATCACTGAACCAGTAGAAGTGACCGGGCACCGGATTCGAGGAGGTGATCGTGATGAACTTCTCCGCGGTCGCGCGGTCGCTCACCGGCTCCTTGAAGTTGATGATGATCGGCTGCGCGATGCCGACGTTCTGCCCCTCGCCCGGGCTGATCGCGGGCGGGGCGAAGTTGGCCTGCGGCGGCGTCGGCTCGGTGATACCCGACGCCGAGCCGGAGGGCAGGTTCGGGTTCGCCTGCGCGGGGGCGACGAACAAGGCGCCCGTCGCGGCGATCGCGGCGGTCAACAGCACGCCCTTGCGTAGCCGGTGCGTGCCCCGGCTGCGGGCCGGCTGTGACTCGGTGTTCTTGACGGCATCCATACGTTCTTCGTCCATTCGACTCATCGACGTCCGAGCTTTGTGAGTCCGGTGCGTCCTGTGCAGCAACCCCACGACGAATCGCGGGGCTCGCGGAACTGGCTCCACGTCCGGCGCGCACGCGGTCAGCCGTGGATGCTCATCGTTGTTCCGGGAGCGCCCACGGACGTCGTGGAGCTTGTTTCGAAGCGGCCCCGACCGGCTGCTCACGACCCGGTGTACATCGGCACGTGTGGTTCGTTCGGCTGCGCCTACCGCCCCGTCGACCATTCCTACCGGCCGGGAGCGGCCGGATCTACCCGCGATTTTCGGTCATAGCGATAGTTGATTCCCTGTGTTACAGGGCACTGCCGGGGCGGTGGGACCGCCGCACGGGGAAACCGCCGCTGGCATCGGCGAGTCCGGGCGGGCGGCGAGCCCGCCACTGCTCCCATCCGCTATGTGTCGTAAACCGTTTGGTGAGATAGATCACGAGATCACGTCGAACAGCAACGGTCGGCTCGGCCGGGTGGCGATCCCGTGTGGCCGTGACCGCGGCGCCCGTCCCGGCACCGGCCGCAGATTCGCTCCGGCCGCGATGGTGGCCAGCGCGACTCGGAGTTCGAATTCGGCGAACGCGGCCCCGAGACAGCGGCGATGCCCGCCGCCGAACGGGGCGAACTCGAACGGGCTGTACCGGTGCCGGAGGAAACGTGCAGGCCGGAACAGCTCGGGTTCGGCCCACACCGCCGGGTCGGAGTGCAGCAGCGGCAGCGCGACCCCCATCACCTCGCCCGCCGCCAGCGGTGCACCCCGCAGCAGCGTCGGGGCCGCGACCCGGCGCAGCACGATCGGCACCGCCGGATGTAACCGCAGCGTCTCTCGGCATACCGCGTTCAGGTAAGGCAACCCCGCGGGGGCCGTCTGCGCTACGGGGCCCGCTGATCGCAGCTCCGCCCGCAACTGCGCCGACACCGCCGGGTCGCCGTAGACCCGCCACATCGCCCAGGCCAGGGTGTTGGCGGTGGTGTCATGGCCTGCAACGAGCAGGGTCCGCAACTGGTCACACAGATCCGCGTCGGTGATCGCCGTTCCGTCGTCGTAGCGGCAGCTCAGCAGCAGGGTGAGGATATCGGGGGTGACGGCGCCGCGGCGGCGTCTGCGCGCGATATCGGCGAGCAGTAGCTGGTCCAGGCGGTCCCTGGCGGTGACGAATCGGTCCCATGGCGCCCGCCCGAGCACGCCGTGGCGCAGCGCGGGGGCCAGCATCAGCGGACCGGTGAAACTGCCGAGGAAGTCGGCGATGGCGGCGGTGTAGGCGGCGTGGCGTTCCTTGGCGACACCGAACACCGCGGTGAGGATCACCTGCAGTGTGATGGCGGTCGCGGCGGTGCGCGCATCGATCCGGCCGCCGGGGTGCCAGCGCCCCGACATTTCCCGCAGGGCGGCCTCCTGGATCACCGTGCCGTAATGCTGCAGCTGAGCGGGATGGAAGGCGGGGGCAAGCAGCGCGCGGTCCTGTCGGTGCCGGTCGCCGTTGGTGAGAATCAGCGAGGCGGTGCCGACCAGCGGTTCGATGGGGTTGGGCCGCGGCGGCTCGACTGTGTGCACCGGGCTGCGGAACACCTCTCTAGCGCCTTCCTGGATACCGGTGAACAGCACCGCACCGAGACCGGGGAACCGCAACCGGAACGGGTCGCCGTCACGTTCGCGGCGCCACCGGAAATAGCGTTCGAAGCCGATGCCCGCAGCGATCGCATGAGCCAGCGCCGGCCGCGGGGCACGCGGCGCGGCCTCGCCGGACCGACGCGGGACAACGCCCATAACGCTGTCTACGCAACACACGCCCCGCGGGTTCGACGACGCCGTGGAGTTCAGCCGCGGGTACTGGTCACACGCGGTCCTGGTCGGTGATCGGGGTGGTGGTGGACTGCCAGTTGCCCAGTGGTGTCGCCACACAGCTTTCGCCGGTCCCGGAATTCCAGGCGAAAGCCGCCACGCCGAGGCAGATCACCGGGCCGTCGGGGGACAGGATCTGCGCGCGGGAACCGCCGAGCGCAACCGATACCGCAAACGCCGTGCTCGCCTGCCCGCCCTGCGATATCAGCGAGGTCAGCGCGACCGCGTCGGGTCCGGCGCCGATGGCTATCGACGTGCCGCCGACGCCTTCGCTCGCGCCGAGCCCGCCCGCGAGACCGATCCCGTAGGCATTCGCCCCGTCGGCCGCCATGGCGTAGCCGATCCCGTCGACGGCAAGTGATCGGGCGTTTCCGTTTGCGTAGGCGGTGGCCCGGCAGCCGTTCGCACCGTCGATGACGATCATCTCGTCACCGTCGGCGGATACGCAGTGGACAGGTGCGGACATCGCGGCGTGCGGGATGGGTCCGGTTTCGGCGGGGGCGTTCGGAGTTGCCGGGGCTTCGCTGGTTTGCGGTTCGTCCGCCGATGAGGCGCTCACCGGGGCAAAGACCTGGAGCGTCTGTGAGTTTGCTGTACTGGTATCCGGATTCGCTTCGGCCGTCGCGGGGAGGGTGAGATATGTCCCGATCGTCGCCGCCGAGCAGGCAATCGCGCTGATCAACTTCATGGGACACTCCTCTCGCCACCCCGGCCCGCCAACCATACCCAGAATGTTTGCTGGCAGCATTTTTTCGGCTCCTGGCTACCATCCGGCGTCGCGCTCGGTTCGACGGACACATGCCGATGGTGTATTGATTGCTTGGCGTTTCGAGCGCAATCAAGCACAAACCGATGGTGAACTTCGGATTCTGCCGGGGGGCTGAGTTCGGTGTTGCAGCTGGGAGGACTGTACATGTCAGGGCGATGGACTTCGTCGCGCGTTGGGATCGGGCTCGCCGCGGTCGCGGCGGCGGCTGTGTTCTCGTTAACCGGGTGTAGTTCGAGTATCGAAGGTACGGCCCAGCCGCAGCTGGACAGCGGCGCAGGTACCTCCGAGACGAACGACAGCGACTCCGGCAGCACGACCACCAGCACGTCCCCGCTGTCCACCGACGAGGGCGGCGATATCGATTTCGAGGCCGAAATCGGTGATTGTGTGACCCTCGGGGGCACCACGAACGACGCCACCATCGAGCAGGCTTCGTGTGGCAGCCAGGCCTCGAACTACAAGGTCATCGGCAAGGCGGAGAAGAGCTACGAATGCGTCAGCGACTCCGACAACTACTATGCCGAGACGATCAACGGGCTAGAGCAGGGCGCGCTGTGCCTGGATATCGACTGGGTGGTCGGCACATGCATGGATATGGGCGGCGACGATCCCGAGCGCATCGACTGCGGCGCCACCGCGACCGAGGGCATCAAGGTGCTCTCGATCGAGCAGAACGCCGATGATGTCAACGCCTGCGGTGCGGGCAGCAGCGGTTATGTTTACGACGAGCGCCGCTTCGTGGTGTGCGTCGAGGAGCTCTGAGTTCCACCGCTCCGGCGATTACCAGCGGAACAGCAAAGAAAACGAGCGGGCAGTTCTGGACTGCCCGCTCATTTCTGCTGTCTTTCGGCTCCGCTCAGATGGGGCGGAACCCAGCGCCGGTACTGCCGCGCGCATTGAGGTCATCCATGATCGAGGACATATTGGTGCCCACCTCGGGGCCGAAGCAGGCGATGGCGAGATAGGCGTTGACCATCCCGACCAGGGTGGAACCGACCACGACAGGCGCCCCCGAATCGCCTTCGACCACACACATCTGCGCCCAGGTCTCCATCTTCGTATCGAGGACGTCGCCCCAGGAGATGCCGCAGGTGTTACCGGTGGTGCGGCCTTCCTTGCAGACGATCATCGGGAACTGGGCCGGCGCCCCGAGTCCGGTGATGGTGACGTTGCCGACCCGGTTCACCGGAGTGATCCGGCCGGGGGCGAATTGGATGACCGCGTAGTCGAGCCGAGGATTGGAGTAGACGAATTCGCCGACCGGGCCGTATCCACGATCCGCTTCGGCGTACACCTGCGAACCCGCGTCGCCGCAGTGGCCAGCGGTCAGGCCGACCAGTCGTCCGGCTGCGTCGTGGCCGACGGTGGTAAGCGTGCACTCGAACATATCGTCGATCACGATTCCCGAACCGCCTCCGATTACCGGCGCGCCAGGAGCGGCTTCGGCGGCACCGGCGCCGGTGCCGAGCAGTGCCGCACCCATGGCTACGGCGAAGACGGCATTGGCCGCCTTGGCGAGTTTGCTGAACATGTCCCTCCAGGTGTTGGAAGCCCGCACGATATCAATTTGTGGCACCCATCGTGTCAGTACCCACGTTCGGGCGCGTCCTCGGCTGGCAATACCCGTGAGTTGTGCTGTCCAAGCCGAATCGGTGGTTTCACACCGGCCACTGTTCGATAGCAGCTCGCTCTCATCGATGATGGTATCCGCTCGGGGATTGCCGTAAGTGACGTTTGCTCGCTAATCCTCCTTGCCTGCCCGATGTGGAGGTGGGATCGAATTTGGATGAGGGATTTCCACATAATTTCCGGCTATGGGGCAGCGGTGTTTTCAGGTCCCGACCAGCTCTGCCGTAACAGGTTCTGGTAATCGGAACGAAACGTTGGGACAGTTACCAATGTCGATGCGGTAACTCAATGGTCACAGCACAAAGTGGCGGCGGTCTATGGCGGGGGTCACACACATAGGGTGTGTTCTGCACTACTACGTAGTAAGGTGCCTCAAGCAAACCAAGTCGTCGGGGTAGGTAACCGACGTCGAGAGGGGTTAGTCAGTGCAGTCGACCAAGAGTCCACCAACAAGTTCTCGGTTGAGCGGTGCGGTCGAGTGGACGAGGGACTACTGGCGAGACCATCCCAAGCGCTCATTGGAGACTCTCGGTCGTCAGATGACCATGGGGGTCCAGGCCGTCGGTGAACTCGTGGTGAGTATTTTCCGCGGCCGGTTTCCCTTCAACGAGTTCATCCGGCAGTGCGCGTTCATGGCGAGCGTCGCCGCGGCGCCTACGCTGCTTGTCGCCATCCCGATCGGCGTGATCGTCTCGATCCAGGTCGGTGCCGTTGCCCAGCAGGTCGGCGCCACTTCCTTCATCGGCGCCGCAAACGGTCTCGGAATCATCCAGCAGGGCGCCCCGCTGGTCACCGTGCTCATGATCGCAGGCGCTGTCGGTTCCGCCATCTGTGCTGATCTCGGATCCCGAACCATCCGTGAGGAAATCGACGCCATGAAAGTCATGGGCGTCGATCCGATGCGGCGTTTGGTCGCCCCCCGGCTCGGCGCCGCGATGGTGGTGAGCGTGCTGTTGTGCGGTTTCGTCGTCTTCGTCGGATTCCTGACAGGATACGTATTCAATATCTTCGCCCAGAACGGCACGCCCGGTTCCTACATTTCGACTTTCGCGTCGTTCGCGGTGCCTCTCGATTTGGGTGTAGCGCTGGTGAAATCGCTGTTGTTCGGTCTGCTCGCGGCGATCATTGCCTGCGATACCGGATTGAACACTCGCGGTGGTCCCGGCGGCGTGGCGAACTCGGTCAATACGGCCGTCGTCATGTCCGCGGTCATGTTGTTCGGGGTGAATGTCATCTTCACCCAGGTGTACAACACGTTGTTCCCCCCACAGGTGGTGTAGCCGGTGTCGACAACATACGTACCGCCGCTGCTGCGGCCGCTGCAGCGGCTGCGGTCGGTGGGCCGGGCGCCGGTCGATATGCTCGCGCGCCTCGGGCACCAGGTGTTCTTCTTCCTGCGTTCGGTCGGCTCCATGCCGCTGGCCTTCAAGCAGTACCCCAAAGAGGTCTGGCGACTGCTGTCCGACGTCACCTGGGGCAACGGCAACCTCGTCGTCGGTGGCGGCACGATCGGCGTCGTGCTCATCTTGAGCGCGTTCGGCGGTATGACTGTCGGCATCCAGGGCCACACCTCGCTCGACCTGCTCGGCCTGAGTCCGATCACCGGCGCGATCTCCGCTTTCGCCACCACCCGCGAACTCGGCCCGCTGCTCGCCGCGCTGGCGTTCGCTGCGCAGGCAGGCTGCCGTTTCACCGCTCAACTCGGCGCAATGCGTATCTCCGAGGAGATCGACGCGCTGGAATCGGTGGCCATCCGTCCGCTGCCCTATCTGGTCAGCACCAGGATGATCGCCGCGATGATCACCATTGTCCCGCTGTACTGCCTCGGCCTGGCGATGGCCTATATCTCCTGCGCGCTCACCGTGCAGGTGATCGGCGGCACCGACAGCGGCACCTACCAGCACTACTTCTACCAGTTCCTTATTCCGACCGATGTGCTGTATTCGCTGCTCAAGGCAATCGTTTTCGTTGCGATCACCACGTTCATCCAGTGCTATTACGGTTTCTTCGCCTCCGGCGGTCCGGAGGGCGTCGGTACCGCGGCCGGGCGCGCGATCAAGATGTGCATCATCGTGGTCGTCTTCGCCGACCTGTTCATGACCTTGGCCATTTGGGGTATCACCCCCGGCATCCGGATCTCGGGGTAGTAGGCAATGATCATCGATCCCAGTGGGCGCGGCCCCACGATGCGGCAGCTGCTGATCGCAGGCATCTGCGGGCTGCTCGTCTTCGCGGTCGTCCTCGGTTTCCTGATGGCCAGGTATCAGGGCTATTTCGTGGACAAGGTGAAGGTCGTCGCGAATCTCACCACCACGGGCGACGGTCTGCCGGAAGAGGCAGATGTCAAATTCCGCGGCTTGCTCGTCGGCACGGTCGACCATGTTACGGTCGCTGCCAAGGGCGAACTGCAAGAGGTTCACATCGACCTGAAACCGGAGTTCGTCGAAAACATCCCCGCCAATGTCACCGCTCGCGTCGTCCCGAGCAACCTGTTCGCGGTCACCGCGGTGGAGCTGCTCTACAACGGGCCGGCCGATGCGCACGTGACCGAGGGCATGGTCATCGAAGAAGACCGCAGCAAGGGCACCATCGCGCTCCAGGACACCCTGACCACGGTGCGTAATATCCTCACCGAGATCGATCCGATGCAGCTCGGCCGGGTGCTTGGCACCCTGTCCTACGCGTTGGACGGCAGCGGCCGCGTGCCCGGGTCCACCATCGAGCGCCTCGACCGGTGGCTCACCGCGGTCGACGAGTCGATCCCGGATCTCGGTGTGCTGCTCGAGGATTTCTCCGACTCGGCCCATGCGCTCAACGAATCCGCGCCGGAGCTGATGGATGTGCTGGCCAGCTCGGTCACCACCGCCCGCACCATCGCAGATCGCCGCACCGATCTGGTGAACCTGATCGCCGGGGCGGGTAACACCGTTGATCGGGTCAACGACCTGTTCGCGCGCAACCCGAATATCGGCAAGGACATCACCGCGGGCACCAATGCGTTGTTCGGTTCACTGGCCGCCGATCCGGGCGCGATCACCAGGTCGATCAGCAACCTCAACGATTCCGCCCGGAAGCTGCGCACGACCTTCACCTGGGGGCCGCAGCAGCAGATGGTGTGGAACGCGGGCCTGAGCTTCACCCCGTTCTTACCGAACACCGTCGCGGACTGCCCGCGCTACGGCGAACTGGCGGGACCGAGCTGTTTCACCGCACCCGCGGTCGCCGATCCGGGATACCTGCCGGAATCGATGCAGCCCGGCAGGCTCGCCTCGGCCGAAGGCCTGCCGCTGCTGCCGCCGCTGCCGGGTCTGCCCGCGATTCCCGGGCTCACCACGCAGGCAGGCGAGGCCGCGGCTCCGGCACCCGCCGCCCCGCCGAACCCTTTCGCCGGGACGCCGCTGGAAGGCCTGTTCCCCCACTTCCTGCCGCCCGCACCTCCGCCTGCGCCCGCGCCCGCCGCGGGGGCAGCGCCTGCCGCGCACACCGACAGCGGCCCGGAGCCCGGGGTCACCCCGGCGGCGAAACCGATCGCCTACGAAGGTGACGCAGCGCTGACCGCGCTGCTCGGCAGGCGGCCCACCTCCGTCGAGTACCTGATGTTGAGTTCGATTCTGGAAGGCGGGACCTTGCGGGTGACCGAAGAGGCGGCCGACCGATGAGCATTCGTAAACCACTGATCGGATTCAGCCTCTTCGCGGTGGTCTCGATCCTGGTGACGGTCCTGGTCTGGAATACGTTGGGCCGGATCGTCGAAGGCGGTACCAAGACCTACTCGGCGGTCTTTTCCGATGTGCTCGGCCTCCGCGAGGGCGACGACGTCCGGATGGCCGGTGTCCGGGTCGGCAAGGTCGAGAAGATCGAACTCAACGACACCAACAACGCCAGGGTCACGTTCATCGTTCAGGACGAGCAGACCCTGTACGGCAACACCAAGGCGCTGGTGCGCTACCAGAACCTGATCGGGCAGCGGTATGTCGCGCTGGCGCCGGGCACCGGCGGCGATGCCGGCGAACTGCCGGAAAACGGCACGATTCCGCTGGAGCGGACCGAACCCTCGTTCGATATCTCCGCGCTGCTCAACGGTTTCCAGCCGCTGTTCGAGGTGCTCGATCCGGCGAAGGTGAACCGGCTGTCGGAAACGTTCGTGCTGGCATTGCAGGGTGATCGGGTCTCGCTGAGCTCGTTCATCACCCAGGCCGCGACGCTGGCCACCGATTTCCAGCGCCGCGATGCCATTCTCAGCGACGTCATCACCAACCTCAGTGGCGTTATGTCCGGATTGGCCAAACGAGGGGACGAATTGGAGACGCTGATAACCCAGACGCGGGCGCTGATCGGCGGCCTGTACGAACAGGGCCAGTCGCTGCAGCAGTCCACCGTGCAGATCGCCGATGCGACGACGGCGCTGGTCGGGATGGTCGACACCATCCAGCCCAAGCTGGAGTCGGTGCAGGCCTCGACCCGCGATGCGCTGACGCTGCTGCTGGCCAACGGCGCCAAACTGGATCAGACGGCGGTCGACCTGCCGTCGATCCTGGCGGATGCGGGCCGGTTCACCTCCGAAGGCGCCTACGCCAACGCCTATGTCTGCCGTCTCGACGTTTCGCTCTACGGCATCCTGTTCCCGCGCGGTCTGTTCTCCCAGATCGGTGGTAACTCCCACTCGGCGGTGTGCCGCCCATGAACAAGATCAAGGCCACATTCAACAGAAACCGCTACTTCTGGCTCGGCATCATCGGTGTCGTCCTGGTCGGGCTGCTCATGCTGGCCTCGGGCAGTTTCCGCAACCTCGGGATCGGCGAGCAGACGATCAAAGCGGAGTTCGTGCAAGCCGCGGGGATCAGCGTCGGCGACAAGGTCGATGTCGCGGGTGTGCAGGTCGGCCGGGTCGCGGCCGCCGAGCTGGAAGGCGACCATGTGCTACTCACCCTCCAGGTCAGCAAAGATGTGAAGCTCGGACCCGACGCAAGGGCGGCGATCAAAATGGCCACCCTGCTCGGCGCGCGCTATGTCGACCTGGAGCCGGGCGACGGTTCCGGCCTGCCGGACAACCGGATCCCCAAATCCAATACCGCGGTTCCCTACAACCTGGCCGACGTGGTGCAGATAGGCACCCCGAAGTTCCAGGAACTCGACACCGCCAAGCTGGCCGAATCGCTGAACCTGTTCAACCAGCAGCTCAGCGAATCACCGGAGCTGGTGACCCAGGCGCTCGACAGCGTCGGCGCACTGGCCAAGGTCATCGACAAACGCAAGGCCGAGGTCGAGACCCTGCTGCAGGATCTGGAGCGAGTGACCACGATCCTTGCCGATAACCGCAACAGCGCCCTGCTGGTCATCACCCAGGGCGAGGCGATCGCCAGCCGGATAGTGGAGCGGCAGAACCTGCTGCGCCAGCTGCTGGACAATGTCGCCACGCTGACCAGGCAGCTGCAAGCGATCGGCGCGCAGAACAACGACCAGTTCACCACCACGCTCGACCAGCTCAACACGATGGCCACCGGCCTGCAGAAGAACAAGGACAACCTGGACCGGCTGCTGTCGATCATGCCGCCGTCGGTGCGTTACCTGGCGAACGCCTGGGGCAACGGCAACTACGCCGAGGTCGGCACACCCTGGTTCCTGTTCCCGGACAACTGGTTGTGCTTCGCCGAAGTCGTCGAGGGGTGCCAGGGATGAACCTGAAGAAGCCGAAGCTGAAGAACCTGCAGAAGACGGCGAAGGCGCTGTTCATCGGCGCCACCGCGCTTGCACTGGGCAGCTGCACACTGACGAGTTCGGTGGACAAAGCGCTCGGCAACACGATCCAGGTCACCGCGGACTTCGAGAACATCGCGGGTATGTACGAGGGCAACACCGTCACCGTCCTCGGGCTGGACGTCGGCAAGGTCGACAAGATCGTGCCGCGGGGCACCTTCGTCGAGGTGCACATGTCGCTGGACAGCAGTGTGCAGATCCCCAAGGACGCAATGGCCGTTGTGATCTCGCCCTCGATCGTCACCAACCGGCATATCGAGTTCACCCCCCGCTACACCGAGGGCGAAACGCTCGAAGACGGCGATCATCTGCCGCTGGCACGCACCGATGTCCCCGTCGAACTGGAAACGATGCTGCAAACCATCGACAAGTTCGCCGCCGCGCTCAAACCGCAAGAGGGACAGGAGGGTATCGGGCCGCTGTCCGGCCGGGTGCTGTACCCGGTGCTCAACGGCAACGGCGCGAAGTTACGCGACACCCTCAACGCGCTGTCGAGTGCACTGAAGGTCGGCGTCGACAACAAGGACGCCATCTCCACCATCATCATCAAGCTCAACGAGCTCACCACGATGCTGGCGGAAAACGACCAGTCGGTGCGTGATTTCAGCAATCAGGTCACCCAGATGACCACCCTGCTCGCCGAGCAGGCGCCGGGTCTGGAGGCCACGCTGAACCAGCTCTACGGTTTTCTGAACAACACCAGCTCGATCTTCGCCCAGCACAAGGACCAGCTGTCGGATACCCTCACCCGGCTCGACTCGGTCATCCGGCAGTTGCGCGATAACGCACACGGAATCACCGAAGTGGTCGATGTGGCGCCGCTGCTGCTGCAGAACATCGACCGGTCGATGAACCGGGAGCACGGCTACATCCGGCTGCACGCCATTATCGGCACCTCGCTCAACGGCGAGATGCTGAGTCTGTTCTGCGAACGCATCCAGATGCGAGCCGATGGCTGTCGCACCGGACGGGTCGAGGATTTCGGGCCGGACTTCGGCCTCACCGCCGCACTTCTTGGACTGACGAAATGATCAACGCAATGAGCGGACGAGCCCGGCGCAGCATGCTCGCGGTGACTGCGGTCGGTGCGCTGACGCTGTCGGGATGCGGTCTCACCGTGGAGGACGTGCCGCTGCCGAAACCGGGGCTGAGCGGTGAAACTTTCACCGTGCAGGCCGTTTTCGACAATGCACTGAACCTACCCGACCAGGCGAAGGTGAAGATCGGCGGCTCCCAGGTCGGTGTGGTCACCGGGATCAGGACCTCGAACTTCCAGGCGATCGTGGATCTGACGATCCAGAAGAACATCGAGCTGCCGGTCGGCACCACCGCCGAACTGCGCCAGGCAACCCCGCTCGGGGATGTTTTCGTCGCGGTGTCCAAACCGCCGACCGAGCCAGGGGCCGAACTGCTCGAAGACGGCGATGTCCTCACTCTCGAGCAGACCTCGGCGGGCGCGACGGTCGAGGAACTGCTGTTGTCGGTGTCGCTGCTGTTCAACGGCGGCGGTATCGCGCATCTGACCAGGCTGGCGTCCGAGCTGGACTCCATTGTCGGCGGACGCAGCGACCAGCTCGTCCATCTGATCAACGAACTGACCGGCGTGGTGGGCAGCATGAACGCCAACTCCGCGCGTATCGACAGCGTGCTCGGTGAGTTCAACGCGCTGGCCGACACTTTGGAGTTGCGCCGCGCGGATCTGGGTCAGGTGGCCGACACCCTGCCGGATATGATCGGCGCCGTCGCCGAGAACAATCGGGCGCTCGGGGATCTGCTGACCAAGATCTCCACCACGAGCGCCGCCCTCGGTGACTACGCCAACACATCCTCCGGCGAACTGGCCGGTCTGCTCGACAGCACCAACCAGCTGATGGGTGCGCTCGCCGCGACGGGCGACAGCTTCGGCGCCCTGCTCGATGCGCTGCACGAGGTGAAGGGCCCGGTGAACGCGACCTTCCGCGGCAACAGTCTGGCCGCCCAGGTCAATATCACCAATCTCGATATCGCCCTGCTCACCGCGCCCGGCACCAGCAAGTTCTTCGATATGCGTGATCTACAGGACTTCGCTGGCAGCCTGATCCAGGTGCTCCAGGTCGTCTACGGCCGAATCACAGGGGGCCAACGATGAGCCGGAAAAAGCTGCTGCTCTCCAGCATCGGCCTGGTGCTCGTGCTCCTGGTCGGTGCGTCGTACCTCGCTGTCAGCGTGATGCGGTTCAATCCGCTGCGCAGCCACTACACCGTTACGGTCCACCTGGACCGCTCCGGCGGTCTGCAACCGGGCAACGATGTGACGTTGCGCGGCTACCGGGTGGGTGAGGTCGACACCATCGAGATCACCGAGGGCGGCGCCGGGCTCGTGGCCAAGACGCAGATCGACACCCGTTACAAGATCTCGGTGGATACCGCGGTGTCGGTGCAGGCGCTGTCCGGCGCGGGTGAGCAGTACATCGACTTCCGGCCCGCGTCCGCTGAGGGACCGTTTTTGACCGATGGTTCGGAGATCTCTTTCGATCCCGAGCGGGTACACACCCCGGTTCCGATTTCGGAGGTGCTGGAGAACTCCAGCGACCTGATCGCGCAGATCAACCCGGAGCATTTCAAAGTCATCCTCAACGAGCTCGATATCGCGCTCAGCGGGGGGCCTGACCAGCTGCGGGCCCTGATCGAAGGCACCAGTCTCGTGGTGGCCGGTTTGGATTCGCTGCTGCCGCAGACCACGCATCTGATCGCCAATCTGCGCACCATCGCCGACACCACCTCGTACGCGCAGCCGGACCTGGGCACCCTGACCCGTAACTCCGGGGTATTGTTCGAGCAGTTCAACAACGCGAACGAGGAGTTGCGGGCGGTGCTGGAGCAGTCGCCGCAGCAGTTCGCCAGCTTGAGCGGCACGCTCGACACGAATATCGACCCGATCACCGAGCTGGTCAACAACCTGGTTGCGGTCACCAGGGCGGCGCAATTACGCACCCCCGCGCTGCGGGCGCTGTTCCCGGCGCTGGAGGTCGGTGGTTCGGCCCTCGGGGTGCCCGCGCACGATAACGAGTTCCACACCATTCTCGATATCTGGTTCCGGCCGTACTGCCAGTACCGGTCGACACCGGCGAGCCCGATTGTCGTCTCGGACGGCACCATTCCGAAGTGGAACTACTGCGACAACCCGCCGCCCGGACAGCAAATCCGTGGTGCGGCCAATGCGCCGCGGCCCAATGTGCCGAACAACGGTGCACATATGCCGCCGGGCGTGGATCCGAACGAACGGACGTTGCCGCCGGTGCGGTAGCGAGCCCGGTCACACCGCCGGGTGACCCAGGGCCTACCCTCGCTAAGGATGCCTGCTCACCCGACGGCCATGGCTGGGCAAGAATACGGCGTACCGACCGGTATGCCGGGAAGGTGTGAACGGTAGAGATGTCGAATAAAGACGCCGCGTCCGAACCGAAGGAGCCGACGGGTACCGGCGCCACGGATGCCACCGCGGGTGGCGAGCCGGATGATGCCGCGTCGGCCGAACGCACCACTGAGACCTCGGACACCGCCGGTTCGGAGCGCGCGGCCGGCGAAGCCACAACCGACGAAACGACTGCCGAGCCCGAGGCGGACGAAGGAGACGAGCCCACGGCGAAGGCCAAGTCTTCCGAGGTCGATGAGCCGACTGTGAAGGTGGCGTCCTCTGCGGGCGATGAGCCGACCGTGAAGGTGAAGCCTTCTGAGGGGGCCGAGTCGACTGCGAAGGTCGAGCCCGCCGTGGGTGACGAACCCACCGGGAAAGTCCAGACGGACGCCACGCAACCGCAGCCCGGCGCGGTTTCCCTCGACAAGAGCGACAAGAGCACATCGGGCGCAGCCAAGCCCGCGAAGCCCCGATCTCGTTCCTCCTTGGTGCTGCTCGGCGCGGTCGCGGCCGTGCTGCTGGTGGCCGCGCTGGTTGCGGTCGGCGTCTTCTACTTCCAGGCCGACAGCAGGCAAGAAGAAGTGGACCGACGCGCCGCGGCAACGAAAGCAGCCTGCGACTTCGGGCACAACTTCGCCACCTATCGAGGCGACCAGATGGACGACTATCTGTCCCGGCTCGATTCCACCGCAACCGGTGAGTGGAAGAAGCTGGTCGGTGAGCTCGGCCCGGATCTGAAGAAACGGTTCGAGCAGAGCCGGGTCACCTCCTCGGCCAGCGAGGTGCAGTGCGGTTTCGAGTCCGGCTCCGACGATACGGCGCGGGTTGTGCTGATCATCGATCAGCTCTTCACCGCCGACGAGTCGGGTTCCGCTCCCGGCCAGGTGAAGGTAGCGGCGAATGTCGAAATGCAGAAGGTGGACGGCAGGTGGTTGGTCGCCGAGTTCGATACGCCGATGATGCAGCAGTAGCCGGCAGCCGGTGTAACCAAAGAGAGTAGGACCGCAAGCAATGGCGCAAGACGAGAACAAGACCGCGGGTGGGCTCGGCCTGCTCCCGATGATTGTCGCGTTCGTGGCGGGCGTTGTGCTGGTGGCGTCGATCGTCGCCGGTGCCGTGTTCTTCCGCCAGGCGCAGCAGCGCGGTGACGAACTGGCGGCGCAGGAAGACGCCGCCCGCGCCGCGTGCCAGTTCGCCAAGGCCACCAACACCTACGACTACACCGGTGATCTGGATGCTTTCCTGCAGACGATGAAGGACGGCGCTACCGAAAACGTGGTGTCCTCGTTGGAGAAGAACTGGGACGTTATGCGGCAGCTGCTCACCGAGTCGCAGGTCAAATCGTGGGTCGACGAGGTGACCTGTGGCTTCCAGTCAGGTGATGCCGAGAACGCGAAGGTGCTGGTCAATATCGGTCTGATGAAGACCAATTCGCTGACCCCCGAGCCGCGGCGGCAGGACATCGCGGTGGTGGCCGGGATGGAGAAGTCCGGGGATCGCTGGATCGTCAACAAATGGGAACTGGCCATGCTGGCCGGTATCGATGCCCAGGGCGGTCAGCCCGCGCCCGCGCCGGGCCCGCAGGCCGCACCTGGTGAGCAGCCCGCCCCCGGCGAACAGCCCGCGCCGGTCGAACCGCCTGCCCCGCAGCCGGAGAACTGAGGCACAGAGAAGGCGCCTCCGGCGGTGGGTCGAACCACCACCGCCGGAGGCTATTCAGGCGGTCAGAACAAGGTCAATGCCTGCGACACGGGTCGAGCCGCCTTCTCCGCAGCCTTCCCCGATGCTGCGGTGTCTATCGATGTGGTCATCGTTTCGTCCACGGGCACACCGGTTTCCGGCGCCGCCGAACCCATCGCGGCCGCTTTGCGTGCAGCCGCGCCCGCGAGCGCATCGGCCTGCTCGTTGAAGTAGTTGCCGACATGGCCACGGACCCAACGGAATCGAACCGGGCCCGGCCTGCCCCCGATGGCGCGGTCGATCTGTTTGATGAGCTCGACATTCTTCACCGCGCCGCCGGTCGAGGTGCGCCAGCCGTTGGAGCGCCAACTCGTGATCCATTCGGACGCGCATTTGATCGCATACAGCGAATCGCTTTCGATCAGCAGCGGATCCGTGCCCGGATGGGCGACGATCGCCTCGAGTAGCGCGCGTAGTTCGGCGATCTGGTTGGTTCCGGTGGCGGCGCCGCCGCTGTCGGAGGAGCCTTGATGATTGACCCAAGCCCAGCCGATGGCGCCTCCGGGGTTGCGTAGGCAGGAGCCGTCGGTGCTCACGATGATCATGGCAGGTACCCTACGCAATCCGGCCGACAAGATCGGTACCGTGGGATTGCTCTATGGCTGTTCGTAATCGCGATTCGGTGCGGCGCAGCACCGAGCGCAGGACCGATTCGGTGGGCCGGGCCGAGAGCCGACCGGCGATACCGTGCGGCAGCCGGTAGTCGATCTGCGAGGTCAGCACGGAACGCCCGTGCCCCAGCGGGTCGAATTGTAAGGTCAACGTTGTCGGAATCCGGCCGGGCAGCGAGTAACCGATCACCGCCCCATGTCGGTACTCGGTGATCTCGCACTCCAGCTGCGGATTCCACAGCGGCACCTGCAAGGTCGTGCGGAAGACGGCACCGAGGCCGTGGTCTTTTTCTCCGTTCGGTGCGAAGCAGGAGACGCCGAACATCCAGCTTGCGGTGAACAGATGATTGGCCGCGTAGGTGAACGCGACATCTACCGGTGCTGACACGTCGCTCGCGTATCTGATGCAGCCCACGGGCCCTCCCTCCATGGCTGCAGATAAAATACTACAGTTTTCCTATTTATTGGAAGGGTTTGTTCCGGGTTCGTCCGCTCGGCATCCGTTCGGCGGCAACGTCGTTGGTTACGGATGTTGTCGCGTAACCGCCTGCGCGCAGCTGCCTATCTCCATGGTCGCAGACCTGCCGCCGCCGATTCCGTTCGGTAGCAATTGCATTCGGTCAGGTAACCGCAGTGACCACGGGCAACGTCAGCAAGGCGTTCGAGCCGAAGGTCAGCCGCCGTCGAAGCAGGTCGCGTAGCACCGGTATCCGCGCATTCTTTCGTCGCGGCCGGCCGCCTACCTGCCTGCCGCGGCGCTGCTCTGGCGAGCCATTGCTCCCCTAGGGCGGAACAGGCGACGAATCAGGCAGTGAGGGATTCGCCGGTTTTCGGCGCAGGCAACGCGCCTGCATCCCCCACTGGGGAGCCTGGCGTCATCTCGGGCCCGGCGGCAGACCGCGGATCGGTGACGGCTGGTCGAGCACTCGGCCCGGTGCCCGCACGCACGTCGGCACCGGGTACCGCCGCTTCGGACGTCTGTTCCTGTGCTTCGGACGACTGATCTTGGTCGGACGCTTCGCCGAGCTCGAACGCGTGGTCGCCGAGGGCCGGATCGGAGAACCGCACGGTCATCGCGGCGCGTCCGGTGTCGACCTCGGTGTGCAGACGGGTGGCCCCGTCCGGGAGGGGTGAGCGATTACGGTCCGCCGACAGCAGATCGCGCAGCGAGATCGAAGTATTGATGTCCAGGGTGACGGTGACGGTATCGGTGTCCACCGGCCGTACCCGTGCGTCGATATAGGCTGGTCCGAGCCCGATCCTGCTGCCGAGACCATCGGGTTCGGCGCCCGTCATGTGTCCGGCAGCCGAGCCGGGCGTGGTGGAAACGGCAGGCGCGGCCGTTGCGGTGGGTGAGGATGCGCCGGGCACGGTGTGCGGCAGCACCTGGGAGTTCGGGAACACCGCAGGGAGCACGGTCCTGATGCCAGCCGACGCCGGTCGGCTCAGCAGTGCGTCGGATACGTCCCGTGCTCCGAGGGGTCCCGGGGGTCCCGCCCCTTCGATCGGTGCGGACGGAGCGGACGGACCGGCGATGAACTGGTCGCCCCGGTCGGTTCCAGGCATCTGGCTGACGATATAGGCGCCGGATACGACTGTGAGGGTCAAACTGGCGGCGCCGGAAATCACGATGGCGGTATGGCGGAAGATCTGGGTGGGTCTCGTTCCGGGCACGGTGCGGTTCCTCTCCCTCGCCTTCTCCCCTTGGCGTGTCGGCCCGCAGCGTTGGAAGCCGTCTCCTCGTCCAGGCTACGACCCGAAGGTGGGGACATCGCAACCCAGTATGCAAAACAAGATCAATGCTCAGTGCATTCCCGAAGACGGATGCGTTTCGCAGCAGCCGTGTCCGGGTAATCCATGGAGGCTGGCGAGCGTCATTCTCGACTGCCACATCGAGACACCCGGCCAACGACGTCCGACCGTCGACACGTCGCACCCAAGTTTGGCGCTCGCCCGCTTCGGATAGCGCCACCCTCCCCGTGTGCTCAGGTCAGTCGAATTGTCCCGGTGTGCGGCCTGCCCCGCTCGGCCCGGCGAAGGCTTGGGCGATGGACAACCATTCCGCTGCGTCCTCGCCGACGGCCTGTAAAGCCAGGTCATCGCGATGGCGCCGCTGGGTAACCAGCAGACAGAAATCCAGGGCCGGGCCGGTGACCCGCTGTTCGGCTTCCTCCGGCCCCCAGGACCAGACCGCCCCGGACGGCGCGGTGAGCTCGACCCGGAACGGCGTTTCCGGCGGCGTCTTTCCGTGCATGGAGTACGCGAAATCTCTGGTACGCACCCCCAGGTATGCCACAGTGCGCAACCGGTCGGTCGGGGTGCGGGCCACACCGAGCGCGTCGGCCACGTCTTGGCCGTGCGCCCAGGTCTCCATGAGCCGGGCCGTTGCCATCGTCGCTGCGCCCATCGGCGGGCCGAACCACGGCATTTTGATGCCTGCCGGGACCGCGCGTAACGCGTCGGCCAGCTCGGCCCGCGCCCGCCGCCACCGCTCCAGCAGTTCGCCGGGCGGGGCAGCCGCTGCTTCGGCGGCTGCTTCATCGATGAAGGTCTGTGCGCGCGGTGCGGCTTCGGCCAGCAGTGCGGCGAAGCGGTCGCCGCCGGTGCGGGCATCCTCGGCGGCGCTGGTCGCGATTTCGTCGGTCCAGATCAGGTGGCCGATCTGGTGTGCGATATCCCACCCCGGTGCGGGAGTCGGGGCACCCCATTGCGCTGGGGCCAGTGGCGCGACCAGCCGTTCCAGGTCCAGGCTTTCTGCCGCTAGTTCGTCCAGCAGGGTCGTCAGATCCGCCATGATCACTCCTCTGATTACCAACCGAAGATCAACAGATGGGTGAGACCGACCAGCAGACCGAGCGCGGCGCCGTGCAGATACAGCAGCCAGGCGTCCTGTTCGACCGAGGCATAGAACATCTCCATGAACTCGCCCGGGGTCAGCTGCTGCAATTTACGTGCCGCGAACTTGTCGATCTGCTCGGCTTGTTCCCTGATGAACTCGGCGTCCTCGGCCAGGCTCGGCGCCAGCCCGACCGCCGCGCCCGCCGCCCCGACCTTGAGGTTGTCGAACTGTTTACGGCCGAAGGCCGCGCGCACCACCGAGGTCGTCGGGCCGAGCCAGCGGTGGATCTGGTCGGAGATCAGCTGCTCCAGCAGCAGCCGGGTCTTGTCGCCGTTGGGGCCGTCCAGTAGCTCTTTGGACAGATTCGGCAGGGTCAGCACCTGATAGGCCAGGATATGGGCCAGATCTGTCGCCGCCTGCGGCTGCCGTTTGGCCAGCAATGCCTGCCGCCACAGATACTTGTACCGCGGCTGCGGATCGCCGGGCTCGAACACCATCTTGACCGCGATGATATTCACCAGCACGCCGATACCGGCCGATACCAGCAGCACGATTACCCACGCCGGCAGCCAGCCCAGTACCGGTACCGCGTTGTGGATGTGCAGATACAGCGCGAGCAGCAGACCGAACGGCGCGCCGAGAAGGCCGATGCGCACCATGAATCGCAGTTCAGGGGCCGCGATAGTGGTGGTCAAGTCTTTGAGGATGGCCGGATTGTCCCGCAGATATCCGATGACGAAGCTCTTGACGTCGATGAGCTGGTCGACGTTGTCGCCGAGCGAGGCGAATGCCCGTCGGGACAGTTCGGGCAGCTCCCGATCGACCCGCTGATAGATGATCTGCTTCACCGGGCGCGGCAAGTTGCGCCACAGTTCCGGGTTCTCCCGCAGCATCACCTCGTCGACGATGTTGCTGATCTGTCTGCTGGCCAAGGCCGCGATATAGTCGGCGATTCCGTCGAGGTCGAGTTCGTGGATGAAATCCTTGGGGCTACCGATGCGAAGCAGCGCCTTGTCCACGCAGATACTGGCCATCTTCTCGGCGCGGGCCGGGATGAAGCCCTGGAAACCGAGCCGTTTGCCGTCCCCGCTGAAGGTCGGCAGCACCTGCACCCGGCGCGGTAGATAGGGATACAGCACATCCAGCCCGGGAATCCGGACGCCGCGGAAGAGTACCGGCCAGAACAGCATCAGCACACCGGTCCAGTTGGTCAGCCATCCGGCCAGCGCGCTGAAGATCGGGAAACTCACCAGATCGACGACGAACCGGGACTGACCGGTGAATTCTTCCCAATCGATCAACACTCCGGAACAGAGTGTGACCATTGCGGGTTCCCCTTAGACCGGGTGATGAGCTGACTGAACCCACACATTCTCACCGGCCGGGCTGAGGTGTCAAAGCCGGGGGTGCGGGCTCGCTTCGCTCAGAGTGAACTCGCCGCCTGGAACAAACCGGGACGCCTCAGAGTTGAGTAGGTGACGCTCAACTTTTGGAGGTTCGACACGTGACCACCCCACAGAACCTGCCGGTGCTGTTCCTGACCGATCCGATCGTGCTGCCCGGCATGGTTGTCCCCATAGAACTCGACGAATCCGCGCAGGCCGCCATCGACGCGGCCAGGGCAGCGGGCACCGACGAGGTGCTCGTCGCGCCCCGGCTGGACGAGGGTTACGCCGCCTACGGTGTCGTCGCCACCATCGAACAGGTGGGCCGGATGCGCGGCGGCGCGCCCGCCGCGGTCCTGAAGGCGGAACGGCGCGCGAAGATCGGCCACGGCGTGACCGGCCCCGGTGCCGCACTGTGGGTCGAGGCCGAACCGGTCGAGACCGCCGCCACCGACGGCCGGACCAAAGAACTGGCCGCCGAATACAAGAAGCTGGTCGTCTCGGTGCTGCAACGCCGGGAGGCCTGGCAAATCGTCGACGCGGTCAACCAGTTGACCGATCCTTCGGCGATCGCCGATACCGCCGGATACGCCACCTACCTGACTGCCGAGCAGAAACGTGAACTGCTCGACACCCCGGAACCGGCTGCCCGGCTCACCAGGCTGATCGAATGGACCAAGGCGCATATCGCCGAAGCCGAGGTCGCCGAGAAGATCAGCGAAGACGTGCGCGAGGGCATGGAGAAAAGCCAGCGCGAATTCCTGCTGCGCCAGCAGCTCAACGCCATCCGCAAGGAACTCGGCGAGGACTCGCCCGAAGGCGCCGACGACTACCGCGCCCGCGTCGAACAGGCCGATCTGCCCGACACGGTGCGGGAGGCGGCGCTACGCGAGGTCGGCAAGCTGGAGCGGGCCGGCGACCAGAGCCCGGAATCCGGGTGGATCCGCACCTGGCTCGATACCGTTCTGGAGCTGCCATGGACGGTGAAAACCACCGATCGCACCGATATCGCGGCCGCGCGGGCGGTGCTCGACGCCGACCATCACGGCCTGGACGAGGTGAAGGACCGAATGGTCGAATACCTCGCGGTGCGTGCCCGGCGCGCCCAACGCGGACTGCAGGTCGTCGGTGGGCGCGGCTCCGGTGCGGTGCTGGTGCTGGTCGGTCCGCCCGGTGTGGGTAAGACTTCGCTGGGCGAAAGCGTGGCGCGGGCGCTGGACCGTGAATTCGTGCGGGTCGCGCTCGGTGGCGTGCGCGACGAAGCCGAGATCCGTGGCCATCGGCGCACCTATGTCGGCGCGCTGCCCGGCCGCATCGTGCGCGCGATGAAGGAAGCGGGATCGATGAATCCCGTCGTCCTGCTGGACGAGATCGACAAAGTGGGCTCCGATTTCCGTGGTGACCCGGCCGCGGCCCTGCTCGAGGTGCTCGATCCGGCGCAGAACCACACCTTCCGCGACCACTACCTCGACCTCGATCTGGATCTGTCGGATGTGCTGTTCATCGCCACCGCCAACGTGATGGAGACGATCCCCGGCCCCCTGCTGGACCGGATGGAGCTGATCACCGTCGACGGCTACACCGAGGACGACAAGGTTGCCATCGCTCGCGACTTCCTGGTACCCCGGCAGCTGGAACGCAACGCGCTGACGGCCGAGGAAGTGCAGGTCACCGACGAGGCGTTGCGCGAGATCGCGGCGAACTACACTCGCGAGGCCGGGGTAAGGCAGATGGAGCGGTTGATCGCGAAAGCACTGCGTAAGGCTGCGACCCGACTGGCCGAACAAGACGGTAGCGCGGGGAACCCGGATGCGGGGAACGTCGTCGACCTGGGATATGACCCGGCACTGGGTTACGGCCCGGCAGTCGGCACCACCATCGGTTCGGTTGGTGACGAGACCGTCAGGTCGAACTCCGGCGGTGCGGCCGGTGGGGCCGATTCGCTCGTCTCCGACCCGGAACGAAACGAGTCAGGTGCCGAACACACCGTCGCCGAACCCCTGGCTATCGATGTCGGCGATCTGAAGGACTACCTCGGCCGACCCCGCTTCACCCCGGATTCCGCGGAACGCACCGCGGTGCCGGGTGTGGCGACCGGGCTCGCGGTCACCGGGCTGGGCGGCGATGTCCTCTACATCGAGGCCAACACCGCCGACGGTGAGCGGTCGCTGACGTTGACCGGCCAGCTGGGCGACGTCATGAAGGAATCGGCGCAGATCGCGCTCACCTATGTGCGGTCACATCTGGGTGAGATCGGTATCGAGGCCTCCGCGCTGGACCGCAACCTGCACCTGCACGTGCCCGCGGGCGCGGTTCCCAAGGATGGCCCGTCGGCGGGCGTAACCATGGTCACCGCCCTGGTGTCGTTGGCACTGGGCAGGCCGGTGCGTTCGGATGTCGGGATGACCGGCGAGGTCACCTTGAACGGCCGGGTGCTGCCGATCGGCGGCGTCAAACAGAAACTGCTCGCCGCCCAGCGCGCCGGGTTGAAGACAGTGTTCATCCCGGCCCGCAACGAGCCCGATCTCGATGACGTCCCCGCCGATGTGCTCGCCGACCTGGATGTTCGCCCGGTCGCGGATGTGGCCGACATTCTGGCCTACGTCATCGAACCGGTCACCGAACCGGCTGCGGACGACCGCGCGTTGATGGCCACCGCCTGACCACAACACGGAGAGCCGCCGATCCAGCCAGGACCGGCGGCTCTCCGTTGTTTCGAATCCCGGCGCGGATACCACCGTCGTCTCAACAACCCAGGTGCAGGTCCGCGCCGCGTACATCGCTCTGTTCTGCGCAGTCGACCTCATGCCACTGGTGGGTCTATCCGTGGCATCGCTGGCTCGCTCGGCCCGATACCCGGCGTATCGAGTTGCAGGAACCCGTGGTCCTGTCCCTGTTTACTCGACCGCGGGCGCTCACTCCGGGGTGACACCGGCACCCAGTTCTCGTTCCACGGTGCGAGTGGTTCCTTGCGCAAGCGCGCACAACACCGGCTCGGTGTCGGCGGATTCACTGTAGATCTCACAGTTCACCACCGCTTGCCTGCGGGTGGAGCCGGTGACGGCCGCTTCGGCCCGCAACCGTGTACCCGAGGCGGGCCGCAGGTAGGTGATGGTGAACCCGCCAGTGAGGACGTTCGCACCGAGCACTGTGCCCGCGGCGAAGGTGATGGAGTTGTCTGCGATATACGACAGCACCCCGCCGTGCACGAAACCGAACTGCTGCCCCAGCTCGGGCCGGATCGGAACGACGAGGGTCGCCGCGCCGTCGCCAAATGCGGTGATCTGTGTGCCGACCAGGCCCGCGAAAGGCTGGGCGGCAAGGACTTTCCTGGCGAGCTCGATATCGAGCGACTGTGTCATCGGGCGGATCTCCTACTGTCGTCGCGGGCCTTCGGCTGTCTTCGAGCCGGTGTGCCGAATATGCGTGCCAGGTCAGTCTGGTTGCCTGCGCAGCAACCATTGCAGAAACGATCGGTGCGGGTAGCGGGCCTTGACAGTCCCGGATCCGACCTTCCCGCGCACCCGGATCAGCGGTGCGCCCGGGGCAGGCGGAGCGGTGACCCTGTCCACCACCGACCCGCTGCCCGTACGCACCTGATCGAGATCGGCACGCCAGCCGCGGGGCACGATCAGCAACAGCGTGCCGGAGCCGACCTCGGCGTCGATGCGCACCTCGGCGTGTGCGCACAAGGCCTCGGTGAAGTCGATCTTTATCGTGCCGGAGTTGCATACGGCGGTCAGCTGGGCTGGGACCGTCCAATGGCCCGTCTTGGTGCGGGTGCCGCTTTTGGTGCGCAATTCGACGGGTGCCGCTGCGGGTTCGGGTAGGTCCGCGGTGACCGCTGCGAGGTCCTGCGCGGTGACCGCGGCGTAGGTGGTGGCCAGCCGGCGGTCCAGTTCGGTCAGGTCGAGCTGTCCCTCGTGTAGCGCGAGCTGCAGCCGCCGGATCACGATTTCTCGTTCGGCATGCCCGATCCGCGGCGCGACCGGGTCGGCGATGCGGTCGGGCAGTTTTCCCAGGTGATCGTGCGCGTCGGCCATCCAGTTTTCCTCGTAGTCGTTTCTGCCTGGAATCGTACGGCCCACATCGTTACGCCGAATGGTCCGAAATCGGCGCGGGTACGGTAAGACGGGGATATGCCCAGGTGGCTGCTGCATGTGGATCTCGATCAGTTCCAGGCCGCGGTGGAATTCCGTAGGCACCCGGAGCTGCGGGGACGGCCGGTCATTGTCGGCGGTAACGGTGACCCCGAGGAGCCGAGGAAGGTGGTTACCTGCGCCTCGTATCCAGCGCGCGCCTACGGGGTGCGGGCGGGGATGCCGTTGCGTACAGCGGTGCGTAAATGCCCGGATGGAGTGTTCCTGCCACTGGATACGGCAGGTTATGAGGATGCC
Source organism: Nocardia donostiensis (assembly GCF_002081715.1). Lineage (GTDB taxonomy): Bacteria > Actinomycetota > Actinomycetes > Mycobacteriales > Mycobacteriaceae > Nocardia > Nocardia donostiensis. The sequence goes on along the minus strand of NZ_MUKP01000018.1, from coordinate 75,675 downwards.
TCCGACGAGGTGATGGCGCTGCTGCGGACCTGGCCGGTGCAGGTGGAGGTATTGGGTTGGGACGAGGCGTTCCTGGCCGCCGACACCGACGACCCGGAGGGGCTGGCCCGCGAGATCCGCTCCGGTATTGCCGGTCTCGGCCTCGGCTGCGCGGTCGGAATCGGCGACAACAAGACCACCGCCAAGCTCGCCACCAGTTTCGCCAAATCATCCGGTAAGGATTCGGCCGAACCCGGAGCCGCTGCTGCCGAGGGAATGTTTCGCCTGACCAGAGCCAACTGGTCTCAGGTCATGGCGCACCGGCCGACCAACGCCCTCTGGGGAATCGGCACCCGCCTAGCTGCCCGCCTGAGCTCACTCGGCATCCACACGGTTGCCGACCTGATGGCCGCCGACCGCACCTGCCTGGCCACCGAATTCGGCCCGACCACCGGCCCCTACCTGTGGGTTCTCGCCCACGGCGCGGGCGATACCGATGTGACGACCGAGGACCGTATACCGGTGGGTCGCAGCAAATCCGAAACCTTTCCGCACGACCTCACCGACTCTGCCGAGATCCGCGCTCGAGTTACCCGCCTGGCCGCCGACGTCGCCGAGGAGATGGCCGCGGCGGGCCGTGTCACCGTCTGCGTCTCGGTAACGGTGCGTACCAACACTTTCTACACTCGCAGCAAGCAGTCCAAGCTGCCCGAACCGACCACGGATACCTCCGTGATAGTCGATACCGCCGTGCGGGTGCTCTCCCGTTTCGAGCTGGACCGGCCGGTTCGACTGCTCGGTGTCCGGCTCGAGCTTGCGCCGCCATAGCTGCGGTGGGCTTGCGGTGTACCGCGAGCCCACCGGGTTCTCGCTAAACGTAGCGAGGGTTGGAGTACTCACCCCACTGCGATGGCGATCAGAACCAGAACCGATCCGAGGAAAACAATGGCGTGCCGGATGTTCTGCAGGATCGGCATCACCCAGCGCGGGAAACCTTGTTCGGATGCCCGCAACAGTGCGGGGACGTCGATACGAGCCAGGATCGGGTCTCCGGTGCGGGCGAAGGCGGCGGTGACGGATCTGGCGGCGGTCAGGTTGCTGTAGAGGATCATGGCGTTGCCGAGGATCAGCAGCGGCTGGACGGCCCAGGTGAGGGTCTGGCCCCAGGGGGTAGCGGCGAAGTTCAGCCCGGCCAGGACGGTCATGACGGCGGCGATGGCGACCGGTGCGGCGGTTTCGTGGCCGCTGGCGTCGAAACTCAGGTTGTTGTCTTCCAGCACGGTGACCGGCACGTTTTGCCGCCGCAGTTCGGTCTCGGCATGGGCTTTGGCGGCGGCGCCGTAGCGGTGGCGCACGATCGGGATGCTGACGAAGGCGGCGGCGATCAGCAGTTGCAGGAGGGCGGCGATGGTGCTCATGGAACTTCCTCTTCTTCTCGACAGAGACGACTTGAACTAAGTGCAAGGCAAAGCTAACCGAGGACTTGTACTTAGTGCAAGTGGTCTCTTGAACTTAGTGCAACTACCCTGTCTGCTATGCCTCGTGACTCCCTGACCCAGGAGCAGATCGTGCGCACCGCCATCGAACTGCTCGACGACGAGGGCCTGGACGGCCTGAACATGCGCAGCCTCGGCAAACGGCTCGACGCGGCGCCCACCGCGATGTACTGGCATGTGCAGAACAAGGACAACCTGGTCCGGCTGGCCGGCGACGAGGTGTGGGGGGAGATCGAGCTACCGGACGCCGGTCCGCTCGGCTGGCGCGCGGCGGCCGAGTCATTGGCGACCGGCATGCACACGGTGCTGTCCAGACACCCGTGGATGGTTCAGGCGTTGGCAAGTCATCTGATGTACGGCCCTGGTAAATCTCGTTTCGACGAGGCCACTCTCGCCGTCTACGAAGACGCCGGTTTCACACCGGAGGAGGCCGATCTCGCAGCTGCTGCCGTATTCACCTACACCCTGGGCAACGTGATAGGCGCAGCGGCGACCGTCTCGCTGAAACGGCGACTGAGCAAAGGAGACGGCAACCCGGCCCGGCGCATGCAGGAAACGCTGAGCGCAGCCACCGATATCGCGATGGCATTCCCGCGATTACGCGCCCGGCTCGGACAGCGCAGCGCCGATTACAACGAAGCACCCGACCGCAGCTTCGAATACGGCCTGACCAACCTGCTCGACGGCTTCGCCAAGAGGTTGGCCGAACGCGCGGATTGACCTCGAGATCGCCCGGCGGGTTGCGGTCGAGCTCGGCCTGGATCCGGCCGAATGGATCGAGCACATCCCAGACCGCCCGAACCACGACCGTCGCTACGTGATCGATCCCGAGAAACTGGAAACCGAGCTCGGATGGCGACCGGCGCATGAGTTCGAGGCCGGGATCGCCGAGACCGTTGCTTGGTATATCGAGAATCGTGGCTGGTGGGAACGGATCATCGCCGACAAGGGTGAGCTGGGGTTCGACTGGAGCCAGTTCGGCCCGGCCGCAGCACGCTGAGCACCGGTCGTCGCCGCACCGGCGGTGATAACTCGTTCGACGGTGCTGAGTCCATGGCCCGCAACAGGGGCAGGCAGATGTGGCGGGCAATACTGGAACATCCACGCGCCACGCGGGCTTGCGGCGCGAACGAGTGACGCTCGTGATATGAGTCGGCGATATACACCGCTCAGAGAGAAGACTGATATGCCTCAGCTGCAGATCGCCGTCTGCGGTCCTCGCAACTGCACCCCAGACGACGCGGAGCGTGCGAGGAAAATCGGGCATTTGCTCGCCGAAGCAGGAGTTACTGTTCTGTGTGGCGGCGGCAGCGGGGTTATGGCTGCGGTCGCCGAAGGTGCGTCGGCCGCCGGCGGAATCGTGATAGGCGTCCGGCCTGACACCGACCGTAACGCGATCTGTGACGGCCTCACAGCCGTGCTCTATACAAATATGGGGGAGGCTCGTAACGCTGTGCTCGTCTGGTCTGCCGACGCGGTGATCGTCGTCGGGGGATCCTGGGGAACGCTTTCCGAGCTGGCGCTCGCCAACAGGCGCGGCGGTGTGCCGGTGATCTCCATCGGTGGGTGGCGGATCACCGACGACCACGGCGAAGAGATCGACGCGGCCGTGCGTGCCGAAACTCCAGAAGAAGCCGTCAGCAGGGTGCTTGCCCTCGTCGATCGCAGCTAGGGCCTCGTCTGAAAAGCTTGCGCCGGTAATCCGGGGTGCCGGTTTGAACGTGTGCTTGCCGTCCGCTCTATGGCCCACCGTCCGCGTCACCGCCATCAACCTGTGGCTATCTATATACGGCTCATGAAACACGGCTCTAGTCAGTCGAGTGGAGCCCACTTCATGACGTGTAGTTTTAGGTTTCCGGCAACGAGAGGGGACAACAGGTGCGTGCATCACCCGTTCACGGCATGGATCATGTCGGCTTCACCGTTCCCGATATCGACCAGGCCACAAGTTTCTTCGAAAAGGCCTTCGACGCCGAGTTGATCTATGAATCCAAGAAAATGTCGGATGCACCCGACGAAGGCGCGGAAACCGAGCAGACGCTCAACCTTTCCCCTGGAACCAAGGTCAGGGCGGTTCGTATGCTACGCCTGCGTAATGGTCCAGGTGTCGAATTGTTCCAAATGGAAGGGCCCGAACAACGGAACCCGATTCGCCCATCCGATTATGGGTTACAGCACTTCGCGATCTATGTCGACGATATCGATGCCGCCGTCGTGCAGTTCGAAGTGGCAGGTGGAACGCTGTTCAGCCGTCCGCAGGCGATCATGTTCGAACCCGAAAAGGGCAAGGGCAACTTGTTCTGCTACGGCAAGACGCCTTGGGGCTCGGTCGTCGAGATCCTCACCTATCCGTCGCCGATGCCGTATGAGAAGAACACCCCGCTACGCCGCTGGCGTCCGTGAGCGGCGGATATCCACCAGCGGCCCGCGTTCCTAACCTCTCAGGCAGTGCACCTAGATGCTGTCAGGCGACTGCCGGTACCGGGTCGTCGGCGAACTGGGTGCGGTACAGCTCCGCGTAGCGGCCATCGGCGGCCAGTAGCTGCGTATGGGTGCCTCGTTCGATGATGCGTCCTTCCTCCAGCACCAGGATCTGGTCGGCTGCGCGGACTGTGGACAGCCGGTGTGCGATGACCAGGGCGGTACGTCCGGCCAGCGCTTCGGTCAGTGCGGCCTGCACCGCGGCCTCGGAGGTGGAGTCCAGTGAGGCGGTCGCCTCGTCCAGCACCACCACGCGGGGCTGTTTGAGCAGCAGCCGGGCGATGGTCAGCCGCTGGCGTTCACCACCGGACAACCGGTAACCTCGCTCGCCGACCACGGTGTCCAAGCCGTCGGGCAGCGAGGCGACCAGCTCGCGTAACCTGGCCCGCCGCAGGGCGTCCCACAACTGCTCTTCGGTCGCCTCGGGGCGGGCGAGCAGCAGGTTGGCGCGGATGGTGTCGTGGAACAGGTGCCCGTCCTGGGTGACCAGGCCTACGGTTTCCTGGATCGAACGGGTGGTCAGCTCGCGCACATCCGCGCCATTGAGCCGGACAGCGCCGGAGTCGACGTCATAGAGCCGCGAAACCAACTGGGCGATGGTCGATTTCCCGGCGCCGGAAGAACCGACCAGCGCGATCAGCTGGCCTGGTTCGGCGCGGAACGACACCCCGTGCAGCACCTCGACACCGCCCCGGGTGTCCAGTGTCGCCACTTCCTCCAGCGATGCCAGCGACACCTTGTCCGCGGACGGATAACCGAACCGCACCCCGTCGAGTTCCACCGCGACCGGCCCTTCGGGTACCGGTTTCGCGTCCGGGGCGTCCTCGATCAGCGGCGGCAGGTCCAGCACCTCGAACACCCGCTCGAAACTCACCAGTGCCGACATGATCTCCATCCGCGCGCTGGCCAGCGCGGTCAGCGGCGCGTAGAGGCGGGTCAGCAGCAGCGACAGCGCGACAACCGCGCCCGCGTCCAATTGTCCGCGCAGCGCATACCAGCCGCCGAGCCCGTACACCAGCGCCACCGCCAGTGCCGAGACCAGGGTCAGCGAGGTCACGAACACTGTCTGCAACATGGCCGTGCGCACCCCGATATCGCGCACCCGCCGTGCCCGCAGCGCGAACTCCGCCGATTCCTGATGTGGTCTGCCGAACAGTTTGACCAGGGTGGCGCCCGGTGCGGAGAACCGTTCGGTCATCTGCGTGCTCATCGCCGCGTTCAGGCCTGCTGCCTCGCGCTGGATATCGGCCAGCCGGTCGCCCATCCGCCGGGCCGGGATCACGAAGACCGGAAGCAGCACCAGCGCGAGCAGCGTGATCTGCCAGGACAGCCGCAGCATCACCACCAGGGTGAGCGCCACCGTCACCAGATTGGCGACCACGCCCGACAGGGTGTCGCTGAACGCCCGCTGCGCGCCGATCACATCATTGTTCAAACGGCTCACGAGCGCACCGGTGCGGGTGCGGGTGAAGAACGCGACGGGCATCCGCTGTACATGATCGAATACCGCCGACCGCAGGTCCAGGATCAACCCCTCGCCGATCCTGGCCGACAACCAGCGGATAACCAATCCCAGCCCCGCGTCGAGCACCGCGAGCCCGGCGATGACGGCTGCCAGAATGAGCACCACCTGTGGCGCGGCCCCGCCGATGATGTCGTCGACGACGCGGCCTGCGAGTAGCGGTGTGGCGACCGCGAACACTGCCGAAACCACGCTGAACAGCAGGAACGCCGCCATCCTTCGCCGGTGTGGCCGGGCGAAACGCAGAATGCGCCGGGCCGTGGCCAGGTTGAACTGGCGTTTCTCCCCGGGCGCGTGCATACGCTGGTACATCTGGTTCCAGGCCACCGATTCGATGCTCACCTCGACACGTCCTTCCGCTCTGGTGCCGATTCAACGCCAGGCCACCGACACTAAAAGCTCAACTATTCTTTAGGTCAAGCGCTGACCGGCTGGAGATCGAACACGACGCATGGAATGCGCACCTGACGAGGTTTCGGTGTGGGGTGACACGCTCGCGTCACCGGCTGCAGGAACCCTGGATCGGCAGAGGGGCCACTCTGGCACAGAAATCTCTCTAGGGTGGGCGGTGTGAGCAGCGAGCATCGGCGACAGACTGCTATGGCGCGCGCCCTGTGTGGCCGCATCGGTGGCGAGGTGGATGTGTCGGAGCGGCGGCGCGCCGAATACTCCTCGGACGCGTCGAACTATCGAATCCTGCCCCAGATCGTCACCTTCCCCCGCGGCGAAACCGATACCGCCGCGATCCTGGATTTCGCGCGCGCCGAAGGCCTGCCGGTTACCGCGCGTGGTGCGGGAACGTCGGTGTCGGGCAACGCTATCGGCCCCGGAATCGTGCTCGATTTCAGCAGGCATATGAACGCAATCACCGAACTGGACCCCGAGCGGCGCATCGCGCGGGTGCAGCCAGGTGTCGTGCTGGCCGGACTGCAACGCCGGGCCGCTGCGCACGGGCTGCGGTTCGGGCCCGACCCTTCCACCCAGAACCGCTGCACCCTGGGCGGAATGATCGGCAACAACGCCTGCGGACCGCATGCCATCGCCTGGGGGCGGACCTCCGACACGGTCCGTGAACTGCGGATACTCGACGGAAAGGGCATCGAACGGCGGCTCGCCGACGATCTCGGCGCCCTGCCCGGGCTGACGGAATTCACCCACTCCCACCTCGCCGTGCTGCGCACCGAACTCGGTCGTTTCGATCGCCAGGCCTCCGGCTACGGTCTGGAACATTTACTGCCCGAACATGGTTCGTCGGTGGCGAAAGCTTTCGTCGGGACCGAAGGCACCTGCGGCCTGCTGCTGGAGGCAACCCTAGAGCTGGTTGAAATCCCGCCCGCCACAGTGCTCGTGGTGCTCGGCTACCCGGATATGGCGAGCGCGGCCGACGATATCGCCGCGGTGACCGCATGCGCCCCGATCGCCGTGGAAGGAATCGATGCCCGGCTGGTCGATGTGGTCCGCGCGCACCGCCGGACGGTGCCCGAGCTGCCGCGTGGCGACGGCTGGCTGTTCGTCGAACTGGCCGGTGCCACCCCGGACGAGGCGCGAACAGCGGCGCAGGCGCTGTGCCAGGCCACAGGCGCGCTCGACTCCCGTATCGTCACCGATCCAGGCGAAACGGCCGCGCTCTGGCGTATCCGCGCCGACGGTGCAGGCCTGGCCGGACGCACCCCGGACGGCCACCCGGCCTGGCCCGGCTGGGAGGACGCCGCGGTTCCGCCCGAACATCTCGGCGCATACCTGCGGGATTTCGGTGAGCTGACCCGCGAGCACGAGGTGGACGGGCTGCTGTACGGGCATATCGGCGACGGCTGTATCCATGTGCGACTGGATTTGCCGATAGACACCGCCCCGCAGCGTTTCCGGGCCTTCCTGTTCGACGCTACCGAGTTGGTCGTCCGCTACGGCGGCTCGCTGAGCGGCGAACACGGCGACGGCCGCGCCAGATCGGAGCTGCTTGCACTGATGTATTCGCAGCAGGTGCTGGACGTATTCGCTGGCTACAAGGCCCTTTTCGATCCCGATGATGTGCTGAATCCGGGTGTGCTGGTCCAGCCGCGCCCCATCGACGCAGATCTGCGGCTGGCCGGTCTCACCCCCGTCCCGGCGGCAGGCGGTTTCGCTTTCCCGCACGACGACGGCCGGCTCAGTACAGCTGTCCACCGCTGCGTAGGGGTGGGTAAATGCCGCGCCGACAACCGGGCCGCCGGCGGCTTCATGTGTCCGTCCTACCTGGCCACCGCCGATGAAAAGGACAACACCCGCGGCCGGGCCAGGGTGCTGCAGGAAGTGGTACGCGGCGACCTGCCGTGGTCCTCGCCCGCAGTCGCCGAATCGCTCGACCTGTGTCTGTCCTGTAAAGCGTGCCGTTCCGACTGCCCGGCCGGGGTCGACCTGGCCACCTATAAATCCGAGGCCATGTACCGCCGCTATCAAGGCAGGCTGCGGCCCCGCGACCATTATTCGCTCGGCTGGCTACCGCGCTGGCTCGCGGGCGCGACCTGGCTGCCACGGGTGGTGAACGCGGCCGCCCGGATAGGACCATTGCGCAGGATGGGGCTGTGGGCGGCAGGTATCGATCCGCGTCGCGAGGTGCCAGTGCTGGCCGATCGTTCGTTCCGCCGGATCTGGCGCGATCCCGCCAACCGGCCGGAGCTCACGCATTGCGGGGAGGTAACCGATGATGGTCGGCAACCGGGGCGTTCGCCCCTACCGGTACTGCTGTGGATCGACACCTTCACCGATGCGTTCGACCCCCATATCGCGTTGGCCGCGGCACGGCTGATGACCTCGCTCGGCTATCAGGTGCAGATACCGCGCAAGCGGGTGTGCTGCGGGCTCACCTGGATCAGCACCGGCCAGTTGGACGGCGCTCGGGCTCGGCTGCGCGCCACACTGGACGAACTCGACGACCATGTGCGCGCGGGCGGGATCGTGGTGGGACTGGAACCTTCCTGTACCGCGACTCTGCGTGCCGATCTGCCCGAACTGCTGCCCGACGACCCGCGAGCGCATGCGGTTGCAGGGGCGGTGCGGACGCTGGCCGAGTTCCTGGACGCGCAGCCGGACTGGCAGCCTCCGCAACGCCCGGGTCAACAGGTGATCGTGCAGCCGCACTGCCATCACCATGCGGTACTCGGTTTCGAGACCGATCGCCGGATGTTAGCCAGAATGGGTATTTTGGTGTCCGAAATCACGGGTTGCTGCGGCTTGGCCGGAAACTTCGGAATGCAGAAAGGTCATTACGATATATCCGTCGCGGTGGCCGGGAACGGGATGGTGCCTGCGCTCATGGACGCACCAGATAATTCGATCTTGATTGCGGACGGGTTCTCCTGTCGCACCCAGGCCGCGCAATTGACCGGGCGGCAGGGCAAGCACCTGGCCGAGTTCCTGCTAGAAGACTGAAAATGACCGCGCTCGCCGCCGAGGGAGTGCGGCGAGCGCGGACCTACACCGCCGGTCTCAACGCACGGAAACCGGGCGGGGGCTATCTGCTCAGCTGCCGAAGGGCAGTGTGCCCGGCGGAATCTGGTAGCCGGAACTGCCAGCGAAAAGCCCACCCCACACATCGAGCAGCCAGTTCAGCACGTTGGTGATCATATGAACCTCCGTCCCGGCGTACGCCAGATATTTGCCGATCCGCACCATTATCGTCATGCTCTTCGCCTCTGTTACAGAAAATCCACCTTCGCCCCGGCTGCGTCGCTCGGAACACGCTCCATGAGCAGCCGTCGCCTTCGTGACAGCCGGTGCCCCGCTGGGCCGACGCGACGCGCACAATGAACCGGTGCGTGAGCGAACGGCCGGCCCCGAGGCGAACCGTTCCGGCCTGACTCGGACGGTGACGGCGGACGGACCGATCGATCTGGCCCACACCCTGACACCGCTGCGTCGCGGCGTGGGCGATCCCTGCCACCAGGTGACCGCCGACGGGGCGCATTGGCGTGTGTCCCGGATGCCGTCCGGACCGGTCACCTATCGGCTGGTCCAGGCCGGTCCGGCCGCGGTCGCCGCCCGCGCCTGGGGTGCGGGCGCCGAGGAGTTCCTCGACCGGCTGGACCGGATGCTGTGCCTCACCGAGGACGTCGCCGATTTCGCGCCTCAGCACCCCAAGGTCGCCGAGGCGCACCGCCGTTTCCCGGGCTTGCGGATGCTACGCACCGGCCTGGTATTCGAGGCGCTGGTACCTGCCGTGCTGGAACAGAAGGTGCATACCGTCGCCGCACGCGCCTCCTGGCGCCAGCTCGTGCGCCAATTCGGCGCTCTACCGCCCGGCCCGGCCCCCGAGGGGATGCGAGTGCCGCCGGATGCCGAAACCTGGCGCCGGATCCCGTCGTGGACCTATCACCGAGCCAATGTCGGCCCGCAGCGCGCGCAGACTATTGTGCGGGCAGCGCGGCTGGCCGCATCCCTGGAACGGATCGCGGACCTGGAACCGGCCGCCGCGGCCGCCAGGCTTCGCACGGTCCCGGGGATCGGGGAATGGACGGCAGCGGAAATCGCGCAGCGAGCGTTCGGTGACGCTGATGCGCTGTCGGTGGGCGATTTCCATCTGGCGGCAATCATCGGCTGGACGCTGCTCGGGCATCCGATCGACGATGCGGCGATGGTCGAATACCTGGAACCCGTTCGCCCGCATCGCTACCGGCTGGTCCGGCTGCTGGAGGTCAGCGGCCAGGCCCGTAAACCCAAGTTCGGTCCGCGCACCCCGATAACCGATCACAGCCGCCGGTGAACGACACGGCGGCTGGTCAATAACGCAGCGCTCGATCGTCCAGTACACACCGCCCGGTCTCCACCAGCGTCGCGCGGGCGCGCCTGCGCACCCGGCATTCGTCAACCGTGCAGTCGAGGTGCAACTGCATTGCCGCATGGGCCTGTTCAGCGGACATCGGCCCCGGTTCGATTTCGCAGGCGAGCAGTGCGACGATGCGCAAGTTCGAGTTGGTCAGCTGCATTGCACGGCCCCCTTCCGCCGGGCCCGCTGTTGGGGGCGTCGGCCGGTTTCCGTCGTCACCATGAGGGGACCTGCCATGACTCCTCGCTTCCTTGTACGGTACCTGTCCTACGGGGTTCCTGTCCTTGACGTGTTACGTTGTGATACTCGGGACCCAGCATTGCCCGCTATACCTGTTGCGAGGAAGCGGTTTCCGGTCCCCAGCAGACCCCCAGCACACCACTAAGGGCCGTGCATGCTACGGCAGTTCCGCGATATCGCATGTTTTCGTGCGAATCCCCAGCACAATATCCATTACGGAGGGCAGGATTGCCCATAGTGGATGAAAGCATCCGCTGCCCAGGCGAAGTGACGGGGACCCGCGCGCGGCTGACCCGGTTTTCGCCGGGCGGTCGACCGAGAGCAGAACGGAGCGTGCGGTGACAGCTGGTTCGGCGAGTTCGGCGGTGGGTACGGGACCTGTGGAGGCGAGTCCGGGCACGATGGCGGGAAGGGCTGGGACAACGAGCTTACCGCGCAGACAGCTCGGCAGGTACCTACGAGACTGGCGGACCCAGGCCGGTTTGACGATCGCGCAGGCCGCCCGGTTGATGGAATGGGGAGCCAGCACCTTGCAACGCCTGGAAAAGGGGCAGGCTGACCGGATCCGCACCATCGATATCCAGGAGCTGTGCCGGATCTACGGTGTCCCCGCGCATATCACCGAGGGGTTGCGCGGCCTGGTGCAGCAGAGCGCGGCGCAGAGCTGGTGGCATGCGGTGGCGGAGGCGCAGACCGAAAGTTTCGATGTGTACCCAGGTTTGGAAGCAGCGGCGGAAGAACTGTGGATCTATCACACCGAGCTGGTGCCCGGCCTGTTCCAGACCGCGGATTACGCGCGTGCCCTGCAACGGTTGGCCCATCCCGACGACACCCAGACCGAACTCGACCGGAGGGTGCAGCCGCTGTTGCAGCGGCAGGCCCTGTTCAGCAGGCGCCCCGCACCGGCGAGGGTGCATTCGGTGCTACACGAGGCGGTATTGCGCTGCGTCGTCGGAAACGCGAAGATCATGGCGGCACAGTTGCGTCATCTGGCCGATCTCAGTACTCGGGACAATGTTTCGGTATCGGTGCTGCCGTTCTCGGCGGGGGTGCCGTCAGGGGTCGCCACCGGCGGGTTCACCGTGCTGGAATTCGGCGTCGACTGTTCGGGCGAGCCGAGCGAACCGCCGGTCGTGCACACCGCGGGGCTGACCGGCAATCTTTATCTGGAAGGTGCGTCCGACCTGCGGCGCTACCATCAGGCGCACGAGTGCCTGCGGCGCTGTGCACTGGACGTTCAACAGAGCAGGCAGCTACTGCGGCAGCTGGCGAAGGAGTTGTATCTGGTATGAGCATCGACAACGGCACCGAGATCGACCTGTCCGAAGCGACCTGGTTGCGCGCAGGTGAGGGGTCTGGACCCGACTGCGTGGAAATAGCGATGCTGGCCGAAGGACATGTGGCCATGCGTAACGGCAAGGACCCCGACGGTCCTGTGCTCGTCTTCACTCCGGGTGAATGGGCCGCGTTCACCGCGGGCGTGCAGGACGGGGAATTCGACCGCCCGGGCCGCACCTGATCATCCACACAGATCGGGCGCTGCCGGTTTACCTCCGGTGATCGGCAGCGCACTTTCTGCAACACATGTTTGGTCACTCTTATAACGGGTAGACAACAAGTTGTGGACCGTGGGCTCAAGAATTCCCATCCCCGGTACCGAAGGTTGCGACCGGACGATTGGGTCGAATGGCTGATCGTCGGGTTGCTTTTCGCGGTGTCCTCGGTGGGTGTGTTCGTACTCACCAGCTCCGTGATGTCGGCATTGTTCGTCGGAGTGCTGGTGTGGCTGGTTTCTGTCGGTGTGGTGGCGATCCTGTGATGGGCCGCTGATCAGCGCCGGAAGAGCTTGTTACCCAGCCAGACAACCGGATCGTACTTCCGGTCGGCAACCCGCTCCTTCATCGGGATGAGCGCATTGTCGGTGATCTTGATGTTTTCCGGGCAGACCTCGGTACAGCATTTGGTGATATTGCAGTAGCCGAGCCCCTGTTCGTCCTGGGCGAGTTCCCGGCGATCCGCCGTATCCAGCGGATGCATTTCCAATTCCGCGATCCGCATCAGATAACGCGGCCCAGCAAAGGCTTGCTTGTTTTCCTCGTGATCGCGCACCACATGACATACGTTCTGGCACAGGAAGCATTCGATGCACTTACGGAACTCCTGCGAACGCCCGACATCGACCTGACGCATCCGGTAATCCCCCGGCCGCAAATCCGGTGGTGGGGCGAAGGATGGTATTTGCCTGGCTTTCTCGTAATTGAAAGAGACATCCGTTACCAGATCTCTGATCACCGGGAACGTCCGCATCGGCGTCACAGTGACGATTTCGTCCTGATGGAAGGTCGACATCCGAGTCATGCACAGCAGTCGCGGTTTCCCGTTGATTTCCGCCGAACACGAGCCGCATTTACCCGCCTTGCAGTTCCAGCGCACCGCGAGGTCCGGGGCCTGAGTGGCCTGCAACCGGTGGATGATGTCGAGCACCACCTCACCCTCGTTCACCGCGACCGTATAGTCGCGCAGTTCCCCGCCGTCGTCATCGCCGCGCCATACCCGGAACCGGGCGTCGTAACCCATTGCTACGCCTCTCCATCGGTAACCACCCCGGCCGCCGCATAACCGGCGAGTTCTTCGGGGGTGTAGTACTTTTCCAGCTCACTCAGCTCGAACAGCGCGAGCAGCTCCGGCCGCATCGGCACCTGTTCGGCGACCGATACCGTCACCGCCGGGATCGCGGCGGCCGCGTCGGCCGGGTCTATGGCACAGACCAGCAGCTTGTTCCGCCACTGCGGGTCCATCGCCGGGTAGTCGTCGCGGGTGTGCCCGCCGCGGCTTTCGGTGCGCCGCAGCGCCGCCTGCGCAACACAGTCGCTGACCAGCAGCATATTGCGCAGATCGAGGGCCAGATGCCATCCGGGATTGAACTGCCGATGCCCCTCCACGAGCACCCGGCCGAACCGTTCCCGCAGTTCGGCGAGTTTCGCCAGCGCATGGCGGACTTCGCTTTCCTTGCGGATGATGCCGACCAGGTCGTTCATCGTCTGCTGCAGATCGGTATGCAGTGTGTACGGGTTTTCGCTGCCACCATCGGCCGGGCCGAAGGGGGCCAGCGCCAGCCGAGCCGCATCGTCGATATCGGTCTCCGAGACCACCGGGCGTTCGGTGAGCGCCTGCACATACGTTGCCGCGCCCGATCCGGCCCGGCAGCCGAACACCAGCAGATCCGACAGTGAATTGCCGCCGAGCCGGTTCGAGCCGTGCATACCGCCGGAACATTCCCCGGCCGCGAACAGCCCGGGCACCTTCGCCGCCCCGGTATCCGGGTCCACCTCTATCCCGCCCATGACGTAATGGCAGGTCGGGCCGACTTCCATGGGTTCGGTGGTGATATCGACATCGGCCAGTTCCTTGAACTGATGGTGCATCGACGGCAACCGCCGGATGATCTCCTCGGCCGGCATCCGGGAGGCGATATCCAGGTAGACGCCCCCGTGCTCGGTGCCGCGACCGGCCTTCACCTCTTCGTTGATCGCACGGGCAACCTCGTCGCGGGGCAGCAGGTCCGGGGTGCGCCGCGCGGAATCGTTATCGCGCAGCCACTGGTCGGCCTCCTCCTCGGTTTCGGCGTACTGACCTTTGAACACCGACGGGATGTAGTCGAACATGAACCGTTTGCCCTCGGCGTTCTTCAACACCCCGCCGTCGCCGCGCACACCCTCGGTAACCAGGATGCCCTTCACGCTCGGCGGCCAGACCATCCCGGTCGGGTGGAACTGCACGAACTCCATATTGATCAGCGTCGCCCCCGCCCGCAGCGCCAGAGCGTGACCATCGCCGGTGTATTCCCAGGAGTTCGAGGTCACCTTGTAGGATTTGCCGATCCCGCCGGTAGCCAACACCACGGCCGGAGTCTCGAACAGGATGAACCGCCCGGATTCACGCCAGTAGCCGAACGCGCCGCTGATCCGGTCCCCGTCTTTGAGCAGCTCGGTGATCGTGCATTCGGCGAACACCTTGATCCGGGCCTCGTAGTCGCCGGTAGCGGCGTAATCCTCCTGCTGCAGCGAGACGATCTTCTGCTGCATGGTGCGAATGAGTTCCAGGCCGGTGCGGTCGCCGACATGCGCGAGCCGCGGATAAGTGTGGCCGCCGAAATTGCGCTGGCTGATCCGCCCGTCGGGGGTCCGATCGAACAGCGCCCCGTAGGTTTCCAGTTCCCATACCCGCGCGGGGGCTTCCTGGGCGTGCAGTTCGGCCATCCGCCAGTTGTTGAGGAATTTGCCGCCGCGCATGGTGTCGCGGAAATGGGTTTGCCAGTTGTCCTTTTCGTTGGCGTTGCCCATCGACGCAGCGCAGCCGCCCTCGGCCATCACCGTATGTGCCTTGCCGAACAGGGATTTGCAGACCACCGCGACAGACAGGCCGTGTTCGCGGGCCTCGATCACCGCGCGCAGTCCGGCGCCACCGGCACCGATGACGACGACGTCGTATGCGTGCCGTTCCACTTCAGGCATAGCCGCGAAAACTCCTCAGTCGATGAAGCGAAGATCCGAAATAGTGCCGCTGGCAACCAGCATCACGTAGCAGTCGGTGAGCACCAGGGTGCCGAGCGTGACCCAGGCAAAGGTCATGTGGCGGGTGTTGAGCTTGGATATCTGCGTCCACAGCCAGTACCGCACCGGGTGGGCGGAGAAGTGTTTGAGGCGTCCGCCGACGGCGTGTCTGCACGAATGGCACGACAACGTGTAGGCCCAGAGCAGGATCACGTTCCCGGTCAGGATGAGGCTGCCCAGGCCCATGCCGAAGCCGCCGCTCGCCCCGTGGTATGCGCCGATCGCGTCGTAGGTGTTGATCACCGTGACGATCAACGCGATATAGAAGAAGTAGCGGTGCACGTTCTGGACGATCAGCGGCAAGCGGGTCTCACCGGTATAGCGTGTATGCGGTTCCGCGACGGCGCACGCGGGCGGCGACAGCCACACCGACCGGTAGTAGGCCTTGCGGTAGTAGTAGCAGGTCAGCCGGAAGCCGAGCAGGAACGGCAGCGCGACGAAACCGAGCGGCAGGATCGCGGGAATCTCCCCGAACGGGGTGCCGAAATGGCTGGAGCCCTCGACGCACGAGGTGCTCAGGCACGGCGAGTAGAACGGCGTCAGGTAGTGGTAATCGGAAACCCAATACGCCGTGCGCACATACGATCTGATCGTCGCATAGATGACGAAAGCGGCCAGGCCGAGCACGGTGAGAACCGGCGGGAGCCACCATCGGTCGGTGCGTAGCGTGCGCGTTGCGATACGAGCCCTGGTTTTGCTGAGTACGCCGGTTCCCGAATCCCGGGTGGCGGTTGTTGCGGCACTCACCTGTCGATGCCTCGCTGATCCGCGGTGCGGGTGGTCATCATGTACCTCCGCGATCCAATGTGATGTACAGCACCTTACGACACCTGTGCTATTGAGCGAGTGGGGCCTCGGCAAACGCGGGCCGGGTGGGTGGGTGATTTGCGCCACATCTGGCGCTGAAGGGTAGGTGTGATGTCGTTGGGTGAACTCGCCACAAACCCGCACAGGCCGGTCGCCGCGAGGGCGGAACCGGCCTGTGGAAGCGCGCCAGGTGTGTGGTTACCAGGCGCGATCGGCGTTCAGGTGGTGCGGGGGCGGGAGTGGAAACCCAGCCCTTCGTCTTGGGCGCCCATCCACGCCGCCTCGTCGGACTTGCTGTCCGGGACGTAGATGGGTTCCTGGGCTCGAGAACGTACCTCCGGCGGCGGCGACTTCTCGAATTCGTCCGCGTCGATGACCAGACGCTCGAGGTCGTTCTCCAGCCGGCGCACGGTGCTGGCGTCTCCGTAGTGCGCGCGCAACGCAGTGATGGAGTGCCGGAGCTGGCCTACGGCGTAGCGGAGTTCCGCCAAGTCGCTGCGTGTCATCGATACCTCCTGGTTTTCTGCCCGGTCGTCGGATCGGCCGTCGTGCGGACGTCGCTGTCCGTCGCGGCGGCGTGTCGTGTGACCGACCACACAACGTGATCTACAACACAGTACGTCAACTCTGGCGGTTCGGCTCGTGGGTTCAGTGGTTGTTGTAGGAATTCACGTGGTCGTGATGGGTCAGGCCGTGCGGGCGTAAGCGGCACAGTCGTTGCCGGCGTGGCGAGCGGCAGCGGCCGCACGCTCGGCCAGCCCCGCGATGGACAGCGCGACCTCTTCGGCCCGTTCCAAGATCACGTTGTGACCTGCTCCTTCCAGCCGGACCAGTTCGGCGTTCGCAAGGTGGGCGGCGAGCACGACCGAATGCGCGAACGGGATCATGATGTCCGCGGAACCGGCGAGCACCAATGCGGGGATGCTGCCGAGGCGGTGCAGGCTTCCGGTTTCGTCGAAGGCGCGCAGCGAGGCAAGGAAACCCGCCATGGTCGACAGTGACGTCTCGTTCAGCATGGTCGCGGCGAGGGCGACCACCCGCGGAGGCACTTTCCTGCTGCCGAAAGCGACCTCCCGCGCGATCGGTTCGAAGATTCTGCGCGACAGCCGCCGCGACATGTGCAGAAACCGTGGCGCGCGGTGCACAGCCAGTTGCAGTGAACGCACGGTGTGCCCGTTGAGTAACCTGCCGAGCCCCACCTGGGTGACCCCGTTGGCGGCGCCTGCGATCAGCCCGACGCCGACCACGCGGGTGCCGATCGCTTCCGGGTACAGCCGGGAATAGGCCAGCACCACCATCGCGCCCATCGAATGTCCCACCAGGATCACCGGTCCGCGAGCGGCGACCGCGCGCAGCACTGCATCCAGATCGTGGGCCAGCTGGTCGATGGTGTAGGTGGACGGGTCGCTCGCCCCCGACGCACCGTGGCCTCGATGGTCGTAGAAGACCATCCGGGTGTCGGAGCCCCAGTGTCTGTTCAGCTGGTCGCGCAGGTACGACCACGATTCGCCCCGTAGGCAGTGCCCGTGCACGAAGACCACGGTCGTGGGTGCGTTCTCGGCTCCGGTGATACGGACCGCCAGTGGCACCCCGTCGTCGGCGGCGACGGTGCACGCCCTGCCGTCGCGGGCGATGGTGGTGATGGACATGTGGCCTCCTGGGGTCCGGTTCCGATGGCCTCGGCGGAAACATTTCTGTCTCCAGTTGTCGCGGGACGGCTTGCGGGACGTTAACCAGCGGGTCGGCCCGTTACGGACCCGTTGTGCATCGCTTGCTCGGGGCGCGGGTCGGGGGTGGGCCTGCTCGGCCGAGGAGGTTCTATCTAGTTCTAGTCATATTGATAGAAAATGCTAGAAATTCCTCACAAACGGTATGGTCAGGTGAGTATCAGGTATTCGAGCACACAAGCTAGAGGGCGAGATATTCGACTCGCCTTCACTCGAGGGCATGCTGTCGAGGGGTGTCTTCCTGCATCTAGGGAAAATGCAATAATCGGATATATTCCGCGATGGTCTCTGGTATGTATCCTGGGGGCCCTGGGTCTGGTGCCACAGCTGTCCGGCCCGCCTCGTCCCCTGCTGGCGGGTTGCTCGGTGAATCCCTTCTCTCCCTGGCGAAAAGTCTTGTAGCGTAGGCGAAACCGCACATTGCCGTCTCCGCGCGGCGTGTACTCCGGGGACTCACCGGAACCGCTCGGATGCGGGCGGCTCACGGACGAGACGGTGCGTCGGTGCGTCGGAATGCAGGGGACAACGGTGGTACTACGCGAAAACCAGAGATTCGCGGGATATTTGATACTCGAGGAACTCGGCCGCGGCGGTATGGGCGTGGTTTACCGCGCCGAACACCCGCGGCTGCCGGGCAAGACCGTCGCCCTGAAGGTGCTCGACCCGCTGCGAGCCGGCCGCCGCAGCCTCGAACTGTTCGGGCGCGAGGCCGATCTGGTATCCCGGCTGTCGCATCCGAACATCGTTGCCGTGCAGGACAAAGGCTGCACAGACAGCGTGTGGTGGATCGAGATGCAATACGTGGATGGCACCGACGCTGGCGCAGTACTGCGGAACACCCCCCGCGGATTGGACCCGGCGCGGGCGGTCCGGTTCCTCTGCGATGCCGCCACTGGACTCGACTACGCCCACGACAACAAGGTGCTGCACCGCGATATCAAACCCTCGAACCTGCTGGTGGCTTCGACCGGCGGACCGGAACGAGTGCTGGTCGCGGATTTCGGGATCGCCAGAAGCCTCGACGAAGCCGCAACCCTTACCCAGGCGGGGCCGGGCGAATACTCACCGGATTATGTGGCGCCGGAGCGTTTCATCGGCTTCCCGCCCGACCCGCGCAGCGATGTGTACTCACTCGGCGCCACCCTGCACCGGCTGCTCACCGGCTCCGTCCCCTACCCGATGCGCAGCGACACAGCGCTGATCCAGGCACATTGCACGGAACCACCACCGGTGCCATCCCTGCTCCGACCCTGTCTGCCTGCCGGGTTCGACGAGGTGATCGCGCTGGCCATGGCGAAGGAGCCGGACGAGCGATACCAGAGCTGCGGTGAGCTCGCGGCGGCCGCACTGGCCGCGCTCGACACCGACCCGGCACACGACGACCCCGCTGCCGATATCGCGACGAGGACATCCGGGCCACTGGCAGCAACGAAGATAGCCGGACCTTCTGTGAGGACGAGGACATCCGGATCGGTTGCGCAGGCCCGGGCCTCTGAACCACACACGCAGACCAGCACCGCGGGACCGCACGGGGAGACCGGGGCGTCTAGACCGAGCGCGGAGATCAAAACGCCTGAGGCAGGCGCGCAGGCCAGGATGTCCGCAGTACGCAGGGAGACCGAGGCCTCTGGACCGGATGCGCAAGTCGAGCCGCTCGAATCGGATGCGGGGACGGAGACGTCTGGACTGCGCGCGGTGCTCCGAGCGTCTGGTTCACCGGCGGAGAGCAAGACGCCTGCACCGGCTGCGGAACTCCGGACGTCTGGATCGGATGCGGAGAGCAAGACAGCCGGATCGGGTGCGGATACCAGGGCCTCGAGATCGCACGGGGAGACCGAGACTTCTGGGTGGCACGCGGCGACCAGGGCGTCTGGACCACATCCGGAGACGCCGGATGCGCAGGCTGAGACTTCTGGGCTGCACGGGGAGGCCAGGGCGTCAGGATCAGCTTCGCAGTCCGAGGCTCCTGGTTCGCGCGTAGTCGCAGCGCACGAGGGCGATGTTCCCGAGGCGTCGGAGGCAGTCACCGCAGTATCGGGAGGAGGGGACGGCGCGGTTACAGGGGTGCCGTCGTCACAGGATCGTGCCGCACCGGCGAAACCGAAGCGGGTGAGGCGGCGCTTGATGCTTCTGGCCGCCGCGGTCACCGTCGGCATGGCAACGGTGTGGGGCATCGTCGCAAGCTCCGAGCAGCCCGCCGACGCGGGCCTCGCGAACGACCAGGCGCACGGCGATAACGACGTCGCGGCGCAGCCGTTGAGCACGCACTGCTACTGGTCGGTGCGGGTATCTGCGGGCGCGGGCAGTTACGTGGAGGTGCCGAGCGGGGACCCCGGGCGCGACGAACCCCGGTGCATCTTCAACACCGGCGACAGCAGTGCGGCGGTGACGTCGCTGCAACGGGCGTTGGCGCTGTGTCACGATATTCCGCTCACCGTCACCGGCACCTACGATCCGGCGACCCGATCTGCGGTGCGGCATCTGCAGCTGCGGTACGGCGCCGACGTCGACGGTATCTACGGCCCGCAGACCCGCGCCCAGGTTGTCGAATGGCCGGTGTTCCGCGAGTCCGACGGAGGGTTCGACGGCAGATGCCTGCAGCTGAGCTGACCGCCGATACGGTGCAGGTCCGGCTGCTGGGGCCGGTGCGGTTATCGGTCGCCGACCGGGTTCTGCCGATCCGGGCCGGGCTGACGCTCACCACCCTCGCTGTCCTCGCCGCCAACCGCGGTACCGCGCTTTCCCCAGCTCAACTGGGCAAACGCATATGGGACGAACCGCCATCGACCTATCGTGCGGGCGTGCAGAACCGGATCGCCGAGATCCGCTCGGCACTGCGTTCGGGCGGAGTGAGCGCGGAGTTGCTGCGCACCGACAACGGTTGCTATCGGCTCGAACTCCCGGCAGATGGGTGCGACCTGCACCGGTTCACCGATACCAGGGCGCGGGCGGTGCTGGCCAAGGACGCCGGCGACCACGCCCGCGCTGCCGGGTTGTTCCGGCAGGCATTGGCCGAATGGTCCGGCGCGGCACTGGACGGTTTGCCGCCGTCGCGGTTCGTCGACAACTTTGTCGCCAAACTCGACGAGGAACGTGGGCAGGTGCTCATCGACCGCATTGATATGGACCTCGCGTGCGGACGGGCGTCCGAGGTGATCGGTGAATTGCGGGTGCTCGCAGATAACGCGCCGACCAGGGAATCGGTGTGGATCCGATGGATCAGCGCACTATATCTGTGCGGCCGTACCGATGAGGCCGAGGAAGCATGCCGCGCCATCGTTTCCCGGTTGTGCGGCCACGGGCTTGACCCGGTCCCCGAACTGCGGCAACTGCAGCAGCGGGTCCTCGCCCGTGAACCGCTGCCCGCCGGGCCGCGACCGGTTCGGTTCCCCGCGATCGACGCCGACCGGCCCACAGTGCAGGAGACATCCGGCGCGATAGTGCTGGTCACCGCCGAAGGCCACCATTACGAGATCACATCGCCCGGGGTGACGATCGGGCGCGGCGTCGGGAACGGCATCCAGCTGCCCGATCCGAAGATCAGCCGCAGCCATGCGCGGATCGAAACCGACGGCGCCTCGGCGCGGATCGCGGACCTGGGGTCGTCCAACGGGGTGTTCGTCAACAACAGCCGGGTCCGTGAACCCGTCGTGATCGCACCGGGGGACACCATCCGGCTGGGTTCGACCGTGCTACGGGTCGGCCGCGCCGAGATGGTGCCGAGCGGCGCGTAACCAGCTCCGGCGGGCATGAGAGCAACGTTACCGAGACGTTGGCGGCGGCTTCTAGCGTCGGCGCGACGGATTCGAAGTGGGTTCGAATCCGGTGGCCAACGGAAGGCGGGACCGAATGAACCGGATAGGGACAACACGAGCGGCTGGGCGCGTACTGCGCGCGATGGTGATCGCGGTGGTGGGTTTCGGCGCGGTGACCGGGGTGGCGCAGGCGTCGCCGGGCAACGGCGGGCTGGTTCTTACCGCACCCCGCGGTGCGGAACCTGCCGATATCGACGCGGAATCAGCCGACTCCGAGTCGGTGATCGTCGGCTGTCTGATCGAGGAGCCGACACTGCGACGAGGCGATGACGGCGTGTGTGTCGCTGTCGTCCAGTTGATCGTGAGCGACTACTACGGCAACGGCACCGTCGAGGTGGACGGTGTGTTCGGCTCACGGACACAGCAGGCGGTGCGGAACTTCCAGCGCTACTACGACATCCGGGTGGACGGCATCGTGGGACCGCAGACCTGGGACGCGCTCGGCAGCGCCTGCACCGACCAGGGGCTTTGCCGTTCCAGCGGTGCTGCGGGGCGCGGTAATTGAGGGAGCGGTGGTGCGCTGGTACAGCGTGCTCGGCGTACCGCCGTCGTACCTCGGCTCCGGGGCGAGCCCTGCTGGGTCAGCGTCCTCGTCACTGTCCGGCACAGCCGAACGTGTTCTGCAGCCTCATGGTACTCGGATCACACAGTGCGCAGATAACGCCCGAAGTGCGGGACCGTGAAGCCGATGGTGCCGCGTTCGGCCGAGTAGATGAGTCCCTTTTTGATCAGTCCGTCGCGGGCGGGTGACAGCGAGGCGGGTTTGCGTCCCAGTTCCTTGGCCACCGCCGCGGTCGCCACCGGCTCGTCCATATCGGAGAGGTCGGCCATCGCCCGCATGTATTCGCGTTCGGCCGGGGTGGCGCGTTCGTAGCGGGAGCCGAAGAAACCGACGGCCAGCTCCTCCTCCGCGGCGGGTGCGGCCACTTCGACGTCCTCAGCAGTGATCGGGCTGCTCGGCGCCTGATCCCAGGTGGCTTTGCCATAGGCCTGCACGAAATACGGGTAGCCGTCGGCTTTGCGGTACAGCGCATCCAGCGCCTCACCGGTGAACTTCACCTCCTCCCGTTCGGCCGGGGCGATCAGCGCCTGATCGGCGGATTCGCGGTCTAGCCGGTCGATCCGGTGATAGCTGAACAGCCGTTCCGAATAGCTTTTGGACGCCGAGAGCACTGCGGGCAGATGCGGCAGCCCCGCACCGACCACGATCAGCGGCGCGGTGTCCTGGCTCAGCTCATGGCAGGCCCCGCAGATCGCCGACACATCCGCCGCGCCGAGGTCCTGCATCTCATCGATGAAGATCGCGATACCCACCCCGATATCACCAGCCAAGGCCGCGGCCTCCATCAACAGTTCCACCAGGTCGATTTCGATATCACCGGAATCGGCGCGACCGGTTACCGCGGGCACATCGATACCCGGCTGCCAGCGCTCGCGCATCCCTTTGTCCGCGGTCGCCCGCAGCGCGAATGCCTTCAGAATCCCGAGGAAATCGTCGACCCGTTCCGGATTGCGATGTGCCTTCGCGATCGCCCGCGCCGCCATATGCAACGCCGACGACAGCGGCCTACGCAAACCCTGATCCGGCCGCGCCTCGATCTTCCCGGTACCCCACCCACGCGATACCGCTGCCGACCGAAGCTGATTGAGTAGCACCGTTTTCCCCACGCCCCGCAACCCGGTGAGCATGACACTGCGCTCCGGCCTGCCGCGCGCGATCCGCTCCAGCACGATATCGAAGGCGCCGAGTTGTTTGTCCCGCCCGGCCAATTCGGGCGGGCGCTGACCGGCGCCGGGGGCATACGGATTGCGCACTGGGTCCATACCGGGACACCGTAGCGCCTCCCGCTAGCGTTTTCTCAGGGTATCTACGACGTGTCCTAGATACCGCTATGGGTTGCTGTTTTCGGCCCTTCAACGCTTCACGCCCGCTGCTTGGTCAGCCACCATGAGGCAGGCAACCATCGAGATCACCTCGGGCGACCGCTACTTGGACTGCCGGTGCCCGCCCGTGCAGCGGCGACGGTGAGTAAGGGGTGGACCGAATCGATGTTCTCCTTACCACGGGAGTACGACGCACATGCCGAATATGGGGAACCCAGTGTTGACATCTACGGTCTGCAGCTGTGCCGGTAAAGTATTTTGATAAGCTCCGACATATTGCATTCCTGTATTTCTAGGTGTCCAGTTGGTGCTGGCGGTGTTGCCGGTGAGTGGTACCGAGGTTGCGGAAAAAGTGCCGCCCTTTTCGTCTCCGAATATGACGGGGTCCGGGACTGCAGGATCCGCGGTTGCTGTCACTTTGTATGTACAGCCGGTTCCGTAGTTTTTGGCCCCGAAACTGAGGCCCTGTTCCACATTGATAGCTGAAGCTGCTGCCCCGGCTTGTGGTGTAGCCAGAACGAGGGCTGCGGCGACGGCTCCGATATCTCCCAGGGCACTGCCTCGCCGCATATGTCCTCGTTTCGTACCATTTCTGCTTTCGGTCTGCATGGTGAGTCGCTCCTGAGTCGGATAGTACGATGCGGCGTGTCGAGTCCTTGTCCTCCTATTAGTAAACTACGCATGCAATCCCGAATATGGAGAGACCACTGCCGACTGTTATCGGGGCTGATATCGCTGCTCCGCCTTGCGTGGCAGTAATTACATGAGAACCAGTAGCAGTGGGCCGCCAACGAGTGGTGACAACGTTGCCCATCGGCATCGGATCAGGCGGGGTGAAATTAGCCGCGAGGGAATCGGTAAAAACAACCTTGGTAGCAGGGTCGTCTACGGCCGCGCTTACTTCGTATTCGCAGTTTGTGCCGAAGTTGGAGCTTGTCCCGAAGCTCAAGCCTTGGACAGGCGGGTTGACAAGAGTGGCATTTGCCCCGGCCTGAGGTGCGGCGAAAACAAGAGTTGCTGCGATGGCCGCAGTACTTGCCATTGAGATTTGCACCCGTGACATAAATCGGCCGCGGCTGCTGGTTCTTCTTTCTTTCCACACGTGAACTACTCCCATTTGGGATGGGGGATGCGGCTGGAAAGTTCTCACGGTAGCGCGATATGTGCGAATCCCGAGTGGAATCCATTGCCGACATTCAGCAGTGGTGGATGCACCGCTTGCCGGAGGGCCGGCATAGGCCGCGCCGACAATTTGCGGGACAGGCTGTTGCCTGACGCCCACTAGGCCCACGATGGGCCTCGGTGGGCGTTTGGCCTGCTTGCTGTCCACATTGCTGGTCCTCCTGGACCTCAATGGTGCTGCTATGCGGTCGAATAGACCGCACGATTCGAGCATCCGCTGATCTGGACTGGGGCGCAAGAAGAGGGAGAAAACGATTAGGCTGCATCAGCAGGGTGAGCGCGTTGCTTGTCGTATAATTCGTGACTGCTCGTTAGGGGATAAGTTCTCGGAAATGAACTTGTAGTTGGCTTTTTGGGGTGAAGCGAACGCTCGGTGATGATACGTTGCTTTCGAGTAGAAGTCGGTTACAGCGCGACGCTACTGATCGGTGCGCAGTCGGACCGATGGAATGTTATCTTCCCAACCGCGAAGTGCACTACACCAGCACGAGTTATTTCGCTCGCTTCCGGTTTCCATCGGCCAGTTGCATGTCGAGTCCTTATCGGCGATATCAGGAACCGAAAGGTGGTGCTCGAGGCCGTCGGCTGTGGGTAGCCCCGGAGTTTCGTGTGGGACAAGGACTGTACGAGGTCTCTAGGCTGAGTGGGTCATGTCCAGTGAAGATGGGAGTGGTCATGTCCGTCGAGCCCGAACCCACGACGACCGCCGAAGTCGTCGAGTCCTGGAACGTGCCCGCCGGGGCCGTGGTCGCCAACCGTATTCGTAACAACATCCTGATCGCCATCGAGCGCGGCTACGACGACCCACAGCTGGTTGCCGATCTCGCGGTCGGCCCGCTGGTGATGTCGTTGGGGCAGCTCGAGGTCGAACTCGCGGACGCGCGGCGTCGGATCGATGAGCTGGAGCGGGTGCTTCAGGAGCGTGGCGGCGCGTCCTGAAGCACCGTTGTGATCAGCGTTCACTCAGCGCAGGACGATGCACCCGGCGCCCATGAGATCTATGCCAGGCCCCACCTTGATCGGCTCCGTGCTCACGACCTGCCCTGACTGGGAGGCAGTGACGACGAGATCACCGGTATTGGCGGGCCACCATGTGGTGAACACCTTGTAGTTGGGGCCGACGGGTTCGGCGGTGACGTTGTTCGGGACGAATCTGCCGCCCGCCCCATCGCTTAAGACGACCGGGTCGGCGTCGTCGTTCGTCAGCACCTGCACCTGATACCGGCAGTTGGTTCCGATACTGGCGGTGAGACCACCGCTCATCCCTATCGACACGATGGGCTGACCGATAGGCACTGCCATCGCGCTCGGCGCAGCCATAGCCAGCGCCGACACAACAGCCCCTAAGCCGGTGATCACGACTCCAGCCCGCCGCATGCGCCGTTTACCGCGGCCACGGCTGGCTCTGTTGGTCGCAGCCATCGTTGATCACATCCCAACTGGTTCTCCCGCGCCGGACGGGACGGCCCGCTCGCGAGCGTGCGCTCGTGGAGCATGGTACTGATTTGCGGTTTGCTGTGCTGGTCGGGCTCGCCGCTACCCCCTGGCGATGGTTCTTGTCGACGATCTTCGACAGCGGTACCCAGTTTAACGCCCTGCACCCCAAGCGAATTCAAGGCTCCGCAGGCCTCGGCGCGATAACAGCAGCGGGCTGCGGGCGGTCACGTTTCGTTATCCGGCAACAGCCGAGCGCCCGCCTATTTCGCGGTTGTCTTTGCATCTGTACGTGCAGTTCTGCAGAAGTCCCAGGTCTGTGCGCTGGACAACATCGCCTCGGCATCGTAATCTTCTCGTGACTTAGTGGAGTCAGTCGCTTCGTCAGAAGGAGCGGCGCCACTTGGTCGCCGCTTCATCGGCTGTCGGGGCCCCTCGGATCTCGGCCGCCGAGCCGGGAACCGGAGGTGTAGTAGCCTCACCCGGTCGGCGGGAGAGCACGAAGATCGGAGACGCAGCTCGGTGGGTAAACACAGCTTGCAGCGGGATTCTCGTTTGCCGAATTCCGTCAAAGGTGCGCTCATGATGGGCGCTGTGGCCGCATCGACCGGGGCCATGCCCGCGATTCCGGCCATGGCAGCTACGGCCACCATCGACATTCCCGGTGTCGGCAAATTCGACGTCGAAGTGCCGGACGAATTCGAACAGCCGGTCGAGGAGCTGAACCAGCAGCTGCAGCAGGCGTTGACTCCCCCGCCTGCCGCTCCCGGCGCCCCCGCTCCCGGCTTCGCCCCGATGATGCCCGGAGTATTCGACAACACTCCCGCAGATATCGCCCTCGACGCCGCCAAAACGAAGGTCGGCGCCATGTACTCATGGGGTGCCGCAGGCCCGAACAACTTCGACTGCTCCGGGCTCGTCCAGTGGGCCTACAAGCAGGCCGGTATCGAACTGCCGCGCACCAGCTTCGAACAGTCGCATGTCGGCGCGCCCGTCGCGTTCCAGGACCTGCGTCCCGGCGATATCGTCATCACCAACGGTGGCGGTCATGTCGGCATGTACGCGGGCGACGGGCAGCTGCTGAACGCCGTCCAGTCCGGCCAGCCGGTTTCCTACACCTCGCTGAGCCCCGACGACGTGGTCACCGCACGCCGTATCGTGTAACAGGTGGCGAGCGAACCACACCAGCACAACGCCGCAACCCAGGCCCGAGTCGATTCGTGGATCTGGGCGGTTCGGCTGTTCAAAACCCGGTCCGCGGCCGCGGCTGCCTGCCGGGGCGGACACGTCCGCGTCAACGGGACGACCGTCAAACCTGCCCACACCGTTCACCCCGGCGACGAGGTACGGATCCGGTCGGGCGGTATCGAACGGATCGTGATCGTCGAACGCATCATCACCAAACGGGTCGGCGCCCCGATCGCTGCCCAATGCCTGATCGACCGCAGCCCACCGCCCCCGCCGCGTGAGGTGCTGGCTGCCATGCCCCGCCGGGACCGCGGATCCGGTCGACCGACAAAACGGGAGCGCCGCGAAACCGACCGTCTACTCGGCCGCGACGGTCGCTGACCGCTCCGATCACAGGGTCCCGTGCAAATAACGTGCCCGGCACTCGCCGCGGCGCAATTTGCCGCTGCTGGTGCGCGGTATCCGTCCCCGAACGGTCAGGACGATATCGGCGAGCCGGATATCGTGCGTTGACGCGACGGCGGCAGCTATGCGTCGTTCGATCTCACGGGGCTCGCCGATCGTCTCCTGCGCGAGCTCGGCCACCACGACCACATTCTCCGTAGCGCCGTCGTCGTAGCCGAAGACCGTTACCCGATCCGGCCTGACCTCGGGCGCACACCCGATCACGGTCGCCTCGATATCCGCCGGGTAATGGTTGCGGCCGTCGATGACGATCACATCTTTGAGCCGGTCCGTCACATAGAGTCGGCCGTGGAACCAGAACCCGAGGTCGCCGGTGCGCAACCAGCTGCCGGTCCGGCCCGGCAGCGGCGTGGCGAAAATCGCCGAACAATCGGGTCGACTGTGGTAGCCATCGCACACATTCGCCCCGCACACCCAGATCTCGCCGACCATGCCCGGCTCCAGTTCGAGCGATGCACCCGGATCGACCACCGCCACCTGCTCGTCCACCATCGGCATCCCGCAGGCGACCAGGGCGAAACCAGCGCCGGATTTCGTCTGCACCGCATACCCGGCAGCCAGCGCGTCACGGTCGAAACGGGTGATCACGGGCTCTTCCGCCTGCTTGGAGATCGCCACCGGCAGCGTTGCCTCCGCCAGCCCGTAACCGGGCGTATGCGCCCGATGCCGGAAACCGTAGTCGGCGAAAACGCTGGTGAACGCGTCCAAGGTGGCGGCACGGACCGGTTCGGCACCGTTGAGCACGACCTCGAGCGCGGACAGATCCAAGCCGGTCCGCTCATCCGCGGTGGTCGCCGAGACAGCCAAAGCGACACCGAAATTCGGGCTGCCGGTCATCCCGGCCCGATAGTCGGAGCAGGCGCGTAACCAGCGAATGGGGCGTTTCACGAAATCGACGGGCGCCATCGTCACCCCGGGGACGCCCGTATACAGCGGCAGCGCCAATCCGAGAAGCAAACCCATATCGTGGAAGAACGGCAGCCAGGTGACGATCGGCGCGGCGCGGGCGGCGGGCAGCGCCGTGCACAGCTGCCGTAGCGCGGTCGCCAGATTCCGGCACGTCACCCGTACACCGGCAGGCGACCGGGTCGAACCAGAGGTGTACTGCAGATACGCGGGGCCGGTCCCTGCGGTCTCGTCCGGCGCCACCAGCGGGCCGATATCAGGGGCATGCCTGTCTACCGGCAGGAATTGGTCGAAAACCGGGGCGAGCAGCCGGGGGCTTGTGCTGTCGTCCGCGGAGACGAATGCGACGCTCGGCCGAGCGTCGTCGAGCACGGTTTCAAGGCGGGAGCGGTTGCGGTCGGCGGCCGGGAACAGCGGCACCGCGGTCCGCCTCGCATACAGGCAAGACAGGAACGCCACAATGTAGCCGAGGCCGTGTCCGCACAGGATCGCGACACGGTCACCGGGACGGCTCACCGTCTGCAGTTGCGCGGCGAAGGTGGCTGCCACACGGTCCAATTCGGCGTAGGTCATCGACTCAGGTAGGCAGCGCTGCCCCTGATAGCGCAGCTCGACGAACGCGGTGGCGTCGCCACGCAGACGTGCCTGCTGTCTGAGCCGAGCCACCAGCGGGTCGCCGCGCGCGTGAGCATCGATATCTGCCGCCGGGTCGGTGTTGTCTTCGGCGGGGGCGGAGCGCAGTGTCACCGGTCCGCGCCGTCCGCCAGGTGGCCGAGGCGCGCCGACAGCGCTGCTGCCAGTGTTTCCACCGTGGGGTGGCGGAAGAGCTCGACGGTGGAAATATGGATGTTCAGCCGATGCTCCAAGGTTCTGCGCATATCGATCGCGAGCAGGGAACTGAGGCCGAGATCGTTGAAATCGGCTGCGGTATCGACGCTTTGCGGTGGTATCGACAGCGTGGCCGCTAATGCGTGACGGACTGTCTCGATAATCGGCTCCGGGCGGACGAACGGGCCGGGTGGGCTGTCTTCCAGTCTCGCGGTGGTCACTGGATAGGTGTACGTTTCCAGCAGTTCGCGCAACCGAACCGCGATCGGTGAAGCGTCGGTATTCGTGGCGTAGTCCATGGCCAGCAGATAGCCGCCGTAACCGAGTGTGTCACGCAGCAGCCGCGCACCACCCCGATTGCCGAGCGCGACGATACCGGCGCGGGCGAAATGCGCGGCCCCGCCGGAAGCTGCGGCCAAACCGGTTTCCCAGGCACCCCAGCCGATGCTCGTCACGCCGCGATCGCCGTACGTGCGGGCCAAAGCGTCCATCGCCGCGTTCGCCGCGGCGTAGGCGGCTTGGCCGGGTGCACCGAATGCACCGGTCGCCGAGGAGAACAACAGGGTGAAATCGACCGGGTCGGTAGCGGTGAGTTCGATCAGATTGGTCGCGGCGGTCAGCTTCGGCGCGAACAATCGGGCCAGCTGGGCGGCGGACACCGCCTCGAACACAGCATCCTGTACCGAGCCTGCCGCATGCACCACACCGCGAATAGTGCAGCCGGATTCCCGGATATCGCGCAGTGCGTTGTCCAGATCGGTGCGGTCGGCGACATCGCAGCGCACCACCACGATCCGGTCCTCCAACCCGTCCAGCAGCTGCGGCGCCGGACGCGGCGACCTGGTCGGCACCACCACCTCGCGCGCACCTGCGTCGAGCAGCCAGCGCACCGCAACCGAACCCAGCGCGCCCAGCCCACCGGTCACCACATAGGTTCCGGCGGGATCGATCTCGATCCGCCGTCCTCGCGGCCCTGCAGGCACGAACCGCCGGACAGCGGGCGCACCACCAGCGAGTAGCACCTCTTCAGGTATCCGGGCCGCTTGCCCCGTATCTGAGCCGGTTACCAGGCGACACAGCAGATCCTGGTTCGTCACCTCGACCCCGGCGGACCACACCAGCCGGACCGGGCGCCCGGACTCCAGCTGTAGCGACCGGACCAGCCCGGCGATCGCGCCCACCCTGGCGTCGGCGAACACCGGCCCTTCGCCGACGAAACCGGCATCGGCACCTTGCCGGGTCGGTCCCCGGTCCACGCCTGCGGCTCCGCGCTCATCGCTTGCCGCGCCCCCATGTTGCTCCCCTGGGTCGCTCACGGTGGCGCCCGTGCGGCCACGAGTGTCCGTCGAACTCCATTTTTGCCGGGCCTGATTACCTGTAGTGGTGTCCGTTTGCTCTAGGTTGTCGCCTGGCGCGCTCAGAGTTTGCGGGGGTTGTTTGCCTGTGTCCGTTCGTTCCTGGAGATCGCGCCCTGGAGTCGGCGTTTCTCCGTGTGGAGCGTTTGCCACGGGGAGCGTTCGCGCCCGCTCAGTGTGCGCCGGGATCCATGGTTGGTCATGGTGCTCATTCGGCGAGCCTGCGCGATGTCCAAAGAACCCACTATCGTCTGCACCGCGAGCCGGTGTTTCGGAAAGCCAGGTGGGCTCCGCACGGTATGCGTCGCCGATTCCGTCGTTCCGATACCCAGCACGGGCCGAGGGGGAGTCGAGAGGGGCGCGCATCGTCGTCGGGTGCGTGATCGCAGCCCCGGTCGGCAGCACCACGGTGAGGGAGGCGGTTGCGGCGCTTGCGTTGATGCGCTGCAGCAGATCGAGAACCCGCCCCACCGTCACCACCGCTGGTTCGTCGTCGGTGGGCGCTGGGTTCTCATGCGGCCACACCACGACCACTGCCGTGCGGGCGGCCGCAGTGCGGCTCGCCAATACCGCCGACACGATCGGGCCCGCCTGATCTGGTTCGCGGGCGACACGCTCGGTCGGCACACACCGGTCGAGTTCGCGAGTGAGGCGGACAGCCTGTGCGGATGCGCCGACCACCACCGCCCGCCGAATCTCCGGTCCTGACCTGTTGCCGGTGCCGAAGCCCGTTCCGCCGCTCCCCACCTGCAGCGCTGACCTGCCCGCTTCGGAGCCAGGGTGTGGGTTGTTCGGGTCGGCAGTTGTTCGGGGGTGCGCCGTGCTCGCTTCGGGAGCAGGGTGGGAATGGCTCGGGTGGGTGGTCGCTCGCGGATTTGTCGCGTTCGTTTCGGGTAGGGGGTGCGGGTGGTTTCGGACGGCGGTGGTCCGGGGGTTTGTCGCGTTTGCTTCGGGAACAGGATGTGGGTGGTTTCCGTCGGCTGTCGTTCGGAGGTTCGCAACGTCCACTCCGGGAACAGAGGGTGGGTGGGCTCGGCCGGCCGTCTGAGGGGAGACCGGCAAGGTCGCTTGGACAATGCGGTCTGGGCGATAGTCGTCAGCTGGTGAAAGGAGGGGCACTGCGCCGGATTCGGGGCCGGGGGAAATACCGTGGTCTGGGGATAGCGGTTCCCAGATTTCACGCAGCAGTGTGCGGGGCGGAACCTCGCCGACTTCGGAACCGCGCACCGGGACGACTGGAAGCTCAGTGTGGGCAAGGGCTTTCGACGGAAGGGAACTGTCTCCACCTGACAGGGCGGCGAACCTGATCTGCACACCTGTGAGCGCGAGCACGGGGGCGCCGTTCTGGTCGGTGGCGAAGATATCGCCGGACAAACCGTTGGCGCTGCGGCCACGGACGAAGGCGTGCGCCTCCTGCACGCGTCGGCCCGGTTCGGTCGACAACCACGCGGAGGCCACCGCGATCGGCAGCGGAACCGTATCGGCGGGCAGTTCGTCGGGGGCGACCGCGGCGAACAGCTGCAGGCAGCCGTCCACGGTGGCGGTGCGGTGCAGGTCGAGGCCGTCGAAGGTGGCGAACGCGCGATCGCGGCCGGATGCGATATGGCGCAGCGGGCGGAAAACCGGTCCGTATTCCAGATGTCTGGCCCGCAGCCGCTCGTACAGATCGTCCGGGGTGGTGACTCGCATCCCGCGCAGCGCAGCCCGATTCGCGTCGACCATCCGCATCCATGCGATGATGTCAGCGGGTGTGGGGTCACCGGCGAGCCGAGCCGAAGCCAGCGCCCCGCGACCCGTGACCTCCGCCCGCAGTCTTCCCGATACCGATTCCCGTTGATATCGGACCTCGGCCAGCGCTGAAGGCGTCAGCCGTTCGTGCGCTACGAAGTCGGCGAGCGCAGACCTTCCGCTGCCGCGCGCCATATGCAGCAGTTTGCGCAGCCAGAACGCGGCGGGTACGACAGCCTCCCCATGCACGATATGGTCGCTGAGGTCGTCGGCGTGGAACGGTGGCTCGGTGGTGACCAGCGGGAAGTGGCGGCGGCGCCAACGGCGGCGCGGCGCCCAGTCGAACGGCCCGGCAGCAGGCCAGTTCAATGTCCGGCCCTCGGTGTACAAACCTGCGAGGCAGGCGAGGAAATCGCCGCCCTCGTCGGAGCGGGTGGTGAGCGGGTACACCGCACCGGTGTAATCGGGGTGGTCACCCACTGCGCCGAGCAGCACCGGATGGGGACCGATTTCCAGTACTGTCGCCATACCGTCGGCGGCGGCCCGATCCAGTGCGGCCGCGAGTTCCACCGTCGCGGCGACGTTCTGGCACCAGTAGTCGGCGTCCATACCAGCGGTGGTTATCGTTTCGCCGCGGCGCGCTGTCGAATAGATCCTGGTGTGCGGCTTCTCGGCGGCCAGCCCAGTGAGGCAGGCACGGAATTCCGGCAGCACCGCGTCGACCTGCGGACTGTGCGCCGCGAAATCGACGGCGATACGCCGAGCGTAGATATCTCGGCGTTTCGCGCGGCGCACCAGCGTGTCGATATAGCGGGGCAGACCCGAAACCACCACCGAACGCGGCCCATTCACTGCCGCTATCCCGACGCTGTCACACATCGGTTCCACCAACCGCCGCACCTCGTGCGGCTCGGCCTCTAGCACCGCCATCGCGCCCTGCCCGTCCAGCCTGCCGAGCGCCCGGCTGCGCGCCACCACCACCCTGGCCGCTTCCTCGACCGGCAGTGCCCCGCTCACCGCCGCCGCGGCAACTTCACCGAGGCTGTGCCCGGTGACCGCGTCGGGCCGCACCCCCCACGACTCCAACAGGCGTGCCGCAGCCACTTGGAACACGAATATCGCGGGCTGGACCAGCTCGGTGACCGACCGCTCGGGCGCCTGCAATACGAAACCACGCTTCGGCGTCCACACCCGCGGTCCGCCCGCCGCCGCGACGGCGTCGGCGGCAACGGTGATCGCGTCGGCGAACGCGGGGTAGCGGGCGGCCAGTGCCCGGCCCATCCTGGCGTGCTGCCCGCCCTGTCCGGAGAACAGGAACACGATCCCGCCGTGGCGGCGCCGGTCACGCGGGGCGATGACCCCGGCGACGGGGGTGCCTGCCGCCAGCGCCCGCAACCGGTGTTCGCCCTCGATGCGATCGGCGGCGACGACGGCCGCGCGGGCGAGTTCGGGGAGCAGTCGGGCCGCTCCCGCCGCGAAGGCGGTCAGTGTGGGCTCGCGTGCTGGTTCGTTGTCGGTTTGCGGCTCGTTCGGGAGGTTTCCGAGCAGCTCGGCGGCCTGCCGGGCGTGGTCACGCAGGTCGCCGAGATCTTGACCGGTGACCGGGATCAGCACGGGAGTGTTGTCCTCGCGCGGGCGTGGGTGCGGGTGCGGCGTCCCGCGAACAACCACATGGGCGTTGGTGCCGCCGAAGCCGAACGAGCTGACCCCGGCGAGCCGTTCTACGGCCGGTGTCGCCCGCCAGTCCACCAGGCGGGTCGGCACCCGCAGCCCACGTTCGGTCAGCCGCAGCAGCGGGTTCTCGGTGCGGAAGCCGACCGTGGGGACGATGGTGCCGTGATGGATCGACAGCGCGGTTTTGATCAGCCCGGTCACCCCGGCCGCTGCCTCGAGATGGCCGACGGTGGATTTCACCGAACCGATCCAGGTGGGCGAACGCTCGTCGCCGAGCACCGCGGCGAGCGCACCCACTTCCACTGCATCGCCCAATGCTGTTCCGGTGCCGTGGCATTCGAGGTACCCGGCGGTAGCCGGATCGAGCCCGGAACGCGCCCACGCGGTGCGCACCACATCCTGCTGGGCTCGCCCGTTCGGCGCATACAGCCCGTTGGACCGTCCATCTGAACCGACTGCGGTGCCGAGGATTTCGGCATAGATCCGGTTGCCCGACCGCATGGCGTCGGCGCTGCGCTGCAAGACAACCACGGCGCAGCCGTCGCCACGCACATAACCGTCGGCGTTCGCGTCGAAGGGTTTGCCGCGCCCGTCCGGGGCGAGGAAACCGCCCTCGGCCAGGTAGTCGGTGGTGTGGGGGAGCAGGGCGAGATTGACACCGCCGACCACGGCGAACGGGATGGTACCGTCGGTGAGCAGCCGCACCGCCAGGTCGATCGCCGCCAGCGACGACGAGCACGCGCTGTCCACCACCAGGCTCGGTCCGTGGAGGTCGAGCACATAGGACAGGCGGTTGGCGATAATGCTGAGCGCTGAACCGGTGACCGCGTACTGCGCGTCGTGACCGCCCTTGCCAAGTACTACGCTGCCGTGGTCGTAACCGCAGGCGCCGAACACTACCGCCGCGCCGCAACCCTGCGCGCGGTATCCGATTCCCGCGTCGTCGATTGCCTCGACCGCGACTTCCAGCGCGAGCCGCTGCTGCGGGTCCATGACCGCGGCTTCCCGCGCGGAGATCCCGAACCAGTCGTTGTCGAACCAGTCGATATCGGCGAGATACCCGCCCGGCTGGGTACCGACACGACCGGGCGGCGGTTGCCCGAGCGCGTCCTGCCCGGACAGCAGCAGCCGCCAGAATTCGGTGATGGAGGCCGCGGCTGGCAGCCGACAGGCCATGCCGACGATCGCGATCGGCGGATGCGGGGCGGGGGTGGCCGTCATCGCATCAGTGAGTCGACCAGTTGTTCGATATCGGGGTGATCGTAGATCGCGGTGAGCGGCACCTCGACGCCAAGCGCGTCCTCGAGGTGCGTGGTCAGCCGGACCAACTGGGTGGAGCTGAGACCGAGATCGGTGAACGGGGTGGTGGTGGACACAGTCGCCGCGTCGACGCCGAGCAGTTCCGCGACCGCGGTGACGGCCGCGCTGGTCAACGTTGTCCGGTGCAGGCCCGGCCGCATCATTCCTCCCTCCCGAATATGTCGGCGGCGGCTGCCTGCCGTGGATCGGTGCCGGCAAACTGCGGGCACCAAGGCGATTATGCACCAGAAACGAGGCCGGGCAAGGCTCGATCCCATTGAGAGCCTGGTACTTCCGTCGCCTGGGACGATGACATACCGTCACCTGGTGGCCGAAACCAACGAGGGGCGTACTCCGACTCTGCCGACCGTGCTGAGCTGCTGCGCAGCGTTGGCCGCGACTCCGGCTCGACTGTTGCGCCCGCGTCGTCCAGATACCGCGTTGCTGGCGAGCCTCGATCCCGTGCCGCCGCCCCAGGTCAGGCAGTCCGTAAAGCTGACCGTGCTGATGCAGGCTCATCTTGCGGCGCCCGCGACGATCGTCGCCGAGGGGGTGCGCAGCCTGCGGGAATTGCCCATGTCGATGGCCGCGTACCTGGTCGAACATCCGCAGGCCAGGTTTCTGGTCGATCCGGCGCTGTGCGCGAATGTGCACCGGCGGGTGCTGCCCGGTGTGCCGCTTCCGCTACGGATGCTGGTGTCGCCGGATAAACCGGTGCTCGGCCTGTCCGACGCGCTCGCCGCCCGCGATATCGACCCAGCGGCGATCGATTTCGTCCTCCCCACCCATCTGCACTGGGACCATACCGCGGGCCTGCTCGAATTGCCCGATTCCGTGCCGATCAGGGTGCCTGCTGCCGAAACGTCCTGGGCGATGGACGGCCCGTACGCGCCCGCGGGCGTGGTGCGCGGCCCGTTGCGTGGGCGGGTATTCGACCCGCTGGAACTGGATGGGCCGCCGGTGCTCACCTTTTCCAGGAGCAAAGACCTGTTCGGCGACGGCTCCGTGGTCCTGGTCGACCTGACCGGTCACACCCCGGGCAGTATCGGTGTCCTGCTCGCCGTCGACGACGGCTCCCGGGTCCTGCTGGCCGGCGACGCGATCTGGAACAAACTGCAGGTGGAGCTCATCCGGGAGAAAGCGCCCATGCCCGGTCAGATCTTCGACGCCGACCGTGACGCCGCGTTCGCCACCATCCATCGGCTGCACGCCCTGCCCGAGGGTATCGACATAGTCGCGGCCCACGACTACGACGCGGTATCAGCCTTGGCAGCCCGCTGAACTTGAACTTTCTCTGTTGGCCTCATCCTCTGTCTGGAGGGAGGATCCCAGCCTTCGGAGTTGGGTTTCGACGTTCACCGCAGACAGCTGGAATGGCACGCTTGGTACAGCTCCGCGGGCGTTCACGTCTCTACCGGCCCGTCGGCGACGGACCGGGGGCTGTACCGGATGCGCTGACCTCCGCCTGAACGCGGCGGCTTGCGCTACGTTCGCTGGGTCGCACTACTTGGCCGCAACCGAGGTGTGGTGGTGACGCCTGCGGTTTCAGACCGAAACGACGTGTTCGGCCAGGCGGGCGGTGATGAGTTCCTCGGCTTCGGCGACCATACGGGCGATGAGATCGGCGCAGCTGGGGATGTCGTGGATCAGGCCCTGGCAGAGGCCGACCGACCAGATGCCCGCGTCCAGGTCGCCTTCTTCGAAGACGCGGCGGCCGCGGGCGCCGGAGACGAGTTCGCGGACGTCTTCGAAGGTGCCGCCCGCTTTTTCGATCTCGACCACTTTGCGGCTGATCTCGTTGTCGGCGACGCGGGCGGTATTGCGCATGGTGCGGAAGATGAGCTGGGTGTCGCGTTCGGTATTGGCGACGATCTGCTCTTTGACCTGCTGGTCGATCGACGACTCCTGGGTGCACAGGAACCGGGTTCCCATGTTGACCCCGTCTGCGCCGAGGGCGAGCGCCGCGACCAGGCCGCGGGCGTCGGCGATACCGCCGGAGGCGATCATCGGGATGCTCAGTTCGCGGGCGGCGGCCGGGATCAGCACCAGGCCGGGTACATCGTCTTCACCGGGGTGACCGGCACATTCGAAACCGTCGATGCTCACCCCGTCCACGCCGATCCGTTCGGCCTTGAGCGCGTGCCGGACGCTGGTGCATTTGTGCAGCACTTTGATGCCGGCTTCGCGGTAGTGGGGCAGGAACGGTTCAGGGTTGCTGCCCGCGGTTTCGACGATCTTTACCCCGCTGTCGATGATGGCTTGGACGTATTCCTGGTACGGCGGGGGGTTGATCGACGGCAGGATGGTGAGGTTAACGCCGAACGGTTTATCGGTCAGCTCCCTGGTGCGGGCGATCTCGATGCGCAGGTCGTCGGGGGTGGGCTGGGTCAGTGCGGTGAGGAAACCGAGCCCGCCTGCATTGGCGACGGCGGCGACGAGTTCGGCCCGGCCAACCCACATCATGCCGCCCTGCACGATCGGATGTTCGACGCCAAAGGTCTCGGTGAACCTGGTTCGCAGCATTGGTCTCTCCTCTACTTCGCGCGGGCGCCCCCGCATATCGCTGCATAGTGGCACGTGAGCCCGAGTTCCAACAACTCAGAAGTGAGCCGGGATTCGCATAGATAGGTTAACGGCCGACTGGGCTGTCGGCCGGTTTGTCTGCAGCTAGTCCGTAAACCGCCAGCTAGAAGGTGAAAGTCGCCGGTGGGGCCCGACCGGGCAGATTAACGGCAATTCGTCCCCAGATTCCTTGTATCCAGGTATGTTAATTGCTATTCTTCCGCCACGTTCACCCGCAGAGCCGTCGGATCCACCGTCGGTGATATGCGGGATCCGAGAGGAGTTCCTGGGATGACCACTGGTGCGCAGGCGCTCGACGAGCCGTTCAGGTCGCGTCGTAATCACTGGAACAACCAGATCGCCACCCACGCGCTGATGCGACCGGACGCGGTCGCGGTGCGGTTCCGCGGCGTCGACACCACCTGGAAACAGCTGCACGAACGCTCACAAACATTCGCCGACGCACTCGCCCGCCGCGGTATCGGCTTCGGCGACCGGGTGCTGCTCCTCGCGCTCAACCACCCCGAATACCTCGAGGCCGTTTTCGGTATCAACGCCCTCGGTGCGATCGCGGTCCCGGTCAACTTCCGCCTCACCCCGCCTGAGGTCGCCTATATCGCCGGCGACAGCGGAGCCAAAGCCGTGATCACCGACACCGTGCTGCAGCCGCTGGCAACCGCGGTCAAGGCGCAGGTGCCCACTCTCCAGACCTGTGTGGTGATCGGCGGTGCGAGCAGCGACGACTGCCTCGGCTACGACGACGCGATCGCCGAGGAGGGGGAACCGCACACCCCACTCGACATCCCCGAAGACACTCCGTCGCTGATCATGTACACCTCGGGCACCACCGGCAGCCCGAAGGGGGCTGTGCTGTCCTACGCGAATATGAACGCCCAGGCGCTGACCTGTATCCGGGCGCTGGCGATCGAAGCCGATTCGGTCGGTTTCTGCACCTCGCCGCTGTTCCATATCGCAGGCCTCGGTTCCTTGGCGCCCGCATTCATGCTGGGATCGAAGACGGTACTGCATCCGCTGGGCGCATTCGACGCCACCGAATTCCTGGATGCGGTCGAGGCCGAGCAGGCCACGACGGCCTTCTGCGTGCCCGCCCAGTGGCAGCTCATCTGCGCCGAGCCGACGGTGAAACAGCGCAAGCTGGCGTTGAAGGCGTTGAGCTGGGGCGCGGCTCCTGCCTCCGATACCGTGCTGAAGGCGATGGCCGACTGCTTCCCCGACGCGTTCAACGTCGCGGTGTTCGGCCAGACGGAGATGTCGCCGATCACCTGCGTGCTGGAGGGCAAAGACGCCATCCGCAAGCTCGGTTCGGTGGGCAAGCCGATCCCGACCATCCAGGCTCGTATCGTCGACGACGAGATGAACGATGTCGCGCCCGGTGCGGTCGGCGAGATCGTCTACCGCGGCCCGACCCTGATGCAGGGCTACTGGAACAAACCCGAAGCGACCGCCGAGGCGTTCGCGGGTGGCTGGTTTCACTCCGGTGACCTGGTCCGCGCGGACGAGGAGGGCTTCATCTATGTGGTGGATCGTAAGAAGGACATGATCATCTCCGGCGGCGAGAACATCTACTGCGCCGAGGTGGAGAACGTGCTGTTCGCGCATCCGAAGATCCGCGAGGCCGCCGTGATCGGGCGGACGCACGAAAAGTGGGGTGAGGTGCCCGTCGCGGTGGTCGCCCTGACCGACATCGAGGGTGAGCTGACCCTGGCCGAACTCGAATCGTTCCTCAACGAGAACCTGGCCCGCTACAAACATCCCAAGGATCTGGTGGTGGTGCCCGAACTGCCGCGCAACGCCAGCGGCAAAGTCATGAAAGTACAGCTGCGCAGCGATTTTTCCTAGTTTCACGTGAATCATTGCCGGGCAGACAAGGGTTTTCGGCACCCGCCGCGTGCACCGGCGGCGTGAATGGTTCAGGATCTAACCCATGTCCGACCAACATGCCGCTGTCCTCGCCCTGCACTGGCAAGTGAACGTCATCCGGCCCGAAGGTTTCTTCGGGCCCATGCTGGCCGAGCCCGTGGCCGCGACCGGGGTGGTGCAGCGTGCCGCGCAATTCCATGCCGACGCCGCCGCAATCGGTCTGCCGGTGATCTTCACCCGCTTCACCGTCCCCGAGGACGAGGGCAAGCTGGTCACCAATACCGGCTTCATGCTGTCGGTCGCGGCCGCCCAGCAGGAGTTCCGTCCCGAGGCCCCCGGATCGCAGCTCATCGAGGAGATGGCAGACCAGCCGAGCGCTGTTTTCGATAATCAGAAACTGTCCGGGCTCGCGGGTAGCGGACTGCTGCGCTGGCTCGCCGAAAACGATATCGACACCCTGTTCCTGACCGGTGTGGCCACCAACCTCACTGTTGAGCAGACCGCTAGGCATGCCACCGACCTCGGTTTCACCGTGCACACCGTTGCCGACTGCGTAGCCGCCGCGAGCCCTGAGGTGCATGCCGCTTCACTCGCCAACCTCACTCTGGCGACCAGCGGACCTCGCACCGCCGCCGACGCACTCGAGATCAGCCAACTGACCGGCTCCGGGTAAACGGAGATA
This sequence comes from Nocardia donostiensis, assembly GCF_002081715.1. Lineage (GTDB taxonomy): Bacteria > Actinomycetota > Actinomycetes > Mycobacteriales > Mycobacteriaceae > Nocardia > Nocardia donostiensis. The sequence continues at coordinate 35,126 of NZ_MUKP01000018.1, read as the reverse complement.
GGGCTTAAATCATGTTCTTGTCGGTCATCCAGCGCATCACCTGCCACCCGCAGAACACCGGGATCCAGCAGGTGAGCACCCGGTAGAGCAGTACCGACGGCACCGCGACAGCAGCTGGGAGCCCGAACGCGGCCAAACCGCCGATCAACGCTGCCTCCACGGCGCCCACACCGCCCGGTGTCGGCGCCGCCGAGGCCAGCGTCCCACCGATCATGGTGACGATGGTGACGGTGATGAACGTGGTGCCGCCGCCGAAGGCTTCCACACTGGCCCACAGCGCCAACGCCTGTCCGAGGGTGAGTGCGGCGCAGCCGAGGATGATGATCGAGAACCGTTTCGGGTCACGCGCGAGCCCGGCCAGCTCTCCGAGCACCTCGGCTACCTGAGGTCGCACCGAATGGTTGAGCCAGCGGCGCAATTTGGGCACGAAGATGAACGCGCCGAAGATACCGACGCCGACACCGGCGAGTAGGTACAGAATCGTGGGATCGGGCACGAAATGCGATAGATCCGCCGAGGTGCCCGCCGCGATACTGAACAACACCAGCAGGCTGATATGTGTGATCACCTGCGCCGCCTGCTGCAAAGCCACCGCGGCGGTGGCCCGCACCGTGCCGACCCCGCCTTTCTGCAGGAACCGCACACTCAACGCCAGGCCACCCACCCGTGCGGGCGTGGTGGTGGCGGCGAAGGTGTTGGCGATCTGCATCAGCACCAGCGGCCAGAAACGCACCAGCCCGGAGGCGCAGGCCCACAGCGCCGCCGCGGTTCCGGTGTAGGTCAGTGTCGACAACGCCAGCCCGGCCAGCGCCCACCACCAGTTGGCGGTACGCAGCTGGCTGAAGAAGGTGGGAACGGCGCTGATGAACGGATACGCAACGTAGACAAGGCCGATCAGCAGGAACAGCTGGATGATGCTGTTGCGGTTGAAGCGGGTGATCCGTTCGGCCTCGATCCGATCCTGCCCGGTCTGCTTGCGCACCTCCTCGCGGGCCGCGGCAACCACGGTCTTCCAGTCCGGCAGCGATTTGCGGATACCCGACGGCATCGCCGATTTCGTCAACCGGCGCGAAGCGGTGAGCACTGCGTCCACCCCGAGCGCGTCGATGGCGGCGGATACCGCCTCTTGTCTGCCGAAGATCGCGGTCGTGGACACCAGCAGCTGGGCGATATCGGACTGCCGCTGCGCGTCCGTCGCGCCGAGTTCGGCGTAGCTGAAACCGCTGAACAGCGCGGTGCCGTCGTCGATGCGGATCTCGGACGGACGTAGATCGCCGTGCGCGATCTGCCTGCTGTGCAGGGCCTGCAGCGACTGCCACACCGCGGGGAGCGCATACCGGTGGCTGCTGTTGATGAGCACGCCCCGTGGCGCCGTATGTCCGTACAGCATCCAGCCGCGCGCCAATGACGACACCGCGATCGGACGATGCGCCGCCATCCCTATTTCACCGAGGGCGATGGCCATCAGCGCGCGATGCTCCACGGCGCGATGCATGGAACCGTGCAGCGGCGCTGTCTCACTGGACCGGAAGGTCAGCCAGCGCCACAACTGCTGTAGCACGCCGCGGCTGCGCTGGTTCTTGCCGTAGAGCTCCACGAGCAGGTCGCGTTCCTGCCCTTCGACCGACGCGGACAGCATCAGCGGCCCCGACCCGGCCGGGCGCCTCACAGTCAACCGGGTGACGAGATACCCGCGTTCGGCCAGCACCCGCACCGCGGCGTCCAGCGGCACCTCGAGCGCGGGCGTTCCGACCACGAGCACGATCACCGCCCCGACCAGCCAGCCGACCGCGAGCCCGAACATGGCGCGCGCCGGGACGACGGTACTGACCACCAGATGGATCGGCGCGAACGCCAGCAGCAGGAACCACAGCCAGCGCCGGGGCCGCACGGGCAGCCATGGACTGGACACGGTGAGTACCGCGGCCAGCATCGCGATCCAGCGGGGATCGTCGAGGAACTGCTGCAGGAACGTGTTGTCCAGGCTGTCCGGTACCTGCAGATGCCATTGCGGCGCCGACAGCCCAGATGGGGTGATCGACAACAGCAGACCGGCCACCAGACCGGCGGCGGCGTATCCGGCGAGCAGTTTCCACTGCCTGCCGATGATCAGCTCGATCAGGATGGCGAACGGCAGGATCAGGATCGCGATGCCGTAGAGCAGATAGACCAGGTTGGACTGGTCCGGGTTGAGGAACCCGACAATATTGGACACCGAACGTTCCAACGCCAGCCATTCCGGCCGGGTGATCAGCGAGCCCGCCACCACGACGCCGACGCCGAGCACCGCGAAAACGACACGCACGATGTCACTGGTCCGCTTGGTGAGCGGTTGCAGCAGGCTGCCCGTTACCGGGATTTCCCGCCCATCGACTCGCATGTCTTATCGGTACTTTCGGATCGAGTTGACGCTACGCCGACCGCCCTCGCCCACCGGTGGTGAGTATGCAGGAGGCCGAGGCGGACGATACACACCAACACGCCCGCCCTCCTCGCCCCGACCTGGCGCGAGGCACGAAGACGCCACCAGCACCTTGTCTACCGGAAACTGCCAGGAAACGGTCAGCTTGCCGCGCCGGCCGCTCGGGCGTGGCGGACCGGGGCGGGCGTTTCCCGGAGGGGACCGACGGTGAAGATCTCGCCGGACATCGGCCCCTCGTCGAGTTCGACGATCGCGCGCACCACCTGCTCGGTCGGTACCACTGCCGGGAACGCATCGGGGGCGATGGCGTTGACACGCACCCCGAACTCGGTGAACTCGTCCGCCATATGCCTGGTCAACTGGTTCAACGCCGCCTTAGACGCCGAATACACCGCCTCCCCACCCGGCCGCACCGACGATCCGGCCGCACTGGAGACATTGACGATATTGCGGTTACGGGACCGGTTCACCGGCCCGTCGTGCACCCAGCCCCGCTGCGCCAAGCGGGTCGCCAGCCGCAGCGGCGCCCCGACGTGCACCGCGAAACTCGGTTCGAACGCCGACAACGCCGCCTCGCCGTCCACCACCCCGAACGGCTGCACGCTCGGATGCCCGGCCGCGTTGACCAGCAGGTCGACCTGCCCGAAACGGGCAAGCGCGATATCCACCACCCGCTCGGCTGCCCCGTTTTCGGTCAGGTCGGCCTGGACGATGAACACGCGGGAGTCGTTTTCCGGTATCTGTGCCGCCGGATCGAGCGGGTCGACGAACCATTCGTGCTGGGACGGCACCGCTGGGACGCGAGCGCGGCAGACGGCGACGATGTCGTAACGGGTGTAGAGGGCACGGCAGAATGCATCCCCAAGGGTGCCGCCCGCACCGGTGAGCAGGCATACCCGGCGTGCGTCGGCGGCGGTCACGGCAGGCTCCTTTCCTGCGTGTTTCCGGCGGGCCGGTACAGCGACAGCTCAACGCGGTGGCATTCCGCGGCGCCGGTTCCGACGAACGCATACCAGGACCGCGGCGTGCATTCGAACAGCACCAGCGAATTGCCCAGCGGCGGGACCGACCGCCCGGTAGCCGCGTCAGCCGATTCGTACAGCATGGTTTCACCGCCGTCACCCGGCTGCCATGCGGTATCGCCCAGATAGAAGGTCGCCGTCAGCACACGCATGCCTTCGCGTCCGCCGGGGGCAGCGGACCGCAACGGGTTGTCATCGATCCGTATTTCATCCGGCGCCGGCTCATCGCCGGGGAACCACACCGGCCCGTACCCGTTGCCCGGTGCCGTCCCCGGGCTGCCCGGCGGGTCCGTCAGCAGCGCGGCCGTCACATCGGCCACCCCGACACCGGCAACGTTCGCGATCATGTCGCGCCATTCCCGGGACAGGAAAACCGCCAGCGGCCCGTCGCGCAACTGCGACAGCCCCACCGCAGCCGCGCCCGGCTGCTCCTCGGCGTCACGGGGTGAGAACAGCTGCGGGCTGTCGCGGCGGACCCGTTCGACTTCGCCGGTCAGCCGCCGATAGAAATCGGGCGTGAACACGTCCCGGGCGTAGATATGCGGAAACGGCAATGCCCGCCGCACCCAATACCGATGGGCCAGCAGATCCGCGAACCATTGCGGCGCCGCCGGTGTTCGACGCTCCCCGGACACCCGACCACTCCCTCCCTACGATCCCTGGTGATCCTATTGCCTAGCACGTGCCGCGCCTACCGAGCATCGGTTGAGCCCAGGGGGTACCGCCTGAGACCACCCGGTATTCGGTGCTGGTATCGCGGTCGCTTTTCGGACAGCGGATGCGGCCGCCGCCTCGTCCTGGGAGGATCAGCAGGTGAACGACCTGCGTATTTGTTTCGTCGGCGACTCGCTGGTTGCAGGTGTGGGTGATCCGGCTGCCCGAAGGCTCCGACGCCAGGGTCGTGTTCTCCTTCGGCGTCAACGACACCACGATCGAAAACGGGCGCCCGCGTATCGAACCGGGCACCTCGGCGGTAAACCTCACCGAAATGCTAGCCACCGCAGCGGAACTCGGTTGGCCGGCTCTCGTTGTCGCGCCACCGCCGACCGCCGATCCCGCGCACAACGCCAGAACGGTGGAACTGGATGAGAGCTTCGCCGCGATCTGCGCCGCGACCGACACCGTGTACGTACGGACCCATCAGACTCTCGCCGCCGATCCGACATGGATGCGCGAGGTGCGCAACGGAGACGGTGCGCATCCAGGCGTAGGGGGCTACACCGCCTTCGCGGAACTTCTGCAATCGACGTGGCTCGCGTGGTTGCAGAGCACTGATCGCACATTCTCGTGAGCAGTGCGGCACAACTGTGCTTAGACTGTCTGGGACATAAATCGGTCGATTCGAGAGGTACATCGATGGGCTCCCGCACGGTGGTCGCCGACGTCGCCGACGAGCTGGCACGCCGGGTCGCCGCCGGGGAATACCAGCCGGGGGAGCTGATGCCCTCGGTGCGCCAAGTCGCCGACGAATTCCGGATGAACCGGGCCACTGCCCAGCTCACCCTGGGCAGGCTGGAATCCTACGGTTTCGTCGAGGCCCGCCGCGGTAAGGGGTTCACGATTCGCGACGTCCGCGAAGCAGGCGGAATCGACGTGTACCGGCACCTGTTCCGGTTTTCCACCTCGATGCCCGCCGTGGCCGTCGACATGTTCCGCGATATCGTCGAGATGGAACGCGGCATCGTGCTGGAGGCCCTGCTCGGATATACCGCCGTACTACACGCCGCCTCCCCTACCGCCTCAGCCGCACCGAAAGTCGATCCGGCCGCGCTCAAAGCCGATATCGACCGGCTGGAAACCCTTGCCCGCCTGGACGTCCCGGACCATCATCAGCTGCTCGCCATCGAGATCGGCCTGGTCAGGAAACTGCTCACCGCCCTCGACTCGAGTATGCAGCGCGCGGTCCTGAACTCCATCGGGGAAATGGTGCTCGAGGTGCCCGAAGCGGTCGAAGCGTTTTTCGCAGGCGCCGCCGACCTGCATGTACTGATCTGGCGTGCGCTGATGGCGGTATGGGAATCCGATTCCGGTCCGTCGCAGGCTCAATTGGCGCTGTTCGAAGACCTGCTGGGGATGTACCACCAGAAGGTGATCGCCCGGTTCGCGGATCTATTAGGTGTCACCGAGCAGTCAGAAACCGAGCACGCAGCTACCGCCTGAGCCCGTTAGGCAGTGCAGTGTGGTCGGCGCCGAACCCGTGCGCGGTGACGTATCACCTGCGCACGGGCGGCGGGAATCGCGCTACAGCGCTCCGTTGAGCTTGTTCAGCCGCTCGCAGGCCTCGACGTACTCTTCGATCAGCCGGTTGATAACGTCGGCGGAACGCTCCACCTTGTTCATCTGGCCGACCACCTGACCGACCGGGTTGAAGTTGACGTCCTTGGCCGCCTCCGGGTAGCGGTGACCGCGCTTGACGCCATCGAGTGCCACCATCATCTGCAGCGGCATCGGCAGCGGATCCGGGGTGTCGGCCTGCTCCCAGGCATCGGTCCAGTCGTTGCGCAGCATCCGGGCAGGTTTACCGGTCCACGCCCGCGAGCGCACGGTGTCGTGGCTGGTGGCCTCCAGGTAGGTCTGCATCTGGGCGGGCGGCACGTTCGCCTCTTCGACGGTCAGCCAAATCGAACCGGTCCACGCACCGGCCGCGCCCATCGCCATCGCTGCAGCGACCTGACGGCCGTCGCCGATACCACCGGCGGCGAGTACCGGCAGGTCACCGACCGCGTCGATCACCTGTGGCCACAGCACCAGCGAGGACACCTCGCCGCAGTGGCCACCGCCTTCGGTGCCCTGGCAGACCACGAAGTCCAGGCCTGCGTTCTTGTGGTTGAGCGCATGCTTGACCGAACCGCACAGCGCGCCGATCAACCGGCCGGAGTCCTGCACCTGCTGCACCACATCCTCAGGCGGGGTGCCCAGCGCGTTGGCGACCAGCTTCGCCTTCGGGTGCTTCAGGATCACCTCGACCTGGGGCCCAGCGGTGGTGGCCGTCCAGCCGAGCAGCTGCGGATGCACTTCATCGGCGGGCAGTTCGGGCACGCCGTGATCGGCGAGCAGTTTCGCCGCGAACTCGCGGTGGCCGTCCGGAACATGTTTGGCCAGCTCGGCTTCGAGCTGCTCGGGCGACAGGCCGTCGATGCCCTTGCCCTCGTACTTCGACGGGATCACCAGATCCACGCCATAGGGGCGATCGCCCACATGCTCGTCGAGCCAGGCGAGCTCGACCTCGAGCTGTTCGGCGGTGAACCCGACCGCGCCGAGCACGCCGAGACCGCCGGCGTTGCTGACCGCGGCCGCGACATCACGGCAGTGGGTGAAGGCGAAGATGGGGAACTCGATCCCGAGCCGGTCGCAGATATCGGTACGCATGGCGGTAGTGGTCTCCCTGTCCCTGGAACGGGTTACATATCTGCCGCGCGAATCCGGGCGCGGCCTGTGTCATCCGGCGGCCTCGAATCGGCCGCGCACCGCGGATATCGCCATTTCGCGGTTGCGGCCTCCTCGGGCAGCACGGGTGCCATATCTCGAATGTAACACGTTCTAGTTTTTGAGAATACCCATTCACCTGATTCGGCGGTGACAGGTTCAGCCCTGCTTCATCACCAGCATCGACCCCTGCCCGAATCGTTCGCTGTCGGCAGGTTCGCGCACCATCCGTGCGACCGGCGCGAAACCCGCGGCGCCGAGCAGGCCCGACAGCCGGTCAGGAGCCCACCGGTAACCCTCCACCACCTTGTGATCGAACGATTCCACCGCCCCCGGCACATCCGAAGTCTGAAAACCGAGCAGTGCGTGTCCGCCGGTCTCGAGCACCCGATGGAACTCGGCGAGTACCCCGGGCACCCGTTCCGGCGGCAGATGAATGATCGAAAACCAGGCCAGCACACCGCGCACCGAACCGTCGGGCAGGTCGAGCGCCTCCAGCGTCCCTTCTCTGAAACTGAGTCGCGGGTATCGCTGCCGTGCCAGTTCGATCATCCGGGGCGAAAGGTCGATACCGAATACATCCAGACCGAGCCCAGCCAGATACGCCGTCATCCGTCCCGGACCGCACCCCAGATCCGCGACCTGGCCGTCGCCTACCAACTCGGCGAACGCATTGAGCACCGCACGGTCCAGTGGGGTCGCGTCCAGGTGATTCTCGACAAGCTCGGCGTACAGGTCGGCGACCCCGTCATAGGCAGCCCGGGTCCGGCCGGTATCGATCGGCTCCTGCATATGTTCTGTTGTCCTCTCAGCGGATCATCGGATGGGCACAAGCTCGCCGGAACCATGTGTCGATGCCACGGCAGTGCGGCGGACCCGCGGCCCGGCGCGCAGGAAAACGAAAAACAAGACCACCGCCAGCGCGGCCCGCCCCCAGACACCGAACTGGACCACCGTCTCCATCACCTCGACCGAACTACCCGAACCGAGCGAATAGAAGTAGCGGAACACCCCCACTCCGATCGCGATATCGGCAACCAGATACGCCCCGACCAGCGACCACGGCACCTCGAGCAACACAAGAAACGGAATTATCCACAGGGTGTACTGCGGTGAGTGCACCTTGTGGAACAACAAGAACCCACACAGCATCGCGCCGCTCACCGCGACCCACGGATACACCCCGGTCATCTCGAAACGTCGCCACCCCAACCACACCGCCAACACGAAAGCAGCGAGCACCAGCGTGGGCGAAGCGATCGACACCGTGTCCTGGAAGGCCGCTTCGCCCACCGCGCCCGTGCCGAACACCGGCCGCAAACCCCAAAACCAGATCGAATTCGTGGTGATATCGGCCTGGCGCATCTGCTGGAATTCGATCGAAGCCCGCCAGCCGGGATAACCCGCCAGCGCGAACGGTAAATTGACCGCGACCACCGTGCCGACCGCAGCCGCACCCGTCAGCAGCGCACCGCGCACGTCGTACCGGCGGCCCGGTTCGGCGAGCGGCCCGGTCCCGGTCGCCCGCTCACCACCGCCGGTGAGCACATACAGCATCAGCGGCAGCACGAAGATCCCCGGATAGATCTTGAGACAGAAGCCGAGCGCAAGCAGGACAGCGGCCCATATCCCCCTGGTGCGCAGCGGAAATCTGGTCAGCATAGTGACCACATAGATAGCGGCCACCGAGGTACACACCACCGGCAGCTCCCAGTTGTGGAACGCGTAGAGCACCAGCGGCGGCCCCACCGCCCACAGCAGCGCCGCCCGTCCCGTCATTCGCTCCAGCAACCACGCCGTCACCAGCGCGAACGGGGCCAGCAGCAGAGCCGAACGCAGCAGGAACATGGCGTCGTTATCGGCTCCGAGCGCACCGAGCCACATCAGCACGCCGCTGAGCACCGGATATTCCACCGCCCCGCCGACCAACGCGCCGTCCGGGCTCATCCCCCCATTGATATACGGAAAGACATGCTGATCGATATCGCGGCCGAGCCACAGGTACTGGATATCGGAGTAGCAGACATGCGAGTCCTTGATCACGTCGAAAGCGGCGCTGCGCCCGTCGGTGCGGAACGGCGACCCCGCGCAACGGGCTTTGTTCGCGTACGCGACCAACAGGGTCAGCCCGCACAGCAGCAGTGTCATGGCCGCGGCCGCCCGGCGGTATACGGGACCGGCGACGAGCGTGCTCGCTGCGGGACCGTTCGGCATGAGATCCACCCTAGGTGCCGTGCCGTATCGCCGGAGATAACAGCAGCTACCACCGCTGGGGAATGCGGGAGGAGATCGATTTCGCAGCTCAGCACCCGCTCAGGTACTCTTGCCCGGTTGCTGACGCGACGACCTCCTGCCACGGACCGTCCGTGGCCGCACCGAGACCACAGGAGGTGATTGGTTCGTGCGTCATTACGAAGTGATGGTAATTCTCGATCCGAGCCTGGACGAGCGCACCGTCGGACCGTCCCTGGAGAACATGCTCAGCGTTGTTCGCTCCGATGGCGGCAAGATCGACAAGGTCGACATTTGGGGTCGCAAGCGCCTCGCCTACGAGATCCGCAAGCAGGCCGAAGGTATCTACGCGGTGATCGACCTGACCGCCGAGCCGGCCACGGTCAGCGAGCTCGACCGCCAGCTCGGACTCAACGAGTCGGTGCTGCGCACCAAGGTTCTGCGCAACGACAAGTAGTTCGCGAGCACTCGTTTGCGTCGGTGCCTGTCTCTAGGCTCTAGCGCAACAAGCGAGTGCACCCGGACTGCACACCGAGCAGGAGGAACCACATGGCAGGCGACACGGTCATCACCGTTATCGGAAACCTGACGGCCGACCCCGAGCTTCGATTCACGCCCGCGGGCGCCGCGGTGGCGAACTTCACCGTCGCCTCGACGCCCCGGATTTTCGACCGTAATACCAATGAGTGGAAAGACGGCGAAGCGCTGTTCCTGCGCTGCAATATCTGGCGCGAAGCTGCGGAGAATGTTGCCGAGAGCCTGACAAGGGGATCCCGGGTGATCGTGAGCGGACGGCTCAAGCAGCGCTCCTTCGAAACCCGCGAGGGCGAGAAGCGCACAGTCGTCGAGCTCGAGGTCGACGAGGTCGGTCCCTCGCTGCGCTACGCAACGGCCAAGGTCAACAAGACCAGCCGCGGCGGTGGCGGTGGCGGATTCGGTTCCGGCGGTGGTGGTAACTACAACGCCAACAGTGGCGGCGGACGTTCCGGCCAGCAGGCCGCGGACGACCCGTGGGGCAGCGCGCCCGCGGCCGGCTCCTTCGGGGGCGGCGGCCGCATGGATGACGAACCGCCGTTCTGACGACGGCCCGCACCGGCCCGCGACGGCGGGCCACCAAGAATACGGAGTTGAACGAAGATGCCTAAGTCGCCTGCGCGCGAAAAGGTGCTCAAGAAGAAGGCTTGCACCTTCTGCAAAGAAGCCAAGTCCGGACTCGTCAAGATCGATTACAAGGACACGCCGCTGCTGCGCAAGTACGTCAGCGATCGCGGCAAGATCCGTGCCCGCCGGGTGACCGGCAACTGCGTGCAGCACCAGCGCGATATCGCGGTTGCCGTCAAGAACTCGCGTGAGGTGGCGCTGCTGCCTTACGTGTCGACGGCTCGCTGAGAAAGGGCGGTACTTCAGATGAAGCTCATTCTGACTGCCGATGTGGACAACCTCGGCGCTCCTGGTGACACCGTCGAGGTCAAGGACGGTTACGGCCGCAACTACCTGCTGCCGCGCGGTCTGGCGATCGTCGCCACCCGTGGTGCGCAGAAGCAGGTCGAGGGGATCCGCCGGTCGCAGGAAGCTCGTCGAGTGCGCGACCTGGACCACGCCAACGAGCTGAAGCAGGCCATCGAGGGCTTGGAGTCGGTGTCGCTGGCGGTCAAGACCGCGGGCACCGGCAAGCTGTTCGGTTCGGTGACCCAGTCCGATGTGGCTGCGGCCATCAAATCGGCTGGTGGTCCGGCTGTGGACAAGCGCAGCATCGAACTGCCGAAGACGCATATCAAGTCCACCGGCAAGCACGCGGTGACCGTGCACCTGCACGCCGATGTGGTCGCCAAGTTCGCTCTCGAGGTCACTGCCGCCGCGAGCTGATCGGCGGCGATTACCTGAGGGCCAGGCACAAGCCGAAGGTCACGCTCGTATCTATGCGAGTGTGGTCTTCGGCTGTTCCCTTCTGGACCGCCTCGGGGTGCGGTAGCTAAAAGTTAGCTATATCCGGCGGTGTCCGCTGTCGAGTGCACGTGGCGAGCATGCGCTGGTTTGTCTTGCACGATTTATCCACAGGATGTGCATGCTGTGGATCACCGGCGAAACCGACCGACCGTATTGTGATCTAGGCCATATCTGTTCGTTATGTCGTTAACTCAACACGCCCGGCTGTTCATCTGAACCGACACGCCGAGACTTGTTTTATCCACATATCCACAGCCAGGGAAAGGTGTAGCTATCTGCGCCTTTGCCGAAACGCGCCTGCGTTCTCCCCAAGTTATCCACAAGGGGTGCACATCGATCGGTTAACTATCCACAAGTTATCCACAGGTCTGTCCACAACCCCGTTTGGTGTGTGGATGGATGGTCGCTTAGGTTCGTCGCAGCACCGTGCTCAGCACCGCAGTGACGGCACGGCTCGGCGGCTGCCAGGGGTGGTAGCTGGATCGGCGAAAGCGCCGGTCGAGCGGCCAGAAACCGGGGGCTGAGCACCTGCCGAACATGTCGTACTCGGGGAGTACAACAAGTCGTCAACAGGGTGAGCCCGGTCCGAAGGAGAGGACAGTCGAGTCTGATGGCAGTCGTCGATGACCGTGGGCACACGGACTACCCGCCGGAACCGCCGGGCGAGGACTTCGGCCGGCAGCCACCGCATGATATGGCGGCCGAACAGTCGGTGCTCGGCGGCATGCTGCTCAGCAAGGACGCCATCGCCGACGTCGTCGAGGTGATCCGTCCCGGTGACTTCTACCGCCCCGCCCACCAGGCCATCTACGACACCATCCTCGACCTGTACGGCCGCGGCGAACCTGCTGACCCGGTCACCGTCGCCGCTGGCCTCGACCGCCGCGGCGAACTCAAACGCATCGGCGGCGCCCCCTACCTGGTCACCCTCACCCAAACCGTCCCCACCGCCGCCAACGCGGGCTACTACGCCGAAATCGTCGCCGAGAAGGCGATCCTGCGCCGTCTGGTGGAAGCGGGTACCCGCATCGTGCAATACGGCTACGCGGGCGCCGACGGCCAAGACGTCGCGGAGGTCGTCGACCGCGCCCAAGCCGAGGTCTACGAGGTCACCGAACGCCGCACCAGCGAAGACTTCCTCCCCCTGGAAGACCTGCTCCAGCCCACGATGGACGAAATCGACTCCATCGCCAGCCGCGGCGGTATCTCCCTCGGCGTCCCCACCGGGTTCACCGAACTGGACGAGGTCACCAACGGCCTGCACCCGGGCCAGATGATCATCGTCGCCGCCAGGCCTGGAGTGGGCAAAGCACTGGCTCTTGATACCCCCCTTCCCACACCCACCGGCTGGACCACCATGGGCGAGGTCCAGGTCGGCGACGAACTCCTCGATGCTCGGGGCAGACCCACTAGTGTCGTCGCCGCGACCGAGGTGATGATGGGCCGCCCCTGCTACGAGGTCGAGTTCTCCGATGGGGCGGTAATCGTCGCCGACGAGCAGCATCAGTGGATCACTGTCGCTCGCGCTGATGGTCCTTGCCCCAGCGTGCGGACAACCGGTGACATCGCCTATAGCCTCCGGACTGAGGACGACAAGCTCAACCATAGTGTGCTCGAGGCCGGGACCTCCGTCCCACGGCGCATTGTGGATGCCCGCAAAATCGACCCCGTGGCCGTGAGGTGTGTCGAGGTGGGCAACAGCGCTCATCTCTACCTTGCGGGCGCGACCATGGTGCCGACGCACAACTCCACCCTCGGCATGGATTTCATGCGCAGCGCATCTATCCGGCACGGGCTGGCCAGTGTGATCTTCTCGCTGGAGATGAGTCGGACCGAGATCGTCATGCGGCTGCTGTCGGCGGAGGCGAAGATCAAGCTCGGGGATATGCGGTCCGGGCGGATGAGCGATGACGACTGGACGAAGCTGGCGCGGCGGATGAGCGAGATCAGTGAGGCGCCGCTGTTCGTCGACGATTCACCGAACCTCACCATGATGGAAATCCGGGCCAAGGCGCGGCGGCTCAAGCAACGGCACGACCTGAAACTCGTTGTGGTCGACTATCTCCAGCTGATGACCTCCGGGAAAAAGGTCGAATCCCGGCAGCAGGAAGTCTCGGATTTCTCTCGGAACCTCAAACTCCTGGCCAAGGAATTGGAAGTTCCGGTAGTCGCAATCAGTCAGTTGAACCGCGGCCCGGAACAGCGAACTGACAAACGTCCTCAGGTTTCCGACCTGCGTGAATCGGGTTGTCTGCCCGCTTCGGCGCGGATCCTGCGGGCTGATACAGGCGGTGAGACGACGCTCGGTGAGTTGCTTGCCACTGGCGAACAACCGCTGGTGTGGTCGCTTGACGAGCGGATGCGCATGGTCGCCCGCCCGATGGTGAAGGTGTTCCCCAGCGGCCAGAAGGAAGTGTTCCGGGTGCGCCTGGCCTCGGGACGCGAAGTCGAAGCCACCGGAAACCATCCCTTCCTGACTGTAGACGGATGGATCCCGCTGGAGCGCCTCACAATCGGCGATCGAGTCGCCACACCACGATCCGTGCCGGAGCCAGTACACACCATGCGAATGGTGGACGCCGAGGTCATTCTGCTTGCGCATATGATCGGCGACGGGTCCTGTGTGAAACGCCAGCCCATCCGCTACGCCAGTATCGACGAGGAAAACCTCGCGGCGGTGACGGCAGCGGCTACCCATTTCGGGGTGACAGCTGTCCGCGACGACTACGCGGCGGCCCGCGTCACCACCCTGCGGCTGCCTGCGCCGTACCGCCTCACCCACGGCAAGCGGAACCCGATCGCTGCCTGGCTCGACGATCTCGGGTTGTTCGGGCTGCGCAGCTACGAGAAATTCATCCCGCAGCAGGTGTTCGCTTTACCAAACGATCAGGTCGCCCTGTTCCTGCGGCACCTGTGGGCGACGGACGGCTCCGTCCGTTGGGATGTCAAGGGACGCCAGGCACGTGTTTACTACGCGTCGACCAGCCGCCGTCTCGTCGATGATCTCGCCCAGCTGCTACTTCGGCTGGGAGTGCACGGGCGGATCAAGCAGGTGCCTAAGTCCGGCTACCGCGACTGCTGGCACTTGACGATCGACGGTGCGGACAACCAGACCATCTTCCTCCGCGACGTCGGCTGCCACGGAGTCCGTGGCGTCGCCGCCGAAAAGGCACTCGTCGAACTCGCTCCGATGGCTCGCAATACCAACGTCGATACTGTGCCGAAAGAAATCTGGTCTCAGGTACGGACCCTTCTGGCGGCCAAAGAGATCACTCATCGCCAGTTCGCGGCCGCGATGAATTCGCGTTTCTGTGGTTCCGCCATGTGGAAGCGTTCACCCAGCAGGGCGAGGCTTGCCAGGGTCGCACAGGCCCTGCAGGACGCCGATATCGAGATGTTCGCGACAAACGATGTCTTCTGGGATCGAATCGTCGAGGTCACCTCTCTCGGCGAGCAAGATGTATACGATGGCACAGTTCCAGGAACAAATAATTTTGTTGCACAAGGGGTTTCTTTGCATAATTCCCTGGAACAAGATGCCGATATGGTGATTCTTTTACACCGTCCCGACGCTTTTGAACGCGACGATCCGCGTGGTGGTGAAGCAGATTTAATTCTCGGAAAACACCGAAACGGCCCGACCGCCACAATTACCGTCGCTCACCAATTGCATTTGTCGAGGTTTGTGGATATGGCTCGCGGCTGATCGGAACGATGGTTGCAGCGAACATGCCGATGGCCATACATTGTCATGCGCGCGTTTGTTGCTCCTTCCAGCGGTCGGGGTGGTCTTCGAGCGCAGCACGGTCCCAGTAGGCATGGATCGCCGCCGCTTCGTAGGTAGCCTGCAGGAATTCGAGAAGTACCTCATCGGGGTCGGCTGCCTGCCGCACGACTTCGTACGGCAAGAGGTATTCACCGAGATCCTTGCTGTAGTAGGCCTCGGAAGGGCCGACGGGGTGATCGGCGAACCCGTCGGGTTCTGGGTAGGCGTAGGCATAAAAGGCGCCCTCTTCACCGCCGCCGGGAAAGAAACCGCAACTGCTCAGCTCGCGTGAGTACCCTTCCACCATTACCCAGTCACCGACATTGGGGGCGCCGCCGGGATGGCGCGGAGCCCCACGGCCGGAAAACCGGGTGCACGCGAGATCCATGGCCCCCCAGAAGAAATGCACCGGGCTTACTTTTCCGACGAAACGAGACCGGAACCGGTTGATTACCCGGTTGGCCTGGAGCAGTTGGCGCCAGAACAGATGTGCGGCGTCCGGGTCGTACGATGCGTGCTCGACATCCTCGGCGAACCGCAGCGCCGGGTCGACCTCGTTGGGGCGCGTCTGGATGCGTGTATGGAAGCCTAATTCGTCTAATGCGTTCATGATTTGCGAGTAGAATTCTGCCACCGATTTCGGTTCGAGGCGCACGGTCCGGGTTGCGCCAGTGCTGCTGCGTATCAGCAACTTGTGATCGATGAAATCGAACTCGATGTCGAAGGCTTCGGCCTCATAAGGAATTGTCGACGTCGTCAAGCCGCGCGGAGTCACATACAAGGTGATCTGCCACCAGTGATTGACCATGGGTGAATGAGCAAGCCGGACCTTGCCGACGATCTGGGCCCACAGATGTAGTGTGTCCCGCGTCGGAGCCCAGTCATCGACCCGCAGGCTGGGCCATACATCGGTCTGCTGCGCCATCGATCATCACTCCTCAGCGTCGGCGGTTAGTGCTGTTCGCGAGGTCGGGGATTGCTCGTCGGTCCAGTTGTCTGCCCCGGCTGAAGTGCCCACGATTCGCAAGAGGAAACCCGAGACGGTAATTGACGCATCAACTGTTTACCTGTGGTGTGCCGGGGCGTAGGGTCTTCACCAGCCGCAGTCGATAGATGCCGACTCGCTCAGGGTGGTATGAGCACCGGGCATGCCCGTAGTGGACAACTAACCAGGGGAGCTGCGTTGACTGGTCTGCAATGCGGGATCTTCACGGTCGGGGATGTCACCGAGGACCCGATGACCGGCCGCACACCCACCGAGGCCGAGCGAATCCGGGATACCGTGTCTATCGCGAGGAAGGCCGAGGAAGTGGGATTGGATGTCTTCGCCACCGGCGAGCATCACAACCCGCCGTTCACTCCGTCCTCGCCGACCACGCTGCTGGGGTATATCGCGGCGCAGACCGAGCGGATCATCTTGTCCACGTCGACCACATTGATCACCACCAACGACCCGGTGAAGATCGCGGAAGACTTCAGCGTATTGCAGCACCTGTCCGGTGGCCGGGTCGATGTCATGCTGGGACGTGGCAATACCGGGCCGGTCTACCCCTGGTTCGGCCAAGACATCCGGGCTGCCATTCCATTGACAGTCGAGCACTACGGCCTGCTGCGTCGGCTGTGGCGAGAGGAGGTCGTCGACTGGAACGGTAAGTTCCGTACGCCTCTACAAGGTTTTACTTTGGCGCCGCGACCATTGGATGGCGTGCCGCCGTTCGTTTGGCACGGATCGATCCGTACTCCTGAGGTCGCGGAGCTGGCTGCCTATTACGGCGACGGTTTCTTCGCCAACCACATCTTCTGGCCTCCGTCGCACACCAAACGGATGGTGCAGTTGTATCGACAGCGGTTCGAGCATTACGGGCACGGCAGCGCCGATGAGGCGATCGTAGGACTCGGTGGGCAGGTGTTCATGCGACCCAACAGCCAAGACGCAGTCGAGGAGTTCCGCGGTTCGCCGCAGCAGGTGATCGACCGAACCCTGGGTTTCCGCGAATATGCCGGCGACTACCAGCGACAGTTGTTCTTGATCGACCACGCCGGTTTGCCACTGAAAACTGTGTTGGAGCAGCTCGACCTCCTGGGAGAGGAGGTTATCCCAGTGCTGCGCAAGGAGTTCGCGGTCGGCAGACCGGAGCATGTGCCCGATGCCCCGACCCACGAGACACTGGTGCAGGCCGCGGCCGGCAGCGATACCGACCTCTCGAGTAGCACGGAGGATCAGACGCCATGACCAAGCTTGCGGTAATCAGCTCAGGGCTGCGAGAACCGTCCTCCACTCGATTGCTGGCTGATCGGATCACTACGGCGGTCGAGGCGGCGTTGGCCGGCAAGAACCTGACGGTGGACGCTTCGGTGATCGAACTGCGGCATTGGGGGCGAGCGATCATGGACACCATGCTGGCCGGGTTTGCCCCGCCGGAATTGGAGTCGATCTTCGACACCGTCGCCGCCGCCGACGGACTGATCGCAGTGACTCCCGCATTCAATGCCTCGTTCAGCGGGTTGTTCAAGTCGTTTTTCGACGTATTGCCCGAAGAGAGTCTGTCAGAGATGCCGGTGCTGATCGCTGCGACCGGCGGAACAGAGCGGCATTCGCTGGTGCTGGAACATGCCTTGCGTCCGATGTTTTCGTACCTGCATGCCATCGTGTCGCCCACGGGGGTCTATGCGGCCACCGATGACTTCGGCGCGAGGCAAGGCACCGCCGAACTCTCCGAGAGGATCGGGAAAGCCGCTGCCGACTTCGCTCGGCTGCTGCAAGCGTGCGGTCCTCGCACTCGTCGCGATGTGTTCACCGAGGAGTTGACCGAGATGGAACGTCTCCTCGTCGGCTGGCAGCCCCATGCCGATGGCACCACCGTCGAAGACTGACACGCCGACCCGCACCACACACCGCAGCCATGCCTGTGAACACCACACCGATCGCCGACTACGCCCTGCTGTCCGACCGGCGCACCGCCGCGTTGGTGAGTCGCAGCGGGTCGGTGGATTGGCTGTGCTTGCCGCGCTTCGACTCGCCCTCGATATTCGCTCGGCTGCTCGATGTGCACGCCGGAACTTTCGCGGTGCGTCCTGCCGACTCCGACGCCGAGATCACCCGTCGTTACCTTGACGGCACCATGGTGTTGGAGACGACGTTTACCACTGCTACCGGCACGCTGGTGTTGCACGATGCGCTCGCCACCGGCGCTTCCGATGACCCACACCAGTTGGGTGCCGCCGCACCGCGGATGCTGGTACGTTCCCTGGCCTGTACGGCAGGCGAGGTGGAGATCAACGTCGAGTTCACCCCCCGTCCCGAGTACGGGATAATCATGCCGCTGATGTCGGCTGTCGACGGTGCCGTACTGGTGCGCGGCGGAGCCGACATTCTGCTGCTGTGTTGCCCGATTCCACTCGACATCGCAGACTCGGACGCCAACGGCCGATGCGATATGCGAGAGGGCGAACGGCTTGCTCTCGGCTTGCTGCACCGGACTACATCGGAACCGTTCCCGGAACCGCTCTCAGCAGACCAGCTCGACGCGGCGCTGCAGGCGACGGTCGACGCCTGGCGGTCGTGGTCGCAGACCCATCAAAGCTACCAGGGACCGTGGCAGGATTTGGTGCACCACAGCGGGCGGGTCTTGCAGGCCTTGACCTACCAGCCGACCTGGGCGGTGGTGGCCGCGCCGACCACTTCGCTGCCAGAAGAAGCTGGTGGTCGACGCAACTGGGATTACCGGTATTCCTGGGTGCGAGACGCGAGCTTCACCCTCGATGCGCTCTGGGTCGCCGCCTGCCCGGACGAAGCCGAAGAGTTCTTCGACTACCTCGCGGTCAGCTCTGCAGCGCAACTACACGTCGACGAGCCGTTGCAGATCATGTTCGGCATCGGCGGCGAGCACGATCTGTCCGAACGCGAGCTCGGCCATCGCGCCGGTTGGCGCGACAGCCGACCGGTGCGGGTGGGCAACGGCGCGTGGAACCAGCGGCAGATCGATGTTTACGGCGAGCTGCTCGGCGCGGCGTACCGCCTCGTCGAGCAGCTCGACCCAGACCATCCGCATGCCGCCACCGGGCGCAAGTTCCTCATCGGCTGCGCCGACGCCGCCGCGCTCCGGTGGCGAGAAGCCGATGCCGGCATCTGGGAGATACGCGGGGAACCCCAGCATTTTCTCTACTCCAAGCTGATGTGCTGGGTAGCGCTTGATAGAGCGATCGCCATGGCCGACGCTCTCGGTGCCTGCGACAGGATCGAAGCCTGGCAGGCGACTGCCGATGAGATCCGTGAGCAGATCATGACCCGAGGCTGGAGCGACACGGTCAGCTCGTTCACTCGAGCGTTCGGCAGTGATGCCCTCGATGCTTCAGCTTTGATGATCCCGCTGGTCGGCTTCCTGCCCGCCGACGACCCGCGAGTGCTGGCCACCATCGACACCATTGCCGAGGGTCTCACCGACTCTCGCGGGCTGGTCTACCGCTACCGCACCGACCTCGACACCGATGCCGACGGACTCACCGGACATGAGGGCACCTTCTTGCTGTGCACATTCTGGTTGGCTCAGGCTCTGGCCGCCTCCGGCCAGGTCGCGAGGGCCCGCACGGTATTCGAGCGCGCCATCGGATACCTCAACGACGTGGGGTTATTGTCCGAAGAGGTGGACGCGGCCACCGGTGAGCTACTGGGCAATTTTCCGCAAGCGCTCAGCCATATCGGGCTCGTCAACGCGGCCTGGGCCATCGCTCTAGCCGAAGAGAGCAGCTGAACCCGATGGCGTGACCGGTAAGACCCGCCAAGATCGCCGGCTCCGCACCGGTGGCAGCTCTCGCCTCGAACGATCTCGGCCTGCTGGCCGCCAACGCTGGGCAACTCTCGGATGACGTGGCACGATCACGCAGATGACCAGTAGACCTACCCCGGACCAGCATCTACGTGACCTCGCGCGGTTGCGTCGTGTTCGGGATCGGATCGACCGTGAGTATGCGCAGCCGTTGGATGTCGAGGCGCTGGCTCGTGATGCGCATATGTCGGCCGGGCATCTGAGTCGCCAGTTCCGGCTTGCGTACGGTGAGTCGCCGTACTCCTATCTGATGACGCGGCGTATCGAGCGTGCGATGGCGCTGCTGCGGCGGGGTGATCTGAGCGTCACCGAGGTGTGTTTCGCGGTGGGGTGTGCGTCGCTGGGGACCTTTAGTACTCGTTTCACCGAGTTGGTCGGTGTGCCGCCCAGCGTGTATCGGCGTGAGGCGGTGCGGGCGACGGCGGGAATACCGTCCTGTGTGGCGAAACAGGTGACCAGACCGATCAGGAATCGAGAAGCGCCTGTGCCCGCGCAACGCTTAGCGTGACTGCCATGGATATCACCATTCACTCGAGCTTCCTCCCGCACGACGATCCGGATGCCGCCCTGGGGTTCTATCGCGACCTCCTCGGCTTCGAGGTGCGGAAAGACGTCGGATACAACGGGATGCGTTGGATTACGGTCGGTCCAGTCGGCCAGCCCGGCACGTCCGTTGTTCTGCATCCACCCGCCGCCGACCCTGGCATCACCGACGACGAGCGCCGCACCATCACCGAGATGATGGCCAAGGGCACCTACGGCAGTATCCTGCTCGCCACCAAAGATCTCGACAGCACCTTCGAGAAGCTGCAGGCCGGTGACGCCGAGGTCGTCCAGGAGCCGACCGAGCAACCGTACGGGGTTCGCGACTGCGCCTTCCGCGACCCCGCGGGCAATATGGTCCGCATTCAGGAACTGCGCTGACCCGTCAGCATGACCTGAGCATCCTGCAGGGGAAGCAGCGTAGTTGCCGCGAAAGGCGGCCCCGCCCGACAGATGGAGACACGATGAGCATGGCCACGAGGACGGACACCCTGTCGCCCGCCCCGCATGTTGCCGACAGTCACGATGCGATCCGCGTGCACGGTGCGCGGGTGAACAATCTCCGCGATATCAGCATCGAGATTCCGAAGCGCCGGTTGACGGTGTTCACCGGTGTCTCCGGCTCGGGTAAGAGTTCGCTGGTGTTCAGCACGATCGCCGCGGAGTCGCAGCGGTTGATCAACGAGACCTACAGCTCTTTCGTGCAGGGTTTCATGCCGACGTTGGCGCGGCCCGAGGTCGACGTACTGGACGGGTTGACCACAGCGATCATCGTCGATCAGCAGCGGATGGGTGCCGATCCCCGCTCCACGGTCGGCACCGCAACCGACGCCAACGCCATGCTGCGCATCCTCTTCAGCCGTCTCGGGCAGCCGCATATCGGTCCGCCCAGCGCGTTCTCCTTCAACACCGCCTCGGTCCGGGCGAGCGGGGCGATCACGGTGGAACGCGGTGCGAGCAAGACCAGGGCCACGAAGGCGACGTTCTCCCGCACCGGCGGTATGTGTACACGCTGCGAAGGTCGCGGCGCGGTCACCGATATCGACCTGACCCAGCTCTACGACGACTCCAAGTCGCTCGCCGATGGTGCGTTCACCATCCCCGGTTGGAAATCGGACAGCTTCTGGACGGTGCGGGTCTATGCCGAGTCGGGTTTCGTCGATCCGAACAAGCCGATCCGCGAGTACACCAAGAAGGAGATGCACGACTTCCTCTACAAGGAACCGGTCAAGGTGAAGGTCGATGGGGTCAACCTCACTTACGAGGGGCTGATCCCGAAGGTGCACAAGTCGTTCCTGTCGAAGGATCCCGACGCGCTGCAGCCGCATATTCGTGCGTTCGTGGAGCGGGCGGTCACTTTCACCACCTGTCCCGAATGCGATGGGACCCGGCTCAGTGAGCTGACCCGCTCCTCGCGGATCGGCGGGATCAATATCGCCGACGCCTGCGCGATGCAGATCAGTGACCTCGCCGAATGGGTTCGCGGTCTGGATGAGCCGTCGGTCGCGCCGTTGCTGGCCGCGCTGGTACATACGCTCGGCTCGTTCGTGGAGATCGGGCTGGGTTACCTGTCGCTCGACCGGCCGTCGGGCACGTTGTCGGGCGGTGAGGCGCAGCGCGTCAAGATGATCCGCCACCTCGGTTCCTCGCTCACCGATGTCACCTATGTTTTCGACGAGCCGACGATCGGGCTGCATCCGCACGATATTCAGCGGATGAACGACCTGCTGTTGCGGCTGCGTGATAAGGGCAACACGGTGCTGGTCGTGGAGCACAAGCCGGAGACGATCGCGATCGCCGATCATATCGTTGACCTCGGCCCCGGCGCCGGTACGGCGGGTGGCACGGTCTGTTTCGAAGGCTCTGTCGAGGGTTTGCGGGCCGGCGACACCATCACCGGCCGGCATTTCGACGACCGGGCGTCGCTGAAAGAAACGGTGCGCACGCCCACCGGCAAGCTGGAGATCCGTGGCGCAACCACCCATAATCTGCAGGACGTCGACGTCGATATCCCGCTCGGGGTGCTGTGTGTCGTCACCGGTGTCGCCGGCTCCGGCAAGAGCTCACTGATTCACGGTTCCATCCCCGCCTCAGCGGGCGTGGTGGCGGTCGATCAGGCACCTATCCGCGGCTCGCGTCGGAGCAATCCGGCGACCTACACCGGGCTGCTCGACCCGATCCGTAAGGCGTTCGCGAAGGTCAACGGCGTGAAACCGGCGCTGTTCAGCGCCAACTCCGAGGGCGCATGCCCTACCTGCAACGGTGCCGGTGTGATCTACACCGATCTGGGGATGATGGCCGGTGTCGCCACGGTCTGCGAGGAGTGCGAGGGGAAGCGGTTCCAGGCCTCGGTGCTGGAATATCACCTCGGCGGCCGCGATATCAGTGAGGTGCTCGCGATGTCGGTGGCCGAGGCCGCGGAGTTCTTCGGCGCCGGTGAGGCGCGTACCCCGGCCGCGCATAAAATCCTCGAGCGGCTCACCGATGTCGGGCTCGGCTACCTCAGCCTCGGCCAGCCGCTCACTACGTTGTCCGGTGGTGAACGGCAGCGTCTCAAGCTGGCCACCCATATGGCCGACAAGGGTGGCGTCTACATCCTCGACGAGCCGACCGCAGGCCTGCACCTCGCCGATGTCGAACAGCTGCTCGGCCTACTCGACCGGCTCGTGGATTCCGGTAAGACGGTGATCGTCATCGAGCATCACCAGGCGGTGATGGCGCACGCCGACTGGATCATCGACCTGGGCCCCGGCGCAGGTCACGACGGCGGCCGGATCGTCTTCGAGGGCACCCCCGCCGACCTCGTCGCCGCCCGCTCCACCCTCACCGGCAAACACCTCGCCGCCTACATCAGCGCCTGACAGAGGAATACCTGTCACCTTTTCGTGGGCCCTTATCCAAGGCCTCGGCCACCAGGCTCGGTATGACTTCTTGCCCCCTGTCGGACGCATTACTCAGGGATGGTGCCGTCGAGCGCTGGTGGGTGCCGACGGATCGCTGGTGGGGACAAGGTCGAACACAGGTCTCTTCGTAACGTGGGCGTCAGTCGCCGACGCTCGATCGGGGCGGGGCAAGCGAAGATCGAAGGGCATAGTGCACCTGAGCAACACCCCTTCCGCTCTCCCGAACTCTGCCCGGCGCGCGGTCCGGCTCGCGTTTCAGCCCTCGCAGCTAGAAGCGCCGGTGCGGATGAATGTCCGACCCTCGCTGGGAGCGCCGGTGCGGACGAACGTCCGACTCTCGCGCATGCGCCCAGGCGCAAGTCGTGAGGGCTGAAACGCGAGCCACCAGGGGACCGCAAACCTGCCGCGCCGGAGTCGCGGCCATGGGATGCACCTATTTATGTGCTGTGTTCCAGGTGATGCCCCACCGGTAGGCGGAGTCGATATCGCGTTGGGTGCCGTCGATGTAGTGCACTTCCCGCTGCACGGTGATGCCTGCGCCTTGGTTGTGTAGTAGCGCGATGACGCAGGAGCGTGCTCCCGAAACCGGCGAGTCGAGCCGTACTTCGATGTTCGGTCCCCAGGTGGGGAATATGGTGGCGACGGCGTCGGCTGCAGCCCAGTTGGGTGTGCCCTCGTAGCGGAACGCGAAGATGAGGATGCGCCGGAACAGTTCGGGCCGGGCCAGGTCGATGTGTAGGTTCTCGCCCTGGGCTCGTTCGCCGGATCGGTCGTCGGTGTCGAGGGCGATATGCGGTGACGTTTGCAGGGAGCCGAAGTTGTCGCCCGCGGCTTGGATGACGCCCTTGTTGCCGTCGGTGAGTTCGTACAGGCAGCCCAGATCCAGGTCTACGGGCTTGGTGCGGCGGAAGAGGCCTTTCGATCTGGTGGACCAGTTCAGGTTGACCTGCACAATGCCCTGTGGTTCGCCGGGTTTGGTGAGGTTGATCGTCGGTGTCGCCTTGGTCAGGCTGATTGTGCCCGGGCCGGTTTCGTGTTGGGTTCTGCCGATCGCCATGGGCGTCGTCCCCCTCGGAAATGAGCGCGGCAGCGGCCGGGAGGCCGCTGCCGCTGAAGTTTTCGGTTGCGTTCGCCGGGGGTCAGCTTACCGGGGTCTTCTCCGGTTCGCTGCTGGGCAGTTCCGCACCGTTTTCTTTGCGGTTGCGCAGGACGCTGGAGATGAATGCGGCGCCGATGAACGCCACACCGATCAGGCCGGTGATGAGCTCGTCGACATGTACACCGATCGAGACCAGCAGGATCAGCGCGAGCGCACCGATCGCCCAGTGAGCGCCGTGCTCCAGATACACATACTCCGACAGGGTGCCCTTGCGCACCAGGTACACGGTGATCGATCGGACGAACATGGCGCCGATGAGGCCGAGGCCGAGCGCGATGATGATCGGGTCGGCGGTGATGGCGAACGCGCCGATCACACCGTCGAAGGAGAACGAGGCGTCGAGCACCTCGAGGTACAGGAACAGGAAGAAGCCGGCTTTACCGGTCGCTTTGACCAGCTCGGACGGGCCGGACTTTTCTTCGTATTCCTCGGTGTGGAACATCGAGCCGAGCCCGTCGACAGCGATGTAGGTGATCATGCCGAGCAGGCCTGCGACGAGGACGGTGGCGCGTACATCGTCTGGGGCGAGGAATTCTGCGGTGAGCACCAAGCCGGTGGCCGCGACGACCACCGAGACCATATCGAGCTGGCCCACCTTGGCCAGCGGCTTCTCCAGCCAGCTCAGCCAGGTGATGTCGCGGTCTTCGAAGATGAAGTTCAGGAACAGCAGCGCGAGGAACATGCCGCCGAACGCCGCGATCTGCGGGTGCGCGTCGGTGAGCAGGGTCTCATAGCTGGGGCTGCCGTCGGGGAAGTGAGATGCGTCGTTCGGTGGCGGGTTCAACGCCAGATCCAGGGCCTCGACGGGGTTGAGGCCCGCAGTGATCCAGACGATCGCGAGCGGGAAGACCAGCCGCATACCGAATACGGCGATCAGGATGCCGATGGTGAGGAAGATCTTCTGCCAGAACTCGCTCATCCGTTGTAGCACGGTGGCGTTGATCACGGCGTTGTCGAACGACAGCGAAACCTCGAGAATGCCCAGGATCAGGCAGAGCACGAGGGCGGTGGGGCCGCCGTACAGGAACGCCACCACCAGGGAAAGTATCGTGATGGCGAAGGATAGTCCGAATATGCGCAGGACCACGCTGGGACCTTTCGTGTGCGGCGGCCGGACTTCGGTCGGTGTCCGGGCCGTATGAGCGAAACTTACTCGGTCGGCGTCGTCGGCGACTCATCACCAGCGTCGTCGCCGATCCGCTGGTTTGCCACGCGCACGCAGGTTGGGAGTGGCGGCGCGTGCGAAAGGGGGCTCGTCGCCGAGCCCCCTTCATCCCCCGAAGGTGGGTTCGTTGCCTCAGACGTTCACACCGTAGTCGCGGGCGATACCCGCGAGCCCGGAGGCGTAGCCCTGGCCGATGGCGCGGAATTTCCATTCGGCACCGTTGCGGTACAGCTCACCGAACACCATGGCGGTTTCGGTGGAGGCGTCTTCGGTGAGGTCGTAGCGGGCCAGTTCCTCGTTGTTGGCGCGGTCGACCACCCGGATGTAGGCGTTGCGCACCTGGCCGAACGACTGCTGCCGAGTGTCGGCTTCGTAGATGGACACCGGGAAGAAGATGCTGTCGATGGTGGGCGGGGTGTTGGCCAGGTCGACGTTGATGACCTCGTCGTCGCCTTCGCCTTCACCGGTGGTGTTGTCGCCCACGTGTTCGATGGTGCCTTCGGGCGAACGCAGGTTGTTGAAGAAGACGAAGTGCTGGTCGGATACGACCTTCTTGTCTGCTCCCGTAGCGATCGCGCTGGCGTCGAGGTCGAAGTCCGTACCGGTGGTGGTCCGCACATCCCAGCCGAGGCCGACGGCGACCGCGGTGAGGTTCGGCGCCGCCTTCGTCAGCGAGACATTGCCGCCCTTGGACAAACTGACACCCATGCGGGATTCCCTTTCGATAGTCGTCTGTGCTTCCCAGCATGTCCGAATCGCCGGGTACGGAATACGACAGTAGTAGGTTTCGGTGAACTTGCGTAGAAACCCGTGCCAGGCCCACTTGACCGCGGCCTCTCGTACGGGTCTGTCCTCTGGGTATCTCATACGATCGGGTCGTGGCGGGTCGTAGGCGTGGTTGGTTCCGGTCGTCGGGCGACGACGGGTGGATCGAACAGGCACGTCAGGCTTTGACGTCGGCGTTTCTGGATATGGACCGACGCCAGTCGGTGGCTGATTCCGCTACGCACGCGGCCGAGCAGATCTTTCCCGAGCATGGTCTCGCGCAGCGCTGGGAGCCGCTGCGGGCGCGCTGCTATGGCGCCGCGGAAGCGTATTTGAATTTGACCGAGGAACTGGACGCGGCCGAGCGCACGGGTGTGCCTGCGGGCGGTCGGGGGCGCGTCGACGAGGTGGTGCGGCAGTTGACCGCGGCTGCGCGGGGAGTCGACGAGTACTACCACGGTAACCGGGCCAGGTTGGAGGAGGCTGCCGCGGTGCTCGCTGCGGTGCCGCGGCTGGCGGAGCAGGTGAAGGTCGCGGCTGCAGCGGTTCGCGGGCAGGCAGCCGAATCGGAATTCGCGCATTATCCGTCGGTGAGCGGCGCGGCGGCCGCCGTGGATGAGGCTCTGGTCACACTCGAATCGTTGCCGCCGGATACGCAGGCGGGGGCGGTGCGGGCGGCGTCACATGAACTCGACGCTGCGGCCGAGGTGTTGGCGGAAGCGTTGGCTGCGGCCCCTTCTCGGGCCGGTGCCGCGGCGAACGCGCTCGCCTCTGTGGCGACCAGGATCGCGGCGGTGCGGACCAGGGCAGAGGGGATCGGTCCGGCGATGTCGGCGTTGCTGCGTGAGTTTCATGCTGCGAGTTCGGCGGATCTGGCTAACAATGAGCGAGCAAGCGAGCGTGACATAGCCGCCGCAGACGTTGCCCTTGGCCGGGCGCGCGCCGCGGCGGCCGACGACAACCCGGAGTTGGCCCTTGAACTGACCACTACCGCGCGTACCCATCTGGCGGCCGCCGAGGAGCAGGTCGATGCCGTCACCAAGCGGCTGTCGGTGTTGCGGGCGGTCCGGGCGAACCCTCAGGAAAAAGCCGAGGCCGTACGATTCCGGCTGCGGGACGCGCAGATGCTCGCGGTGGGCCGGGGGCTCACTGCCGAATGGGGCTCGGTGCTGGATGCGCAGGTGGACCGGATCGATCGGATCACCGGGACGCTGTCGGGACGTAATCCCGACTATTGGGCCTACGTGACGGAACTGGATGCCATCACGGATTTCATAGCTGGCGTGGTGGAACGTATGAGAAGAGAACCGGGATCACGACAAGGATGAGGGTGGGGAAACGATGACCGCCGGCATCGCCGTCCAGCAGGAGATCTCCCTGCACAAGCGGGTGCCGCGACGCCATTTCCGGCAGTTGCAGGGCCCGGACGCGAGGACTCTTTTCTTCCGTCAGCCCGAGCCGTTCACTGATCACGCCGACCGGGAGCTGCTCGCGGTTGCGCTCGGCGCGACGCTGTATGTGCCTGCGACCAGAGCGGATCTGCCTGCGACGATCAGCAGAAGGTATGCGCGCGGGGTGTGTTCGATGGTTATCGATCTGGAGGACGCGGTCGCCGACCATGAGGTCGAGTTCGCCAAGAAGCAGGTGGTGCGCACCCTGGATGAGCTGGCGCTCGGTCTGGATCCGAATCCGCTGTTGTTCGTGCGGGTGCGTGACGCCGACACCGTCAGCGAGATCGTCGAGCAATTGGGCGCGGGTGCGGAAGTGCTGACCGGGTTCGTGTTTCCGAAGTTCGACAGTGCTTCAGGGCCGAAGTACCTGGCCGCGTTGGATGCGGCGGGGGCGCGTTCGCCGCGTCCGCTGTACGGGATGCCGGTGCTCGAGTCGCCGGCTCTGGTGCACCGGCAGACCCGCGATCAGGAGTTGACACAGATCGCGGCGTTGCTGGCCGAGTACCGGGAGCGAGTGCTTGCGGTGCGGATCGGCGCGACCGACATGTGCTCGACGTTCGGTATCCGCCGCGATCGCGATCTGACCATCTACGACGTGCGGGTGGTCGCGGATGTGATCGCCGATATCGTGAACTATCTGGGCCGCGCCGACGGCAGCGGTTTCGTGATCACCGGCCCGGTGTGGGAGTACTTCGCCGATCATGAACGGATGTTCCGGCCGCTGCTGCGTAGCGCGCCGTTCGAGGAGTCGGATGCGGTGCCGTTCCGCAAATATCTGGTCAGCCGTGACCTGGATGGTTTGCTGCGGGAGATCACGTTGGACCGGGCCAACGGCATCCAGGGTAAAACGGTGATCCACCCGTCGCATGTGGCGGCGGTGCACGCGCTGTCGGTGGTGACGCATGAGGAGTATTCGGACGCCCTCGACATCCTGCAGGTCGATGCGGGTGGGGTGGCCGCGTCGGGTTACCGGAACAAGATGAACGAGATGCGACCGCATCGCAGCTGGGCTCGGCAGACTTTGCTGCGGGCGCGGGTGTTCGGGGTCGCCAACAAGGGAGTGTCGTTCGTGGATCTGCTGTCGGCGTTGGTGACGGTATGAGCTCGACGGCGTCTCGGGCCGCTGATTTCTGGGCGGCCCGGAATCTGGGTATCGAGCTGTGCCATGAGCAGTCATACCGAGCCGGTATCGAACCGGACGCGCTGCCGGCCGAATTGTCCGTTACGGATCTGATTCAACCCGGCCTGCGCCGCAATAAGCGGCGCGCGCATCTGCTGGTGTCGACGGTGCTGGGTAAACATCTACCGACCGAGCCGCGGGTGGTGCTCGATGCGGGTAACCGGCTCGGTGACCTGGTGCGTGGTGTGCTCGGCGACCGTGACGCGGTGGTGCTGGGTTTCGCCGAAACCGCTACGGGGCTCGGCCACTGTGTCGCCGCGCGGATCGGGGCTGCCTGCTATCTGCATTCGACACGCCGGTCGGTGCCGGAAGCGGTGACCCTCACCGGTTTCGAGGAGGGGCATTCGCATGCCACCTCGCATCTGTTGCAACCCGCGCCCGCCGATATCTTCACCGCCGATCTGCCGTTGGTGCTGGTGGACGACGAGATCTCCACCGGTGCTACGGCGATGGATGCGGTGCGCGCCCTGCATGCTTTCGCGCCGCGCGAGCATTATGTGCTGGCGTCGCTGGTGGATATGCGTACCGAGGACGACCGAGAGCTTTTCGCTAAGGCCGCCGCGGAACTCGGGGCGCGGATCGACACCGTCTGCCTGGCGGCGGGGCGGACGCTGCTGCCCGATGACCTGGTAGACACGGTGGTTGGCCTGCCGCAGATCGAGCTCAACCCGGTCGCGGCCGCCCGTGGTGGTTTCGGCAGGCTCGACCTGCCCTGGCCGGAGGCGGTGCCGGAGGGCGGCAGGCACGGGTTTCTGTTTTCGGACACCGCCGCTTTCGATACCGCGGTCGCGGCTGCCGCGGATGCGCTACGTCAGCGGCTGGCCGCCGATCACCCCGGCAGGCCGGTGATTGTGCTCGGGCACGAGGAACTGATGTATCTGCCGTTGCGGTTGGCGGTGGCGCTGGCGGAATCGGGGGTGCCCGCGCGCTACCAGACCACCACGCGGTCGCCCGCTTATGTGCTGGACGACCCCGGTTATCCGCTGCGGCGCGGGTTCTGTTTCACCGCGCCGGAACCTGGCGAGGAGCAGCCACGTTACCTGTACAACGCGCACTGGACGGCGAACCTGTTCGCATCCGAGGACGGCGCCCAGGGACCGGCGCTTGACGGTGTGAGTGCAGCGGCTGGCGGAGTCGGGCAGGAACCTGACGCGCTCGATCCGGTGTTGGTCGTGGTCATCGATACCCCTGCCGATACCGACCTGCTGCGGTCCGACGGCGGGTTGATCGATGTGCTGACCGCTTCCGGCGCCCCGGTGCTGCTCGCTGTTGTCGCCGGTGCGAGCCCGCGGCTGTTGATGTCGGCGCGGGATAAGTTGCTCGGTGCGGTACCACAGGCGGAGCCTGGTTCCGCGAGGCTGGATGCATCGCCGGGATCGGAGCTGCGGTGCGCTGCTACGAGTGCTTCAGCGCGCGCAGATGTGCTCACAGCGGGTGCGAATTCCCGGGTCTCGGTCACGCCTCAGCTGCCCGGTCCGCTCTACGGTCCGGAGTTCGGGTCGTATGCGCGCGCGGATGTGGCGTGGTTGCTGAAAGATCTGTCCGATGCCGCTCTGGAGGCCGACGTCGCCTCTCGCGAGAAGCGCATTCAGGCCGGGTTGGCGCATTACGCTGAGTCTTTGCCGATCGAATATCAGCCGGACGCGCACTATCGCGAACTGTTCGAACAGGTGCTGGCCGATAGTGCGCAGCGGCTCGCGCTGGCCGTGGGAGCGGTTTCCGAACTCGTTGTCGCCGAACGCGGTTCCGATATCGTGCTGGTATCGCTGGCCCGAGCCGGTACACCGGTCGGGATCCTGATGCGACGGTGGTTGGCGCGGGCCAAAGGCCTCGATATCCCGCATTACGCGGTTTCCATTGTGCGAGACCGCGGTATCGATGCTGTCGCCCTGGATTATCTGGCGCACCATCACGATCCGGCGTCGATTGTGTTCGTGGACGGCTGGACCGGTAAGGGCGCCATCACCAGGGAACTGTCGGAGGCGCTGGCCGCCTATCATGCTGCGGGCGGCCCGCGCTACAACGACGATCTAGCGGTACTGGCCGACCCCGGTTACTGTGTGCGCACCTACGGCACCCGTGACGATTTCCTGATCGCCTCGGCCTGCCTGAATTCCACGGTGTCGGGGCTGGTTTCGCGGACCGTGCTGAATCGGGAACTCATCGGCCCCGGTGATTTCCACGGCGCGAAGTTCTACTCCGAACTCGCCGCCGATGATGTGTCGGCCCGGTTGATCGACACCGTCGAAGGCGCTTTCGATGCGGTAGCAGACCGGGTGCCGGGCCAGGTCGAACAGATATCGACCGGTGATCGGACACCGACCTGGGCGGGTTGGGCATCGGTGGAGCAGGTGCGGGCCGAATATGGGATCGGCAGCGTGAATTTCGTGAAACCCGGCGTCGGCGAGACGACGCGGGTGCTGTTGCGCCGGGTGCCGTGGCGGGTCCTGGTTCGCGAGGCGGATGCCAGCGAGCATGCGCATATCCGGTTGCTGGCGCAGGCGCGCGGTGTCCCGGTCGAGGTCGTCCCCGACTTGGCTTATTCGTGTATGGGTTTGATCAAGGACGTGCAGCAGTGACGGATCCCGGGAAACAGCTACTGGTCGCCACCGACCTCGATCGCACGATGATCTACTCCCGCGCTGCGTTCCGCGCGGCGGAGGTGGAAGCGGTGTGTGTGGAGTACCTGGATGGCGCGCCGTTGTCGTACATGACAACCACCGCCGAGAATCTGCTGCGCGATCTCGCGCTGACCGCTGTCGTCGTGCCCACCACCACGCGCACCATCGAGCAGTTCCAGCGCATCCGGTTGCCCGGTGAGCCGTGGCGGTATGCGATCACAAGCAACGGCGGGAACATCCTGGTCGATGGTGTGCCCGACCTTCGCTGGCGCGAGACGATCGATGCCGCCGTGCACGTCGACGGCGCGTCGCTCACTCAGGTCGCCCATGCGTTGCGGGCCCGTATCGACGACACCTGGGTCACCAAGTTCCGCTTCGCCGACGACCTGTTCTGCTACCTGGTGGTCGACCCGACGGCCGTCCCGGCCGGTTTTCTCGCCGCATGGGACGACTGGTGCCGTCCCCGCGGCTGGTCGGCCTCCCAACAGGGCCGCAAGATCTACACCATGCCGATGGCGGTGTGCAAGAGCCGTGCGGTAGCCGAAATCCGCGAGCGCCTCATCGGCGAAGGCGCACTCGACCCGGCGGCCACCACCCTCGCTGCCGGTGACGGCGCCCTCGACGCCGAAATGCTCGCCGCCGTCGATGCCGCCATCCGGCCCCGGCACGGCGAACTCGAACAGCTCGGCTGGACCTGTCCGGGGCTCACGGTCACCGACGCCGACGGTATCGTTGCCGGTGAAGAGATCCTGGCCTGGTTCGCCCGATCCGGGTCGGCTGTTCGAGTCTGAGCGGTACCTACCTGTCCGACGGCGCGGGCTTTACTCGGTGGCCTGGCCTACGAACTTGTCAGCCGGTCAGTACTGCTGGCCCTGCAGTTGCTGGGCGATCACCCCCTGCAGGCGTTGCAGGCCGGGCACGGTGATTCCGCTCTGCAGTTGCCCTTCGATGGTGCGGACCAGGGCGGAATCGCTGAGCACCTTCTCACTGGACTGGATGAGGACGGTGCCCGCGCCGGTGAAGTCGAACTGGCGTTCTTCGCCCGAGTTCACACCGAACGCGGCGGCGCCCGCGGCGAGGAAACCGGACAGCCAGCGCTGGTCGTAGTGGTGGCTGGGGGACGGGCAGTCCGCCCAGCCGACCAGCGATTCCGGGTCGACGCGCAGCGGTGGTTCGGCGAAGAGGACCGGGCCGTTGGAGGAGGCGAGGAACTTGCCGGTGCCGATGAGGGTGAGGAAGCCGGGCACGATGGATTGTTTCAGCGCCAGCTCCGGTTCGAAGGCGAGCAGGTTGGCGGCGCGGATGGTGAGGTTGCCGTTGTCGAGGTCATAGGAGTTGATGTCGTAGCCGCGGTCCCCGATGATCAGCTTGCCCTGGCCCTCGGCGACCACATAGTCGCCGGTGAACAGCGGAGCCGAGAACTGTTGCGACACCATATGCATCAGTTGGCCGCCCAGCCCGTGGGTGAGCAGCTGGAACCGCATCTGACCGTAGTAGGCGATCA
The DNA here is from genome assembly GCF_002081715.1 of Nocardia donostiensis. Classification (GTDB taxonomy): domain Bacteria; phylum Actinomycetota; class Actinomycetes; order Mycobacteriales; family Mycobacteriaceae; genus Nocardia; species Nocardia donostiensis. The sequence continues at coordinate 2,194 of NZ_MUKP01000018.1, read as the reverse complement.
TCGCGCCCTTGCGCATGAACCACGGTTTGTTCAGATCGATGCAGTAGGCGTAGCTGTTGCCGGGGATGTTGTCGCTGTCGCCCAGGGTCATCGGGCTCAGAATCTGGCTCATCGGGTCACAACTTCTCTTCGGAGGCCTGCACGTACACCACGCCCTGTCCGACGCACTGCAGCTGCATCGCTTCGCCGGACCCGCGGCCGACGGCATCGCGCCAGCTCACCGCCGTTTTCAGTTCGGTCTGCACATTGCCGTAGGCAGCGACGAACGCCTGCGGGTCGACAACGATCGGATTCGGCCCGCCGACCTGGAGTTCCAGAAAACCGCCATGGGCGAGCAATACGGCGCTGCCCTGTCCGGAGAGCTGGGTTGTGAACATGCCCTGCCCGGTCAGCGCGCCGGACGCGGCGCCGCGCAGCGCGCCCATCAGCCCACCGCCTCCGCCGCCCCCGCCGGAACCGGTCACCGACACCACCGAACTCTGCAGACCGGCGGTGTAGCCGAGCAGCCGCGACGCCTCGACCCGCAACGTGGCACCGGGCTGCATATGCACGACATGCACTTCCAGCCCGGCGAAACCGTAATGCACTTCGCCGTTGCCCTGGGCCAGCATGGTGCGCTGATGTTCGCCCGCCATCATCCGGCCCGCCATCCGCACCAGACCGCCTGCGCCCATCCCTTGCGAACCCGGAATCTCATGCGGTGCGAAGGAGATACCGCCGGTGTAGAACAACATGCCGCCGCTGCGGGCGACCACACCTCCGGCCCTACCGACGTCGACCTTGACGACCTTCGAATTGATCTGTTCGAACATGATCCCTACCGTTCCGCCGGCTGGATCGACACCACGCCCTGGCCCTCCCAGCGCAGCGAGAACGCTTCGCCGGCATCCTGCCCCACCACGGTGCGCCAGGAGACATCGGTGACGAACGACTGGTTCAGGTTGCCGCGTGCGGCGACGAACGCCTGCGGGTCGACCACCAGCGGGAACTGCGGGGTGACCTCCAGGTGTATCAGCGGCCCGCCCGCCGACAGCAGCGCAGCCTGTCCCTGCCCGCTGACCGTCGTGGTGAACAGGCCCTGCCCACTGGAGGCGCCGCGCAGGCCGGCGAACCGCACATCGGTGCGCAGGTTGCCTGCGAATGCCAGCAGCTGCTGTGATTCGACCTGCAGCGTCTCGTTGTTCAAGTCCACCACGGTGACGTACTGGCCGTTGACCGCCAGGAACACCCGCCCGTTGCCGCCGCATTCCATCAGCGACAGTTTCTCTCCTGTCGCACGGCGTTTCAGTCCGGCGAGCACGCCGTCGCCGCCGCCGAAACCGGCGGATTTGAACTGCACATTTCCTTCGTAGGCGACCATAGACCCGGAGATCGCGCGGATACTTGTGCCCGCGAGATGAGCCTCGATCACCTTCTTCGACTGTTCGAACAGTTGCGCCATGGGGGAAGTCAGCCTGCCGTCGCGTATGCCATCCGTCGCGGTCACCCTAACCGATATCCGCGACACGGCTTAACTCGTCAACCGTGCTGTGCGGCGGCTGACGATTCGACACGATCCGTGGTAGGCACGTTTCTCGTAGAGTGGCAATCGAACGTACACGACAAGCGAAGGGTCTAACTTGTCCGCAACACTCGCCAAGGGGCAGAACGGTCCACTGGCCACCAACGATGTGGTTGTTTCCATTCAGTTGACGGCGCAGGCGGATCTATCTGCGCTACTGGTCACCGAGCAGGGCAAGGTACGGTCCGACGCCGATTTCGTCTTCTTCAACCAGCCAAGCGGTCCCGGCGTGAACCTACAGCCCGCGCCCCCCGGGCAGCCCGCCTCGCTCGCCGTGTCGTTGAACGCGGTACCCGCCGATATCGACCAGATCCGCGCGGTCATCACTCTCGACGACCCGAACACCAACTTCGGCCAGTTCGCCCCACCCACCGCCTATGTTTCCGACCAGGCGGGAAACCAGTTGTATGAGTACCGGATCGAGGGGCTGAACACCGAGTCCATCGTTATCGCGCTCGAACTGTATCGCCGTCAAGGAGCGTGGAAGGTACGCGCGGTCGGACAGGGGTACGCGGGCGGTTTCGCCGCGCTGGTCACCGACCACGGTGTGACGGTGGACGATGCGCCCGCCGAGAACCAGGCCGCGCCCGCGCAGGCAGCGCCGGTGCCGCCGCCCCCGCCGCCCGCGCCCGT
>NZ_MUKP01000017.1 GCF_002081715.1 Nocardia donostiensis | reverse complement strand
TGCATTCTTTCGGAATACACAGGATCTTGCAGCCGCTCCCACATCTGGTCTTCGGTGACGTCTTCGATGTGGCAGCTCACCCACCAGATGTTGCCGAATGGATCCTTGATGCGTGCGCCGCGCTGCCCGAATGCATCGTCGGAGATCGGAGTGACGATCTGCGCGCCGGCGGCGAGAGCGCGTGCAACGGCTGCGTCCGCGTCGACGACGAATACTCGCAGCAGGCTCGGCACCGCGGTCCAGTCCGCGTGCCGGTCGAACGCCAGTACCACGGTGTCGCCTACACGGATCTCACCGTGGCCGATCAATCCGTCTTCGGTTGACACCCGTCCGAGTTCCTCGCCGTCGAACGCCTGGTTGACGAAGTCGAGGAACGCTGCAGTGTCCTCGGTGACAACCCAGGGAGAAACGGTGTTGTATCCCTCCGGTGCTGCACTGGGTTGTTCGAGCATTTCGTTCCCTTTCGTTGTCGGTGTCAGCGAAGGTAGACGCCATAGCGGTCGGAAGCTGACCCGAATTGCCGCCCGCCCGCCCGTCTCGGTCGGTGGCGACGCCGCTATTGCTGGTCTACGGTTGCTGCCGTCTCCAGTGCCCGCTGTATGACGGTCGATCCCTGGTCGACGAATTCGGCTATCGATGCGGCGAGAGCATCGGGCAGGACATCGGTGTGCCAGACGAACCGGGTTCTGCCGTTCTCGGCGGGCAGAGCCTGCATCGAGGCATGGTGATGGGCAGGGTGAAGATGCCCGCCGACGACCGAGTAGGCCACTCGCCTGCTCACCGGGTCGAGGTCGACGAGTCGTTCGGCGACGATGGTGCCGTCGGCGAACGTGACTATGCGGGTATCGGCGTCGAGGCGAGTATCGGTGACGAAGCCCGGGGCGAGACGCTCATGCACCGCGCCGAAATCGGCAAGCACATCCCATACCTGCTCAGGGGTGGCGTCGACGACGAATTCTTTGTGAATAGATGCCATGGAATCCTCCTGATCAGGCAGCGGCAAGGCAGAACAGATGGCCTTCGGGATCGGCGAGAACCGTCCACCGACCCTGCCCCGGCTGGAACTCGGGGACGGTCGCGCCCAGCGTGCACAGCCGCTCGGTTGCGGTTTTCACGTCGGCGACCGTGAAGTCGAGGTGGGCGTGCTTACCGGTATCGGGCCAACCCGGCCCCTCGTAGCCCATGACCCGCTGGAACGCAAGCTGGATCGGCCCCTCACCCAGATAGGCCGAATCGTCGTCGACATGGGTGATCTTCCAGCCGGTGACCTCGCGGTAGAACTCCGCCATCTCTTTCGGTGAGGCACAGTCGAGGGTGATCGCGGCCAGGTTCGCGTGGACGGTCATATCTCGTTATCTCCCTGGTGTGGTCGGTGTTGCCGTCTAAGCATCCGCCCCCGGCCCGCACAGGTCTTGAAGATTCTTGCGGGCAGTTTCTTGTCGTACCCAGGGCATATGGTCCGCGGGTGCTGTCCGCCACGACCCTCGTCTCCCGGCCGGAGTTCACCATCACCACCGTGAACTGCCGCTCCGACCACACCCACTTCTCGGCTCCGGAAATCCGCGACGACCATCGGCTCGTGCTCGTGCGCCAGGGCCGGTTCCGGCGACAAGCCGACGGTGAACTCGCCGACCTGGACCGCACCGTCGGCTACCTCGGCGCACCGAGCGAGGAGGAAGGATTCGCCCACCCCGCCGGCGGTGACGTCTGCACCGCGGTAACCATCGAGCCCGGCCTCCTGGAAGGAAAGGTGAGCCCGCGTGCTGTCTACGTCGATGCGCGTATCGAGCTCGCGCACCGCCGAATGCTCATCGCTGCCGCCGGCGGCGATATCGACTACGCGGTGACCGAGGAACTGGTCCGGCTCGTCGCACTCGCCGCCGAACAGCCGGCCTCACGGCCGCGACCCGCCGACCGAATGCTGGTCACCGCGGCCCGCGACGCGATCATCAACGGGGCACCGGAGTCGGCCGGACTGCGCTCTCTGGCCGTCTTGCTGAAGGTCTCGCCGTATCGGCTCAGCCGCGTATTCTCCCAGCACATGGGAGTGTCGCTGACCCGCTACCGCAACCGGATACGAGTCGGGCAAGCCCTCGACCGGATCACCGACGGAGAAACCGCACTCGCCGACCTCGCCGCCCACCTCGGCTTCGCCGACCAGGCACACCTGACCCGCACCGTCCGCGAACACCTGGGCCACACCCCCACCGCCCTGCACCGACTACTGACCCCCACCCTCCAACCGCCTGGCCCCGGCAGAAGCCATGGTCAACGACGTGAACTCGACGACTCTGCCGAAGATGATGAGTGAGGTGTTCGGCGACATCCGGGTCCATCTTTTCGACAACGCGCTGATCTCCGAATCGGGGTGGCGTCGATGAACCGGAACTGGTCGCTGGTAGTCGAGACCCTGCGCGGCCAACTGCTCGACTGCCTACGCCGAGTTTCCGAATGGGCTCATCCATGGCCAGGCGGCGGTTCGTCCAGCCGCTGCGTCGCATCCTGCTGAGCTCGCTCCACCTCGTCCTGCCAGCCGGACTCTCCGAACCAGCGTTCAAGTCCGGGGCCTGCGATCTCTGCGCGTTGGAAGTTATGGACCGGATCACCGTGACGCCATTGTGCGTGGTCGACGAGACCGGAATCGACCTGTGGATAACGGATTACATCGGATATCCCGGTTGCCGGGACTTCGATCCGTCTCACAGCATCTGCGCGGAGGAGAGTCTGCTGCCATGTTCTGCAATCGTCGATTCGGAACCCGATCTTGCTTCGGCAGCGTGCACAAGCGATATTGGCTCCCCCCCCCCCGAGCCTGAATGCCGAGGCAGCCGAGATCGTCGTAAACTTCTCCCCCGTACAAGCGGGCCGAGGTCCGGGGCTGGGCCGCAGCCAACAACGTGGAGTTGGTGTTTCTGTCGACCTATTCGTCTTGGCTGAACTGGATCGAGTCAGAATTCGTCGCGTTGCGGTACTTCGCGCCGGGCGGCACCGATCACCGCAGCCACAACGAGCAAGACGCTGCGATCGGCGCCTACATCCGCTGGCACAACCAGCACGCCCGGCCCAACGAGACTTCGCAGTCAACTCCCCAATCCGCCGTCCGGATTACCTACCCAACGTTGCCTGACAAGGCAGTAGAAGCTCGCGGTGTGCGGCCAGGGCACCGGGCCACGGTGCAAGGATCTGCCGATAATTCGCGGGTGGATCACATTGGTGCCGCGTGCCCGATGGATGGGTCGTCTTGACCTGTGACCGCAGCGGACATCAGCCGAGGTGAAAGAATCCAGCGATTCCCAACCCCGGCTTCGACTCTGCCATGTGCATCCAAGAGAGGCACGCGGCTACTGCCGCGGTGACCTCGGGGTCGCTCTGCTGTGCCGTTCCGTTCGACACGGAAGCGCGGAATTGGTGTAGAGCCTGCGCGATCTGGTTGGGGGACCACTCCCCGTAGCCGACCTCTGGGGACTGCTCTACGGGTACTGGGACTTGCGGCAGGGTGAAGTAGAACAGCGATGTCGCAGTCACATTGAGCGCCGCCAGCCCCTTGTCCACCTCGCCGAGCCAGTCGCCGCGGAAATGTGAGAAAGCGTTGGCGCTCAGGTCGAAGCCGGTGAGTTCGCACAAGCACTGATAGGCCAGGCGGTACTGGAAAGCATGGCGCCCGAACGGCCCACCGTTGACCACGGCGCGCAGTGCTTCGTACGCTGTGGGTGCTCCGGCCTCGATCAGATAGTCGAATTCTTCGTCTGCCGCCGCCATTCGGTCGCCGAGGTGCTGGCGGACCACCTCGAGGAGTTGCTCGTCTCCGGATCCGACCAAGGCTCGGGTCCTTGGAAGGTCGAGTAGATATGTATTGAGATGCGAGCTCATCCGGGGAGTGTATTCGAGTCGGTCGGACCGAAACTCTCGGTATCCGAGTCGATAAGATTCTCCCGCAGGCTCCATGTCGAGAACGGCCGGCCGAGTTTGCGGGGGCAGCACCGGGCGATGCAGGCGATGCGTACGCGCTTGGCCCGATCCACCTTGCTCGGTCTGCCCCCGCTCCATTGTGGGTCCAGCGCGTCGAACCCCCCGTTCGTTGAAATCGTGGATCGCTTGGCGCACATATGCTTCCGATACCTGCATCAGCCGGGCTATCGCCGGAACAGGCTGATGCTGCGCCGAGGCCATCGACACCACCTCCACCAGCAGCAGCACCGATGACAAGCAGCGGCTCGAACCGACACCCGGATTACCTGCGCAACCAATCTGGACGGGGCACTAGGTGACGACCTCTACGCCGGGTATGGCCTCGGTCAGCGCCTCGCGGTACTCCTGCAAGGTCGGCGAGGTGTACACCATGGGTTTGCCCTGGTAATACAAGAGGAAGGGGCAGGTGTATTCGGCGGCATCAACCGTGATCTCGGTGACCTTCTCTGCCGTCCGGGCTTCGAAGATCGTCACTTTTGCGCTGGAGCGCAATACCTCTGCCGTCTCACCCTCATCGAATGAGCACGTACCGACCTGCTCGTAATCGTCTCCGTGTTCGGCACAAGCGACCAACTGCACCAGTTTCGGATCCGCGATGGGTTCTATGTCCAGGTCGGAAGAGTGGAACATGTTCCAGCCGGCGGCCGTACTCGAATGGTCGATACCGCCGTGCTCCACGATTATCAACGGAGGCTGACCGCCGGCATAGGCTGCCGCGTCTGGGAAGGCTGTCCGCTTCGGTCCAATGAAGCCGCCGCCCTCACAGACGGCGCGGAGATCGTTCTTGTCCTCGAGTGGAGTCTTGCTGGCCTCCACCCTGCCGCATGCCGCTACGGCCGCCACCAATCCGACCACGATCGGCAACAATACTGCCCGTCGAGCTGACATCTCCACCCGCTTCGTCTCCGAACTGGCATCGTGTGGTACCGCGAATCCGTTGCGCGACAAAAGGATTCTATAGCGCGGGCGCGGGAGTTGGTGGTGGTGCCGAGCACGCAAGGAGGCCGAGCGCGGGCCGATCGCTTTCAGAGACGACACCTCACCGGAGAGCGTCGACGTTCTCCTCAACCCATTGCGCGAAGCTCCTGGCCACCGCACTCGATGAGTGGCTCGAGAGTTTCCGGCGCGTCATCGACACCGCCAGGCGGTGCACGGCGACTACTATGCCAGCAACGTCGTCGTCCACGCCGGCGCCATTGTCGGTCTGAGCGATTGGGACGAGGCGTCTCTCGCGCCACCCGAATGGGAGCTGGCCGGCGCGGCTTGGGAATGGGGCGACGGGCAGACCACTCTCGACCTCACCGCGGTCCATCAGTTCGTCGACGACTACCTCCACGCCGGCGGCACCGCGACATCCATCGACGAGACCACCCTGAAACAGCTCATCCGCGCACGCATCAGATCCGAGGTCGCCTACGACCGGGCCACCATCACCGGCGACGACGACACCGAAGAAGACCGGGCATACCAGGAACGACAGCTATGCGCATTCCGGGCACTTCGCCCGGTCGCCCGAATGAGCGCGAGCACAGCGGAACACCAGGTCCCGTCAACCGGCTCAACGCCATCACCACGGCGATCGAATTGAGCTCGCCGGGCAAGGACTGCTAGGTTGTCCTGCTGCCTATCGAGATGTCGCATCCCATGCCTGACGAGCCACTGACCGACGAGACCCTTGCCAGCCTGCTCATCCGCGGACCGCAGCCCGTCTGGGTCACACTGTCCGACTATGACCCGGCCTGGCCGGCGCGGTTCGCTGCGAGGGCCCGCCAGCTGAGGGAGATTCTTGGTCGGCGGGCGCGGCTGATCGAGCACATCGGCTCGACCTCTGTTCCGGGGCTCGCAGCCAAGCCGGTCATCGACATCGTCGTCGGCATCGACGATCCTGACGACGAGGCGGCGTATCTCCCCGACCTCGAGGCCGCCGGCTACGACCTCATCGTCAAGGAGTCGCAGCACCGCTGCCTGCGCGCCGGTGAACCCGACGAGCCGGTCAACCTGCATTGCTACCCGCCGAACCACGCGGAGACTCAGAAGTACTTGCTCTTCCGTGATCGGCTTCGTTCCGACGATGACGATCGAGAGCTTTACGAATCGACGAAGCGCAGGCTTGCAGAGCGCGAGTGGCCGGACATCAACTATTACGCCGAAGCCAAGCAACCCGTCATCGACGCCATCCTCCGGCGCGCCGGCTGGACCGGCTAGCTGCGAGACCAGCGCCCAGACCGGCCGTGCCGATCCGGCCATCTACGCGACGATGGTCGCCGACTGCCGACCGGGTGGACGAGGACAAGCTGGAGGTGCCAGGGCACCAGCTCGGGTATCGACCACCATGGCACATGGCGACCAGTACCGTCACGGCTGGTTACGGGGTGACGATCGGGAATCGCGGGTCGGGGGTGTCGAGGAGTCCGGTCAGTTTTTCCAGCACGGATCGGTCGCCGTCGAAGTCGACTCCCTCGGTGTCCGCGCTGGTCAGAATGCCCAGCAGCTGTTGCTTGGTCAGTGTCATGGTCAGGTTCGCCGTGCCACGCAATGGTGCTTCGGGGGTGCCTGTTCGCTGTGTCAGCGCCCCGTTCGACAGTGTCATCCGGACGACGCGGTTTTCGTCGGGCAGCTTCCAGTCCATGACGAAGCCGGTTTCGGCTGCGCGGGGGCCGTCGATGCGCACAGCCAGGGAGTCGATGATCATCTCGACGCTGAGCGCGGCCATCATCTGCGGAGCCGTGGTCTGCAGGTCGACCGGTGTCGGTCCGTGGCGCAGTTCCCGCGCACCGACGAGGAAGAAGTTGCGCCAGGTGCCGTTTTCGGCGCCGTATCCCAGCCGGTCGTACACCTCCGCCAGGGCCTGGCGGGCTCGTTCGTCGGCTGGTGCGGCGAAAACCGCGTGGTTGAGCAGCGTGGCCGCGAAACGCAGGTCGCCTCGCGCGGTGTACTCCCGAGCCTTGGCGATCACGGCGTCCACGCCCCCGTAGTCGGCGACGTAGCGCTGTGCTGTTTCGGTGGGGGGATGTTCCCACAGATGCGCCGGGTTACCGTCGAACCAGCCCATGTACCGCTGGTAGATGGCCTTGACGTTGTGGCTGAGTGAGCCGTAATAGCCGCGGTTGGCCCACGCGCGGTCCAGTGCGGGAGGCAAGGACAGCTCTTCGGCGATCTCCGGGCCGGTGAGGCCGCGGTTGGTCAGTCGCAGCGTCTGGTCGTGTAGGTAGGAGTACATGTCGCGCTGCACCGCCAGCCACGACGTCCAGTTTTCTGCACCCCAGGTGGGCCAGTGATGGGAGGCGAAGGCGACGTCGGCCTTGTCGGCGAACAGCGCGATCGCTTCGTCCAGGTAGTGCGCCCAGACCCTGCTGTCGCGTACCAGGGCACCGCGCAATGTCAGCACATTGTGCATGTTGTGGGTGGCGTTCTCCGCCATGCACAGCGCACGCCGGTCGGGGAACAAGAAGTTCATCTCCGCCGGTGCTTCGGTGCCGGGTGTGAGCTGGAAGACGATGCGCACACCGTCGATTTCCTCGACCTGCCCGGTGCGCGTGATGTCGACGGTCGGCGGGACCAGGGTGATCGTGCCGGTGGAGGTGGTCATACCGAGGCCGCAGCCGATCTGGCCGTCGGGGGACTTGTCCAGCCCGGTGCCGTACATGAAGATCGCGCGGCGGGTCATCGCGTTGCCGGCGTAGACGTTCTCACTCACCGCGTGTTCGAGGAACCCGGTCGGCGCGAGGATCGGTATCGGAGGATGATCTTGGGGCACCACACCGCCGGCACCGCCGAAATGGTCGGCGTGTGAATGCGTGTAGATCATTCCGGTCACCGGCCGGTCGCCGCGGTGGCTGCGATACAGGGCCAGTGCTGCGGCGGCGGTTTCCGCCGAGATCAGCGGGTCGATCACGATGACACCCTCGCGGCCTTCGACGAGGGTCATATTCGACAGGTCGACGTTGCGGACCTGGTAGATCCCGTCGGTGACCTCGAACAGGCCCTGCTTGTTACACAGCCGACCCTGCCGCCACAGGCTGGGATTCGCCGTGTCCGGGCAGTCGTCTTCCAAGAACCCATAGGCACCGCCATCCCACACCACCCGACCGTCGGCGGCGCGGATCACCGGCGGGTCGAGGGCGGCGACGAACCCGCGCTCAGCGTTGTCGAAATCAGTGGTGTCCTGGAAGTCGAGATTCGTGCTCACCATGCCTCACCTCGCAATTCTCGGCTGTTCACGACTCGGCGCCGCACCGGCTCCACCGAAACCTCCAGCACCGGACACGATCAACAGGCAGCAACCGAGGTGCAGGGTATCGCCGAATCCATGCTGGGCAGCCCATCCGTTCCGGGCGAGTCCAGAACCTTGTGGTCATGGCACGAAAGGGACGCCATATCGTTACGGCGCGGCATCCAGCCCCTCCGGTCGTCCAGCTCGTGAGGAGACTCGCTCGGCCACCTCCGACACCAGATCTCGGATGGCATGCATGGCGGGGTTGTCGTCGTTTTCTCGCCAAGCGGTGACGAGTTCGACCGGCTCGCCCTCGATCCCGTCCACCTGGCGCAGGACGACACCGTCCAGGCCGATCGCCTCAGCCGCTCGTGGGACGAGTGCGAGTCCCAGCCCGGCTCGCACCAGGGCCAGGATGGTGTGCACCTGGCTGAGGTGCTGCACATAGCGTGGCGCGATTCCGGCGCTGCGGAAGACGCCGACGAGTACCTCGTAGAAGTAGCGGGCTTCCGCTGGTGAATACATGACGAACGGCTCGCCGTCGAGGTCGTGTACGTGCAGGGTCCGGTGGGGCGCGGCCAGCGGATGCCCGGCTGGGATCGCGGCCAGCAAGGGCTCCCGGTACAGAGGGCGGTGCGCCAGGCCGGTACCACCGACCGGGGGACGGACCAGGACCAGATCCAGTTCGCCGGAGCGCAGCTCCTCGAGTTGTGTTCCGGACACCCGCTCCCGCAGTACCAGGTCGACGCCAGGCAGCCGGGAACGAGTGGCCGCGACGAAGGTGTCCAGAACCGAGTGTGCCGATGAGGCCGTGAAACCCATTGCCACCGTTCCGATTTCGCCGGAGGGGATGCGCCGCACGGTCAGTGTCGCCTGCTCGGACAGCCCGAGGATGCGCCGGGCGTCACCGAGGAATGCCTGGCCTGCGGTGGTGAGGCGGACAGCGCGGCCGGTTCGGTCGAACAACTCGACGCCCAGTTCGCGCTCCAAGAGTTGGATGCGCCGGGACAACGGTGGCTGGCTGATCGACAGTCGTTCCGCCGCGCGCCCGTAGTGCAGGGTCTCGGCGACGGCGACAAAGCTCTCCAGCTGGTTCAGCGTAAACACCGATCCATAATAGGTATTGATGCATGCCAAAACAGTGTTGGACATGCATCACTTCGGTTTCTTACTGTGGTCCTGTTCACTAGCGAATGCGCTGTTACCCCGCAGGAGGAAACCCTGATGCCCGCCTTCACGCCGACCGAACTCGCCGAGCAGCTCGGTTCCGGTTTGTTGTCTTTCCCGGTCACTCATTTCACCGGGGACCTGGCGTTCGACGAGCCCGCCTACCGAGAGAACATCGTTCGTCTCGGTAAGTACGACGTGGCCGGTCTGTTCGCCGCCGGTGGGACCGGGGAGTTCTTCTCTCTGACGCCGAAGGAAGTCGGCCGTGTTGTCCGGGCGGCTACCGACAGCGCTCCCGAAGGCACCCCTATCCTCGCTCCGGCCGGGTACGGCACCGCCCAAGCCGTCGAGATGGCCCGCGACGCCGAGGCGGCCGGCGCCGACGGTCTGCTGCTGTTTCCCCCCTACCTCACCGAGTCGTCCGCCGACGGTCTCCGCAACCATGTCCGCGCCGTCTGCGAATCCACGTCGCTGAGCATCGTGCTCTACAGCCGGGCGAACGCTGTATATACACCGGAAACACTGGCTGAACTGGCTGACGCCTACCCGAACCTGATCGGATTCAAAGACGGTATCGGTGACCTGGAGGCGATCACCCGCATCCACTCGCGTCTCGGCGACCGCCTGGTCTATATCGGCGGGCTGCCCACGGCGGAGGCGTTCGCTCTGCCGTACCTGGAGTTGGGAGTAACGACGTACAGCTCGGCGATCTTCAACTTCCTGCCCGAATTCGCCCTGACCTTCTACGGTGCGGTGCGAGCGGGGGAGAAGGCGACCGTGCGCCGGCTGCTCGACGAGGTCGTACTGCCCTACACCGCGATCCGCGACCGGAAAGCGGGATACGCGGTCAGCGTTGTCAAGGCCGGGATGAGGCTCGTCGGACAGGATGCGGGCCCGGTGCGTCCGCCGCTGACCGACCTGGATGATGCCGAGATGGCACTGTTGACGGACGTCATCGAGAAATCGCGCTCCACCACCATCTGAGCACAGCTCGATATGTCGCCACCGATAGTGATGAAGCCGAAGGAGACACCCGTGACCGACTGTCCGCAAACCAGCCCGACCGGCGCCATGATCATCGGAAACGAACCTGTCCTGGGTAGCGGCGAAGAAGTACGGTCTACTGATCCCCGCACCGGCGCGGCTCTCGACCCCGCCTACCGTGCCGCCTCGGTCGAACAAATCGACCAGGCCTGCGCTCTGGCCGCCCACGCGTTTCCGGAGTTCAGGGCGATCACCTCCGAGCGGCGCGCCCGGTTCCTCGAACGCATCGCCGACCTGCTCGACGAACGCCAGGACATACTGGTCGACCGCGCTCATATCGAGACCGCGCTACCCCGGCCGCGGCTCACCGGCGAAGTCGGCCGCACCAGCGGCCAGTTGCGCCTGTTCGCCGCTGAGCTGCGAGCAGGAACCTGGCAGGGCGCTCGGATCGATCCGGGACGATCCGGCAGCAGCGCGCGCCCCGATATCCGGCAGCGCCGGATCGCGCTCGGCCCGGTCGCGGTCTTCGGCGCGAGCAACTTCCCCTTGGCTTTCTCCACCGCGGGAGGTGACACCGCGTCGGCGCTGGCTGCGGGCTGTCCGGTCGTTGTCAAAGCACATCAAGCGCATCTGGGGACCGCGGAAGTGGTGGCACGGGCGATCGCCGACGCGGCAGCGGACACGGGGATGCCTGAGGGAACGTTCTCCCAGCTCGTCGGTAGTGGAACCGAGATCGGTACTCGACTGGTCAGCGATCCGCGGATTCGCGCGGTGGGTTTCACCGGATCTCGTCGAGGCGGGCTCGCGATCGCGGCCGCGGCCGCGGCACGGCCCGTACCGATCCCGGTGTACGCGGAGATGAGCAGCATCAACCCGGTGCTGCTGTTGCCCGCGGCCCTCGCCGCCCGTGGCGCTGCTCTCGGCGCCGCGTTCGTCGAATCGCTGACGCTCGGCGCCGGCCAGTTCTGCACCAATCCGGGACTGGTGCTCGCTGTCGAAGGCCCAGGCCTCGACGCGTTCACCGCGGCCGCGGCCGATGCCGTCACCGCGAATGCCGGAGCCGTCATGCTCACCGGTGATATAGCGAACAACTATGATGCCGCGGGTGCGGCGCTCGCCGCCCGAGACGGTGTCGACGAGCTCGCTCATGGCCTCCGTCCCGACGGCGCGGCACCCGGTTGCGCCCGGCTGCTGACCGTCGAAGGCTCCCGGTTCCTCGGTGATCCGGAGTTGCAGGCCGAGGTTTTCGGCGCGACGTCGCTGCTGGTCCGGTGCGCGGACACCGACGAACTGACTGCAGCCGTGCGGGTGCTGGAAGGACAGCTCACCGCCACCGTGCATGCCGACCACGCCGATCACCCGCTCGCCGCGGCACTGCTGCCGCTCCTGGAGGAACGGGCGGGACGCATCCTGTTCGACAGCTGGCCCACCGGAGTCCAAGTCGGACATGCGATGGTGCACGGCGGCCCGTTCCCAGCCACAACCGACTCGCGAACCACCTCGGTCGGGACGCTCGCGATCGAGCGCTTCCTGCGCCCGGTCGCCTATCAAGCCGTGCCGGCGGCTCTGTTGCCGGCCGAGGTGTGCGATGACAACCCGCTCGGTGTGTGGCGTCGACTCGACGGCGAACCCAGTCGAGACGCATTGTCCACCAGTTGACCACTGACGGACAGCCGTAACCCTGCCGGGGCTTTCGGCAACGCCTGTTCACACCCTTCCAATGTTGTAAGGATACAAATGATATTTCGATCGTCTTCACCGCCTATGGCGTCTCGTCGAGTCTCGGTAGCGTCGACTGTTGAGGGGAGCTACCGGGATGGCCGTTCCTGAAATCGGTTCGGACGCGTCGCGTCCCTACTCCGCTGCGCCGGAAGTCCGCAGGCAGGCGATGTCGCGGCCGAGAGTGCCCGGCCGTGATTCGATGATGACCGGTGTGAAGGCCGTCGCGGGCATCCTCGGGCTCTTCGCCGTATGGCAGCTGCTGGTGGTCGTTTTCGATCCGCCGGAATTCCTGCTCGTCGGACCGGTCTCCGCTTTCGCCGAGCTGATCGAGCGGCCCGAGTATTTCGCGTCCAATACCTTCGTCACATTGCAGGAGGCTCTTGCCGGTTTCGCGCTCGGAACTGCGCTGGGCGTCCTGTGTGGTGCAGCGTTGCATTATTCGGCAACGATACGCAGTTTCCTCTATCCTGCACTGGTCGCGATCGACACCATTCCCAAGGTCGCGCTCGCACCGCTGTTCATCGTGTGGTTCGGATTCGGCTTCGAATCGAAAGCGTTCGTCGCGATGGCCATCGCGTTCTTTCCCTTGGTCATCAATACCTATGACGGCCTGAGATCGGTACCCAACGAACTGCAGGAGCTCGCGCGGATCAACAAGGCGTCGCAGTGGAAGAAGATGACGAAGATCGAATTGATCTATGCGCTTCCGTCGATCTTCTCCGGCGCAAAGATTTCCATCTCACTTGCCGTGGGTGGGGCGGTTGTCGGTGAATTCATCGCGGGCTCGAAAGGGCTGGGTTATGTCATTCTGCTCGCCAACAGTCAGGTCGACCTGCCGTCGATGTTCGCGGCGTTCATCGTGCTCGCCGCCATAGCGCTGGCGCTGTTCTTCATCGTCGATTTCGCGGGGCGCAAGCTGATCCCGTGGAAGAACCACGCGAAGTGATCACGGGATCGGAGACTCGGATGCGGAACTCGAGGCGAAAGATAGCCGCGATCGTCGGGGCGTTTCTGCTCGCGGCACTGCCTGCCTGCGCGGGCGGCGGTGGGGAGAACTCGATGACTCTCATGGTCGACGTGGGATATCTGCCGAAACATGCGCCGTTCTTCGCGGCGGTCGAGCGCGGCTTCTTCGCGGCGGAAGGGATCGACCTCACCATCATGCCGGGATCGGGTTCGACCAATACGGTCACCTCCGTCGAGACCGGCAAGGTGGACGCAGGTTGGGCGGATTTCGGCAGCACGATCATCAGTCAGGGCAGGGGGGCCGCGGTGAAGCAGGTCAACCTCCTGCAGGCCAGGTCGGCCTATGCCGTCGTGGCTCTCGGAGGGACCGGCATCAACGGGTGGCACGACCTGCGGGGCAAGACCCTCGCCACCGAAGGCGCGGGCGCGATGACCGCGATGTGGCCCTACGCGATGAGCAAACTGGGGCTCACCGAAGGTGATGTCGATGTCGTCCACGCCTCGAGCGGGTCGAAGATCCCCGGACTGCTGGCCGGCCAGTGGGACGCCAACCTCGCCCTGTACGTCTCCGACGAGCCCGCCATCGACGCGCTGGGCCGACAGGCCGTGGTGCTGAAATGGTCCGACCTCGGCATAGACCTCTACGGCAACGGGATCGTCGTATCCGACGACAAACTCGCCAGCGATCCCGACCAGGTGCGCAGCTTCAACCGGGCAATGCAGAAGGGTTTTCTGTGGGCGTGCGACCATCCGGAGGAAGCCGCGCAGGATTTCCAGAAGGAGGTCAGCGGTTTCGAGACCGAGACCATCACCCTGGCGATCCGCGAACAATGCTCCCTGAACTGGGGTACCGGAGAATCCGCGAATCAATTCGGCGTCATGGACGACGCGGGCGTCGAGAAAATGCTCGATATCTCCCGGAGATTCCTCGGTCTGCCAGCGGACAGCGACCTCACCCCCGAACACATATACACCAACGATTTTCTCGCGCCCTTGCACCGCGGCGAGACCATCCAAGCCCCTTAACAGCAGGACAGAGGGCCATATGAACAACGAATACGCCATCTCGGTCAACCGCATCGGAATGACCTACCGGTCCCGCGACGGACACGACAACACCGTTCTCGAAGGGCTGGACTTCCATGTGAACCCGGGGCAGTTCGTCTCGATCGTCGGACAGTCGGGCAGCGGGAAGACCACGCTACTCAAGACGATCTCCGGACTGCAACAGCCCACCGAAGGCGAAATCCTGATCAAGGGACGGCCGATCAGCGACAGCCTGGAAGATATCGCGATGGTGTTCCAGAGTCCGGTACTCCTGCCATGGCGCAACAACATCGACAATGTGCTGCTGCCGCTGGAATTCCGTGGCACCCGCACCGCCGAGTCGCGTCGCTACGCTCAGGAACTACTCGAGATGGTCGGGCTGGGCGACCGAGCCAAACGCTACTCCTATGAGCTCAGCGGCGGGATGCAGCAGCGGGTCGCCATCTGCCGAGCACTGGTCTCCCGCCCCGAACTGCTGCTGATGGACGAGCCCTTCGGTGCGCTCGACGCCATGACCCGCGATTCGATGAACTTCGAGATCCAGCGCATCTGGCAGGCCGCTGGATGCAGTGTCCTCTTCGTGACCCACAGCATCTCCGAGGCGGTATGGCTCGGGGACCGTGTGGTCGTCGTCGGCGGCCGCCCGGGTCGGATCGTCGCCGATATCGCGATCGACCTGCCCCGGCCCCGAGGAAAGGAACACCGGTTCTCCACGGTCTTCTCCGACTACGTGACCGAGATCGAATCCCATATCGGAGTCACCACCGGCATCAGCTGACCACCCGGCCTCGAACCCGTTCCCATACCGAATCTCGACATCAGAGGGAAGAAATGCTGAGTATCACCGCAGACACTGCACAGGTAGCGCACACCTACGGGCTCGATGCGCGCAAGAGCCTTCTCTTCTCCGCCATCCGCCTCGACTCCTACCCGCTTGTGGCGCCACTGATCGCCCGAACCGACGAAGAACAATATCTGCTCGTGCGTCAGCAGGAGCAAGGCAACGCTCTCTCGGCAGGGGTCCCGAAAGACCAGATCAAATTCTATGCGCCGTGGGTGACGATCGACCCAAGGGTCGTCGCCGATACTCCCGCCGCCACGTCCCTGACCAGCCTGGTTCAGGAGCTTGCGCACGGCTCGCCCGTGTCTTTGGCGGCCGATGTCGTCTACAGCCACTACCTCACGCTGTCCGGCTCGGTGGAACTGGTCGTCTCCGATCAGGCGCCCACCCCGGTCACCGCCTACCAGATCGAACTCGAAGAAGTCCTCGCACGGTTCGCCACCTGGCGGAAAACAGGGGTCGACACCGCGCGGCGGCTGATCGAGAACATCGAGCATCTCTCGGGTCTGGAAGCGGAGTTCACCGCAACCGAGGACAGTAGGTTCTCGGCCCTGCGGTCTCTGGTAGCCGACCGTTCCCTCGACGCGCTGCTGCTCGCGGCGCCGCCCAACTTCACCGAAGCGACCGGGTTCGCCCAGCCGGCCGGAGCGTTCGCCCTGTGGCTCGCCGGTTCCGAGAAACTCCTCGTCCTGACCGGCGAGGACACAGCAGCAGTCCCCGGTGTGCCGGTCGGGCGGTTCCCGTCCGTGGGTGCTGCCGTGCGCGAACTCGCCCGCGGCCCGCGGACCGGAGTCGAGGACGAGTGGATCAGCGTCGGCCTGGCTCGCGAGCTGGAGCGCGAGCGCGCGGAACTGGTGCCTGTCTCGCGTGATCTCGGGCATTGGCGGGATATCCGCGATCACGAGGATCTCGCATTCCAGGTCGTTGCCGCACGAGCGAGCGTGTTCGCCATCGAGGAAGCGCTGGCCTGGGCGGAAGCGGGGCTCGACGCCGGCCGCTCGTTCACCGAACTCGATATCAATGCGGTGTACCTCGACAAGCTCGTCGAGTTCCGCACGGTGAACGAGATCCCGTTCGGGATCGAGCCCTACTTCACCAATCTGCACTCGTCCAACCGGATGCTCTTCCCGGGGCCGCCCGTCGACTACCCGATCAACGCAGAGACGACGTGCATCCAGCTCGATGCCGGAGTTCGTATCGTCGTCGACGGAGTCACCGTCGCCACTTCCGATATGGCGCGGTCGCTGCCCCGCACTCCGGCAGCGAAAGAGGCTTACGCCTTCTTCTTCGATGTGGTGCGAGAAGGCATCATCGGCCAACTCGCACCGGGTGTGTTGTGTGAGGACGTACACGAGGCAACGCTGCGCTACCTGGCGCCTCATCTCGACCGGATGGTGGGGATCGGCATGCTGGGAACGGACGTCGACTTCAACACCGAATACCGCAAACGCAACGTCGGTCACCTCATGGGCAAGCAGGAGTCGTTCGCGAACGAACTCCGGCCCGGCTACAAGCACGTCCTCGATGTCGGCTCGTACGGCGCCGCCGAAATCCCGTGGCGCTACGGCGACGCGGCCATCGGCACCGAAGACCTGTGGTACATCGGACGCGACCGAACCTACATCGTCAGCAAGCGTTGAAGAGACGGGCGGCTATCGACATGGAGTCACCATGACCGACATACAAGAACGCCTTGCGGCGTTGGCTATCGAACTGCCCGTACTCGGAGCACCTCGTTACGCATATGAGGCGAGCGTGCGATGGGAAAATATGCTCTGGGTCTCCGGCCAGATCTCCCGGACGGCATCGGGGGAGATCCTGCGGGGCTGTGTGGGCGACACCGTTGCCGTCGCGGAGGGCATCAGCGCCGCCGAGACCTGCGCACTCAACCTCCTGGCTCGGATCAACGAAGCGGTGGGCCTGGAAAATGTAGCGCAGGTGCTGAAGCTCAACATCTGGGTCGCGAGCTCACCGGACTTCGTGGACCAACCGACGGTGGCAGACGGCGCCTCACGCCTGCTGCACACCGTCCTGGGCGATGCTGGCAGGCACGCACGTACCGCGCTGCCTTCTCATGTGCTGCCTCAGGGCGCGCTCGTGGAGCTCGACGCCACGATAGCCGTTCGCGGCTAGGACGCTGTTCGACTTCCACGCCGGCGCGACTCCGATCACCATGCCCCCGTTGTCCATGCACAACGGGGGCGCCACCATCGAGATATTCCGAGGGCACCCGTAGCGGCGCACCACTGCTCAGCCGCGACGTCCGCCGCTCTGTCGGAGCGCGCCGCTAATCTGGCCGAATCATGGTCAGCCCCGATACAGCACTGCGCCGCCTCCTGCGCGACACCGCAAAACTGCTCCACCGGTACGGGTTTCACGGCACCGACCCCACCTGGACACGGATCGCGCCCGGCGGACTCGCCTCCGTCGGCCGCACCCGCGTCCTGCGTACCTGGACCAACGGGCAACAAACCCGCAGCTTCGGCCTGACCCTGAACGCCACACCCACCCCCTGGTGGGAATACTGCAACTGGTGCAACGCCCAACAGGGACTCCCACCCATTCCCTTGGAAACCGCTACCGGCCCGGATCTGATCGACACCCACCCACACTCCAGCGAACTCACCACACCATGGGTTCTGCGGCTCGACCCGGCCCAGTCCGAACAGCACGCATGGCAAGCCGATATCGATACCATTCGTACCCAGCTGCCCCGCCGCGTCCACGCCTACGCGCGCAGGGCATTACAACTGCTGGAACCGGATCGCTACCTCGACGAACTATTGGCCCGCCCCGACCAAGGGTTCCGGACCCGCGAGGCGATCGTCGTCCTGCTCGCCGACCGCGGCCCGGGACCACAACTCGACGAGGCGATACACAACCTCCGACAGTGCAGCGTGGAACAAGAGACGCCCACCCACGTGGAAGAAGTACTCACCTACGCGCGCCACCGCGCCGACCGACCGGCCGAACACGTGGCGGAGGCATAACAGGCAGACCAGGGCCGAGCAGTCAGTCGCGATCGTCTGAACGTGTACCCGGAAGTATGGTCAGGTTTTCGTAGTCGATGGGTTCGTAGTCGTTGCTGTCATCGAGAGGTTTCGGGCTGTGCTCCCAGCGGGTGATTGCTGCGTCCCAGTCGTGGTACTTGGGATCCTCCGGGCCGATGGTGATCGAGCCGTCGACGATATCGCCGTCAGGTTCTTGTCCGTAGTAGCGCAGCAGGATGCGCCCGTCGGCGAGACGCCGAGCCAAGGGGTGTTCTCCACTCATCGCGTGATCCCCAATTCTTTGTCCAGAGCCCGATAAAAGTCGATCAGATGACGACCTGCGGAGACCGAGCCGTAGAACTCTGGTTCCGCGGTGCCGTCGGGTGGGTTTTGCATGGTTTTGTTGTACCAGGCGATGCCTTCGGCGAACAGCTCCCGCCTCCCGGCTTCGCCGGGCCGGGCAAAATATTCAGAAATGTCCGGTCTCGTCTTTTGAATGTGGCTGAGAACTTTGGCGTGAAACTGAGAAAATGCCGGCCCTTGGCTGATTCTGCCAATAGGGCTCGGTCTGCTCAGAGCGGCATCGAGTGCGTGACCGAATTCGTGCACCGCGGTATCTTTTCTGGTGTGTTGCGTGTGGCCTACGAGTAGCGCCCGAAACTCCTCGCTGTACACGCCGCTGGCATCGTCCCAGGTCGTTCCATCAGGCCACCCCCCGGGCTTCTGGTCCCGGGGCTTCGTGGCAGACCATTCCGCATGGCCGAGGTCGTGCAAATTGCCACCGCCGAGCCAGATCCCCCCGTGGGGTTTTTCCTTCACGTGAGCCGCGACGATGCGGTGAAGCTGGTCCGGTAGCGATGCCAACGAACGAGCATACTCATAAGCCTGGGCCGAGCCGTCCATATGATACCGATCCTCGTATATGCTTCTCAGGTATTCGTCGGCCGACTTTTCTGACGGATTCGGTTTCACGCCGGACGTAGCAGTATGATCCGAACCTGCTTTTTTGATCTGATCACCGCTGTAAATATCTGCATCGTCCTTTTGATGCATTCCCTGGGCAAGAGGGTGAGAAAACTTTTCTCTGTACAGACGGTTTGCGATATGCTCGGACGCCTCTTTCAGCTTGCCGACCAACCCTTCGGTGACTCGCGAGATGGCCTTGAGAACCCCGTTGTTCAATCCATCCTCGCTATCACGCCAGGCCGAACCCGTCCGCAGTCGCATCTCGGCCTGGGCCTGCCATATCGGCCCTACGCCACAATCTTGGCGCATCGGAGAGCGAAAGGTGCGACAAGTCATACGGTTTTCCGACCGAGTTTCGGGCGAGCGTGATTACCGTGGCCGCCCTCCTCTGGGGTCCGAACGGGGCCTCGCATCGCCACCGGTCGCCAGGATGTCGGGGGACAGTACGGCCGTGATCACCGCCTTTTCGACGTTATCGATTCGGGCCGCGGGCGGGTGGCGATAGATTCGAACCTCGCGATGGCGGCAGGGTTGTCGATGCCGTCGCCGACGCAGCTGCCGAGCAATGCTCTCGAATCCATGAAGCGCTTCCGGCCCTGCGAATTCCGCCATCACTGGGCCGGACCGCCGCGGATAAGGAGCCCCGAAACGACAGTGCTGAGGATTTCACGTGGTACGTCGGTGAGTCCGGTGGTCTGGGCGAGGCGAGATACTGGCCCTCTCCGTGGGGTTCAGGGCAGCAGCAGGGTCAGCGTCTCGGCGATGCAGGCGGGTTTGTGGCTGTTCTCTAGTTCGATGGTGTACCGGGTGGTCAGTTGCTCGCCTGCGGTACCGGGTTTCAGTGCAACGAACTCGACAGACGCGCGCAACCGCGCGTCGGTCGGCACCGCTGCGGGAAAGCGGACCTTGTTCACCCCATAGTTTATTCGCGCGCTGCCTGCTTCGATCCGGAAGAGCTGTGCTGCGAACTGCGGGATCAACGACAAGGTCAGATATCCGTGGGCGATCGTGCTGCCGAAGGGGCCTGCGGCGGCGCGTTCGGTGTCGACGTGGATCCACTGATGGTCTCCGGTGGTGTCGGCAAACGCGTTGATCCGGTTCTGGTCGACGGCCATCCATTCGGTGGGACCGATGGTGGTGCCGAGCGCGGCGCGGATGTCATCCACCGACGCGAACACGATCATGCCACGACCTCACACATGCTTGCTCGCCTTTCTGTACAGTCCGCCGCCGATGATCAGGCGTTGGATCTCGCTTGTCCCCTCGTAGAGCCGCAGCAGTCGGACATCGCGGTAGATCCGTTCCACCGGGACCTCGCGCATGTAGCCGGTGCCGCCGTGCACCTGCACCGCGAGATCGGCTACCCGTCCGGCCATTTCGGTGCAGAACAGTTTGGCCGCCGACGGCAGGAAACGCCGGTCGGCGCCGCTGTCGTAGGCCGCGGCAGCCTCACGCACCAGGGCACGTCCGGCCGCGACCTCGGTGAACTGGTCGGCAAGCATCGCCTGCACCAGCTGATGCTCGCCGATCGGGACGCCGCCCTGAGTGTTGGCCGCGGCATAGCCGACCGACTCGTCGAGGGCGCGCTGCGCGCAGCCGACGGCGAGTGCGGCGATATGGACCCGGCCGCGGACCAGCGATGTCATCGCCGCGCGGTAACCGATCTCTTCGGTGCCGCCGACGAGCGCGGAGCCGGGCACCTGTACCGAGTCGAAGACGACATCGGCGGTCCAGGCGCCCTCTTGGCCCATCTTCGCGTCCTTGGGGCCGACACTGACGCCGGGTGTGTCGGCGGGGACGAGGAACACGGCGATGCCAGGACCGTCCGGGCCGGGTTCGCGGGTGCGGGCGAATGTGATGAACAGGTCCGCAACCGGGGCATTGGTGATGAAGCGCTTCTGCCCGTCGAGCACCCAGTCGTCACCGACGCGACGGGCGCTGGTGCGCAGGCCGGCGGGGTTGGAGCCGGCGCCGGGTTCGGTGAGCGCGAACGAGGCGACCACCTCACCGGACGCGATCGCCTCCAGCCACTGCTTCTTCTGCGCCTCGGTGCCGTAGTTGACCAGCACCTGCCCTGCGATGCCGTTGTTGGTGCCGAACATCGAGCGCAGCGCGAGAGTGGTGTAACCGAACTCCATGGCAAGTTCGACATCCTGGCGCAGGTTGAGTCCGAGTCCACCCCATTCCGCGGGTATCGCATAGCCGAACAGGCCCATATGCGCCGCGGCGCCGCGGATATCGTCGGGAATGCTGTTGGTGGCCATGATCTCGTTCTCTCGCGGCACGACGGCGTCGCGAACAAAATGGCGCACCTGGTCGAGGATGTAGGAGAAGTCCTCGTCGCTGACCGTATCGCTCATAACCGCTGGTCCTCTGTCGTGCCGTCGCTCGGATAATCCGTGGTACGAGTCTCCGCCGAGTTGTTCTCCGCGGTACCGTGGAACGCCCTCATGCTTTCGGCCCGCCGGCAACATAGAGTACTTGTCCGGACACGAAGCCGGCGGCCTCGCTGGTGAAGAAGGAGACCGCGTGCGCGATGTCCTCGGGCTTGCCTGCGCGCGCGACCGGGATCTCAGCGGCCCGCGCCTTCGTGAACTCTTCGAATGGTATGCCGATGCGTTCGGCGGTCGCGGCGGTCATATCGGTTTCGATGAAGCCGGGGGCGATAGCGTTGGCGGTGACCCCGAACTTGCCGAGTTCCAGCGCGAGCGTCTTGGTGAAGCCCTGCAGGCCGGCTTTCGCGGCGGCGTAGTTGGCCTGCCCCCGTTTGCCCAACGCGGAGGTGCTGGACACGTTGACGATCCGGCCCCAGCCGGCATCGGTCATGAAGGCCTGGGTCGCGCGGGTCATGAGGAACGAACCGCGCAGGTGCACGTTCATGACTGTGTCCCAGTCTTCGGCCGTCATCTTGAACAACAGGTTGTCGCGGATGATGCCGGCGTTGTTGACCAGTACGGTCGGTGCGCCGAGCTGCTCGGCCACCCGCTGCACGGCGTCCTGTACGCCGGACTCATCGGAGACATCGGCACCGACAGCGAGGGCCCGGCCGCCGCTGGCCTCGATGTCCTCGACGACCGGCTTGCAAGCGGACTCGTCGAGGTCGATGACGGCGACGGCGCACCCGTCGGCGGCGAGCCGCTTGGCGACGGCGGCGCCGATACCACGGGCCGCGCCGGTGACGACCGCGCAGCGGGAGGTGGTCATGGCATATCTCCTATCAGGTAGATGACGATCGGCACCGTCGGCCAGTGTCTGATCCGAAATTATTTGGCGGGGAGGGGCTCGGTGTTGGTGGTGTGATACTGGATGAAGGCGGCGATAGCGACTGGTGCGCCGATGAAGATGGATCCGGCGAGCGCGCCGACGGGTGCGAATGCTCCCGCTCCGATGAGGCACCCGGCCAGCGGGCCCGCACCGAGAAGAGTGGCCAGCGGGCTGGTCAGGGCGGCTCCGGCGGCCCCACCGAGCAGGCAACCGATGGTTCCGGCCCCGATCGCACCGACCATGGCGCCGACGGTCGCGCCCATGATGATGGTGGAGTTCATCCGAGCCCAGGCCGCTTGCTCACGCTCGTAAGGGGTTGTCCACGGAGCATGCTCCTGGAAGGGCATCGCGACCGGGTTGTAGCGCGCCCGCTCGGGATCCAACACCGGGGTGAGGGTGGCGGTGTTGCCCTCGATTTCGGCGTCGATGGGGAAGGCGATGTCGTCGATGTTGAATTCCAACGGCACACCGGCCAGGTTCCCCTGCTGCCGAACGGATCTGGAATTGCCCGTTGTCCACGATCAGCTTCCCGGCATCCACGGTGATCACCGCAGCGGTGCCGTTCTTGTAGGCGGTGTAGTTGATCCGTGGGGCGAGATCGACGCTGAGCGGAGCCGAACCGGTGTCCGGTGCGGCGATGGCCGTTGCGCTACCGAGGGCGAGTGCCGCAGCGGTAAGGGCCGAGACGGCGAAGGTGCGGCGAGAGTTGCGGAGCGACATATCTTTTCCTTCTTCGTTGGAGGCGATGGACATGTGGTCGTGCGGCGGCTGTCGCTGGTGGATTGCCGACGGGTAGATCGAGCGGCGTGGTCGCGGCATCGCGGCGAGATACGTGCGCGACTTCCATACGGTCGGCGTAGGAGAACTCGCCGCGTCCTGCATCGCTCGGGCGCTGTGTCCGGATTCGTTCGAACCGAACAAAACCTGCATTGAGTATACTCATAAAGCACTTGGTGGGAAGGGGTAAAATTTCGGCGGAGAGGGAACGGAGATGCTGGAGAATCGATCCCCCATCGCGACCGGTGTCGGGACGGGTCCAGTCGGGCCTACACGTCAGCGGCCATCGGCGCATCCGTCGTGGTCGATGCTGTCGACGCGGAAGCAGCCGAGACAGTCACCGCAGAGAACCACGACCAGGGCGGAGTTGCCCTCTCGCGCAATAGAACTTTTGCAGACCTGAAGGTCGCAGTCGCCGACGTCGACCGGGGCCGCATCGAGTTCGGCGCCGTCGCCAGCTCAGTCGACAACGTCGGGGTCTTTCCTTTCCGGACCCCGAGGCAGCGAGGCGAGGCGCGGCTGCGCCACTCGGAGAGATCGACGTATTCGGCACTTGTCCTACAGAATCAATACACTCAATGCCGTGGTAGTACACGAGATGGCCGTGTTCTTCTCGCGACCACAACGGAACGACACTCCGCGGACACGCGAGGTTACGGTGTTCAGCAAGGCTGCTCGCTCGCTGAGAGCGAGTTGCCCTGTCGCCGAGCAGTACGCCGGCTTGGCGCTGAACATGCTCGGTGCGAGCACGGCATCGTCGATCACCTCGCCGTTCGCACCGGTGGAAGAATGTTGCTCACCGGATGGCAAGCGGGTTGATGGGGGACCCCACACCTCGGGTGAATTTCAGAGGTGCCCCGGTATAGAAGAAGTCGTAGAACCTGTCAGCGGCACAGGCGGAAGACAGTTCCTCGAGGTCGAGCATCTCGGCGAGCGTCATGCCCATATCCCGGATCAGCACCATGTGCAATTCCATGAGGGCGCCGGGGTTTTCACCGGGCATGACCTCCACACCCCAGTTGTCCGAGCCCACTACCGCGACGTCGCGCTCGCGCAGCCAGGAGGCGCAGGCGAGCCCGAGTCCCGGCTCACCCGCCATGAACTCGGTCGCATCCCGGTCGGCGAGAAATTTGGCCCGCCAACCGGTTCGAATCAGCACGATGTCGCCTGGGCCCACTTCGACGTCCTGGGCGGTCGCGACAGCATCCAGTTCTTCCGGCTCGATCACTGTGCCGGCTTCGAGCCATTCCACCCCGCGGGCCCTCGCGACGTCGAGTAGTACTCCTCGTCCGGCGATACCCTTGGCCTGGGTGTGGATCCCGCACTTGTCGGCGCCCTTGATGGTCACCCCGGACGCGGGGTGGCCGTTGTAGAGCTGCTCGTCGTAGTACACGTGGGCAAGGGAGTCGTACTGTGAGCCGGCCTGCAGCGGCATGAAGATGTAGTCGTCGGCGTACTTGAACCCGCCGGGAAACACCTGCTCCTGACCGTTCTCCGACATCAGCCGGATGGGGTTGATCCGGTAACCGCCTGGCTGCGGACCGTCGCTGTCGAGCGGTATGCCCAGATCGAAGACTTCGCCGGTGCGGACCAGATCGGCGGCGGCGACGATGCGTTCGGGAGTGATCAGGTTGGTGGTTCCGCGCTCGTCGTCGGCGCCCCATCGACCCCAGTTTCGCACCTTCCGGCCGATTTCACGCATTCCGGGAACCATTGCAGTCATCGTGACTCCTTACAACTACTGATATGTCATTCATGCCGACTCTGCTCGATGTGAACAACGCTGATCGGATAAGTCCCACAGAAAAGCAGCCGGAACCATGGTGGTTTCAGAGTTTGCTGCCCAGTTGGAGGGCCTGCTTCGCGATCAGATTCCGCATGACTTCAGAGGTGCCGCCGCCGATTGTTTCCAGGATCGCTTGTCGCCACATGAATTCGACGTCGGTATCGCGAACCAGTGCCTCTGCGGCGCCGAACTCCATGGCCGCGCGGGCAATATCCTGGCACAGCACCGTCCCGGCGAGCTTGTGATAGGCCGCGGCGACCGCGGAGGGCTCCCCGCTGGTGATCTCACCGAGAAGCGAGAGAGATAACGCCTCGACCTCTCTCACCTTGACCGCAAGTACTGAAAGCCGCTGCTGCACCATCGGTTTAGTGGCCAACCCGGTCTTGTTCACCCAGTCGACGAGGTCCTCGAGGTCTCGCCGCACCCGCTTGGGTGGGAACTGCACGTGCCGCTCGACCGCGAGCGCCGAACCGACGACCTGCCAGCCCTGGTTTTCCGCGCCGACTCGGTTCTCGACGGGCACTTCGACACCGCCGAACCGGACTTCGTTCAGCCGCCCGCCCTCGAGCGTCGGGATGGGGGAGACCTCGACGCCAGGGGACGTCAGCGGCACGATGAACACGCTGAGCCCGCGTGAGCGGGAGCCGGGTTCCCCGGTGCGCGCAAGCAGCCAGATGTTGTCGGCCCAGTGCGCGTTCGAGGTCCAGCACTTGGCCCCGTCGATGCGATACACCTCACCGTGACGGTTGGCTCGCGTGCGCACCGCAGCGAGGTCGGAGCCCGCCTCCGGCTCGGAGTAGCCGAGGCAGAAGTTCAGGGTGCCTGCGCGCAACGCGGGCAGATAGCGATCCTGCTGTTCGGCAGAACCGTGGGACATCAGTGCCTTTGCCACCAGGCCCGGCCCCATCGGCGGCCGCGCCACCCGCGCGTAGGCCATTTCGTCCCACAGGATGAACTCGTAGGTCGGCGGCAGCCCCGCGCCGCCGAACTCTGTCGGCCACGACAGCGACAACCAGCCCCGCGTTCCGAGCTCTCGGTAGAGTGCCTTCACCGACTGCCAGGCGTCGGCGGTGCGGTGGAAATACCCGTGCGTGCCCCGGAACCGGTCGAGCAGGCGGAGTACCTCGCGCCGGAACTCCTCTTCCTGGGGCGAGAAGCCGAAGTCCATATCAGGCCTCCGTCCTCGGGGCCGTCGTCCAGCGGGGTTCGCGACGTTCGCTGAACGCACGCGGCCCTTCGGTGGCGTCCGGGTGTGCCCAATGCAGACGCAGCAGCGCCCATCCGTACTCGCAGGCCTGCGTGTACCCCATCTCGAGAGAGTTCCAGATCGCCTGCTGGGACAGCGACACGGCGGCCGGTGAGTTCTTCACGATGCTGCGCGCTATTTCCTCGGCCGTGTCCATGACCTTGTCCGCAGCAACCAACTCGTCGACCAGTCCCAGCTGATAGGCGCGCTGGGCGGGCAGCCGGTAGTCCCGGCCCATCAGGGTCATCCGGAGTGCGGTTCCCAGTGGTAGGCGCTTGGCCAAGCCGATGTTCTCCATCGCACCGACCAGCCCGACATTGACATGGGTGTCCATGAAGCTGACGGTGTCGGCCGCGACAACGATGTCGGCGTCGACGACGAAATGCAGGCCTGCGCCGGCGACCAACCCGTTGGCCGCACAGATCACTGGTTTCCATACCCGGTTCTGGCGTGGGGACCAATAGACCTCGTCGGTGAGTGGGCCGGTTCCGGTGCTCATACCGCCGCGGGAGGCGACCACGTCGACGTCGGCGCCGGTGCAGAAGTGCCGTTCGCCGGCTCCGGTGACGATGGCCGCACGGATCCACGGATCGTCACGGACCTCACCCCAGAGTTCCTTCATCACCGGCATCATCGTTCCCGTCAGCGAATTCCCCTTGTGGGGGCGGTTGAGGGTGATGTAGGCGACGTGGTCACGCTTTTCGAACAGCACCTCTGGGCCAGTGGTCTGTACTTGCTCGCCTTGCTGGGTCATTGCTCTACCTTCTCTGCGGAAAATGCTGCCAGGACTCGCTGTCCGAGTTCCGACTCCGCGTCGGTCGACAGCGTGATCTGCCGGATGCGTTGTGTGATGTGGCCGATCGGTCCCTCGACCGAGTAGCCGATGGCGCCGAGCGTTTGATGCGAGACGAACGCGGCGTTCATTGTGGCCTGAGATGCGGACAGCCGCGCCGCCGCGGCCAGACCCGCACCGTCGGTGTGTGACTCGCCGATGGCGCGGGCGGCGAGGATGGACAGTTTCTCCGCAGCCTCCAGTTCGAGGCTCGCGTTGACCAGCGGATGCGCGACTGCCTGGAAGGAACCGATGGTCCGGCCGAACTGTTCGCGGGTACGGGCGTGTTCGACAGCGGTGTCCAGGACCCGTCGCCCGGCACCCACGGCATATCCGGCGAGTGCAAGATGGAACAGGTCGGCGGCGGCGGTTACGCGTTCGAGTGGTTGCTCCCGCTCGACCGAGATCCGGGCCCACGGTTCGTTGCCCAGCGTTTCCACCGGTTCGACGGCTCCGACGCATCGCACCAGCCATGCTCTGTCACCGGTCCACTCGATCTGTACATCCGCGATTGCTGCCCACGGCATGAGGGGCGGAGTGCCGAGTGACACCAGTTCGGTTCCTGCGACGAGCCCGCCGACGCGGTCCTCGGGTAGGGCGTGGGCGGCGAAGAAGGTGGCCGCTACGGGTCCCGGCGCCGCCGCCCGCCCGAGTTCGAGACTGGCCGCGACGATATCGCCTGCCCCGCCTTCCTCCGCGGGCATCGCCATGGCGAAGATTCCGAGCTCGGCCAGGCCGGTCCAGAATCGGGTGGGGAACTGGACGCCGGGCGCGCGTTGTACGGCCTCGGTGCACTTGGCGTGGCAGTACCCGCGCACCGCCTCGGCGAGTGCTTGCTCGTCTGGGGTGAACGCGGCAGGCCGGTTCATGACACGTCCCCGCCCCATCGCGCGGCGACCAGCGCTCGCCGATGGTGGCGTAGACCACCGAGCTCGGTCCGGAGCGCCTGAAGCCGAAGCGTGTAGAGGTGCAGATCGTGCTCTCGGGTGAGTCCGATGGCGCCCAAGAGCTGGTGTGTTTCGCGCGTCACTGTGTGCAGAGCGGCCATCGTGTGCGCCGCCGCGGTTGCCGCAGCCTCTTCGGGTGCGCCGTGGAAGGCCGCCTCGTAGGTGAGCCACCGTGCCCCCTCGAGGAGGATGGTCAGCTCCGCTGCGCGGTGCTGCAGCGCCTGGAAGGAACCGATTGCTCGCCCGAAGGTCCGCCGATCTTTGGCGTACTGGACAGCGATGTCCAGGGCTTTGTGCATCATTCCGATCGCCTCGGCGGACACACCGATGCGCCACCAATTGATCATGGTCGCGGCCGTTCCCGGCGCCAGGTCTTCGCCGGCCTCGGCGACGACCCGGCCCAGCGAGTACCCATACGCCGACGGCAGGGCAGCGCTGGCTGCCTGCGCCGAATGCGACAGCGCGCACCGATCCGCGCCTGCGGTCAGGACCGTGGCTGCTTCGGCGGCAAATCGGACGGGCAGGTCTTCGCCGTCGAGCACCAGCGCTACCGCGCCTTCGAGCGAGTCGATACCCAGCGCGGGCAGCACCAGCAGGTGCGCCGTGGCCGAGATCGTGCCGAGATGTGCTCCGATTCGCTCCACTGCGAGGGTGGCGCCGAGGGGACCGACACTCTCCTCGGTGAACGAATCGAAGAAACCGCCGACCCGCAACTCCCGTTCGAGGGCGTGGTCGTACCCTTCGCCAGAGGCCAGCTTTCGGCACCGCTCCACGCCGGCGTGTCGAGCGAGAAGTGTGTCGAGCGCGTCCACTACGGGCCGCTGTGTGTCGGAGAGTTCGAAATCCATGTCTAGTCCTTCGGCATTCCCAGGATGAGCCGCGATATCAGGTTGAGTTGCACCTCGTAGCTGCCGGCCGCGATGCCGGCGCCGAGGGAGTTGCGGAACTGTGCATCGCCGAGGGAGTGTTCGACCAGAGCCTCGCTTCCCATGACGTCCAATGCCAGATCGCCGACGGCGCGCTCGGCCTGCACCATCGCCGCGCGGGCCTGATAGGCCAGCGGCGACGGTTCCTTCTGCTTAGCGCGCTCATCGATCACGCGGTACACGAGCACCCGGGCGGCCTCACACAGCGCGCGCGCCTCGCCGAACTGCTCCTGCACGCCGGGATCGGCCAATGATCCACGGCTTCTGGCCCAGTCGGCGAGTCCGTCGAGCACCAGCGCGGCGCGTGCGTAGCGCGGCGCACCGACTCGCTCGTAGGCGAGGGTACGCCGGACGATGTTCCACCCGTTGTTCTCCTCGCCCAGCAAGGCGCTGCGCGGAAGACGTACGTCGGTGAGGAAGACTTCGTTGAAGGAGTGCTCACCCACGAGGCAGTCGATACGCCGGATTTCGACACCTGGTGTGTCCATCGGCAGCAGAAAAACGGAGATGCCGTTCCGGCCGGATGCGGGTGACCCGGTGCGTGCCAACAGGAAACAGTAGTCGGCGGCGTTCGCATACGATGTCCAGATTTTCTGACCGTTGAGGACGTAGTCGTCACCGTCGCGCACCGCGCGCGTCTTCAACGACGCCAGGTCGGTGCCGGCCTCCGGCTCCGAGAATCCTTGGCACCAAAACACTTCACCGCGCGCGATGGGCGGTAACAGTGTCTGCTTCTGCTCCTGGGTGCCGTATTTGATGATCGCCGGGCCAACCCAGTTGACGTTCATGTATTGCGGCCCGCGCGGCTCGCCGCGCTTCCACATCTCCTCGCCCAGCACGAAATGCTGCCACGCGCTCTGACCGCGGCCGCCATACTCCTGCGGCCAATGTGGGGTCAGCCATCCCTTCGCCGCGAGCTTGCCTACGAACGACTTCGAGAACTCGGTGTACACCGCGCTGCCGAGCCCGGTTCCGTCGGATCGGAGCCATTCCTCGGTCAGTTCGGTGTCGAGATAGTCGACGAGTTCACTCCGGAAGGCCGCGTCCTCCTTGCTCCACGCGAATTCCATCACCGGCCCCCGTCGTGTCGGGTCGATCTACCTGGTCCGCATGTCGGGAGGGTGTGGGTGTAATCCACCTGAGTTGCTCCTAACTTGATGACAACCGCTCGATGCTACGAAGCGAACCCCGCAGTCGAGGATACGGAATATGCCTGCTTCGTGCCTGGTTACGGCGAAAATGGCATTCTTTTCAAGAAAACAGTATACTCAATACGAAGGGTTGGCAAGATGGTGGCTGGCGTACGGCGAATTGCTCGGTATGGGCGTGGGCAACCGTGTTCGTTGCCTGCTGGGCGAAGTGCATCAGCCGAGTCTGTGCGCAAGACCTCGGCACCTCGGGTGGCGTCCAGTGCTGGTGGTGAATGGCTCGACCGGCACTCGCGGGCGGCAGCGTGACCGGCGGTGGCTGTCCGTCTGTGTGCGCCATTCGTCCCGTGGTCGCCGCAGTCTCCTCGCTCGGCAGGTAGTGCGATCTCCTCGGACTCCAGGTCCGTGCTGTCGAGTCGCTGTGGCAAATTGAGTGCATTGATTACGTAGCGCAGGGTGTCGATCACGCTGCCTCCACGCGCTGGATACGAGGGCGATGCGCTTTTCCGGCATCTCGGACCCGCATCGCCGAAAAATTGACCCTTCTCACCAACCGCTTTATAAGTGTACTCAATACCGGTTTGGGTGATCCGGTGCAAACGATGCCGGACACGGCGCCCGAGCGATGCGGGGGCGCGGCGAAAGGAGTTGGCGCATGCGTGCACCACTGACGTTGCCTTCGTGGCTGGCGACACTCGGGACGCAGCCGCATGGTGCGCACCGACGTGCGCTGCGCGACGAGTTCGGAGAGATCTCCTACGCCGACCTCGTCACGGTCATGAACGGTGTCGGCGCGGGACTGCTGGACGCGGGTGTGCGGCCGGGAGACCGGGTGGTGACCGCCATGGAGCCTTCGATTCCCCACACCATGGTGATCCTGGGAGCGATGGCCGCGGGCATAGTGGCCGCACCGCTCAACACTCGGCTGACCGCCGTGGAAGCACGCACGTACCTCGCCGCGCTCGAACCGAGACTCGTTGTCGCCGATCCCTCCTATATCGACCTCGCCCGTCGGACCGGCTACCGCGCTATCGAGTTGCCGTCGACTGCCGCGACGGTCTCGGCCACCGAACGGCTGGCGCCACTACACACGCCCGTTCGAGAACTCGCTGAGGTGTCTGGGGTGTCGGAAACTGCCCCGGCAATCATTTTCCCGACCGGAGGCACGACCGGATCCCCCAAGGGCGCGGTGCACACCCATCGTAGCCTGTGGCTGTGGCTGAACACCTGCGCCCACGGCAATCCGCGCACACCCTCCGACATCGAGTTGTGCTTCTCGCCCTTCTTCCACATCACCCTCGGGACCAATCTGTTGACGCCCCTGTTCGTGGGAGGCGAAGTGTGGATCCAACGCCGCTTCGATGCCGGCGCCGCCCTCGCCGCAATCAACGACGGAGCCAGTCGGCTCATGGGTGCGCCGACGATGTTCACCGCCCTGCATGAACACGACTCCTTCGCGCAAACCCGTCGGGAAACAGTGACCGCAATCCGCTATGGCTCGGCACCTTCGACCGGCAACTTCGTCCGAGACCTGCTCCGGGACTTCCCGAATGCCCGTATCCGGGCCGGCTTCGGTGCGACCGAGTTCGGGTCTGTGATCGGATTCGATCACGAAGACCTCGAGGCCGGGCGGTATGTCGGCGTGGGTCGTCCGCTGCCCGGTGTCGTCGTCCGGATCGTGGGAGACGATGGCCGAGAGGTGGGCGCGGGCGAGATCGGTGAGCTCGTCGTGTCGTGCCCGTGGCAGACCCAGGGCTACTTCGGCCTTCCCGCTGAGACAGCCGAAACCTTTCGGCCCGACGGGGTCCACATCGGAGACCTCGCCTCCCGGACCGAGGACGGTTGGCTGCACATTGCGGGACGGAAGAAGGAGATGATCATCAGCGGCGGCGAGAACGTCTTCCCGCGCGAGGTCGAGGAAGTCGTGTTGAACCATCCCGGGGTCGCCGACGCCATCGTGTACGGAATGCCGGACGAATTCTGGGGCGAGCGAGTCGAGGTGGGCATCGTTCCGGCCCCGGGCACCATGATCCTTGCCGACGAACTCCGGCAGTATTGTCGCGACAGCCTCGCCGGCTTCAAAATTCCGAAAACCGTGCGGCTGCTCGACTCGATTCCTCTGACCGCAAACAACAAACCCGACCGTAAGGCCGTGCGCGCCGCGGCGCTCAGGTCTGCCGATCCGGCCCGCCGGTAGCAGAACCGAGATTATGGTATTTCAGCAACTACCCCATAGAGCGAACAGTGTCGACGACTTTCGAGCGCTTATAGGTGTCGAGCTCGGCCCCACCGGCTGGCATGTGATCACCCAGGATCGAATACAGGCCTTCGCGGACATGACGGGCGATTATCAGTGGATTCACGTCGACGAGAAACGTGCATCCCGCAGCGCCTATGGATCGACGCTCGCTCATGGGCTGTATGTTCTGTCGCTCGGTCCGGGATTCATGGCCTCGCTCCTCGAATTCGACGGGTTCTCCCGAAGCCTCAACTACGGATACAACCGGGTGCGTTTTCCTGCCCCCATCCCGGTGGGCTCATCGATCCGTATGCGAGCGATGGTGACCAGGGTTGTCGAGGTCACCGGCGGCGCCGACGTCGTAACGACCCGCACCTATGAACGACTCGGCTCGACCAAACCCGTGTGCGTGGCAGAGAACGTCGGACGCTATTACGAGTAGCTGATACCCGGGCACGGACGCCCCCCTCGTGTATGCCGGGCCAATTGCGGGCCAGCGATTCGAATCGAACCTACCGCAACAGATTTTCGCGTTCTCCTGTCTCCGAAGGGCAGGGGATTCACAACTTCGATCCCTCGGAAAGTCGACGGTACCGAATTGTCGTTTCCCACCGGTCCCGCCCAGCGGGAAAGGACTATCGCCGCCTCTTCTGCGTAATTAGTCTGAATCTGCCAGTCGTGACAATCGTCACAGGCGTAGGCCGCCGGATGCATCGTCGACCTGTGAACCGACTTCCGTAGCGGCATACCTCCATTAGATCGGACATCCACTCATGAGTATTGATGCCTCCCCGCCGTTATGCGATGCCCTCGACGAGGAGGGCGGCTGGACCCCGCGTCTGGTGTGCTCGCTGGTCACCATCGTATTGCTCCTCGAAATGCTTGCGGTCAGCTACATGATGATCTCGATCGCATTGCCTGAGATCCTCGTCCACTACGAAACCACCCAGGGCGCCTGGTTGCTCACGGCCTTTCTTCTCGTCGGCGCCATCTCCTGCCCTCTGGTCGGCAGGCTTGCCGACCGGCATGGCAAACGCGCTATCCTGTTGGCCTGCACCGTGTTGGCTGCGCTCGGATCGCTGCTGTCGGCTCTCGCCACGACGTATCCGATGCTCATCGCAGGCCGGGCGCTCACCGGCCTGCTGACGCCGTGTCTGTTCTTGAGCTACAGCTTGATCCGCGATGTCTACCCGAAGCGCACGGTGCCGTTGGCCGTCAGCATTGCCACGAGCGGTATGGGAGTGATCACGGTCCTTGCCCCGTTTCTCGCCGGCTGGCTGATCGATGATTTCGGATTCCGCAGTATCTTCTGGTTTGCCGTGATCGGGTTGTCGGTGCTCGCAGTTCTGATCGTCCTCACCACCGACGAGTCCTCGGTCCGCACCAACGGACGGCTCGACCCGATCGGCGCGTCGTTGCTCAGCGCAGGCCTGGCGGGCATCCTGGTGGCGATCAGCTTCGGACCTCATTGGGGGTGGACCGCACCCGCGACGCTCGGGTGCCTGATCGGTGGTGGGGTCCTGCTGGGTTGCTGGTTCGCCTCTGCTCGGAGCGTGCGCGAGCCGCTCATCGACCTCCGTGTCCTTGGTCGGCGATCCGTCGCGCTCACCACGATCGGAGCAGGAGCTTGCTACGGTGCCGGCGTTGTGTTCTCGCTGGTGTTGCCGCTGATGTGCATGACACCAGCACACCTTGGGCTCGGTTACGGGTTCGGCGTCACGGCACAGGGGTTCGCGATTTTCCAGGCGCCGTTCGGGGCAATGACGTTGGCGGGCGGGATCCTCGTCGGTGTGTTGGTTCGACGTGTGCCCCTGCGCTGGCTCATGGCGTCCGGCCTGGCGATAGAGGTCGTTGCGGCGCTGTTGTCGGCCGGGGTGCACGACCAGAAGGCGCTGCTCATTGCTTTCATCGGCTTGTTCGGTCTCGGCCAGGGGTTCATCTATGCGTCGATCCCGAACCTGGTGATCGCGGCCGTCGTGCCGCAGTTGCAGGCCACTGCCGCAAGTATCGTCGCCGTGGCCCAAAGCCTCGTCTCGGCGATTGTGCCGATTATCGCGTTCGCGATCCTGAACTCACACATCGCGTTGGTCGCCGGCGGGAAGGCGTTCTACAGCGATCACGGCATCACGATCGTGTTCGTGCTGTCCGCGACGGTGGCTCTGATCGGGGCGATCGCCGCCTATGCGCTGCCACGGACCATTCGTGAACTGGCGCTGACGGATCCCCATGGCCCCAGCGTGCCGGTGCGATCGGCCGCCGCGGTCAAGGCGTAACGGATCCCAGTGATCGGGGACCTGGCGCGATGCCCGGTCCCCGATCCTTGTATCTGCGCCAAATACCTTGCGCAGCAAAGCGAAGAGGACCGGCGAGTAGGTAGTCGGCCGGTACCTCGGAGATCGGCCCGCACACAGAGACTGCCGCGATTACCGCACCGGTTGCGCCGACGGGTGTTCCGAGACAGCCGATCCCATGAACTGTCTCCCCGTGGTCGATGGAGACGCCCCGGTCGCGGACCCGGGCCAGCTCGGCGTGCATTCGCCGCACATCCAGAGGGCCGGCGCGGGTGCGGTGCGGGCGGCGCTCGACCGCAAGGATCCTGTCCAGTTCGTCCGGAGACAGGTGGGCGAGTATCGCCTTGCCTACGCTCGTGCGCACAGCCGGCTGCCGCCAGCCGACCCGCGAGGGAAGCCGGGCGGCGAGCCCCCAGCCGAGCTTCTCGAGATAGACGACATCACTGCCGTCGAGCACGGCGAGATGCACAACATGTCCGGTCACCCGGTGCAGTTCGTGCAGGAAGGGCAGCGCCGCTTGATGCAGCCTGCTCTGGTGCAGCGCCAGTGAGCCCAATTCGAGTAGCCGCGTCCCCAGCTCGTAGTAGCCGTCCTCCCGGTGCAACCACCGGAGTTGGACGAGCCGGTCGAGCATCCGATGGGCCGAGGAGCGCGGCAGACCAGTTTTATGCACCAACTGCGCAAGGGTCAGGCGATCCGATCCTTCGAACGCGTCGAGCAGCAATGCGGCGCGGTCCACGCCGAAGCGGTGGCCGCGATCAGTAGGCATCGCGCAACTCGGCCTTTCTGATCTTGCCTGTCGCGGTCTTCGGCAGCTCACCGAAAGTGACCGATTTGGGTACCTTGAAATGGGCGATTCGTGCCCGCAACCAGGCGACCAACTCACCCTCGGTGACCAGGTGACCGTCACGCAGAGCGACGAACGCGACCGGGACCTCCCCCCACCTGAGATCGCTTCTTGCCACCACTGCCGCTTCCAGCACGGCTGGATGTTCGAGCAGCGAGTTCTCGACCTCGATCGAGGAGATGTTCTCACCGCCGCTGATGATGATGTCCTTCATCCTGTCGTGGATTTCGATGTAGCCGTCGGGGTGGCGCACTGCGACATCGCCGGTGTGCAGCCAGCCGCCGTCGAACACCTCCTGCGTGGCGGCAGGATTGTCGAGGTAGTGGGACATGACGGTATTGGAACGGACCACGATCTCGCCGACTGCACGGCCATCGGCCGGGACGTCGTGCCCGCTTTCGGTGACCACTCGAACCGCCTCCACGCTCAGCGTGCGCACCCCCTGCCGGGAAAGTTTGCGCGAGAGTTCGTTGGCGTTCAGCGACGACCACGACGGCCGCGGCTCGCACACGAGCGAGGGGCCGTAGGTCTCGGTCGCACCGTACAGGTGCAGGATCTGCACCCCCATTCCCGACATCGCCTCGATCGCGGCCGGGGACGGCGGCGCACCGCCGACAGCGAAGGTCACGTCGTGGTCGAATCGCCTGTGGTGGGTGCGGCTCTCCTCGACCAGGCCGCCCAGCACCACGGGTGCGCCGCACAGGTGTGTGACGCCGTGTACGTCGATGAGGTCGAGCACGCGGGCGGGATCGACCTTGCGAAGGGCGATGTGCTGGGCCCCCACCGCGGTCACCGCCCAGGTGAAACACCAGCCGTTGCAATGGAACATCGGCAGCGTCCACAGGTATCGCGAATCAGCCCGCAGCCCGGTAGCCACCACCTGGCCCAGGGCGTTGAGGTAGCACCCGCGGTGGGTGTACACCGCGCCTTTCGGGCCCGCGGTGGTTCCCGAGGTGAAGTTGATGGCCAGCGGCGCCCGCTCGTCCCGCGGCAGGCGCAGCGAGACGCCGCGCACCGATCGCAACCACTGCTCGTAGCCGTCGCGGTCCTCGGCGTCGGTCACCGTCACGATCGCCCGGATCTCCGGCAGACGATCCGCCACCTGTTCGACCCGGTCGGCCAACGAGGCGTCCGCGATAACCACCTTGGCCCCGGATCTGCGCAGCAGGTCCTCGTACTCGGTCGGCGAGAGCCGGGTGTTGAGCGCGACGAGCTCGCAACCGGCCCCTGGCACCCCGTAGTGTGCTTCCAGCAGTGGAGCGTCGTTGGGCGCGAGGATCGCGACCCGGTCCTCGGATCCCAGCCCCAGCCCGCGCAGGTTGGCCGCAAGCCGTTGCGCTCGGTCGAGCAGACCCGACCACGAGATCTGTTGCCCGGCATCGGTTGTCAAGGCAAGGTCATCGCCTTTGATATCCGCCGTACGGTGTAGAAAGCTGAGCGGGCTCAGCGGCACGTCATTCGCCATCGCGGCCCACATAGTGTCCGTCGGCTCCATGAACGCCTCCCTTTCCGGGTCGAATCAGAACTTGCCGAGGCAGCGACCACCGTCGATGACCAGCTCGGCTCCGGTCACATAACCGGCGAAGTCGCTGAGCAGGTAGCTTGCGGCCTGCGCCACCTCTTCGCGGGTAGCAAGCCGCCCGACCGGGATGGTCGCGAGCGCTTCGGCGCGCGCATCGGGCGTCGTATGCAGCACCGATGCGCCTGCGGTGTCCTCGGTGAGGCCCGGGGTGACAAGATTGACCCGGATCCCGTACCGGCCCCACGCCGAGGCGAGCGACTTGGTCATGCTGCGGACACCGGCCTTGGCGCTGGCCGAGTGCACGGTCGTGGCGCTGCCGTGTTCGGCCATGGTCGTCCCGATGCTGAGGATGGAACCGCCGCCCCGCTCGATCAGCTCTCTGCCCACGATCTGGGTACAGTTCCAGGTGCCGTCGAGCACGATCCCGGTGACGGCCTGCCAAGCATTCGGCGACATGTTCTCCGGGGCGATGCGAAAGTTCCCCGCCGCGCAGTTGATCAGGTGATCGATCCGCCCGAAGCGGCTGATCACCGCGTCGACGACCTCCTGTACCCGGTCGCGGTCGCGCACATCGGCGGTGTATCCGGCGCTGGACCCACCGCATGAGCGGATATCGGCGGCGACTGTCTCCAGTTGTTCGCGGCGACGCCCGAGCACCGCAACGCCGGCTCCCAGCCGGGCAAGTTCTCGGGCGATGGACTCGCCGATGCCGGATCCGCCGCCGGTGACGATCGCGACACGTCCTTCGAATGAGCCTAGGGGCAACACGTTCGGTTCCTCAGGGTGGTGGGTGGTCGATGAACACAGGATTGCGGCGTTCGAAGAAGGCACGGCGGCCCTCCTCGAAGTCGCTCGATGTCAGCAACGCGATCTGGGCGTCGGCTTCCGCGGCCAGCAGGGAGTCGAGGTCCTGCCGCGGGTTCGCCAGGATGCGTTTCGTCGCCGCCAGCATCGGTGCGGACGCTTCGGCCAGGCGCTCTGCGCGAGCCAGGGCGATCCGCTGCGCGTCTCCCGGACCGACCGTCTCGTTGACGATGCCGATGTCGGCGGCCTCGGGCGCCGCAACGCTCTCACCGAAGAGCAGG
Organism: Nocardia donostiensis; assembly: GCF_002081715.1. GTDB lineage: Bacteria > Actinomycetota > Actinomycetes > Mycobacteriales > Mycobacteriaceae > Nocardia > Nocardia donostiensis. The sequence continues at coordinate 76,477 of NZ_MUKP01000017.1, read as the reverse complement.
AATTGCCGAGCACGCGCGGGACCGAGGCGCCCGGCGAGACTCCAGAACAGACCGGTGTCGCCCACCAGCCCCAGACGCCCGAACGAGGCGGTGAAGCGCGCGTTCTCCGCGGCGATGACGTGATCACAGGCTGCCGCCAGCGAGAGTCCCAATCCGGATGCTCCGCCTTCCACCGCGGCGATCACCGGCTTCGGACAGTGCACGATCGCGCGCGCCAGCCGGGTGAGCATCGTCATTCGGGCCTGCGCCGCATCGGGCTGCCGTGCCATGGCACCGATATCTGCTCCGGCGCAGAAGAAACCGCCGGAGCCGGAGAGCACGATCGCTCGGATGCCGTGATCGGCGCGGGCCGCTTCGAGCTGCCCGGCCAGTTCCCGGCGCGCATGGTCATCGAGCGCATTGCGTTTGCTGGGACGGTTGATCGTCAGGATGAGCACGGCGCCGTCTCTTGACCGCAGTATCGGTGCCGGCTGCACGCCCTCGCGTGGTTCGCAGTGCACGGTCAGACGATGGCGATCGGGCGGATCGGCGACCCGGTCCCACCGCGAATCGACAACGGCAGTGCTACGAACAGAAAACTCGTCACCGCTTCGGCGGCCAGCTCCTCGCAGTCGACCCACTCCATGATGTGAATTCCCCGTTCCTGCAACAGAAAAAGGTGTACAGGCAACGGGTTGCCTGCCACCGAGGATGGACGCACCTCGAACGACTGGGTGTCCGCGCCCACATAGCGGACCCCGTGCTCGGCCAGCCAGCGGGCCCCGTCCACGTCGACGCCGCTGCCGCCGCTTTCCCGCCGGATCCGCTCGACGTCGGGCCAGAATCGCATCTGACCGGTTCGGACCAGCACCGCGTCGCCGGGCCCGATCTCGACGTCGGAGCGCCGAGCGGCGCGCGCGAGATGTTCAGCACCGACCGCAAACCCCGGCGGCAATGCATCGAGCCCGAGCAGCCCCGGTATGTCCAGCAGCACTCCCCGGCACACGATCGGCTCGAGCGCCGCCGCATCGCCGCGCCGGGCACCGTAGTCTCCGACTGCGTCGGTCGCCGAAATCCCGCCGTGCCATTCGTCGTTCGGTCCCTTCGTCACGTGACACAACGCGTCGATGTGGGTTCCGGTGTGCAGGCTCCCGGAGACCAGCTCGGAAACGTAACCGAACTCGACCGCGTTGGTCTCCGGATCGTCGAACGGGAAGCGCCCGTCGACCCGCTGTCCGCTGGGGGAGTTGTAGGTGACGACCTCGAAACGGGGGTAGCCCTCGAAGTTCGGCATGTGGCGCCACCAACCCGTCGACAGGTCGTAGATCCTTCCTGCCCGCGGCATACTCAGCGCGTGGATGAGCGCATCGCCACGAACCGATCCGATTGGTGCGTTCATTGCTGGGCTCCTTTACGTGGGGTCGAGCGCGGCTCAGGTCGTCACCGGCATCGACCAGCTTGCCGAGTGACCTCCAGGTCACGACGACGGAGTAGGTGAGCAGCGAGCACATCGCGACGCCGAACACCACCGCGGTGATCAGGTCGCTCACAGGGACCTGATCGGAAATAGAGTTCACTGTCCTCGACATCGTGCAGGCGTGCGGCGCAACACGCACTGTTCTGAGATGGTCAGGACAACCAGGGTACGAGGAAGTATAGGATACTCAATAAAGCTTGTCGAGACCTTCGTCACGTTCTTGTCGAGGTCTCGTGCTCTACGTGCTTTCTGCCTCTACTAGGGCGATAATAGCCAGCTGAACGGTGTGGATACGCATTACTGACCCTCGTAACAGCCCTCGGGTGCGCGACTGGACACCAACGGATTCGGCTTGAGGTGGGAATTGCTACTGATATAGAGGATCCTCATATGTACTGCTGTGTAAAGAGTGGACCGAGCTATTAGGTGCACTTAAAGGAAGTCGCTGCCGGTAGTATCGACCCATGGCCGGTGGACAGAAGAACAGCGCGGCGAGCGCAGGTCGTGGCAGGCAACGGTTGGCCGAGACGGTCGCCGAGCGCATCGAGAAGGACATCATCGCCGACGGCTGGCGCACCGGAACGATCCTCGGCTCCGAGTCCGAGCTCATCGAGCGATACGGCGTCAGCCGCGCGGTCTTCCGGGAGGCGGTCCGGCTCGTCGAGCACCATCAAATGGCCAGCATGCGGCGCGGCCCCGGCGGTGGGCTGGTCGTGACCGAACCGGATCCCGGCGTCGTTCGCCACGCGGCGCGGGTGTATCTGCGCCACGCCGAGGTCACGCGCGAGCAGTTGTTCCAGGCGCGGATGGCACTCGAACTCGCCGGGGTTGTCGCAGCGACGGAACGATTGACCGAAGCGGGGATCGCCCGCCTCAACGACGCCTTGCACACCGAGCAGGAGCTGGTGACGCACGGAGTGACGACCGGTCACTTGCGGAATCTGCACAGCGAGATCGCCGAGCTGACCGGCAATCCCGCCATCAGCCTCTTCGTCGAGGTCCTCGCCCAACTCGACGAAGAGATGGTGCAGCAGGGCTGGGACAGGCAAGTACCCCAGTCGGACTGGACAGAACGAGTGGCCGCCTCGCACCAGGCGCACGAGGCGATCGTCGCGGCCATCACCGCAGGCGACGCTGCCCTGGCCCAACACCGGATGCGCAGGCATCTCCAGGCGATCTCTGCACTGCTCGAGGAGTCAGGCCCCTCCGATCGCGGCGAGCGCGAGCTCGCGACACCCGGTGCTCAGGACGGCGCAAACAAGCACAGCTCGAACAGTCCGACGGTAGCCATCACCTGAGCCACCCCCAGTCGAGTTATCGCATAGGGCCCGCCGATTCCGAGAGATGCTGCCGCCGAAGGGCATTGACGTATGTGGCCGAGCCTGATCTGCAGCCGAGAGCAACGATGACGACCTGCGTCGAGCGCATTGCGGCGCCGGTCCATTCCTTACATTCGGTGACTGTTGCATCAAGGCGTTCAGGGACGAGGGACGGCGTGTACCGCTGAATCCAGACCGTACGACTTGGCATCGTCGCGAGTAACGAAATCCGCTTCCGTCGGCGCCGTGCGGATGCCGTGACAAGTGGGTCCGGCCGCGCCGAGAGTGGGCGCGACCTGCCTAAGAGTGCGCTCCTGCGGTGTGTCCGCGAGCAGATCGAGGACTCGTTCTTGCGGCGGCGACTTTCGATCGACGGGCGCACGAGTTTCCCGCTCACCGGTACCGGCTATTGGTTCGGCGCAACGCGGGCGCTTAGTGTCGATCTGATTTCCATATCGAACGTGGCCGCCCAGCTGGGGCGGCCCGTCGTCGGCGCCGATTCGGGAACACAGCCTCCGTACGAATGCCGTTCCGTGACCACCGACGGTGACCGCATCACCATCTGGCTCGCGCCGCGACCCGCGCAGTGCGGCCAGGAGAAAGGGAATCTTCGTGAAAACTATTCGGAAGGTCGGCGATCATGCCCTCTGATCACGCAACCACGAACCGCGCATCCGACCCCTTCGAGCCGACCACGCTCGGTCCGGTGCGGCTACGGAATCGGTTCATAAAGGCCGCCACATCGGAGGGGCGTTCGCCGGACGGCCTGGTCACCGATGATCTGATCGACTTTCACCTGGCCTTCGTGCGCGGCGGGGTCGGGATGACAACGGTAGCGTACTGCTGCGTCGCCCCCGAGGGGGCCAGCGCTCCGGGCCAAATCGTGATGAGTAGCGCGGCGCTACCAGGGCTGCGGAAGCTGACCGACGCTGTTCACGCCGCGGGTGGGGCGATCTCCGCGCAGCTCGGACACGCGGGGGTGGTGGCGTCGAAGAAGATCACCGGCGTCACGCCGATGTCGCCGAGCAAGTTTGTCAATCCTTCGTCCTTCGAGTACTGCCGCCGGATCGAACGCCACGAGATCGAGATGGTGGTCGACCAGTTCGGGCGAGCAGCCGAGGTGGCCGTTGCGGCGGGGTTCGACGCAGTGGAACTACACTTCGGGCACCTGTACCTGCCGAGTTCTTTTCTCAGCCCGAAGATCAACCGGCGCAAGGACGAATACGGCGGCAGCATCGAGAATCGGTCCAGGTTCGCCCGCGAGATCGCCCAACGCGTAAGGGAAGTCGTCGGCGACCGTATCGCGGTGACCGCGAAACTGAGCATGGACGACGGCATACGCGGCAGCATCTGGCTCGACGAGTCGATTCAGACCGTTCAGATGCTCGACCGCGACCGCAACCTCGACGCCATCGAGCTGACGCAGGGATCCTCGGTATATCACCAGATGTACCTCTTCCGCGGTGACGTGCCGATCGACGGTTTCGCCTCCGTCCAAAAAGAGCCGTTCAAGACTGGTGTGAAGCTGTTCGGACGCAAGATGCTCGGCGAGTATCCCTACGAGGACCTGTACATGCTCGAATCCGCGCGCCAGTTCGTGCCCGCGGTGGAGCACACGAGCCTGATCCTGCTGGGCGGAATCAACAACCTGCAGCATGCGCGGCGAGGGCTGGCCGAGGGCTTCGACTTCGTGGCCATGGGTCGCGCGCTCCTGCGTGAACCCGACCTGGTCGACAAGATGCAGGCGGAGCCGACCACCAACGGCCGCTGCAATCACAACAACCGATGCATGTTCACCGTCTACGGTCGCACGCACTGCGTGCTCGACCCGCAGCAGGTGACCGCAGCTCCGGTTGACGACGCCACGACAGAGTTCACCGCACGCGCGCACAGCCGACCACGACATTGATCAGGTTGGCCGTCCGTGCAGATTGGTCCGGTGGCATGCCGCGTTGAGGTACTTGCCGGCCGGACCGGTCCGGTACTCGGCGTCGGACAAGGCGGTGGCAATGGTGTGGGATTCGTTGCCGCGGGCGCGGCAGGTTTCGAAGCCGCGGTGAAGATGTCAGGACGCTGCGCCGACGGCGGATGGATGCGTGGTCAGCGGCAGGATCTCGATCGTCATATAGGGGAACAGCGGCAGGTTCCAGAGGATCTCGTGCAGTTCCGCGGGGGAGTCGACGGCGAATACGCTGATGTTGCTGTATTGGCCGACGATACGCCAGATGTGCAACCACTTACCTGCGCGCTGCAGCTCCTGGGAGTACTTCTTCTCGCGGGCGACGATGTCGGTGCGCACGGCCTCGTCGAGGTCACGCGGGATGGCGACGTCCATCCGGACGTGATACAGGTGCATGCTGTCCGTTCCTAGTTCCTGGTCCACCGTTTGACGGCGTCCATGTTCAGTTCCACCCCGAGCCCGGGTCCGGTGGGCAGGTGCACCTGCCCGTCGGCGTAGCTCAGCGGCTCCTGCAGCAGTTCCTCGCTGAACAGCAGCGGGCCGAAGAGCTCGGTGCCGAAGTCGATTCCGGGTTCGGCGCAGGCGAAATGAATCGAGGCGGCTGTGCCGATCGGCCCCTCGATGGAGGTTGCGCCGTGGCAGGCCAGGCCCGCAGCGCGCGCGACGGCCACCACCTCGCGGCTGCGGCGCAGGCCACCGCATTTGGTGGTCTTGACGGCGATCACGTCGGCGGCGCCGCGACGGGCGACCTCCAGCGCGTCGTGCGGGGTGTGCACGCTCTCGTCGGCCATCACCGGGATCGGCAGCAGCGCGTTCAGCTCCGCCAGAACCTCCAGCTGCTGGCCGGGCGTGGGTTGTTCGATCAGCTCGACACCGCCGTCTGCCAGCTTCGGCAGGTACCGCAGCGCGGTGAGCCGGTCCCAGCGTGCGTTGACATCGACGCGTACGCCTGCCTGCCCGGCGAGAGCTTCGGTCACCCGCAGTACCCGAGCGGTGTCGGCGGCCGGATCGAGTGCGCCCATCTTGAGTTTGAAACTGAAATGCTTGCGGTCGGCGATCTTCTCCTGCGCCTCCGCGATGATCTCCTCGACCGGCGCCGATCCCAGTGCCCAGGTGACGTCGACGCTGGACCGGAACGCACCGCCCAGCAGGGTGTGCACCGGGACGCCGAGGCAGCGTGCCCAGGCGTCGTGCAGCGCGACGTCGACTGCGGCCTTGGCGAAGCGGGCCGAGGCCACCACCCGTTCGATATCGGCCATGATCCCGGTGATCTCGTCGACTCGGCGGCCGAGCAGCACCGGGACGATGTAGCGCTCGACGATGGCCTGCATCGTCTCGACCGATTCACCACCCCACCAGGGCCCACCGGGTACCACGCCCTCGCCGTAGCCGGTGACGCCGCCGCCGGTGGTGATTCCGACGAGCAGGATCGGCTGGGCGTCCATCGAGGTGGTGGCGAACTTGTGCGGGCGTACCAGCGGTACGTCGAGAACGGTGGTCTCGACCGAGACGATCGACAGATCTGACATCGATTCTCTTTCTGGGCGGAGGCGAAACGGATCAGGCGGGGTCGAGCGCGAAGTTGTAGGTCACCCGGTTGATACCGTCGTCGCCGGTGACCGGGTCGAGGATCAGCTCGGGTTTGGTGGCGGAGGCGACGTCGCTGTCGAGCCATGCACCTCCGCGGAAGTACAGCTGGGTGGTCACCGATTCCTTACCAGGGGCCGACACGATGAGGTGCAGGTGCGCGGGCCGCCACGGATGCCCGTTCTGGGCTTCGATGAACGCGCCGGTCGGGCCGTCGGTCGGGATCTGATACGGCGCGGGCTGAATGGTCCGGATCGAGTACCGGCCCTCGGCGTCGGTGATGATGGTGCCGCGCAGGTTCCACTTCGGCAGATGCGGGGCGAACTGGGAGTAGTAGCCGTCGGCATCGGCGTGCCACAGCTCGACTTCGGCTCCGCCCAGGCCGTTGCCGTCGAGGTCGGTGACCTGTCCGGCGAAGATCAGCGGGGTCTGCGTGCGGTCTTCGTCGCGCATCGGCAGCTCGCACTCGGCGGGTAGTTCCGGCGCGTTCGGGACGTAGTAGGGGCCCTCGATGCTGCCCTTGGTGCCGCGGCGGCTGCGCGCGAGAACCTCCTCCACGGCGTGCTCGATGAACACGTCGAGAAACAGTGGCCATTCGCCGCCCTCGCCCACGTCGATCAGCCACTGTTTGAACACGCGGTACTCGGGATACGTGACGCCGTGATCCAGGATCACCGTGTGCAGCGCGGTCAGGGCGTCGTGGGCGATGGCCGCCAGGCGTTCCGGGGAGGTGTCGGCGGTGATCCGCTCGCCCTTGAACTTGTCGGTGGCGGCGGTGCCCGAGCCGAGCGCGGTGGGCGAAACGGATTCGGTGGTGGTCATGTCGTGCTCCTCGGAGAACCGGGGGAAGGGAAGAAGAGAAAGTACGCTATGCGTACTAGAATGCCGCAATGCGTACCAATTACTGTGCGTGTGGTCACAAGGTTTTGTCAAGACGGGAACGGGATCGGGCTGGAATGAGCGACAACGAACGCGACTACATCCAGAGCATCGAACGCGGTTTCGCGGTACTGACCGCATTCGACGGCGACCGGCCGAACCCCACGCTGGCCGAACTCGCGAATGCCACCGACCTGGCCAAGCCGGTGGTGCGGCGCATTCTGCTCACGCTGCAGCGGCTCGGCTATGTGGCCAATTCCGGCACGCGCTGGTCGCTCACGCCCCGCGTGCTGAGTATCGGGCAGCACTATTCGGCGACCCACACGCTGCTGGAACAGGCGATGCCGCATCTGCTCGCGGTAGCCGAGGAATTGCACGAATCGGCATCCCTCGGTGTGCTCGACGGCCCGGATGTGGTGTACGCCGCCCGCGTTCCGGTGCGGCGGATCATGAGCATCAATGTGTCCGTCGGTACCCGAGTGCCCGCCTACGCGACCTCGATGGGCCGCGCGTTGCTGGCATGGGCGCCGCGGAATCTCGTCGACGAGGTGCTCGCCCGCACCGAGTTCCGCCCGCTGACCACCGCAACGATCACCAGCGCGGAACAACTCGAACACGAGCTCGCCCTGGTCCGGGAAAAGGGATATGCGCTCACCTCCGAGGAACTCGAGAAGGGACTTATTTCGATCGCCGTACCGGTACGCGACCAGTCCGGCGAAGTCGTCGCCGTCATCGCCTGCTCGACCTCGACCGGCCGGACGACGCCGGAGGATTTCGAGCGCAGCGCAGGCGCCTGTGTCTCGGCAGCAGCCGCCGAGCTCAGCCGCGGACTGGGCTGGACGCCCTGACCACCATCGAGGTCACACCGCGACCCGGTACGCGAGAATGTCGCGCACGAGCGTGCCCAGGCTCTCGGCCGCAGTTTTCGCTTTGATCCGGGCCCGGTGCACATCGACGGTCTTCACACTGGTGCCGAGCCGGCTCGCGATCTGCTGGCTGGACCGGCCCTCGATAACGAGCCGCAGTACGTCACGCTCGCGGGGAGTCAGGCTCTCCAGCCGCGCCTGGACCCGGAGCCGGTCGGCTCGCTCGGCGAACAACCGCACGGCAACCTGCAACTGCTCCTGGACCACCTCGAGTATCCGCTGAGGTTCGTACGGCTTCTCGAGGAAGTCGACCGCGCCAGCCCGCAGTGCCCGGACCGACATCGGAATATCGCCGTGCGCCGAACAGAAAATGATCGGCGCCGGATAGTCGCGCTGGTTGAGCTGCTCCTGTAACTGGAATCCGCTGAGCCCTGGCATGCGCACATCCACGATGACGACACCTGCCTCGTCGAAGTCCACCTCGTCCAGGAACGCCGTCGCCGTCGCGTACGTCAGTGCCTCGATGCCCACGCTCTGCAGCAGGAAAGCCAGCGACTGCCGCAGGTCCTCGTCGTCGTCGACAACATGAACGACGGGGGCGGGCTCGTTGTCCATAATGGTCAACTCTACTGCTGGGCCGAAGTGCCGCCCGGATCCGCAATTCTCCGGCCACCCGGCGGTGCGCGCCGGTTGCGAATCCGCGGCCGTCCGGAAATTCATGGTTTCATCAGGACCGATGTCGTCGGGAAGCTGTCGGCGAAGTTCGCAGGAAGCGGCGCGACGAATACGTTCTCGGTCCGAGTCCGGGCGATCTTCCAGACCCCGTCGATTCTGCGGAACTCATTGTTGAGCCGGCTGGAGCGCAGCAGCGCGCTGCCGTCGGAATACAGCCACGGCTGCATGTGTATCCATTGCCCGACTGCCGAATCCCCATCCACCCGGATCTGTTCCGCGGTGAGATAGTGCGCGTTGAGCACCAGCCCTGGCTCGCGCTCCGGGCCCCAGAACCGCTCGAAATGAGCGCGGATGGCATCGCGCCCGACCAGCCGGCCGAACTGGTTGTCGTAGTACTCGCCGACGCCTTCCCACACGGCGTCCTCGGCATAGAGGTCCATGATCAGATCGATCCGGCGGGCGTCGTCATCGACACCCGCCTCCGGGCAGGGGGTATCGCACAGGAACATGTAGCGCGCCTGCAGTCGGCGGACGTCGGCCTCGCCCTCCAGCGTCTCGATCCGCCGGATCAGGTGCGCGATGGTATCCGCGTCGGTCACGATATCTTCCTCTCACGGGTCGGGGTCGTGGGGTTACCGCACATCCGCGGGGGTTGCCACGGCACGGTGAGTGCGGGTGCGGGCCTGGATCCAGTCGGCCACCCGCAAGAGAGCGGCCTCGGCGTTCGGTGCGCCGACCACCTGGACGCCCAGGGGCAGGCCGTGCCGATCCCGCAGGCCGGGCACGGTGATCACCGGCAGGCCGAGCGCCTGCCAGGCCCGGCTGAGCACCGGGTCGCCCGTGGCGTCCAGCCCTTCGGGAGCGGGACCCGGTGCTGCCGGGCCTACGATGGCGTCGCAGCTGCCGAGTAGGTTCAACACCTCATGGCAGGTTTCGTCGACGACGCGGCGGGCCTGCCTGTACTCGCGCTCCGAGGTCCGCGCGCCGGTGCGCAGCAGGTCGGCCAGCGGCCGGCTCAGCTCGTCGGCCCGGGCAAGCTCGGCAGTGCGTTCGCGGGCGGCTTCGTAGGCCATGACCACCCGATGCGCGGCGGTGGCCGCGGCGATCGCGTGTTCGGCGCCGAAATCCGTGACAACCGCACCGTCGGCAATCAGCCCAGCGCGCAGCGAGGCGAGCGCCTCCGACATGGCAGGCTCCACCACGCCCAGGGGTTCCGCGCTCCAGAACGCGACGCGAGGCGGACCGGCAGGGACGTTCAGGGGATCGGGCACCGACCGCAGCGCCGACCACGCGCAGGCGAGGTCACGCACCTCGGCAGCGTAGTAGCCGTGGCTGTCCAGGCTGTGCGCGAGCCCGGTGATGCCGTCGGTCGGCAGCAGGCCCCTGGTCAGCACCATCGCCGCGACCCCGCAGTAGGAGGCAGGCCGGGTGACCGAGCCCGCGGTCTGCGAGCCCAGCGCGAGCGGCACCTGCCCGGAGGCAACTGCGGCGGCAGATCCGCTCGACGATCCGCCGGGGGTGTGTGCCGGTGCCGCCGGGTTTCTGGTGGGACCGGGGGAGAAAAAGGCGAACTCGGTGGTGACCGTCTTGCCCGCAGGCAGCGCACCTGCCGCACGCCACTTCCGCACGATCGTCGCGTCCGCCGAGGCCGGATCGCTGCCCACTCGGAGCGCGGACCCGCACTGAGTGGGGTATCCGGCCACATCGATGATGTCCTTGACGCCCAGAGGAATTCCGCACAACTGTCCGGCAGGTGCGGACAACTGCGGGCGGGGGCCGCGGGTCACCCAGGCGGCGAGGACGTCCTCGGTCTCGGTGATCCGCCGATCGGAGGTTTTCCACGCGTCCGCTGCGCTCAGCCGACCGGCCGCGATCGCGTCGACCAGGTCGCGCAGCGACCACGGGGCATAGAGGTTCACTGATCGCTCCAGGCCGCGTCGGCCGACCAGTAGTCCATACCGCTCGCGCTGACCGCGTGGCGCCATTCCGAGGTCCGGCGCAGGCTGGGCTCGGCGACGGCGGTGACCCGATCGGCGGCGTCGGGGCCGTCTTCCTTGACCTGCCAGTGCACCCAGTTCAGTTCCCGGCCGTCCGCGTCGTGCATGAACAGATCGACGTGCCGCCAGCCGTAGCCGTGGGTGTCGTTGTAACACATCAGGGTCAGGCGGGCCTGCGAGTCGTCCATCCGGTGCTCTCCTGCTCGGTGTGTGCGCGGTCGTCGATGCCGACGCTGTGGAAACGACGCTGGAAATAGACGAGTGCGTCGGAGTTCTCCCGGACATCGACCCGGTCCACACTCACCATGAAGATCGAATGCGAGCCCTGAGTATGGGCACTGATGATCCGGCCGACCACCCGCGCGGCAGCGGTCCGCAGCATCGGGATGTCCTCGGTGTCGTGATCCCACATCGCCCACTCGAACCGCTCGGCCATGGGAACGCCGGTGCCTCCGGCGAAATGGCCGGCGAGCTCCTCGTCGCAGGAACTCAGGACATTGACGCACAGACGCTGGTTCCGGCGGAAGATGCCGTGGGTGTAGCTGGATTGATTGACACAAACGAGGATCGTGGGCGGCGAATCGGTAACGGAGCATACGGCGCTGACGGTGATACCTGCGCGACCACCCGGTCCGTTGGTGGTGACGACGTTGACTGCGGCCGAAAGATTCGACATCGCAGCTCGGAAGTCACGCTGCTCGGCGGTCAATTGCTTGGTCATGGAATTGACGCTACGAGTGATCCACGCCTCGAGGTATCGAGATTTCCTTCGCGCGGTCTGAAGGTTTCCCCTATGCGATCAGGGTGCCGGTAGCACGAATCCGAAGACCGACCCGCCCCCGTCGGCGGGGCGGCACCAAATGGTGCCGTGCTGCCGGGTGATTATCCGATAGCTCAACGCCAGACCGATTCCGCTGCCGTGTGATTTCGAGGTGAAGGATTCCAAGAACGGATCGCGCGGCACACCGCGGCCGTGGTCGCGGACGGTGAAACAGCCGCCATCGTCCCAGATCTCGGTCGTGAGCAGGATGCGCCGCGCCTCGGCTGGGCACTGCGCCATCTCATCGATGGCGTTGAAGCACAGATTGACGATGACCTGCCCGGTGAGGACCCGCTCGCAGCGCACGTCGACTGGTGCGGGGGAGAGGTTCAGTTCGACCCGGACCCCGGTCTGTTCGGCGCGCAACCGCACGAAGTAGAGGCATTCGGCGACGATGTCGTTCAGGTCGGCCACCTGCTCGACCTGTTCCAGATGCCCGACGAACGCGCGCAGGGTGGCCACGATGGTCGCCGCCCGGTCGATCTGCTTACGGGCCGCATCGAGGCCGAAGGTGACGCGGCGGTCGAGCAAATCCCCACCCGGTAGGTGCGATCGGATCCCCGCGACATAGTTCCCCGCAGCCGCCAGCGGCTGACCCAGTTCGTGCGCGATCGCCATCGCCATATCGCCCATGACGTTGTAGCGGGCGAGGTAGTTCTCCCGCTGGAGTTCCAGGCCCCGCTTCTCCTCGTCGCGGACCCGATCCGACACGTCGTGCACCAGCATGAGGAATGCCGTCACCCCGGCCTCGTCCAGTCGCTCCAGGCTGCCGTCGAGCCAGGATGTCATACCGGCAGGCTGCCCGACTTCGAGCCGCACCGATGCCACCGGATCGGCGTCCTTCGCCACCGCGTCCCACTCGATGCGCCTGCCACCCCGGTGCAGGTGGGCATAGCTGGTGAGGCGAGGTCCGGCCGGGGGCTCTGCTGCCGGGTCGAGACCGAGGCGGGTGAGCGCGGTGTCCGTGGCGAAGCGGATCTCACCGGCCTCGTCCAGCACGAACGCCATGGTGGATGTGTGCCGGGCCAGCGCGTCGACATATGTGGTGGTCAACCGTAGGGCCCGTTCGGTGCGCTGCTCGTGCTCGATATCGCGGAACTGCACCATCACTGCAGGTCCCTGCTCGAGTGCGATTCGGGTGGCGACCGCGTCGGTGGGGATCACCCGGCCGGTCTTGGACCGGTAATGCCATTCGATCCGGCTGGTGCCGTGCTCGACGGCGTCCTGCAGCCAGGCACGGCCGATGACCCGGTCGTACTGCTGGGCGGAGCTGCTCATGTCATCGGCCTTCAGCGGCCGGATCTCGTCCAGGTCGAAACCGAGCATCGCGCACGCTGCCGGATTGGCCCAGAGAATGTTCTTGGTCTCGGCGTCGTGCACGAGCACGCACATCTCGGCGGCATTCATCATGGTGACGAAATCCGAGACGACCAATTCGGGAGCACGCGCATCGACGGACATCGCGCCAGCGTAGCTTTTCCGCCCGGTCGGGTTCCGATGGTTTGCAGGCGACTGAAGAAATCCCTTACGCGTGTGGTGGTTCACACCCCGTCGGGCGCGGGCTTTACCGATGTTCGTGTGAGCGCGATCTCCTTACGGTCGAAGGACAGGCCCAACGACGACAGGAGCAGGTGATTGTGTCCACCTCGGAAGCCACGGCGCCGCGCGCGGCAGGCACGGCGATTTTCGATGATGTACTCGCCGAGCTCGCCGAGCGGCGGCAGGAGTTCCGCGACCAGAAATACGTTTCGCGGGATTTCATTGCCCGGTTGAAAGATGCCGGTATCTACCGGGCTTCGACTCCGCGGCGTTTCGGTGGCGAACCGCAGGCTCCCGCCGAATTCCTGCACACCATCGAGCGTATTTCGGCGGTGGACGGCTCGACCGGCTGGGTCGCCAGCTTCGGTTCGGCTCTGGTCTACCTGGCGGCGCTCCCGCTGGACACCCAGGCCACGTTGTATGCCGACGGCCCCGACCTCGTGTTCGCCGGCGGGCTGTTCCCGGTCCAGCCTGCGCCGGAGGTCGACGGCGGCTTCCGGGTCAGCGGCCGGTGGAAGTTCGCCAGCGGCTGCATGGGCGCCGATGTTCTCGGTGTCGGTATTCCCGGTGACGCGAGCACCGCAGGCAAACCTCGCACCGCATTGCTGCGCCCCGGCGACGTGGAGATCGTTCAGGACTGGGACGTCGTCGGCATGCGCGGCACCGGATCGTTCGATCTCGTCGTGAACGATGTGGTGGTGCCCCGCGAGTGGACCTTCGTCCGCGGCGGTGAACCGACGGTCGACGAACCGCTGTACCGGTACCCGGCCATCGCCTACGCGGCCCAGGTACTGGCTGTGGTCGGTGCCGGGGTGGCGCGGGCCGCTCTCGACTATGCGGTGGAGACCGGCGCGGGACGGGCCGGGATCACCGGGGCACCGAAGCTCGCCGACCGCCCGTACTACCGGACGGCGGTCGCCGAGGCGGAGGCCGCGCTGCGGTCGGCGCGCGCGTACTTCTACGAGATCACCGAACAGGTGTGGGAGACGGTGCTGCGGGGCGATTCCGCCACGCCCGAGCAGAACGCCCACCTGCGGCTCGCGGCATGCCATATCGCCTCGACCGCGGCGTCCGTGGTGAACCGCATCGTCGAGATCTCCGGCACCGGCGCGATCTTCCACGACCACCCGCTGCAGCAGTGGGCCGGTGATGCGCTGGTCCCGCAGCAACACGCGTTCCTGGGACCAGGTGTGGTGGACGCCGCAGGTGCCGTCCTTATGGGACTACCGCCGACTATGCCCGGTTTCCAGTGACAGACAAGTTTATGACGAAGGAAACTTTCGTGACCGACACCCCGCTGCGCGTTCTCTTCTGTATCGGCATCAACCAGAACTTCTTCGATCTGCCGGAAGGGGGAGTCACCTCGGCGGATGTGTGGACCGCCTTCGTCGCGCTGAGCGACGGCATCAAAGCCCTCGACGGCATCGACTTCATCGGCGATATCGACGACGACTCGACCATGGTCGGGCCGTCCGATGGCTGGCCGTGGACGTGCTACCTGCTCGCCGATGCCGACAGCCACGACACCGTCAAGGCCGCCTGCAACCTCGTGCGAACCATTCAGGTCGGCACGAGCGACTGGAAGCTGTGGAAGTTCCTGAAGATCGAGGCCCGCATCGGGCGCGCGCTCACCCCGCGACAGTACTGACCTATTCACGCCAGGAGGCACCATGACCGCGTACAGCGCAGCGCCCGCCGATCTTGTTTCCGGGGATCGGGTGGCGGCGCGGATGTATACCGATCCGGAGATCTTCGAGCTGGAGATCGCCAGGATTTTCGAGAGCACCTGGATCTGGGTGGCTCATGAGTCCGAGCTGCCGAAGCCGGGCAGTTTCAAGTCCACGTATGTGGGCAGGCAGCCGGTGATCGTGACCCGTAACCGCAAAGGGCGGATCAATACTCTGCTCAACCGGTGCAGGCACCGTGGCGCGAGCGTGTGCGAGCAGCGTCAGGGGGTGGCCAACGGGTTCACCTGCCCGTATCACGCCTGGTCCTACAGCCTGGACGGGCAGCTGCGCGGGATCCCGTACCCGGAAGGCTACGAGGGCGTGGTGGAGAAGGGTGACCTGTCGCTGCGCACACTGCGTACCGAGTCCTACGGCGGAATGGTTTTCGCCACCTTCGCCGAGGACATCGAACCCCTCGAGGACTTCCTCGGCGACGCCAAACTGTGGATCGACCGGTTCATGAAGCAGGGCGGCGGCTACCCGATCAAGGTGCTCGGCACACACCGGTTCACCTTCCACGGCAACTGGAAGATCCAGCTGGAGAACACCACCGACGGCTACCATTTCCCGATCGTGCACCGTTCGTGGATGGCCTCGGTGGACGCCGAGACCGCCGACATGATGTCGTTCATGACCGACCCGGAGGCGTTGACCCACAATCTGGGGCACGGGCATTCGGTGATGCAGATGGTGCCCGAACATTCGGATCTGGATGCCGACGACGGGAGCGAGCCGTTGCAGGCCCGCTTCGACGACCTGGTCGCCGAGTTGCAAACCACCGGGCTCGACGACGCCGCGATCCGGAAGCTGGTACGCGCCATGCACGGCACCGGATTCAACCTCAACCTGTTCCCGAACGTGTCGATGTCGGCGGCGTTCTTCCGGGTGCTGCGCCCCGTCAGCGTGGACGAGACAATGATCGAGCACATCGCCATCGGCCCCGACGGGCCTGCCGAGATCGTGAACCCGGTGAACCGGGCCCGGTTGCGGGTGCACGAGCATTTCCAGGGGCCCTTCGGGTTCGGCACCCCCGACGACGCCGAGGGCTGGGACCGGGTGCAGCGCGGCGCCCAGGGTGACCCCGATATGCCGATCCTGATCAACCGCGGCCTGGCCAGGGAGAAGCCGAGCCCGGAGGGCTGGCCCACCTCCCATGTCACCGACGAGACCGGTATGCGCGCCGCCTACTCCCAGTGGAAGCAGATGATGAGCGATGACTGAAACCTCGAGCACACACGCCACTGTCACCGATACGCGGGTATCGCGGGCTATCGAATTGATCTGGCGGGAAGCCGATCTGCTCGACCGCAAGGACTACCACACCTGGGAAAACCTCTACACCCCCGACGGGCACTATGTGGTGCCGATCGACCGCAGCACCAGCGAATTCGACGATACCCTCAACATGATCTACGACGACGCCCGCATGCGGCGGATGCGCGTGGTCCGGATGACCGAGGGCTACGCCATCGCCGCCGTCGACGCCGCCACCACCACCCGTACCGTGTCGCGCTTCGTCCCCGAGCACGTGACCGACACCGAGGTACACCTACGCGCCGCGCAGATCCTCATCGCATTCAAGCGGGGCAGGCACGACATCTGGGCCGGCGACACCGAATACAAGATCCGGCTCGGCGAAACCCCGGCCGATGACCGCATCGCCTTGAAGGTTATCCGGTTGATCGACAGCGAAGACGCCGTCCCCGCCGCAGGATTCCTGCTGTGACGCCGCCGGTCGCCGTCGTCACCGGGGGCGCCAACGGCCTGGGCGCGCACATCGTCCGGCGGCTGCACGCCGGCGGTCACGCCGTCGCCGTCGCCGACCTGGACGGCGCAGCCGCCGAGGCGCTGGCCGCGGAGCTGACCGGCGCTATCCCGGTGCGCAGCTACCAGGTGGACGTCGCGGACAAGTCGTCCCTCCAACAGTTGCGCACCGCCGTAGTCGCCGACTTCGGCGGGGTGCAGGTGCTGGTGAACAATGCCGCGCGCACCCAGGCCCGCCCGCTGATGGAGATCACCCCCGAGGAACTCGACTCGGTCATGGCCGTCGGGTTCCGCGGGACGTTCCAGGCCTGCCAGCTCTTCGGCGCCCATATGGCCGCACGCGGCTACGGCCGGATCGTGAACATGGCCTCGCTGGCCGGCCAGAACGGCGGTACCGCCACCGGTGGGCACTACGCCTCAGCCAAAGGCGCGGTCATGTCGCTGACCAAGGTGTTCGCCCGCGAACTCGCACCGTCCGGAGTCACCGTGAACGCTGTCTCACCCGGTCCGCAGGATTCGCCGATCGTGCGCAGCATCGTCGGGGAGGACAACCTCGACACCTTCGCCAGATCCATCCCCGTCGGTCGTCTCGGCGACCCGGCGTTCATCGCCGACATGGTCGCCCTGCTCGCGTCGCCGGCCGCTGCGTCGGTCACCGGGGCGTGCTGGGACGCCAACGGCGGTCTCTACATGCGTTAGGAGCGACCGTGCCCACTATCAAAGTGACTGTTTCCGAGATCGTTGCCCAGACGCCGAATATCCGGTCGCTGCGGCTGGTCCGGGAGAACGGGGCACCGCTGGGCCCCTACCGCGCCGGTGCGCACATCGACGTGACCGGCCCGACCGGCATCCTCCGGCAGTACTCGCTGTGCGGGCCGCCGTCGGAGACCGAGGCGCTGACGATCGCGGTGAAACGCGAACCGGAATCGCGCGGCGGGTCCGCGGCGCTGCACGAGGTGCGCGAGGGCGAGATCATCGAGATCGGCGAACCGCGCAACATCCTGACCGTTGCGCCCGACGCCGACCGGCATGTGCTGATCGCCGCGGGTATCGGGGTCACCCCGCTGCTCAGTATGGCGTACGAGCTACACGCCGCCGACGCCGATTTCGCGCTGATCTCCTTCACGCGCAGCCGCGAGGAAACCGCCTTCCTCGACCTGCTGGAGAACCGGGCGGAGTTTCGCAACCGGGTGCACCTGCACATCGGGCTCTCCCGGGACGAGCAGCGGAGCGTGCTCGACGCCGTGGCCGCGACACTGACCCGCACCAGTGCGGTCTACATCTGCGGACCGGCCGGGTTCATGGAGACCGTCGCCGGGGTCGTGACACCCGTGGTCGGCGAAACCAGTATCCACATCGAGCATTTCGAAGCCGCCGAGGTCGACACCTCCGGCGACACGGCCTTCACCGTCGAACTCGACACCGGTGAGAGTTTCGAGATTCCCGCGGACCGCTCCATTCTGTCGGTGCTGGAGGAAAACGGTATCGATGTCTTCAAGTCCTGCACGGAAGGCATCTGCGGCTCCTGTGTGTCGAATGTGCTCGAAGGCGAACCCGAACATCGCGACAATTGCCTGTCCGCCGCCGACAAGGCCGCCGGAAATCAGATGGCGCTCTGCGTCTCCCGGTCGAAATCGCGCAAACTCGTCATCGAGTTGATCTGAACGGTGGACGAATAAAGGAATTCCGTATTCGCGGCTGGAATTGTTCTGATGTTCCCCGTCACATCGTCGTCCTAGCGTGTAGTAAATCACACAGCCCGAAAGACGAATGACCCTATGGAACATGTCTCCAATTCCCCTGAGTCCGGGAATTCCGGTCTCGACCGCGCGGCCCGGGAACGCACAACCCTGGTGTTCCGGCTCAGCACGGTGGTTCTGATCCTGTTCGTACCACTGCCCGTGCTGGGCGGTTTCACCTCGGTACTGGACGGGGTGATCGCCGGCGGCGTCACCGTGGCCTGGGTCTACGCCCTCGCCCAATTCGTCGTCGCCATCGTGGTGGCCCGCTACTACATGTCCCGCGCCGCTGCTCTCGAAGCACGCACCGCACAGGAAGACACCCGCGCATGAACATCGTCTCCGCTTCCCTGTTCGCCGCGCTGGTCGTCGTCACCCTCGCGATCACCGCATGGGCCGCCCGGCAGAACAAATCCGCCGCCGACCACTACGTCGCAGGCGGTGCGCTCACCGGGCGGCAGAACGGTGTCGCCATTGCCGGCGACTTCATCTCCGCCGCTTCGTTTCTCGGCGTTACCGGCGCCATCGCGCTGACCGGATTCAACGGCTTCTACCTCGCGGTCTTCGTGCCCGTCGCGTTCGTGCTGGCGCTGCTGCTCATCGCCGAACCGTTGCGCAACCTGGGTCGGTTCACCCTCGCCGACGTCCTGGCCACCCGCTTCCCCGGTAAAGACGTCCGATCGATGATGGCGGTCAGCACCGTCGTGATCAGCGTGGTCTACCTGGTGTCGCAGCTAGTGGGTGCAGCGCTGCTGGTGTCGCTGCTGTTCGATCTGGATTATGCGGTCGCGGTGCTGATCATCGGTGCTCTCACCACCGCCTACACCCTGGTCGGCGGCATGCTTGCGACGAGCTGGATCCAGATCATCAAGACCGGCCTGCTGCTGGTGTGCGCGGTCGCCCTGTTCGTACTGGTGCTGGTGCGCTTCGACTTCAACCCGTTCGGGCCGTTCAGCAGCGCCCTCGCCGAGTTCGGGGAGCAGTTCGTTGCCCCGCTACGCACTGGTGACGCGGCCTCGTTCGACCAGTTGTCGCAGACGGTCGGGCTGGTGCTGGGTGTTCTCGGACTCCCGCACGTGATGGTCCGGTTCCTCACCGTGCCGAACGCCGAGCAGGCGCGCACCTCGGCCTACACCTCGATCTGGATCTTCTTCGGCTTCTACCTCATGATCCCGGTGCTCGGCTACGGCGCCGCCGTACTGGTCGGCCCCGATGTCATCGCCGCGGAGAACAAGGGCGGCAACCTCGCTGTCGCCCAGCTCGCGGAAACTCTCGGCGGTGGGATCCTGCTCGCTTTCGTGGCCGCGGTCGCGTTCGTGACCATCCTGGCTGCCCTGTCCGGGCTGGTCATCGCCACCTCCGGCGCTATCGCCCACGACCTCTACGGCCAGGTGTTGCGCAACGGGAAGGTCTCGGCCACTGCCCAGCACCGCGCCGCCCGGATCGCCACGGTCGCCACCTGCCTGGTCGGCGTCGGTATCGCCTTCGCCGCGCAACGCCAGAACGTGGCCTTCCTCGCCTCGCTCGGCATGTCGATCGCCGCGTGCGCGAACCTGCCCGCACTGCTGCTGACGCTGTACTGGCGCCGGATGACGGCCCGCGCGGTGATCTCCGGCATCGTCACCGGCCTGGCGCTGTCCATCGCGGTGATCCTGCTCAGTCCCGTCGTGCAGGGCCCGGACTCGGTGCTGCCGTTCTCCAACCCGGCCCTGGCGGTGGCACCGATCTCCTTCGCCGTCTCGATCCTCGTCGCCCTCGCCACGGCGCCGAAGGGTGACGAGGCGAAGGCAGCCGGTCGCCTGTTCCATGCACTGCGTATCCGCGCCCTCACCGGGCGTACGACCGAGCCGAGTGTCCCTGCGGTCGTCTCGTCCTGACGGCGTAGGGATCGGAATGCGTTGCCGGCCACATGAGGGGTGGCCGGCAACGTCCGTCTCACGCTGCCGTGGTATTGCGCGGCGAACAGCAATTTCGGCCTTCACGTCTTCATGATCGCTGGAGTAGCTGCGCTAGTAGAACTCGTGTCAGCCGCCGAACTCCGAGCCGATCGAACCCACAGCGCCTTCGCGATCTCGACCGTTCCACCGCATTCATGCCGAGCCGCGGACGTACTCGTCCGGGTAGGCCGTGAGCCACGCGAGCTCGTCGCCGGCCTACACCTGGACCGGGCGCGCCGAACTGCTCGGCCCGGTCGATTCCGACGGGGGCACCGATATCACCATGAAGTGGGGCACCCACACCAGGCGCTCACCGCGGCCCATCAGCGCAAGTTCGGCGAGCTGCCGCGACGATCTTGCGGCGACAACTGCTCAGCTCTGCGGAGGTGTGCCCTCCCAGGCCGCGCGGAGCAGTCCGCGGATGTCGTCGACGGTCGCGGGCCGAGGATTGCCGTAGGACGCGGCCGTCACCTCGGTGGCGACCCGATCGATATCGTCCTCGTTCATACCCAGCGACTGCAATGACCGCGGTGCCTGCACGTGTGCGGCGAACTCCCACAACAGCATGGCGGGATCTGCGCCGCCGCCGAGGGCCCGCGCGACGATCGCAACCTGCTCCGGCACGGCGACCAGGTTGAAGGCCAGCACATGCGGCAGGATCACCGCGTGGGTGGGTGCGTGCGGCAGCCCGAGCGTGCCGCCGAGCACGTGACACAGTTTGTGGTGCAGCGACATCGAGGTCGCGCCGAGGCAGGCGCCGCACAGCCACGCTCCGTACAGCGCGTCGGAGCGTCCGTCCGGGTCGCCGGGGTCGTGCACGATGCGCGGGAGCGCACCGCCCAGGGCGCGTATGCCTTCCTCGGCCATGAGCGAGACGATCGGAGTGGTGTCGGGGGCGTAGAGCGCCTCCACCGCGTGCGCCATAGCGTTCATCCCACTGGTTACCGCCACCGGAACCGGCAGGCCTGCCACGAGTTCGGGGTCGTAGACGACACTGCGCGGCAGCACGCGCAGGTCGCGGCCGGTGGTCTTGTGCCCGCCGGTGGTGGTGCCCCACACCGGTGTCATCTCCGAGCCGGCGAAGGTCGTCGGCACCGCGGCGAGCGGTGTCCCGCGAGCGAGGGCGACAGCCTTGGCCAGGCCGATGGCCGAGCCGCCGCCGACGGCAATACAGGAGTCGGCGCCGAGCGAATTGATCCCGGCCACCGCGTGATCCACGACGGCGGTGGGGACGTGCTCCACCGCCTCGGCGATAACACCGGCACATCGCGGTTCAAGCGTGCCTGCGATCGTGCGGCCGAGGTCGGCGCGGCCGGGGGAGCAGATGATCACCGCCCGCTGCCACCCGAGATCGTCGAGCTCATCGGCGAGGCACCGTGATTCGCCCGCCCCGAAGCGGATCCGCATGGGCAGCGACCGGTGGATGAAGGAACGCACGAAGCCGCGGTCAGACGCGTTCGAAGAGCGCCGCCAGCCCCTGGCCGCCGCCGATGCACATGGTCTCCAACCCGTAGCGGGCGTCGCGGCGCACCATCTCGCGGGCCAGGGTGGTGAGGATGCGGGCGCCGGTGGCGCCGACCGGGTGGCCCAGGGAGATGCCGGACCCGTGCGGGTTGAGGCGTGGATCGTCCGGTTCGAGCTTCCACTCGGCCAGCACCGCCAGCACCTGGGCGGCGAAGGCCTCGTTGAGTTCGATGAGGTCGATATCGTCCAGCGTCAGCCCGGCCCGGCCGAGCACGGCCGCGGTGGCGGGGACGGGACCGATGCCCATTGTCTTCGGCGCCACTGCGGCCACGCGCCATCCGGCGAGCCGCACCAGGGGCCGCAGGCCCAGGTCGGCGGCCTTCTCAGGGGTGGTGACGATGCAGAGCGCGGCGCCGTCGTTCTGGCCGCTGGCATTGCCTGCGGTGACGGTGGCGTCCGCATCGATCCGGCTCCGGATCGGGCGCAGTTTCGCCAGCGATTCGAGGCTGGTGTCGGTGCGGGGGTGTTCATCGGTGTCGACGAGCAGCGGGTCACCTTTACGCTGCGGCACCGCCACCGCCACGATCTCCTCGGCGAAGACCCCGCTGTGCTGGGCGGCGACGGCGCGCCGGTGCGACTGCACTGCGTAGGCGTCTTGGTCTGTGCGACTGATGGCATAGTCGGCGCGCAGGTTCTCCGCCGTCTCGATCATCCCACCGGGAACCGGAAAATTGTTGCCGCCCGCGGTGACCCGGGCACGGGCGAGCCGATCGTTCAGCCCGACGGATTCGCCGGAGATGCCCCAGCGCATGCCGGTGGCGTAGAACTCGGTGCCGCTCATCGACTCGGCGCCGCCGGCGAGGATCAACTCGCTCGCGCCGGTGGCGACCTGCATGCAGGCATTGACAACGGCCTGCAGCCCAGAGCCGCAGCGTCGGTCGATCTGCTGGCCGGGCACCTCGATACCGAGCCCGGCGTCGAGGGCGGCGACGCGGCCGAGGGCGGGAGCGTCACCGTTGGGTGAGCCCTGCCCGAGGATGACATCGTCGATATCGGAGCCGGAAATACCGGTGCGGGCGACGATTTCGGTGATGACGGTAGCAGCGAGGGACTGCACCGGCACGTCCTTCAGCACACCGCCGAAACGGCCGACGGGGGTGCGCAGCGGTTCGCAGATAACGGCGTCAGGCATGGGTCTGTCCTCGGGTGGTGCCGACCCGGGCGAGGTCGGCGTCGATGGCCGCCGCGGCCTTGCGCAGCGGGGGGATCAGCTTCTCGGTCAGGTCGTCGAGCGAGTAGCGGGCAGCGGGGGTGGAGATGTTGAGCGCGGCGATCACACGACCGGCGGGGTCGTGGATAGGGGCGGCCAGCGAGCGTAGCCCGACCTCGAGTTCCTGGTCGACGAGGCAGTATCCCTGCGCCCGGGCAGCGGCCAGGTGCTCGCGCAGGCCGTCGGCGGTGACGACGGTGCGACCGGTGAGGTCGGTGAACGACGCCCGGCGTAGGTAGGCGTCGAGCTCGTCGTCGGCCAAGCCCGCCAGCAGCACCCGGCCCATGGAGGTGGCGTAGGCGGGGAAGCGGGTGCCGATGCTGATGGCGACAGTCATGATGCGACTGACCGCGACACGGGCGACATAGACCACGTCGTCACCGTCCAGGATCGACACCGACGTCGATTCGTGCACCGTCGCGCTGAGCGCCTCGAGGTGCGGCCCGGCGATCTCCGGCAGGGTGAGGCTGGAGAGGTAGGCGTAGCCGAGTTCCAGCACGCGTGGGGTGAGGGCGAAGGTGGCGCCGTCGCTGCGTACGTAGCCGAGTTCGGCCAGGGTGAGCAGGAACCGGCGGGCGGTGGCGCGGGTGAGCCCGGTTGCGCGGGCGACGTCGGAGAGCGTGCGCTGCGGGTGCTCGGCGTCGAAGGCGCGGATGACCGCCAGGCCGCGGCCCAGCGATTGGACGAAGTCCGGGTTCGGTTCGGCGGTTTCGGTGCTCATGAGGGGTTCCCGTCGGTCGGCGCGGTGGTGAGGTGATCGCGGATCAGCGCGGTCACCTCCTCAGCCTGCTCGATACTGGCCACGTGGGCGCCCGGCGTCACCACGTGCAGCCTCGCACGGGCGGCGGCCTCGGCGATGATCCGCAGATCATCGGGCGTGGTCGCCGGGTCTTGCGCGCCGGCGATCACCAGGGCGGGGGCGGTGATCCGCGGCAGGTCCGGGCGGGAATCCCACTCTGCGAGGGCCTCACAGCAGGCGGCGTAGCCTTCGTCGTCGGTGGCCTGCACCATGGCCAGGCAGCGAGCCACGAGGGCCGGATGGGCGGCGGCGAACTGGGGGGTCAGCCAACGTCCGACGACGGCCGAGGCGATGGAGGCGAGCCCGTCGCGGCGTACCGCTTCGGCGCGCGCGGTCCAGGCGGCGGGCTGCCCGAATTTCGCGGCGGTGCACAGCAGCGACACCGTCCGCACCCGTTCCGGGCGATGAACGGCGATCCACTGCGCCACGGCACCGCCCAACGACAATCCGACCAGGTGCACGCGCTCGTGCCCGAGTGAATTCAGGAGGGCCAGCACATCTTCGGCGAGATCGGCGATGCGGTAAGGCCCGTGGGGTGCCGGTGAACCGCCGTGCCCGCGCACATCGACGGTCACCACTGACGCCACCGCCGACAGCGCAGGCACCTGCGGATCCCACATGCTCCGGTTCGAGCCGAGAGAGCCGATCAGCACGACGGCCGCGGACCCGGCGGGGCCGGCGTACACGGTATGGGCGAGTTCGACGGTCATCGGGACTCCGGGCTCGACACGTTTTGCCTCCTGTTCGACATGTGAACGTTCTGCCGTTATCCGAACAGGCTACCTTCTGGCTTGTGTGTCGAGCAAGGATGTCTGTGCGTCATACGAATGATTGTTCACACTACGTACAAATAGCGGTAGGGTGGGGAACATGATGAACAAAGTCGTGGCCTCGGCCGCCGACGCCGTGGCGGACATCCCCGACGGGGCGTCCATCGCGGTCGGCGGCTTCGGCCTGGTTGGTGTCCCCGAGATCCTGATCACCGCGCTCCTCGAGCAGGGGGCAACCGATCTGGAGACGATCAGCAACAACTGCGGAACCGACGGGTTCGGGCTCGGCCTGCTCCTCGAGCAGCGGCGGATCCGTCGCACCATCAGCTCCTACGTCGGCTCGAACAAGGAGTTCGCTCGCCAGTACCTCGCGGGCGAACTCGAGGTCGAACTGACGCCGCAGGGCACGCTCGCCGAGCGGATGCGCGCTGGGGGCGCGGGTATCCCGGCATTCTTCACGCCCGCGGGGGTCGGCACTCAGGTCGCCGAGGGCGGTCTGCCGTTGCGTTACGACGGCGCAGGCGGGATCGCAGTGGCGAGCCCGCCCAAGGAGCAGCGCGAATTCGACGGTGTCCGCTACGTCATGGAACGCGCCATTGCCGCCGACTATGCGCTGGTGCACGCCTGGAAAGGCGATCGGCACGGCAACCTGGTGTATCGGGCCAGCGCCCGCAATTTCAACCCGCCCGCAGCGGCGTCGGGCCGCATCACCATCGCGCAGGTCGAGCATTTGGTCGAGCCGGGCGAGCTGGCTCCCGACGACATCCACACCTCAGGAATCCACGTGCAGCGCGTCGTGCACGTCGGTCCGGTCACCGTAGGAATCGAGCAGAGGACGGTGCGCGCATGAGCACTCCGGTCGTGCAGAAACTGACCCGCGACCAGATGGCGGCCCGGGTCGCCCGCGAACTGGCCGACGGGCAATACGTCAACCTCGGCATCGGCATGCCGACCCTGGTGCCCAACTACCTCCCCGACGACATCACCGTGGTCCTGCACTCCGAGAACGGGGTCCTGGGCGTCGGCCCTTACCCGACCGAGGAAGAGCTCGACCCCGAAATCATCAATGCGGGCAAGGAAACCATCACCGTGCTGCCCGGAGCGTCCTTCTTCGACTCGGCGCAGTCGTTCGGCATGATCCGCGGCGGCCAGGTCGACGTCGCGGTCCTGGGCGCCATGCAGGTCAGCGCGACCGGCGACCTGGCGAACTGGATGATCCCCGGCTCGATGGTCAAAGGCATGGGCGGCGCCATGGATCTCGTGCACGGCGCCAAACGCGTGATCGTGATGATGGAGCACGTCTCCCGCAAGGGCGAGCCGAAAATCGTCGAGCAGTGCACGCTTCCGCTCACCGGCAAGGGGTGTGTGCACCGGATCGTCACCGACATGGCGGTGCTGGACGTGACCCCGGAGGGTCTGCGGCTGGTCGAGACGGTTGCCGGGATCTCGGTCGAAGACGTCCGGGCCGCCACCGCGGCGCCGGTCCTGGCCGGCTCCTGATGGCGGTGCTCGGTCGGAAATACCGGCCGCCGGTTTACGACATGTCCACCGAGATCTCGCCCTGGTCGCTGATGATCTCTACCTGCACCCGGTCCGAGTGCAGGTAGTCCCAGACCTCGCAATCGAACTGGTTTCCTACGACGACCTGAACGGAACCGGGGCAGGTCACCCGGCCGACAGGCTTTTCCCCGACGCCTTGCAGTCTGTTCGCCACATGCTGCTCCAACGCCGCCTGGTCCAGCACCCGCGGCGCCTCCATCGGGGTGAGATCGGTGACGGCCACTTTTATCGTCACCACTACCGCGCAGGCGGCGACCACGGCCGAAGAGACGGCCATGACGGTACGGGTCACATTCTGTTGATCAACCACCTCGATAGTCCTAGCCCTCGGCCTGCGCCCTGGCAAGACCACTCGGTCGGGCCCTGCGGGTGGTCGAGGCGGTGACGGCGCGGGACAGTTCCTCCTGTCGCACAACAGGTGGCGAGAAAGTTGTTCTGCCGTTGAGGATTCGGCGTCGGCGAAATCAGCGGTTCATTGACCGCGTTACTTGGGTCGCGCGACCCGTGTTCCGCCAGCCAGCGCAACGGTCCTGAGGAACACGGCAGGCTCGGTGCCGTTGTTGCGGTAGCTGTATGGCCGGTCGCTGCGCAATCGTGCTGATTCACCGGCCGTCATCGTGACTTCCACGTCGTCGGCGACAACGCTGAGCCGGCCGGCTGTGATGTGGAAGAGCTCGAACGAACCGGGCGGGTCGGGCAGGCCGCTGTAGGTGTCGCCGGGCGCGAGTGTCCATGACCAGAGGTCAGCGGTGCGCACCCCGGGTGTGGAGACGAGAAGGTACGCCGAACTGCCCGCGGGCGATGTCCAGACGAGCGAATACCGGTCTGTCGGTATACGTTCGATTGCGCTCTCTGCGGGTCCGGTGTCGCCGATGAGCTCGGTGAACTCGGTGCCGAGGCTGCGGGCGATTCGGGTGACGGCCACGAGGCTGGGGTTCGCTTGGCCGTGCTCGATCTGAGTGAGCAGTCGTCGGCTGACGCCGGAAAGGTCGGCCAAGTGCTGAACGGTCATATCGCGGTCGATCCGGATGGTTCGGATCCGTTCGCCCACTCGGAGCAAGAAGTCACGGGCGAGAACGCCTTCTTCGGTGGTGTCCTCGCCCGCGGCCTCGTTGGTATCGCCGGTCACCGGACTCAGACGGCGAACAGTTGGTCGAGATTGCGGAAAGCCTTGAATTCCAGGGCATTTCCGGATGGATCGAGAAAGAACATCGTCCACTGCTCGCCCGGCTCGCCCGCGAACCGCACGTAGGGCTCGATCACGAACTCGGTGTCGACGGCGCGCAGCCGCTCGGCCAGTTCCTGGAACTCGTCGACGGACAGGACCAGCCCGAAGTGTGGGACCGGCACCTGATGCCCATCGACGGGATTGGTACCGCGGATAGCTGTGTCGGAATCGCCGCCGACCTCATGGGTGACGACCTGGTGGCCTCGAACGTTCCAGTCGGTCCATTTCTCCGCGGAGCGGCCCCGGGGGAAGCCGAGGACGTTTCCGTAGAACTCGCGGGCGGCCTCGATGTCGCTGACGGGGATCGCGAGGTGGAAGGGGGGAAGGGTGGGGGCTTTTTCGCCTGTCATTGCCGTCATATTGAGCAGTTTAGTTCTCATTCAGTGCGCAGGCAAGTGCGCATCAGGTGGGTTGGGGTGGGTTCGCACCTGCGTACGACCGGTCAACGCGACCGGCGACAGGAGCAGGTCGATCTCTGCCGGGCTCAAGAGACCGGCGTCCTTCGCCAGCTCCGCCACAGTGCGATCCGAAGACAATGCCCGAGCCGCGAGCTCTGTTGCGGCCTCATATCCGATATGAGGATTCAGGGCAGTGATCAATCCGGTGGATCGCTCAACGTTCGTCCGCATACGTTCGGCGTCGGCGGTGATGCCGGGTACGCACCGCTGCGCCAGGATTGTGGCGGCGTTCGACATGTGGGTGGCGGATTCCAGGAGTTTGTGGGCAATCAATGGTTCGAAGGCGTTGAGTTGAAGCTGACCGGCCTCCGCGGACATGGTGATCGCGATGTCGTTGCCGATCACCTCGTACGCCACTTGCGATACGACTTCGGGAATCACCGGATTGACCTTGCCCGGCATGATCGACGAGCCGGCCTGGACGGCAGGCAGCCGGATTTCGCCGAGTCCCGCTCGCGGACCGGAGGCCAGCAGCCGCAGGTCGTTGCACACCTTCGACAACTTCACGGCCGTTCGTTTGAGAGTTCCGGAGATCTGAACGAATGCGCCGACATCCTGTGTGGCCTCGAGAAGGTCGGTTGCCGTCGTGAGTGGGTATCCGGTGAGGGCACTCAGCGCCGAGCACGCCATCACGGCGTAGTCGGGATGTGAATTGAGCCTGGTGCCGATGGCGGTTCCGCCCAGATTGATTTCGTCGATCAGGCGAGCGGCCTCGTCGAGTCGCTGGATATCTTCGCCGATCATGACGGCATATGTCCCGAATTCCTGGCCGAGAGTCATCGGCACCGCGTCTTGAAGCTGGGTTCTGCCCATCTTGAGGTGGTCGGAGAACTCGACAGCTTTGGCAGCGAACGCCGCGGCGAGGTGGGCCAGGGCGATGTGCAACTCGTCGAGCACCGCTCGAACCGCGATCCGGACAGCCGTCGGGTACACGTCGTTGGTGCTTTGCCCCAGGTTGACATGCTCGATCGGATGGATGAACGCATACTCGCCGCGACGACGACCCATGAGCTCCAATGCTCGGTTGGCGATCACCTCGTTGGCGTTCATGTTCGTCGAGGTTCCCGCACCGCCCTGCACGACGTCGACGACGAAGTGCTCGTGCAACGCACCGTCGGCGATCTCACGACATGCGGTGACAATGGCCTCGGCGATATCGGCTGGCAGTAGCCCCAGCCGCTGGTTCGTCTCCGCGGCGGCTGATTTCGTCAGGGCCAGCGCTCGGATCAAGGCCGGATAGTGTGAGATCGGTGTACCGGTGATCGGGAAATTCTCTCTAGCCCGCAGGGTATGGATTCCCCAGTAGGCATCCTCGGGCACTTCCCGCTCGCCGATGAGGTCGTGTTCGGTCCGGGCCATCGTCATGAGGTGACCACCGCGTCGAGGACGAGCATATGGCCCGGATAGTGCGTGGCCGCGTACTCCAGTCCGGCTGCGGCGAGCGCAAGCTGCGGTGTGACGCCGCAATTCCAGAACACGGGTACCTGATCCGCTTCGATCCCGGGAAACACCCCGTAGTCGGGCGTGGTGAGGTCGGTGATGCCGATTGCCGCCGGATCGCCGATATGCATCGGCGCACCGTGGCCGGTGGGCAGCGCCGCGGTGACGTCGATCGCGATATCGACGACATCCGCGCGGACCGGCCGCATACTGACGGCCACGGGTCCGTCGAACCTCGTCGAGCCGCGTGTGCCGACATTGCTGACGTAGACCGGGGGCGCCGAGGCAGCGACCGGAATGCCCGCTCGCCGCAACGGTCCGTCGAGCGTGTGACTGCAGCCCAGCGCGAAGGCGACCGAGTCGTCGCGCCACCATGGCGTCAGGTCGTACGGTTCATCGACGATCCGGTCGTGTTGCCAGACGCGGTAACGCGGCAGCATGGTGCGTACGTCGACAGTGCAGCCGTAATAGGTGAGGTGGGGATCGCCGACCGCGGACGAGGACAGTAGCGGGCAGACGGAAGTATTTGCTCGGCAGTACTCGGCGAATTCTGCCGCGGCCGAGGAAGGTACGACTACCAAGTTCGCCTGCTGGTGGCCGTCGAGCATGCCTGCGGTGGCACTTGTCCACCTGGCATCGGCGATCAACTGGCGCAACTCCGCGGGAGTTGCCGGCATGGTGGGGGCGGATTCGGTCACTACAGCAACTCCTTTGCCGGGTCACGAACGGTTGCGAGCGCGATGAGTGCGAGCACCACCGCCAGGATGAGCAGGAATCCGGGCGCGAGCAGGCTACCGGTCCGGTCGATCAGATAGGTGGCCAAGTAGGGGGTCAAGCCTCCGCCGATGATGGTGCCGATATTGAAGGCGAGCGAGAGGCCGGTGTAGCGCACGCGGGTCGGGAACTGCTCGGCATAGGTTGGGTAAGTAACCGATTGGACGATCGGCATCGGCAACGCCAACACCACCATGGCGCCGACTGCCACCGCGAAACTTCCCTGATCCATCGCGACCATCGTCGGCAACACGAGGACTGCGTATCCGAGGAAGCCGCCGGTGATCACGCGTCTGCGGCCGACTCGGTCGGAGAGAGCACCGAAGTAAGGCATAAGCACGGCAACGAACAGGCTGATCGCGCCCATGATCCAGAACGTATTCGACTTGGAGTACCCCAGGTACGTGGTGAGGTAGATATTCATGAAGATCAAACCCACCCAGTAGCCCGCATTGGAGCCGATGGCGAGGAAGATGACCTTGAGCACCGCGCCGCCGTGTTCGGTGACGACCTCGCGCAGTGGGGCTTTGGCGGGCTTGTCGGTCTCGGTGGCGACAACGAACTCGTGCGAGTCCTCGAGTTTTCTCCGCGCGATCAAGGTCACTGCGATGAGCGGCAGCGCGAGAAGGAACGGAATCCGCCAGCCGAATTCCCGGAGCTGTTCCTCACTGAGCAGTGTCGTGGTGAGCCCGGCCACCAATGCTGCGGCCCCACCGCCGAGTGCCACGCCGACCGGTGTGAAGGCACCGAAGAAGCCACGACGCCCCGCGGGGGCCGATTCCGAGAGATATGTCGCCGAACCGGTGACCTCGCCGCCCGCGAAGAATCCCTGGGCCAGTCGCACAAGGAGCAACGCCAGCGGCGCGAGCACACCGATGGTTTCCGCGGTCGGCAGGAGCCCGACGGACGCCGTCGCGGTTCCCATGCCGACGATGGTCGCGATCAGGACGGGTTTACGTCCGATTCGATCGCCCAGTCTGCCGAGAACGAGTCCGCCCAGTGGTCGCATGAGAAATGCGCTGCCGAATACCGCCAGCGTCGACAACAGCGAGGCCGTCGGGTCGTCGCTGGGAAAGAACAGTGGCCCGATGATGACGGCCAGGTATCCGTATACGCCGAACTCGTAGTATTCGACAGCGGTCCCGGCAGCGGCTGCGACTGCGGCCCGCCTGGGTCGCAAGCGGTTCGGCTCCTCCTTGCCCGGAGGCGAGGAGGCGGTGGCTACAGTGGACATGGTAGCTCCAGAAACAGTGGTTGAGGTCGAGATGCAACACCGTGGTCGACTGTCCGGTCAGGCTGTGATCGCCACGTTGCTGAATCGCTGGGAACGGGTTGCCTGCCATCGGCAGGACGGCAATCCTGCCGATGGCATCTGCGCCGCGATGGATCCGCGGTGCCTTCGCTCGCCCTGGGGGCGGGCTCGGGCAAAGCGGTGATGATCTCCTTTTCTTGTCGACTCGGAACGGTATGGTCGAGGGCGTCGATGAGAGTGCGATGTCTATGCTCCGGTCATCGCGGAGAACGACACTCGCGCACCGGGAGGCATCTGGGCCAGCAGATCGAGGTCGGGTTCGGTGACGACGCCGATAACCGGATAGCCGCCGGTCACGGGATGGTCGGCCAAGAAGACGATAGGTTGCCCTGACGGCGGGACCTGAATCGCCCCGAGTGGCATTCCTTCGCTGGGCAGGTTCACCGCTCCGATGGACAATGCCGGCCCTGACAATCGCACGCCGACCCGGTTGCTGTCCACCCCCACCGACCAGGTCGTCGCGGTGAGCGTACGCATATCTGTGGTACTGAACAAAGAATGCCGCGGCCCCCACCGGAATCTGAGGCCGATTACGCCGGTCGGAAGCGAGGTTCCGGTCAGCTCGAGTCGAGCAGACGGCGGATCGGACACAACGGCCCCGACCTCGAGTTCGTCTCCCGCCCGCAAGGCGGGCGGCCCGAGACCTGAGAGCGAGTCGGTGCTGCACGAGCCGAAAACTCCCCGGCAGGCAAGCCCACCGGCGACCGCGACGTAAACGCGAACCCCCCAGGGCGGTCGCGCGATGGACAACCTCTGTCCGGCGTGGAGGTAGAGGCGCTGGGGTTCG
Source organism: Nocardia donostiensis (assembly GCF_002081715.1). Classification (GTDB taxonomy): domain Bacteria; phylum Actinomycetota; class Actinomycetes; order Mycobacteriales; family Mycobacteriaceae; genus Nocardia; species Nocardia donostiensis. The sequence goes on along the minus strand of NZ_MUKP01000017.1, from coordinate 44,350 downwards.
GACACAATTCTTCCGTCGACCCGAACCTCGGCGGGCGCGCCCGTCACGGACACATACCGAGAAGATGATGCCGCTACCGTCAGCCCGCCCATGACATTTTCGAGCAACGGTGCACCCTCCGGGTTGCCGACCAGGCGGTTGGCCAGCGCTGCCGCGGAGCGGTCGGCCGGGCCGGAAGCTCCGATGCCGAGGTGGGCAAGGCCGGTACGGCCTGCGTCCTGCGTGGTCGTCAGTGGTCCCGGGTCGACGATACGCAGCAGCGTGGTCGTCGCGGCAGAGTCCGGTGGACACGTCCACGAGTCGAGCAGTGCGGTCATCGCGCCACCTCCTGAAAGATGACGCGATCACCGACCGCAAGACGGCTCGGCTCGTCCCACTCGATATTCCAGAGCACCTCGTCTGTGTGGCCGATGATGTGCCATCCTCCCGGGGTGCCACCCGGGTAGACGACGGTCTGGGTACCGGCGATGGCGACTGCCCCTGCGGCGATGCGGGGGCGCGGCGACGACCGTCGCGGTATCGACAGTTGTTCCGCCGTTCCGTCGATATAAGCGAATCCCGGTGCGAAGCCGAAGAACGCGACGCGATGGATCGCGCTGGTGTGTGCCTTCACGATCTGCGCACGGTCGAGGCGTAGGACATCGGCCACGTAGTCGAGGTCCTCGCCGTCATAGACAACCGGGACCACCACGCTGTCGCCATCGGCACCGCTGTTCGCTGTGGTCCAGTCGAATTCGCTCAGCAGTTCCTCGATCCGGGTGTGGATCCGCTGCATATCGTCGACCGAGTGGGCAATCACCAGGATGGACGCCGCCGCTGGGACGAGGTCCTGCACCAGGGAAAACCATGCGCGGCGGCGCAACTCGAGCACCACGGGCGCGACGTGGTCCGGCGGGACGTCGATGAGCCACCCACGATCACCCGCTCGGTGAATCGATGTGGGAACCACCGTGTTCGAGATCATCGGCGGCGTCCGATCGGTGCGATGGGAAAGCCGCTTTCCAGCAACGCCGCCTTGGTGGCCCGAGCCATTGCCAGGGCACCGGGAGTATCGCTGTGCACGCAGAGCGCGAGCGCGGTGGCCTCCGGCGGTGCCACCGTTACCCGTTCGCCGTCGACCGAGGTCACTTCCCGCCGGGCCACCATCGATACCGAACGGCGCGCGGCCACATCGGTATCGGTCAGCAGTGCGCCGGGGTGCTTCCGAGATACCAAGCGCCCTGTGGCGGTATAGCCGCGGTCGACGAACATCTCTGCGATCGGTACGATCCCGCGATCGACAGCACGTTCCCATACTTCGGTGCCGTACTGGCACAGTAGCGGCAACGTGGGATCAACGATTTCCACCGCCTCGACGATCGCCGACGCGTGCTCCGCATGATCCGCGGCGACGTTGTAGAGCGCCCCGTGGGCCTTTACATAGGTCACCTCGGTCCCCGCGATCCGGGCGAACGCCTGCAGCGCACCGATCTGGTAGACGATCTCGTTGACAAGTGTCGACCGTTCCACGTCGATGAAACGGCGGCCGAAGCCGACGAGATCTCGGTAGGACACTTGGGCGCCGACCGAGACGCCGCGCTCGGCGGCGAGGCAAGTGGTGCGCCGAAGGATGTCCGGGTCGCCGGCATGAAATCCACACGCAATGTTGGCTGCCGAGACGTGATCCATCAGCGCTGCCTCGTCGATGTTGCCCCACACGCCGAATCCCTCGCCGATATCGGTGTCGAGGTGTACTGACGGTGTGCTCATGCGTTACTTCCCCAGTACATCCGCATCTCGTCTGCGGAGTTCTCCCACGCGCGGTGCAGGCCTGTTTGCCCACCGTCGATATGAGCAACGATGTGCCCGGCCAGAGCATCGGCATCACCATCGGCAAGCGCTTGGACCATCGCTTTGTGCTCGTCCTGCACGCGATCGTAGGCGCACGTGCCGTGGACGTAGAAGCGGGAATAGGGCTCCAGCCGGTGATACATCTGCGCGATGAATTCGTAGCGCAGCGGAAGACCCGACAATCGATACATATCGAGATGAAACGCCAGGTTGGTCCGTGACCAGGCGGCCGCACCGATCTCGGAAACACTGTCCATCTGGGTGGCCATCGCCTCGAAACGTGCGATGTCTCGTCGCGATACCCGCTCTGTGACATGCCCAGCGAAGCTCGGTTCGATCAGGCGCCGCAAGTCGTAGATCTCGTCGATCTCGTTGATGTCCAAAGCGGTCACGTAGGTGCCGCGGCCCGGTTCCGATCGAAGCAGTCCTTCGCCCACGAGAGTGCGGATCGCTTCCCTCAGCGGGATGCGCGAGACGCCGAAACGATCGGCCAGCTCCTCTTGGACCAAGCGATGTCCGGGCGGATAGACACCTTCGACGATCGCAGTGCGTAGCCGGCCTGCGAGGTCGTCATGTGGGCCGAACTGGTGTGACGCAGGTGGCATATACTCTGTATACACTGGATGCAGAGATAAGGGAAGTGGTGACACCGGGTCGGGGAGCCGTCCTCCACGCTGCCCTGACCCGTGAGCTCTTCTCGGTCGTCAGCCTTCGGCTGGGACCGAAGGGAACTCCGATGTCATGTCGATCACCGGTGCCGGGATCGCGCAGAAGCTGTGGCAGACCCGGTCCTTGACGATCTGTTCCGGGCATTCCGGATCGAACCACCGGTCCACGTGAGCCCAGTGGATCGGATGATTCATGTAGGGGCCGAGCAGGGCGTCGACGTCGGCGAACTCCTGCTCCCACACATGGGTCCACTGCGATCGTCCTGTCGCGTGCCGGACCGGGCTGAGCTGCCACGCCAGGATGGCCGGAATGTGTACCGGCATCTGCACGGTAGCGTGCTCGAATCGGCGGACTTCGGCCGGATCGGCCGCCGCATCCACGCGCAGCAGGAGGGTGCGGTACACCCCGGGAGTCCTTGCCGGCAACCGGCGACCCCCGCGCGCTTCCGCGGGCGATCCGCCTACGTACTCCACCGCATCGATGTGTTCGATCGCAGGTCCGGAGGTGGCCTCGTCGATCGGGGTGCGGTTGCGCGCCCAGTCCGCCGGGGATGCGAACTGGAAGTGCGCGAGCACGTCACCGCCGTTTCGTACCCCCGGGAGAGTGTGGGAAACCAGCGAGTGCAGTGCGCCGGCCGACTCCGCTGCCGTGGTGATGCGCTCCATCGTCGTGGCCGTGGTCATCTCATCGCCGGCGTCGGTCAGGTGGAGCAGGCGGGTCACCTTATACATCGCAGAGTCCTTCCACGTCCTCGAACCGGCTTCCCGTCGACCGGGTGCGTTCGACGATCATCGGTGCCATCGATGCCCACCACTGCGCCGGTGCGGGATCGTGACGGGCCGCGACCGCGGCCGCCCACCAGCCTGCTGGGCCCGATACGGTCCAGGTGGCGGTGACGGTGTTCGTCTCACCCTCGATCCAGGCCGGCGGGCTCACCAGGATCCGCTCCAGGGTCAGCCCTCGGTCCCGTGCCTGCGGGGCATACGCGGAGAGGTAGGCCTCGACGAACGCCCGTGCGCTGCCGGGCCGGAGCACGACTCGGTCGGTGATGTACAGGGTGGGTTCGGCCATGACGCAGACGGTATGTGGTGGACGCGGAACCTGCGGCGCGCCTTCCCGGTGGCCGGGAGTGGCCCATTTGTGACTTCAGCGTGACATTGTCGCTACCTTTTCGTAATTTAACGGTGATCTTATTCCCGAGAGCTACCGGTGGTCGACAACATCATGCCTGGTCAACATCGCAAACCGACCCGAGTCCGGCAGCTCGCACCCCTGGCACTATGCGGCGTGGCGGCGGCTGCCATCGCCGTCCTGTGGATGGCGTTCCGACCGAGCCCGGCTGGCCAGCATGCCGCGGCGGTCGATTCGCTGCCGTCGTCCGCCGTCGAGACCGGCCTGGCCCCGACGACAACTCGACCGGCACCGGCAGCACCAGCCGCCACCGCCGAGCAACCACTACTGCTGGCCAAAAAAGCCGAACAGCACCTGCCCCCACTTCCACCCCCCATCCCGTGCCCGACAGAACTAGCCGGAGCACGGCCGCACGTGGCGCAGGTGGGCAACCTGATCGACAAGAGATTAGGAGTCGCCGACATCGGCGGCGCCATCGGCCGTGGCGACGGCGACCACGGTGCCGGCCTGGCACTCGATTTCATGACCTCAGACCCCGCGCACGGCGCCGCGATCGCCGATTTCGTGCTGGCCAATCAGCAGCGTTTCCACGTGACCTACGTGATCTGGCAGCAACGGTACAACGACGGCAACGGCTGGTCGTACATGGAGGACCGCGGAAGCCCGACCGCCAATCACTACGACCACGTGCACGTGTCCTTCGACCCGGCCGCCGATGTGGACATAACCTGCTGATCACGCGGAGACGTCTACACCCACTCCGTGCTCTCCCGGCGGTGAGCCCGGTAGCGGCGAGTTGTCGAGGTATCGGATCTCGTAGACCCGTTCGGTGAACTTCCAGCCGTCGGCCGTTCGCCGGAAGCGATCATGGTAGATCGCATAGTTCAGATGTGAACTGCCGCTCCGTAAGCGGCCGAATTCGCAGATGTGGGCGCGGCCGGCGGCGGTGTCGCCGTCGATGTCGATCGAGCCGGGATGGGTGTGCTGGACGAAGTAGTCCCAGGCGTCTTGCATGCGCCGCATCCCGGGCTCGAATTCGGCACGGCCGACGACTTCGATACCCGCGCCGGGGATACACAACACTGCGTCGTCGGTGAACAGCGATGCCAGACGGTCGAAGTCGTGCATCATCACCGCGTCGGTGAATTCGGCGCACAGCGCGGCGATCTCGATACGGTCAGCAAGTAGCTGCAGGTCGTTCGGTGTCACCATGTTCGGCTCCTGTGGAGTTGAGGTGCGGGGTATCGGTGCTGGTCCGCCGGAGCAGCGCGAGTGCGGCGCTCCATGCGATGACCTGGTGGCTCACATCAGCCATACCCAAGGCGCTGCAAACCAGCCGCAGCTGCTCCCCCGCTCGCGCCGTAGGAGACGAACCAGACCGACCACTGCGCGAACAGGTGGTCTATGGCGTTCTTCAGGCGTGTTCATGGACGGAATGGCCGAGTCCAGGACCCACTGGGCGATCTGCGAACTGTTGCGGTGGGGCCGGGTACTGCCGAGGGTGGTGCCGATTCTGGTCATGACCGGAACTCCTGCTCTGCTACTACACCTAGGTATGCCCGCGTAGGCATCTATCGAAGCGATCCACTGATGCGCAACGGACCCGAGCATCGACAAACTGGCTTCCGTTGTTCAGTACTGCGGGGAAAGGATTATGAGAGTGAAGAAGTATCTGGCAAGTATCGCTGTTGCCTCGGCTACTGCTGCGGGGATTGTCATCGGTGGAGCGGGCCCGGCATCGGCCGAGGTGTGCGGCGCGGACCATACCGACACGTGGTCGATCTGTATCTATGATGTCCCCGGCACCAACCCTACCTCTCGCGTGATTGCCTGGGCTCCCGCAAGCGGTGGTGAAAGTAGCGGTCAGCGGGTCGATGTGCGCATCGAGTTCCAGGCAGGCGGAGTCGTCGAAGAGTCGGCGGGAGGCGGCATGTACGACCAGATCCAGCCAGGCCCGGTGAAGCGGGCATGCATCGTCAACAAGGTCCTCGGCGGAGATATCGCCTGCGCCGGCTGATATCCCGGTCCAGGTGATAGTGGTGTGCCGTGGTGCGGACGATCATCCGCCGCCGCTACACGGCACCCACCATCGACTCGAGACTTCCGAAATAGATGGGTGTGTATGGCTCTGGAATTCGCTAGGCGTCCGCGTCTGGGCACCACTGGTGTCCGGCGCGATCGAGCCGGATCGTCAAGTAGTTTGATGCGTTACCTCGGACGGGCCGCCGCCATCGCGGTGGGACTGACACTGGTCGCCGGCCTCAGCGCCTGCACGACGACTGGGAAGCCGATACCGGAAGAGCCGGCTCAGCAGGGCCGATTCGGCGAAGACCCCAACGCAGCGAAAGTGGCGCATTTCGCGCGTATTCGCGCCGCGGACCCCTGCACGATCGCAGAGAGCGACGTGCTGAAGCAGTACGGCTCGCTGCAGAAGATGAAACGTCCCGCCGGGATCACCCAATGCATCGGGCTCAGCGGTGACCAGGTCGGGGATGTGTATCTGTTCTATCTCGATCTGGACGTCGCGTTCAGCCAGAGCGATGCCGCGGGCGCGCAACCCGAACAGATCGCCGGACGTCGGGCATATCGGACCTCGACACCCAACGACAGCACCGAGCATCGAAGCTGCAACTACAAGGTGCCCTACGAGGGCGTCGATCATGCGCTGAGTCTGCGCCTGGTCAAGAGCCCACCCAGGGGCGCCCCCGATTCGCCGTGGCCGCAGGCCTGCGCAGCGGCCGCGGAGTACCTGGAGTCGATCTATCCGAAGATCGACCAGCTGAAGTCGAATCCGCACCCGACGCCCGGCGACATCATGGGGCAGGATCCGTGCGAGCAAAAGGACGTGATCGCGAGCCGATTCCCGGGATGGCGAGCCGAAAGCGTCCTCCGTACATCGCCCTACGCGTGTGATCTGGAAATCGTCAAACCCGGTGAAACCCGTTCGTATCAGGTATCGATTCACTTCAGCACCAACGAGAAGCCCGCTCCGACCTCCGGCGCCACGATCGTGCACAGTGAATCGATGAATATGGCTGGTTTCGAGGGCGTCCGTACCGAGACGGATGTCGCGATGACCACCAGTTGTGGCATCAGTCTGGTCATCGGGCCCGCCAGTAACGACGACGGGGAAGATTTCCACCTGCTGAGCGTGAGACTGACCACCAGCGCAGAAACGCCCCCTGAGGAAACGGACCCCGACAAGGTTTCCTTCGACGCCCCACCGACGGACTGCGGGCAGGCTGACGCCCTGACGCAGGACGTTCTCGCGGGCATCGAGAACTGACGGCGGCTCGGCAAATGAGCGCGGCACCGCCGTCCCACCTCAGCCGATGGGCCCGGAGGTGGGACGGTGCTGCCGCGCGGTGACCGCAGGTGCCGCGCCTTGCTCGACTCGGCCCGGCACCGCGCTCCGAACACCAGCCCGGCTCGCCTTGTCGGAGATCATCTACGTCGTGCGTCCGCTCCCGGATGCTGGGTTGCTGCGCGCCGCGGGCGTCGCGAGTGTTCCCTCGAGACCAACTCGCGAAGGTCGGGCGGGACGAAGCCGATGATGTCCTCACGCGAGGTGATCGTGAGCTTCTGCAGGATCGAGGCCACCTGAGTATTGATCGTCTTGATGGAGGTGCCGCGCCGTGCTCCTATCGCACTGTTCGACCAGCCCGCGGCGGCGAGAACAGCGACGTCTTGTTCCGCACCGGTCAGGATGTACCAGATGTCGGGCACGTGGCGTCCACGGGAGCGGTCCGGTCGCGCTTCGGTCGCGGGCGCCGCCCCGAGGGCGAGCCGCTGCACTTCGCCGGATTCGAAGCTTGCTCCCTGCCTTTCCGCGGCATCAAGCCCTTGCCTGCCCAGTACTCCGCAGGCGATCGCCAGCGCCTTGCTCGTTTCTTCGGCGAAGAGGCCGACTTCTGCTGCGCTCAGACCCAGCCTGGTTCGCAGTGTTGCGGCTCCACCGGCCAGCTGGGCGATTTCGGTGGCGAGCGCGGTGCGCCGGTTCTTGCCGGCTGGACTCGCGGCGGCCGAGTCCGTGATGATCCGCGCCAACGACCACATCCGAATATGCACCGCCCACAACGCTCCCCACAGGTCGCGCCTGGGAATCTGGTATGTCAGTGCCGAATGCACGGCGGACAACGCATCTTCCGGGTCCGCATGCTTGGACAATGCAATAGCCCAGGCCAGTTCGGCCCAGGACTTCGCCCATTGTGCACCCGAACTCGCCGTGCGCTCGAGATGGTTCCGAGCGGTATCGAGCGCCTGTCGGGCGGTGCCGAAAAACGCTGTAGCGACAGTCTGGAAGAGCGAACTCAGCGATTCTGCGCTGCGATCGGCCTGCGCCGCATACTTATCGCGTGCTCGCGCCAGCACGACGGCCGACCTCGCATCGCATCGGTGCAACAGTAGCTCGGCGCCCCAGGCGAATTCGACCGCCGCTGGCAGCCCGAGGTCGGTATCGGGCCTGTCTCGCCAGCTGTTCCGGATCTCTGGAGCCGAAACAGAGGTGGTGACACACTCACCGACAACCTGCACCGCTTGCTGGTCGCGCCCCTCCCACAACGCGATCCATGCGATCGAGGCCATCGCCGTGATCTGCAGATCTGTTGGTTCCTCCCGCACCGCGCGGGTGGCCTCCAGAGCGCGTTCGGTCCATCGACGCGCGGTGGGTAGCAGGTCGTTGAAGAACGGGGCGCGCAGCGCGATCAACCCGGTGGCCAACTCCAAACCGAGTTCTGCCGCGCCGCCGGTGGTGATGCTCCGTTCGATCGCAAGTCGGATGTTGTCCCACGCGTGCCGAGTCCATTCCATCAAGTCGTGTTCGGCGGGACTGCACCAGTGCGCAGCCGCGTATGCGACCTTGTCGCGGTAATATCGCAGATGCCGCTCGGCCAAGCGTTGCGGCTCGTCGACCTCCCCGTTCGAGCGTTCCCGCAGTCGTAGCCGAGCGAACAGCCGAAGACTCTCGTCCAGGCTGTACCGCACAGTAGTGGATGTGATATGCGCTGAAACCAGCGAGCGCTCCACGAGCCGATCGAGTATGTCCCGGACTTCGGGCCTTGGCAGGTACGGGCGCGCGGAGTCGCCAGCCGAGCTGTTCCCGGCGGGCCGATCGTCGGCGCAGACGGTCTCGATGGCCTCCAGTTCGGCCCCGGCAGCATGGCAACCGGTGTCCTCGCCCGGATGAGAATGGTATCCGGGGGCGAATACCGACATCCGTTCGAAGAGCAGACGCTCGTTGTCATCACACAGCTCATAGGACCATGCGATAACCTCGCTGACGGACCGATGACGGCTGTCGGCACCCACCCGCGGCCCGTGACGCCAGCTCATCCGCGCATCGCCTTCCTCGCCACTGAGCTGCCGCAGGATCATCGGCAGCGGCTCGTAGAACGTGCGGGCGGCAGCCAACCGAATGAACAACGGGTGCCCGTGCATCCGGCGACAGATGCGTTCGGCCACCTCGATCTCGTCTGCCTGGACGATCGGATGGCCGGTCAGCTCGGCACGCTGCCGGAACAGGTCCAATGCCTGGGATTGTGAGAGGGGCGGAACCAGCATCAGGCGCTCGTCTACCCAGCCCACTGGCTCGCGGCTGGTCGCCAGAATGGTCAAACCCGCGACCGAGGCGAGCAATTCTGCAATCACCGGACCAACGCCGGCGAGTACGTGCTCGCAGTTGTCCAGCACCACCACTGTTCGCAGGCTACGACCCGCCGCATCGGTTCTGCACAGGGTCTCGACAAGCGCCTTCCGTGTCGACGGTCCGCCGAAACCAGGAAGCACCGTTGCGGCGATCGCCTCCTCGATCGCCGCCGGATCGGACTGCTGCGCCAGCCGCGCCAGCCGCACGAAGTACACCGGGATCCGGGTTGCCCTACCGAGCCGGTGAACGGCCTCCGTAGCGAGCCTGGTCTTGCCGATTCCGCCGGACCCGATCAACGTGATCAACTGCGGCTGCCCTTGTAGCAGGGCAGTCAGCTCGGCCAGCTCTGCAGTTCGCCCTACGAATCCCCCCGTGATTGCTGGCAGATCACTTGGACTGTCTGTGTACCGCACAGTCATGGTGGTACAGGGTAGACGATCCCGCTGCGCGGAGCCGCCGAGCGCTCCTAGAGGTCGCGGGGTCATGACGTTACCGACGTGAGGCGGGATGAGCTTTGTCGTTGTCGCGTGCAGTGCGAGAGCAGCTCGCCACACCTTTGCTGTGAGGATCGCGGGTGCGTGCTGGACGGTTTGAGCAAGCACTGCAGGACACAGCGTCCAGTCGCCGTGAGGACTCCTACAGTGGCATCGTGCGTTGGAGTCGCGTGGGCTCGAGCTCCCCGTGCGGACACCGGATATTCCGTCGCATCTCGGCGACGGCACCTGGCATTCCGTCTACGATTCATCCGATGACGATTTCCGACCGTCGATCCGACCACGTTCCACATGGTTCACCGATCGATACCGACATCCCCCGGATCCCGTTGTATGTATCGGAGTTCGCGGCAGACCCGCATAGCGCCTATCGCGCGATGCGCGAACAGTACGGGTCGTTGGTGCCGGTGGAGTTGGTGCCGGGCGTGCCGGCCACGCTGGTGATCGGCTATTACACTGCGGTGCAGATACTCAACGACCCGGACCATTTTCCGGCCGATCCGCGCCTGTGGCAGCAGAACATTCCCACCGACTGTCCAGTGCTTCCGCTCATGCAGTGGCGGCCGAACGCACGGCGTAACGACGGCGACACGCACGCCCGCTACCGGCAGGTCATCGTCGCGGGTCTGGCCAAGGTCGATCAGTACAGCCTGCACGACACCGTGGAACAGGTCGCTGTCCCGCTGATCAACTCGTTCTGCGAAGACGGGTCCGCGGACCTGATCCGCCAGTATGCGTTTCCGCTCACCTTCGCGGTGCTGAATGCTCTGCTCGGTTGTCCGACCGAGATCGCGCAGCGCGCTGCTGCCGGGATGGCCGCGATGTTCGAGGGCGTCGATGCCGAGCGTGGAAACAAAGCGTTCATAGATGCGGTGCTGGAGTTGGTTCACCTCAAGCACACCAAACCCGGCGATGATGTGACGACACGAATGCTGCAACACTCGGCCGGGCTGAGCGAGGCGGAAAACGTGAACCAGGTGGCCACGCTGTACGGGGCAGGCATCGAACCGCTGCAGAACCTGATTGTCAACGCCTTGCGGCTGATCCTCACCGACGAGCAGTTCGGGGGTAGTGCGCTGGGCGGGAGCCTGTCCACCCGTGACGCTCTCGACGAGGTGTTGTTCAACGATCCTCCGGTGGCGAACTTCTGTTTCAGCTTCCCGAAACAGCCGATCCTGATCGACGACGTCTGGTTGCCTGCTCACCAGCCGGTCGTCATCAGCATGGCCGCCTGCAACACCGATCCGGTGATCGGCACGAACCAGCATGCGGGCAACCGCGCTCACCTGGCTTTCGGCAGCGGCCCGCATGTGTGCCCGGCCAGTTCGCTGGCCTACCTGATCGCGCAGGACGCCATCGACCAACTGCTCGACGCCTTGCCCGAGATACGCCTGGGCGTGCCCTCTGCCGACCTGACCTGGCGGACGGGTTCGTTTCACCGCGCATTGACTGCCCTGCCCGTCGTCTTCCCGGCGTCACCTCCGCTTCCGTCGCTGTAGCCGGGCTCCTGCGCCGACGGTTTTCGGTTCACAGCGGCCGGAGCTCACCGGTGATGATCTGGTCACGTAGCCGGAATTTCTGGACCTTGCCCAGAGAGCTCACCGGAAGACTGTCGGTGACATACCAGGACTTGGGGGTTTTGTGGGGTGCGAGACGCTCCCGCAGATAGTCGTGTAGTTCCGCCGATGAGGGGGCCGGTTGGGCCGGGTCCAGCCGCACAACGGCCACCACCTTCTCACCCCACTTCGTATCGGGCAGGCCGAGCACGATCGCTGCGGTGACGGCGGGATACGCGGCCAGGACTTCCTCGATCTCGCGGGGATAGATATTCTCCCCGCCGCGGATGATCATGTCCTTGAGACGTCCGGTGACTCGCACGTACCCGCGCGCGTCCATCGTCCCGAGGTCGCCGGTATGCAGCCAGCCATCTGCATCGATCGTCTGCGCAGTTTCGGCAGGCATGTCGAGATAGCCGATCATCTGCTGATATCCGCGCGCGCAGATCTCACCCTCTACCCCGATGGGCGCAATCTCCCCGGTGGAGGGGTCGCGGATGGACACCTCGACGTGGGGAAGCGGTTGGCCTGCCGTGAACATATTGTCGTCGCGGCTGTCCGTCGGACGCGTTTGGCACACGATCGGGCTGAGTTCGGTCTGGCCGTAGACCGCACTGGTCGCGGCACCGCAGGCCTTCGCCCAGCCGTCGACCAGCGCGGGTGGGACGGCATCGCCCCCGGACATCACCACCTGCAGCGCACTGAGATCGAAACCGCCCAGGTCGGGATGCGCGAGCAGGCTGTGCAGCATCGTGGGCACGCCACCGAAGACCTCGGCACGGTAGTCCTGCATCGCGGTGAGCATCGTCGTGGGGTCGAAGACCTCCGCGATCACGAGCGTGGCCCGCTGGTGCACCGACCCCATCCCGGCCAACCCGCAACCTGCGGTGTGGAACAGGGGCAGGGCGGTGGCGAATGTCGCCCCAGGGGTCGCGCCGCAGCGGTCGCGCACGAAGGACGCATTGGTGACCATCGCCCTATGCGTGAGCAACGCTGCCTTCGCGTGACCGGTGGTGCCGGAGGTGAACTGGATCTGGGTGGCAGCCCGGGGATCGACGACCGGCAACTCGGCACGCTTGTCGGTACGACGAACCTCATCGAGCCAGCCCTCGAAGGCAACGGCCTCACGCACGGCGGGTACGGTGGGCAGCACGGCTCGAACCAGGGCGGCCATATCGGTGCCGCGAAAGCTGTCGACGAAGAAGACCCCGGCCGCGTGGGATGTGCCGAGGGCGTGCTCGAGTTCGGCACCACGGAGAGCGGGGTTGGCGGCCACCAGGACCAGCCCACTGAGCGCGGCCCCGTACTGCAGTACGAGCCACTCGGGCACGTTGGGCGCCCACACACCCACATGTTCGCCGGGCTGGAAACGGTCGAGCAGCCACGCGGCCGCATGCTCGGCGTCGTCCAGCAACTCCCGGTAGGTCCAGGTGCGGGCTTCGCGCTCGGGAGCCACCGACACCACGGCGAGCTTGTCGGGTGCTTCGGCAGCCGCCTGCTGCAACAGCCTGCCCACGGTGATGTCGAGGATCGGCCGGCTCGTATCCTTCGGCCACCAGGACTCGGTGAGCTCCTTCATCGGCTCGGCTCTTCCTCGGCCGCCGCCTTCTCGGCGAGTTCTCGGTACATATCGGCGATCTCGTCTTCGGTCGGTACGGCGCCGCCACCATCGGGAATGAAGCGGCCTGCGTCGCGCCATTGGACCGCGGCACCGAAGCCGTGCTGCTGCGCGAAGTCGACGAACCAGCGGCCTTCCGGCGAGTGACGGGTGATGCCGTCGAAGAGAATGGCGAGGTTCTGGGTGGTTTGCAGGCCCATGTTGTCGTAGGCCTGGTTGATCATCATCTTCTGCATGACCAGCTGGTTGATCGGGACGCCTGCCATACGGTCGACGAGCTTCTCCACGGCCGCGTCGAGTTCCTCGGCAGGAACAGCATCGATGACCAGCCCCCACTCCTTGGCCTGAACGCCGTCGATGGTGTCGCCGGTGAGTAGCATGCGTTTGGCACGCTCGGCGCCGAGGCGATAAACCCACATCGCGGTCGTGGGGCAGCCCCAGACACGTGCGGGCATATATCCGATCTTGGCATCCTCGGCCATCACGACCAGATCACACGAGAGCGCGATATCGCTTCCGCCGGCCACTGCGTACCCGTGGACCTTCGCAATCGTCGGCTTGGCCGAGCGCCAGAGTGAGAAGAAGTGGTCGGTGTTGGCCTTCATCGCCTGGAAGTCCTTGATCGGGTCCCACACCGGGCCCTGATGTTCCTCACCACCTTCCGCGTACAGCTTCAGGTCATATCCCGCGCAGAACGCCCGCCCTGCTCCCTGCACCACGATGACCCGCACCGAGTCGTCGGCGTTCGCCGCAGTGACAGCGCCGCTGATCTCGCGAGCCATCTCGGCGGTGATCGCGTTCAGCCTGTCCGGACGGTTCAAGGTGAGGTATGCGCGGTGCTCACGCACTGCATAGTCGACCGTTTTTCCGGTGAAAGTCATATCTGTGTCCCCAGTTCGGCAGCGGTGATGCCAGGCAAGTTTTCCCAGTCTCCGGTTGAACTGTCAACGAAACTGTCCGCGTAGCGGCACCTCGCCGCACCCCGAAGTGCCTGGCAGCGCGAGACCGATGAGAACACCGATCTGATGGGTGCGCGCCACCCCCGATTGTGGTGTCTTGCCATCCGCGGCGGTCATGACGATAGTCGGGCCGTGCAACGGAGTTGGTTGGTGGCGGCGGGGGTCGTGTTGGCGGTGACCCTTGCGCCGGTGGGCCCGGTGCGAGCGGATACGGTCGAACCGGGCCCACCGGGAGTGGTGACCGATACCGCGCCGATGCCGGGTTCGCTGCAGTTGGCCGAGGCGGGGGAGGTGCAGCGGCTGACCTACTGGTCACGGGGCCCGCGCGGCCCGATGCAGAGTACCGCGGCGGTGTATATCCCGCCGGGTCCGCCGCCGCCGGGCGGCTGGCCGATCGTGGCGTATGCGCACGGCTCGGTCGGTATCGCCGACCACTGCGCGTTCACCCTGCGGGCGCGCGGCTACTACCTGGATTCGGTGTATCCGCGACTGCTCGAGGCCGGGTACGCGGTGATGATCTCCGACTATGTGGGTCTCGGCACACCAGGGGCGCACCCGTATCTGGATGGCCCCTCACAGGCGCGCAGCGTGATCGACGGAGTGCGGGCGGCACGTTCGGTGCTGCCGGGGTTGAGCGCCCGGTGGGCGGTTATGGGGCAATCGCAGGGCGGGCAGACCGCGCTGGTCACCGCGCATATCGCGCCCGGCGACGCGCCCGAACTCGATTTCCGCGGCGCGGCGGCGACCGGACCGCCGTCGAATCTGGAATCCGCAGTGCCGCTGGCCGGTCCGTGGATTCCGCGATTGCCGCTGCGGAGGACCACCACCTATTTCGCGATGCTGCTTGCCGGTATGCGGGTCACCGCCCCCGAACTCGATATCGACAGCTACCTCACCCCGACCGGGCACGATGTGCTGCGCATCGTGGAATCGGAATGCCTGTCCGAAGCCGAGGAACGGATCGGTGATATCTCGATCGGTGAGATACTGCGCCGGCAGTTGGACGACCCGGCGCTGTGGGCTGTCGCCGATGCGATGCTGCGGATCCCGACCTCGGGCTATTCGGCGCCGCTGTTCATCGGGCAGGGGTTGGCCGACCGGGATGTGCCTGCCCCGTTCACGGCGAAGCTGATCGCTGAATTACGTTTATCGGGAGCAGATCTGACCACGAAGCTGTATCCGGGCGATCATCTCGGCGCGGCCGACGCCGCGCTACCGGATGTGCTGGCCTTCCTGCAACGGGTGCTTGGCCCGGACGGAGCGCGCTCAACGCCATAGTGAGCTGCACGGTAGCCGGCGCAGTCCGGGGCGGATCATGCCGTCGACGGTCACGGTGAGCCCGGCGTGCACGGCGGCCGAGGTGAACTGCCAGGCCTCGGTGCTGGTCGCTGCGTATTCGAGGACGAGCGCGTCGTCGGGGGTCGGGCCGTCGAAGTAGACGGTCACTCGCCGCGTGGGCGATTCGTCGGTGGTGTTGCCGCGGTATGCCGTTATCAGGGCAGTTGCATCCATGTCCGCGTCTCCTTCCGGCAGGCATGCTCAGCGATGCCGTCTCTGCGACGGTAAGCCACACCCCCTGGGTAAGAACATGTTCCATCCCGCTGCCTGGACAAGTCACAGGTCACGCGGCCGGGCTCGAGGGATTCTCACCAGATCACGTGCCGCGCCCTTGCCCGCAGGGTGTCACGATCCGGCGACGCGACGCACACGAGTAGGGCACGATTCACAGGCAATGTCCTCCCTCCACGTAACCTGGGCTTCCGGCCCAGAACACACCGGGGGGATCGAGTCCGACACCGTATCTCCGTGGGTCGGCCCACGACGACGTCGCTGCCGGAGGCGGTGCCATGCGCTATATACGAGCTGTTGTGACCGCATTGGTCGCGATCTGTGTCCTCCCCGTGGCCGCGGCGACCGCGCAGCCACCGACGCGGGAGCCGGTGCCGCCGGCCGCCGCCCCGGGTGAGTTGATCCCCGGCCTTCAGGAGTGGATCGAGCGGGTGCTGCCGCCGCCGATGATTCCCCAGACGCCCCGCGACCGCGTCTCTCAGCCCGGCGATATGTCCCCGGCGCTGGCCGCGTTGCATCACGCCGTGCTGCCATCGGCAGTGGGCGATCCGCTCTTCGACCATTGGCCCGCCGATCTGGCCGACCGGTTGCCGGGAGAGGTGATCGAGGTTCGCGATATCACCGCGACCGCCGCCCCGCTGCTGGTGGTACCGGTGCGCCGGGCACTGCTGTTGAAGTACCGCACCTCCGATGCGCACGGGCGGCCGTCGTTCGCCACCGCAACCCTGGCGGTGCCCGCCGCCGCATGGCAGGGGCAGGGATCCCGGCCGGTGGTGGTCAACAATCTGCCCATCGACGCACTCGGCCGTGACTGCACGCCCGGATACTCACTGGCGCATGGTTTCAGCTCCCATACCTCGCTGACCGATTTCGTGCCGCCGACCTCGCAGCTGGCGCTGCTGCGCAATTACGCGGTGCTGGTCCCCGATCACGAGGGGCCGTGGATGTCGTATGCCGAACCGTATGTGGGTGGGTATGCGGTCCTCGACGCGATCCGCGCGGTACGCGCGCACGCACCGGCGGAGTTCGCCGCCAGCCGATTCGGGCTCGTCGGCTACTCGGGCGGGGCGATCGCCACCAACGGCGCGGTGAAACTGCTCGGCAGCTATGCGCCGGAACTGGTTCCCGTGGTGGCCGGCGCTGCGCTCGGCGGGGTGCCCGCGGATTTCGAACTGCTGACGCGCAGTATGAACGGCAACCTTGCTTCGGGTGTGTTCATGGCCGCGGTGCTGGGTATCGGGCGGGAACGTCCGCAGATCCTGACCCATATGAACAAGTTGGCGCAGTGGGTGGCGATCTCGCCGATGAAGGATCAGTGCATCGGGACGTTCGCATTGCCGGGTGTGCTGCATCTGCCGATCGAGATCGCCGCCGACGTTCCCGATCCGCTGCGGTCGCCGGTGGCCACCGAAATCTACCGGGTGACCGCGATGGCGGATATGCGTTCGGCCACCCCGCTCTACATCTATCACGGCGATCACGAGTTCTGGCTGCCTGCCGAGGGCGCTCGCGCCTTGTTCGCCGAGCAGTGCGCGCTCGGTGTGCCCGCGGTGTATCGAGCTGTGCCGGGCGAGCACATCATCGCCGGGGCGCTGGGCTACCCGGAGGCGATGATCTGGCTGGATGATCGCCTCCGCGGCCTACCCGCACCCGACGAATGCGGATAGCTCCCCGCATGCGGCCAGCGGGGTTCCCGTCGTGTCGGGGCATACGGCTCGAATCGGCAGAACCCGCCCGGTACCGCTAACGTGGGCCGGTCCGGCCCAGCTTGTCGGCCGGATTCGGGAAAGAGGCTGTGGATATATGAACGACAATACGAGCACCATCGCGTCCGCACAGGCACGGGCGCTGGTGGGGCGGCATTTCCGCATGACCGACCACTATGAGGTGGGTCGGGAAAAGATCCGGGAATTCGCCCGCGCCGTCCAGGACGGCCACCGGGCGCACTGGTCCGAGGATGCGGCGGCGGAGCTGGGCTATGACGGCCTGATCGCGCCGCTGACCTTCCCTGCGCTCATCTGGGTGCAGATGCAGCAGGCAATGTTCGCCTCCGAGCTCACCGGCTACGATATCGGCCAGGTGCTGCAGACCGAACAAACCTTGCGCATGTACCGACCACTGGTGGCGGGGGACCGGCTGCGCTGCGACACCTTCGTCGATTCGTTCCGCCAGTTCGGCGACAAAGATTTCATGGTGGTACGCAATGTGCTGACCAACCAGCACAAGGAGCTGCTGCAGTCGGCGGCGACCACGGTCGTTGCCCGCACCGGCGTCGCCGAAACCGGTCAGCTGGCTGCCGCGGTGGACTCGGTGATCATGGCCGGGCAGTCGATGAGCGCCCGCAACGGCGCCGCGGAGACGCAGGACCGGTTACGTGAGGACGCGGGGATCGCCGAATGCTTCGACGATATCGCTGTCGCGGAAACGGTCGACCCCGCCGAGACACGCGTCCGGCACACCATCCCGTGCTTCGAGGACCTGTCGGTGGGCGCCGAACTGCCTCCGCGGGTGCTGTCACTGACCCGCGGTGATCTGGTCAATTACGCGGGAGTGTCCGGTGACGGGAATCCGATCCATTTCAGCGACCGGGTGGTTGCGGCGGCAGGCCTGCCCGAGGTGGTGTCGCATGGGCTGCTGACCATGGGGCTCGGCGCCGGATATCTCACCTCATGGCTCGGGGATCCGACGGCGGTGAGCTCCTATGGGGTGCGGTTCGCCGGATTCGCCCCCGTTGCCGCCACGGAACCCAGCGAGATCGAGTTCCGGGCCACGATCAAATCCCTCGACGCGTCGCGCCGCGCGGCGACAGTCGCCATCACCGGCAGCTGCGGCGGCCGCAAACTGTTCGGCCGGGCTACCGCGCAGGTACTGCTGCGGTGAGCGGCGGCCGAGAGCGCGTGTGTGCGGGGTAACACGAATAGTGTTCGGGGCAAAGCGGTTTCGCCTGGCTTGCGACAACCTGTCCGTGCGAGACTCGGACGATGGGTGCTTCGGGAAGGCGATCGGTGTCGGATGAGGGGCCCGCGGTGGGTAGGCCTGCCGCGCGCAAGGCGGTAGACGGTGGGCCGACCGTGCTGCGCATGGTGCTCGGCGCCCGGCTGCGCAGGCTGCGCGAGGCGTCCGGGATCTCCCGTGAGGAAGCGGGGGAGCACATCCGCGGCTCGGACTCCAAGATCAGTCGGTTGGAGTTGGGCCGCACCAGCATCCGGGAACGTGATCTGCTCGACCTGCTCGCGCTCTACGAGGTGGTCGACGACACCGAACGTGAGGCGTTCCTGGAGCTGGCGCGGCAAGCCAACACCTCCGGCTGGTGGCATCGCGACAACGACTGGCTGCCCAAATGGTTCGATATGTACCTGGGGCTGGAACAGGCGGCGCAGATGATCCGCTGCTACGAACCGCGCGTGATACCGGAACTGCTGCAAACCCCCGAATACGCCAGGGCACTGCTGACACTCGCGCATCCCACCGAGTCGGAGGAGGCGATCGAACGCCGGGTCGTATTGCGGATGCGCCGTCAGCACATCCTGTCCCGCACCGCTCCACCGCATTTATGGGTGATCGTGGAGGAGGCGGCACTGGCTCGCCGCATCGGCGGGTCGGCGGTATGGAGCGAGCAGATGGATCGGTTGCTGGACGCGGCACGGCAACCGCATATCACCGTGCAGGTGCTGGCCGATCACGTGGGAGGGCCTGCGCTGGCAGACGGCGCGTTCACCATGCTGCGGTTCGCCGAAGCAGATCTGCCCGATATCGTTTACCTGCAGCAATTGACCGGAGCGTTGTACCTGGACAAACGCGCCGATCTGGATGCCTACCGTGCGGTGGCCAACCAACTGTCGGTGCACGCCTCCCCGCCGGAGGCCACACCGGGGCTGCTGGCGGCGTTGCGCAGCCGCCAGCCGGTCGTGCTGGACCGGCCTGCAGGCCCGCGCCGATAGCGCCGCAGGGGAGTGGCCCGGCGAGCAAGGGTAGGGAACGAGCTCGCCGGGCGCATGGTGCGCCCGGTCGACGCGGCGAACGAGGACCGGGCGCGGGATCGACGTTAGGTGAGGCCGGGACCGGCGTACAGTCCTGCGCCGCCATCTCGGATATCCAACCGTTCGAGGCGGGATACGTTGTGAGCCAACACAGTCCGCAAGCCGCTATCGGATCGGCGTGTATCAGGACCCACAGCAGCAGGCGCCCGGCATCGGCACCTGCCCACCTCCGGTGACGCTGGCTGTGCGTCGTCCCGGTCCGCCGTTGTCGCGCTGATAGGTGCTCTTTGGCCCCTCGGCGTGAAGAGACACCCCCCGGTCGCCGCAAGGTGTCCGAGAGATGCGACGCCGGGAAATACGAGGTCGGCACCGTGCCCGGAATCCCCGTTACCTACTTGTGATTCGACCCAACCGCAACCGAAAACGCTGATGACTTGCCTAGTTCCGTTCCGGACCGGTGATCGGGCGCACGAATCTCGTTACTGTCCGGTAGTCATGGTGGGCAGACAGGCAGGCTCGGGCTCCGGACCGCTGGAAACGAAACTGGCACAGCATCTGCGGCGACGTGGCCGCACCGCACCGCGCGGTGACGTGGCGGGCATGGTGCGTCACTGCCTCGCCGAGGCCGCCGCCGCGCTCGAGCCGAATACGTCCCGGCCGTCGACGGTCCGGGCCACGATCAGCGGCGCCGCCGAGCGCTGGGCTCACGAAGGCGTTGCCCTGGAAACCGTCCTCGGCGCCTGCTACGAGAATGTGCGTGCAGGCCTGGACTATCTGGCCGAACAGGCCGACACGACAGCGTCACCGCAGGAACTACTGGACGGCACCCGGTTCCTGGTGCGCGTCGTGGAAATGGTCACCGTTGCGGCGTCGTCTGCCTACCTGGACGAGCATCGGAGGGTCGCCAAGGAACACCAGACCGCGGCCCAGACCCTGGTGTCGGCGCTGTTGAGCGGCCACGGGATCGCGGCGTCGGCCAAACGTACCGGCATCACCGTCGCACCCGCCTACCAGGTTGTCGCCCTGTCGATTCCGCCGCACCCCGACGAAACCGGCGGCGGTATCGGCTCGGTGTCGGCGGCGCGCCGCAAACTGCGCCGCGTGCAGGCCGCGCTGGCCAGCCCGCTCGGCTCCCGCGCGCTGTCGCTGCTCAACGCCGACGGCGGCACCGTCCTGATCCCGCTCGGCGATGACGTGGACGACCCGGCCATGACACCGACGCCGGCGCTGAGCGCCGACGTGCTGGACATGATCGGCGAAGCCGCAGGTGTGCTGCTCACCGCCGCCGTCGCCACCGGCCCGACCGATCGGATACCGGAATTGGCGGGCCGCGTCCACGATGTGCTCGACCACATCCGCGGTGCCGGCCATCCACCAGGGCTGTACCGCATCACCGACCGCACCGATCCGGTCGCCGCCGAACCGGCGCGGCTGCCCCGGATACCGGTGCTGGAAACACCCACCGCGCTACGGATCGGCCGTTCGGCGTGATCCGTCCACCATCTCGGGGAACCCGGAGAACAGGAGGACGCCGTGACCACCGCGCTCATCATCCAGAAGATCCCGCACCCAGCCACGGTGCATATCTGCGCGCCCGACAACACCGGTGACAACCCGGCATTATCCGGTCCGGCGGCGGCGCACCCAGCCGCGTCGTCGACCGTCATGCGGCGATGAACCCGCGGTTCCCGATTGCCGCGGTGATCCTGGCCGTGACCGCGGCGGTCACCGTCGCACCCGCGGCAGCCGCACCGGACGCAGTTCCCGAACCGCGCCGGGCCCCCGGTCCCGCGACCGCGGCCGATCCTCCGGCGCGACACGCCTTCCTGGACCGTATCGAAGTGCTCGGCACCCATCGGATCCGGCTGCATATCGCCTCGGCGGCGATGAAACGTGTCATCGCCGTGGACACGCTGATCGGGACCGGTCCCGCGCCCCGGCCCACCCTCTACCTGCTCGACGGGGTCGACGGGGAGAACACCTCCGGCTGGCTCACCAAGGGCAGCGCGGCGGAGTTCTTTGCCGACAAACCGATCGACGTGGTGCTCACCACCGGAGGCACTGGCAGCATGTACACCGACTGGGTGCGCCACGACGCGGCATTGGGACTCAACCGGTGGGAAACCTTCCTCACCGAGGAACTGCCGCCGATCGTCGAACCGTATCTGGGCTCCACCGGCCGCCGCGCCATCGCCGGAGTGTCGATGGGCGCGCAGGCGGCGATGATGCTCACTCAGCGCCACCCCGGCTTCTACAGCGGCGTGGCCGGGATGAGCGGCTGCTATTCGACCGCAGATCAACTGGGGCGCGCGATCACCATCATCACGGTCGCCTCCCGCGGCGGGAACCCGGAAAACCTGTGGGGGCCGCCGAACTCGCCGGAATGGGCTGCGCACGACAGCGTGCTCGGCGCCGAGAAGTTGCGCGGCACCACGATCTACCTGTCGGCCGCATCGGGTGCACCCAGCGCTACTGCCTTGGGGGCGGTGCCCGAGTCCCCAGAGATCATCGCCGTGCTGCTCGGCGGCGGAACCGTTCTGGAGGCGGGTGCGAAAGCGTGCACCGAACGTTTCGCGGCGCGGCTGGCCGAACTCGAGATCCCGGCCACCGTCGACTTCCTCCCCGAGGGCGTGCACGCCTGGCCGGATTTCGAAGACCAACTGCACCACGCCTGGCCGACCCTGGCCGCCGCCCTCGCCGTGCCGGCTGGGCAGTGAAACCAGGCCGCATCCGTCGTACCCAGCGATACGGCACCGCCGGGGGCGGCTCAGTCCGCGAACCGGACCTCGGCCGCGGCGTAACCGAACAGCCTGCGCCCGTGCGATCGCGCCTCGACGGCGACGGTTCCTCGCCGACGGCCGGGGTCCAATGAGGTGATCCGGCCGCTGAACTCGATCGGGCTCGATTCCCCCGCACATACCCGCATGTAGTGGGTGTAGTGGGCGAACTGGGCGCGCAGTCTGCCCACCGCCGCCGGATCGCCCAGCCACGATGTCACATAACCGGCGGCCACACCGAGTGTGAGCATGCCGGGCGCCACGGCGGTGGGCAGATCGGCGACCGAGTCACCGAGACCGGCCCGTGGCTCTGTGGGGCCGTGGCCGGTATCGCCGGTGATCCGGGCATAGGCAGCAAGGTCGGCGCGTGACAGACACAGCACCCGACGGGGCAACTCGGCACCAACCGACAGGCTGCCGATATCGACCGTGGTGCGCGGACGACGGCCGGAGGCAACCGCGACGATATGGTCGCCCGCGCCGGCCACCACCGAACCGGCCGCGGCGGTACGAGTGGCAGCACTGGCCCGGGGCGCGGTTTCCGCGAACCGGATATCGCCGCCGGTGCGGGCCAGTAGCGCCGTGGAGCCGGTCTGCAGTACCTGCCCGCACTGGTCGGTGAGCACGCTCTTGATCGCCATGACGTCGTAATCGGCGAAATGGCGGAAGGATTCGAAATAGATATCGCAGCCGATATCGTCGCCGGCCATGATCGGGCGCCCGATGTCGAGCACCTGGTCGGCGTGCAGAATCCGGCTCGGGTGATAACCGGTGATCAACGTGTCGAGAATTTCCCGGTGTACCCGCAGCAGAATCGTCGACGCGAAGGTTGGCGGGGCGATGAGCGCGGGAAATCCAAGCGCGTCGGCGGCGTCACCGTCGTGGTACGCCGGATGGGAATCCTGGACGATTCGCGCGAAATCGCGGATATGCGCCGAGGTCACCCGGAAACGCCGGGCGGGGCGATAACGGTGATCGAGCAGAGACCGGACTTGTTCGGCCGGACGTACGTCGATATCGGACATGATTGCTCCTGTAGTGCCGGTAATGTGCTGTCGGCCGGGGCGTTCGGCGAGGCTCACCAGCCCGGCCCGAACGCCCACGTGAGATCGGGTAGATGTTCCGGTGTCACCGCGGCGGCAACGGGGACGCCTGCGGCGACGAAGTTCGCCACTGCCCGGTCGATATGGTTCGACGACGTCACCACCACCGCCTCGCGAGCACCGATATGGTGCATCAACCGTGCGGACAGTTCGGCATTTTCCACAGTCGTGCCTGACGCGCCCTCTTGAAGAATGCGATGCGGCGGAATACCGTGCCGGACCAGCCATTCGGCCATTGCCGCCGCCTCGGTGACACCGTTGCATGGGTTGCCTCCGGTGACGATGACCGGGGAGGCGGGGGCCAGCAGCGCCTGCACGTAGCCCGCATGCAGCCGGGCGACGAGTTCGGGTCGCATCCGGCCGTCGGGCAGCAGCCCGTGCCCGAGCACCACGATCACGGTGCCGGGCCCGTGTATCCGTGTCAGCGGGCCGGAAGCGACCTCGGCCGAGCCGCTCGGTACCGCGGCGGCGGGTGCCGCAGGCCATGCTGTCACGGCCGTGGTGAACGCGGCGGCGCCGAATACGGCATACGCGGCCAACTGAATCGCCCGATGCGCGCGACGTGAGCCTGCGGCGGTGCGGGGGCGAATAGGCGATCTGGACGTATCGAACATGAGGTGCTCCAAGCGTTCACCGTCCGTCGGGTCACCGGACGGCGGGAAATTCAGCTCCATGTTCGGGCAGCTTCCGGTGCTTCCCGAAGTAATCGGGTGAAAGTTCGGACAATTCACCGCGCAAGAAACGAAGTTTTGGTTCCGGCCACGTCCTCGAACGATGCACACCGACATGTCGGTGAAAAGACACCAGCGACACACGAAATCACCGCTGTCGAAAGCTTCTGTGTTCGAACCTAATTTTCTCCCACACCGATTGGTGATGTCTCCAGATCCAGGCGACGACGCCCGTTCGCACGGCTGGAACGCATTAGCTTTGGCGCAGTTTCGCGGTCACCACTCCGGTAGCCGAGGCGGCCGCGGCTTCATCGAGGAAGGCAAGACATGAAACGAAGTACCTCCGTCCGGCTGCTGCGCGCGGCCGTGCTGCTGAGCACTGCCGTGCTCGCGTTCGGCGTCGCCGGCGCGGGCGCGGTGGCCGAACCGGGTCACGTCGCCACCGACCAGGAACTCGCCGATTACATCACGGCGGGCCTGAGAAGCGCGCCCGTCGCAGACACCGGCAGCGCGGGTACCGGGTCGGCGTGCACCTCGGGCAGCGGCGCGGGGTCAGGCAACGGGTCGGGGGACTGTTACGGCGGGTCCG
Organism: Nocardia donostiensis; assembly: GCF_002081715.1. Classification (GTDB taxonomy): domain Bacteria; phylum Actinomycetota; class Actinomycetes; order Mycobacteriales; family Mycobacteriaceae; genus Nocardia; species Nocardia donostiensis. The sequence continues at coordinate 19,760 of NZ_MUKP01000017.1, read as the reverse complement.
GCAGTAGTTCGGGCTCTTCCGGCGGTTACGCCTCCGACACCATCGGTCACGGTCCACCGCAGACCTCCTGGCTGGCTGCATTCGCTTACGGCCTGGCCAACGGTGACGCCGCCCCGCCCGGTGCCAACGACTGGAACTGCAAGCCCACCGCCGAACATCCGCGGCCGGTGCTGCTGATCCACGGCACCTGGATGAACGCCTATAACGGGTTCGCCTACATGGGTCAGCCGATCAAAGACGCCGGGTTCTGCACCTTCACCTTCAACTACGGCCGCGCCAACCTCCTCGAAGGTGGTGGGCTCGGATCGATACTGCCCGGGGTGATGGGCACCGGATATATCCAGGACTCGGCCAAGCAGCTCGCGGTGTTCGTCGACCGGGTACTGGCCGCCACCGGCGCCAGTGAGGTCGACATCGTCGCCCATTCCCAGGGTGGGTCGATGTCGAACTGGTACACCAAGTTCGAAGGCGGCGCGGCCAAGGTGAAGAACCTCATCACCTACGGCGCCACCCATCACGGCACCAGCCTCGACGGGATCGGCGCTCTGGGGCGGGCGATCAACAACTTCGGTATCGACATCCTCGGTTTCATCGAGATCTTCGTCGGCCATGCCGGAATCCAGCAGACCATCGGCTCGGACTTCGTCAACCAACTCAACGCAGGCGGTGACACCGTCCCCGGGGTCGACTACACCATCGTCGGCACCCGCTACGACGAGATCACCAACCCCTACGACCTGACCTTCCTGCAGGCCGGGCCGGGTGCCACCGTCCGCAACATCACCCTCCAAGACGGCTGCGAACAAGACATCTCCGACCACCTGACCATCATGTACTCCCCCCGCGCGTTGTCGATCGCGCTCAACGCCCTCGACCCCACCCAATTCCCCACCCTGCAATGCACATTCAACCCGTGGCTCATCGGTGGCGGCGGACAGCTGTGAACCAACCCTAGCCAGGCACCCGGCCGGACCGGTCACGCATCGACTCCCACGACCGGCCCGCCCGGGCGCCGCCGCCACACACCAGGCCGCGGACAGGGCAACTCGATTGCCCGCCCCCTGTCCGCTCGGCCCACCGATGGTGCGGCGGATATGCCCACCGAGCGGTACAGCGCACCCGACGCTCGGTGGGCACAGGGCTGTCACCCACCGAAAGGCGGGTACCGTCCCGACACCGAGAGGATTTCGGCGCCGATGAACGCCACTACCAGTTTCCGTTCCCTGCTGCGCACCTGCGCGGTCGTCACCGTCGCGTTGGCGCTACCCGCCGCGCAGACCACCGTGGTCGCGGCCGCACCGGGCGCGCAACCGTCAGCGATCACCGAGTCATGGCCGGTCGACGAGCGCACCGTGCAGTTACGGGTGCATTCGGCGGCGATGAACACCGACATCATGATCAACGTGCTGCGCCCCGCCGACCGGTCGGTCCCGCGCCCCACCCTGTACCTGCTCAACGGTGGCGGCGGTGGACAGGACAGTGCGACCTGGCAGAAGAACACCGACGTGCTGCGCTTACTGGCCGATAAGGACGTCAATGTGGTGCAACCGATCGGCGGCCGCTGGAGCTACTACACCGACTGGCGCGCTCCCGACCCGAAACTCGGTGTCTACAAGTGGAAAACCTTCCTCACCGAGGAGCTGCCGCCGTTGATCGACACCGAATTCGGCACCACCGGCGTCAACGCCATCGCAGGCCTGTCCACCTCGGGCACCTCGGTGCTGCAACTGCCGATCGCGAAACCCGGCCTGTACCGTGCCGTCGCCGCCTACAGCGGCTGCGCCCAGATCAGCGATCCGATCGGGCAGCGCTTCGTGAAACTGGCAGTGGAGACCTGGGGCGGCGGCGACACCGACAATATGTACGGCCCACCCGGAGACCCGATGTGGGCAGCCAACGACCCGTACGTGAATGCCGAGGGCCTGCGCGGGCTGAAACTGTTCATCTCCACCGGCACCGGCGTCCCCGGCATGTACGACACCTATAACGGTGAGTACATGCAGCCCGGCCCGCGAGGCTACCTCGACCAGTTGCTCATCGGCGGAGTGATCGAGGCGGCGGTGAACTGGTGCACCCACAACCTACGCAGTCGGCTCGACGCATTCGGCATCCCCGCCACCTACGACTTCCAGCCCACCGGCACCCATTCGTGGGGATACTGGGAGGAGTCGATGAAGAAATCCTGGCCGGTGCTGGCCGACGGGCTGGGTTTGCCCCACTGACCTGCTGTTCGCATCCCGGCTTGCGTGCAATCGCTGCTCGCCTGCGGCGGGAAACTCGACGGCCGAAAGTTTCTTTCGCCGAGCGCTATCGAGCTCGTCTTCGAACAGCGATCCGACGGTTCGATCTGGTCTTGCAGGTGCCGCTGCGTTTATGGTGAGGTGGTGGCACTTGAGCCAGGTGAGCAGTTCGCGGGATTCATTGTGCGGTCCCGATTAGGACATGGCGGCAGCAGTGAGGTGTATCTGGCCGAGGATCCCCAACGGCCACAGCTGGTGGCGCTGAAGATCCTGGGGCCCGGCGACAGCCGGTCACCGGCGTTGCGGGCACGGTTTCTGCACGAGTTCGACATCCTGTCCGCACTGTCGCACCCCAATATCGTGCGGATGTACCAGCACGGTGAAACCGACGACAGACTGTGGTCGGCACGCGAATACGTCGCAGGCGCAACGGGAGCGTCGTTGGTGCGCGTGCCGCAGCAGCACTCGGAGCTACAGCGCATGCTCCACGTGCTGACCCAGATCGCGGCAGGGTTGGATTTCGCGCACACCAACGGTGTGATCCATCTCGACGTGAAACCGGCGAACGTGTTGGTCGGTGCGGGTGAGCCTGCGGCAGTGAAAATTTCGGACTTCGATCAAGCGCGCTGGCTGCACCGGCCCGAACCTCCCTTGGCCACCGATGGTTTCGTCGTCGTGTCGGTACCGTATGCCGCGCCGGAGCTACTGCAAGCGGCCACGGTGTCCCCCGCAACGGACCAGTACGCGCTGGCTTGCTCGACCGTCGAACTGCTCACCGGCCGCCCTCCGTTCCCGCGCCCGAACCGTATGGCCACCGCCCGCGCCCAGCTGCACGACCCGCCCCCCAAGATTTCCGAGCGCAGGCACTGGATCCCGCCCGAGGTCGACGAAATCCTGCACCGGTCGCTCGCCAAGGCGCCGGAAGACCGCTACGACTCGTGCACCGAACCCGTGCGCCGGCTCACCGAAGCACTCCACGACATCGATCCCCGTCCCCGCACCCCCGTACTGAGCCGCCTGAAACGACTCCGCTTCGACAGGTTGCTACCGCAGTCCACCATCCGCAGTGTATAGGCGTTCTCCTCGAACTTCAGTGCCCGCGAGAGGCTTTCCCTACGACCGTGTCGTCAGGGGTTCGCCGCCTGCACCCAGGGCATCAGGGGCTGACACCGGCCTCGATTCGACATCGTGCCATCCGGGCACCGACGTAAACGCCGGGCGGCGTCTACTGCTGGTTGTTGGAGCCGAACTGTTCGCGCCAAGAACTCACCTGGTCTTCGGTGATCTTCGTGAACAAGACCGGCGGCACGGTGAACTCGGTTCCCGGGCGTAGCCAGGCCAGGGATTCGACATCATCGTGTTCAGGCCAGCTGATGCCGGCAAGGTCGGGTTGTTGCCAGAGGCCGCGAAGGTTTTCGGCGGTCGCCGGGATGATCGGTGCGGAGATCATGCCGAACAGGAAGATCAGGTTGGCAGCGGTGCGCAGTGTGAGTGCGGCGGCGTCGGGGTCGGTTTTGATCTGGGCCCAGGGCGCGCGGTCGTTGATGTATTCGTTGGCCAGGCTCCACATCGCCCGCAAGGTCGTGGTGGCCTTGCGGAGTTCGATCTCCTCGAGGTGATGTTCATAGTCGGCGAGTAACTGCGAGAGCCGCTGGCCGAGTTCATGTTCGGCGTCGCTGGGAGACGAGCCCGCGGGCAACTGTTCGCCGAACCTCTTGGCGCAGAAGGCCAGTACGCGGTTGACGAAGTTGCCCAGGACGTCGGCGAGATCCTTGTTGGTCTGTGAGGCGAACAGTTCCCATGTGAAGCTGACGTCATCGGATTCGGGGGCGTTGCTGATCATGAAGTAGCGCCAGTAGTCGGCGGGCAACAGTTCCAGCGCGGCGTCGGTGAATATCCCGCGGTGCTGGGAGGTGGAGAACTTGCCGCCGTAGTAGTTGAGCCAGCTGAACGACTTGATGTAGTCGACCATCTTCCATGGCTCCCGCACGCCCAGTTCGGTGGCGGGGAACATGACCGTGTGGAACGGGACGTTGTCCTTGCCCATGAACTCGGTGTAGTGCACGTCGGCGGCGTCGTACCACCAGCTTTTCCAGTCCGGACGGTCCGGGGCGGCATCGGACCATTCCTTGGTTGCGGCCAGGTATCCGATCGGGGCATCGAACCAGACGTAGAAGACCTTCCCGTCAGCCGCGAGATCCGGCCAGGTATCGGCTGGAACCGGCACACCCCAGTCCAGATCGCGGGTGATCGCGCGATCTCGCAGGCCCTCGGCGAGCCATTTGCGCGCGATCGAGGTAGCCAGATGCGGCCACCTGCCGCTTACCCGGTCGATCCAGTCCTCTACCTCGGGTTGCAGCTTGGATTGCAGCAGGAACAGGTGGCTGGTTTCGCGGACTTCGAGGTCGGAGGAGCCGCTGATCGCTGAGCGAGGGTTCAACAGGTCGGTCGGCTCGAGCAGGCGCGTGCAGTTCTCGCATTGATCGCCGCGGGCGCGGTCGTAGCCGCAGTGCGGGCAGGTGCCGGTGACGTACCGGTCGGGCAGGAACCGCCCGTCAGCTGGGGAGTAGACCTGGGTGACCGGGCGCTGTTCGATGAATCCGTTCTCGAACAGCTTGCGGGCGAAATGCTGGGTGATCTCGATGTTCTGCGGCGAGGACGTTCGGCCGAAGACGTCGAACGACAATCCGAATCCGTCGTAGATTGCCTTCTGGGTGTTGTGCGCTTGGGCGCAGAACTCGGCGACGGTCATCCCTGCGTCGGCGGCGGCCAACTCGGCGGGCGTGCCGTGTTCGTCTGTAGCGCAGACGAACAGCACCTCATGACCGCGCGCCCGTAGGTAGCGTGCGTACACGTCAGCGGGCAGCATCGAGCCCACCAGGTTGCCCAGATGTTTGATCCCGTTGATGTAGGGCAGGGCGCTGGTGATGAGATGCCTCGGCATCGCGGCGCTTCCTCTCGGTTCGGTGTGCGGTGCCGGCACGCTGTCCACGCCGACGGATGGGCTGATCCTACTCATCGGCATCGACCCCAGGCGTAGACGCCAACAGGTGCGCGTGCAAGGTGCGCTCCACGAAAGCCTGCACGTGCCGGAGGGTAGCCGGATCTGGTTCGAAGCCGAGCCAATTGTCGCTGGAAATCCCCTGCCCCATCAGGTATTCGACTACGGCGTCTTCGTCGGCTTCGACCTCGAGCGCTCGCAGATCGTCCACGGCGGCCAGAACCAGGCCTGTTCGGGCGCGGGTGCGAAGGGCTTCCAGGCGCGCAGCGTCCTCACTCCAGGTCAACGTCCGCTGTGCGAGCACGCCGGTGACGAACAGCCGCGTCCGCATGTATTTCGAGGCCAGGAAATCGGGGTGGCGGCGTATCGGGATCAGGCGCGGGCTGCCGGAGAATACGGCGCAGGTACTAGCCTGCTCCAACTCCTCCCAATCGACCAGAACCTTGTTCATGTACGGCACTTCTTCATCGAGAGTCAGGCCCTGGTCACGGCTGTAGGCAATGATGACATCGGTCAACCGCCGCACTGCGGTCGTGCTGTATTCGCCGACGAACAGTACATCCATGTCGGATGCTGCTTTCTGCCGTATCCGGCCGAACGAGCCATAGATCACCACGGCGCGGGGACTGTGCGCCGGCAGCACTTCCAACGCGGCGCGGCGCATCGCGTGCAGCGCCTCGGTAGAGGCCCGGTGGTTGTCGTTCTTCACACGAGGCCCCCGTCAGTGACATAGCCGGCCGCAGTGTCGAGCAGGTTCACAAGGTCGTCTTCGCCGATCAGGCCGTTACCGGACATGAACCGCAAGACGGGGTGCGAGTGCGCGCGGCCCAGGCCGAGCCTGTCCTCTGAATCGGGCAGCACGAAACTATGGAGGTAGATCGCGCCATCGGCGAGCATCCGTTCATAGGCGCGTACCGTCAGAGCGGCCGAGCGCTGCCCGGTCTCTGAATCGAAAGGCACGTGTGCTCCCGGCGGAACCACTGTGAAGGCCACCGAATTGATACTGACCTCGTTGAGCCGGACGAAGCTAGGGTGCGCATCGACCAGGGCGGCGAACCGATTCGCGATGTCGATACGGGATTCGACCATGCGCCCGACCCCGGCAACACCGAGTGCTTTGATCAGCATCCAGGTACGCAGGCTCTGAAACGAGCGGCTGCCGGTCGCAGGGGTGATCTGACCGAGAGACCTCGCGTGCCGCAGGATCAGCTCGGACTCTGTAGCGATCAGCGCCGCGTCGGCAGGCGAACGCAACAGCAGGAACGAGTTGGTATAAGGCACGCTCAACACCTTGTGCGGGTCGAGCATCACCGAGTCGTAGACTGCGAGCCCATCGAGGCGGTGCCGGTACTGGTCGGAGAACAACAGGCTCGTGCCGTGACACCCGTCGCAGTGTAACCAGGCGTCCGGGTAATGGCGTCGCACCACCTCAGCGAACTCCGCAAGGCGCTCGATGGTCATCGTCCGGCTGTCCCCGGCGTAACAAACCGCCATGATCACCTGCTCGCCGCCCGTGCGTGCCGCGCGAAGGCGTCGGTCCAATTCGGTGAGGTCGTAACGGAAGTCCCGCACCGGGTGATATGCAGCAGCAGCATTGCCCAGCCCGGCCCACGCTGCCGATGCCGCGATGGTGTAGTGACCGATGCCGTCGGGAAGCACGATCACCGGCCGCGCCCCCGAAGGCAGACCATCGGCCCGGCTGCCGGGGAACGCGCGCTCACGAGCCAGGAGCACGGCGGCGAAGTTCGCGCCGGTACCGCCGGTGGTCGGAATGCCGCCAACCTCCAACGCCGTCGCCGGCGGCGTCGCGGACACCTCGAACCCCACCAGTTCGCGTAGCCAGCGGATGAGCGCGACCTCCATTTCGGTGGCTCCACGCGAACAGAAGTCGGCGTTGATCAGGTTCACATCGACCAACTCACCAAGTAATGCCCCGGCCACCGCGGCGAGATTGTTCCCGGCGTCAGGGAACCCGGCGAACATCGGTGACGCGAAATTCGGCATGGTCGGCAGATACCGGGATTCCAGCTCCGACAACAGCTCACCCAGATCGCACCCGATCCGCGGCAATGATTCGGTGGCGATGACATCGAGTGCAGCGCTGTCACGAGGAGCCATGAACCGCTGCCGGTACTTGAAAGCCAGCCCGATATCGAGCACCTGCCCCAACAGCCGACGGGCACTGTCTCGTTCGAGACCACCAGGGCCTAGAAACCCAGCGAACTCCGTCGCGGCGATAGTTTCGGTCATAACGCAGCTCCCTTCCGCCGCAGACCAGAAGGGACTGCGGCACATTCCGATTCGAAAACGCCTGGAGTAGGCGCTTACCCAATGGTGTCCGTCCACCACCAGGGGTTGTGTCTGTCCAGCGTCGGCGACCCTGCCACCGCGCTGTTTGCTCGTGCACGGTCTCGGGCACGTCGCGTCCTAGCTCGCAGAGCGCCTTCTGGATGCCGATGAATTCACAAACGCAACGCAGGAGAGCAGGATGCCCAGATACATCGTCAGAGGTGGATACCGCCAGCAGCGTCCGCGTGTCGGGTAACGGTGTGCCGGGCCTGGCCGGGGTGTCGGCTTTGCTTCTTCCCGCTGTCGGCACTGGTCTACGAACCATGTGCTCATGGCTGCCTCGATGCGTGGCCGTGGTTCAGGTGCACGGGCAGTGTTTTGTGGCCGTGGGAGATGAAGCTGTCCAGTGTCTCGAGTGGGGCTGTTTTGTGCGGGGTGGGTGGGCTGTTTTCTGGTTTGTTCTGGTCGTCGCGTGTTCGGGGGGCCAGCTGTATGTTGGGGAATCGGTCGAATAGGGCGGGCAGGGCGATGGTTGCTTCCAGGCGTGCTAGGGGTGCGCCGAGGCAGTGGTGGACGCCGTATCCGAAGGACAGGTGTTCCTTCGCTCGTCGGGTGGGGTCGAATATCTCGGCGGTAGCTCCGTGCCGGTGTGGGTCCCGGTTGGCGGTGATGAAGGAGGCCAGGATGGCTTCGCCTTTGCCGATCCGGTGTCCTGCGATGTCGATGTCGTCCACTGCGTAGCGCAGCGGTAGATGCGCGACCGGCGGCGCGTACCGCAGGGTTTCCTCGATCAGGTCCGGCCAGGTGAAGTGTCCGGCGCGTAACTGCGCAAGCAGGTCCGGTTCGGTCAGCAGCAGGTAGGTGGCGTGGTCGAGGAGGTTGACGGTGGTTTCGTATCCCGCGGACACCATCAGCAGCAGTGTGTGGATGAGTTCCTGTTCGGTCAGTCGGTCCCCGTGCTCGTCTCGTTCGGTGATGAGCAGGCTGGCCATGTCGTCGCCGGGATCGGTGCGGCGGCGGGCGACGAGTTCGGCCAGGAGAGCGGCCATGTCGGCGAAGTTCTGTTTCGCGTCGTGGCTGGTGCCGGTGGCGAAGATCCGATCCACACATTTCCGCAGCCCGGATTGCAGATCTGTGGGCAGGCCCATGAGTTCGCTGATCACCCGCAGCGGCACTTGGGCGGCGAATTCCTCCCGCAGGTCCACTACCGTCCCGGCCTGGCGGCTGGCGAGGGTGTCGAGCAGCTCAGAGGTGATCTGCTGGATACGTGGCCGCAGTGCCTCGGTGCGCCGTGGGGTGAACGCGGGCCCGATCAAGCGCCGCAACCGCCGGTGGTCGGCGCCATAGGCGGTGAACATGTTCTCCACCGCCACCCACGGATACAGCGGCCAATCCTCGCCCACCTCCCCGTTGCTGAATTTCGGCCAGTGCTTGCGGGCGTCCTTGGATACGCGTGGGTCGCGGAACAGCTGGATCAGCAGGTCGAACTCGGTGACGGCCCAGGCGCGGACACCGTGGGGCAGCTCTACCAGGACCAGTGGCCCGCGCTCACGGAGGCGGGTGGCTTCGGCGGGGATGTCGGCGCCGGTGGCATCGAGGATGATCGGGGCACCGGTGCCGGTGTCGGTGTGCAGGTCGGTCATCGCTGTTCTCACATTCCGGTCAGTGGTGGGACGGGGTCGAAGACGACGGGCAGGGCTGCCAAGGCGCGGTGGAAGGGGCCGGGCCGCCACTGCAGCTGCTCGTACGGGATCGCCAAGCGCACGTCGGGCAGGGCGTCGAGGAATTGGTCGATGGTGTCTTGGGCGATCTGGTAGGCCAGGCGTGGGGCAGGGCAGGTGTGGGGGCCGGCGCTGAACGCCAGGTGGGATCGGTTGCCGGTGCGGTCGCCGGCGGCGATGGCGGGGTCGGTGTTGCAGGCGGCGAAGCTGATCACCACCGGTTGATGGGCGGCAACCAGACCGTGCCGATGAGGATCGGCTGCCGTGGGTAGGTGATGGCGAAGTTGGCCATCGGCGGGTCGGTGAACAGCACCTCATCCAGCGCATCCCGAGTCGACAGGGATCCGCCGGTGACGCTGCCGCCGAACCGGTCGCCGGTCATCATCACCAGCAGGGTGTTGATGATCAGGTTCGTCTGCGGTTCGCTGGTGGCACCGAAGATCGTCACCAGCTGCTGAACGAGTTCTTCGTCGTCCAGGCCGGTGTGATGGCTGATCAGCCAGGAGGTGATGTCCTCCCCAGGGCAGGCGCGTTTGCGGTGTACGAGTTCGGCCAGGGCCGCCAGCAGTAGCTCGTTGCCCCGGGCTGCGTTGACCGTGTCGAACATCATGGCCATCCCCTCCACGGCCTGGACACTGACATCGGCCTCACACCCCATCAGGGCGCAGATGGTGTCGAACACCACCGGAAAAGCGAACTCGCCGACCAGGTCGGCCTCACCGACCTCGCAGAGGCGGTTGATGTGCGTGAGCGCGATCTGCTCGACCACCGCATGGGTGCGATGCAGATCCACCCGACCCAACGCATCCACGTTGGCTTCCCGATACCGCGCGTGCTGGACGCCTGCGGTGCGGAGCGCGTTCGGACGCCACTGCATCATCGGCAACACCGGACACCCGGCAGGAACACCACGTTCCCAGACCCGCGGGTCGGCCGGGAAATGCTCCGGGTCGTGCAGGATCCGCAACGCCTCCCGATACCCGATCACCAACGTCGCCGGGACCCCAGGAGAGAGCTCCACCGGTACCAACGCCCCATACCGGTCACGCATCTCACGGTAGGCCCGATGCGGGTCAGCCGCGAAACACTCGGTGTAGAGAGGAATTCCACGCTCGACGCCGCTATCGACCGGTGCCCCGTGCCCCACCGGACACCCCAAGGATTGTGCAGTAAACACGATCAAACCCCGCAACCAGTAAGCCGACGACTCAACCACGCCCCCACCGAGACCACCCCGGCACCAGCCCCGGCAACGCCTTGACCCCCACACCACCGAGCAACAACCGCTCCTCGGGACACCTCTCACGCACCGGCGGGCCCGCCGGCCACCAGTCCTCGAGTTCGACCAGTCCGGGCTCGATCAACGTCAGGTCACCGAAGTATTCGGCGATCTGTTCGCGGGTGCGGTACCAGCCCGAGCCCAGCCCCATCTGGGTGAACCGGCGTTGCAGTTCGAACGCCAGGTCGTGCAGTTCCGAGCCGTCGTCGGGGTCCCAGAAATGGGTGATCGCGACATAGGAGCCGCCGGGCAGTTTGTCGATGTAGCGGCGCATGATGGCGGCCGGGTCCAGATCGTCGTCGACGTGATGCAGGATGCCGCACAGGATGAGCCCGAGCGGGCGGCTCATGTCGAGGTGTTTGACGACCTCGGGGCTGGTGAGCAGGGTGTCGGGTTGGGTCAGGTCCGCCGGGACGAAATGGGTGTAGTCGTTCTGCTCGAGCAGGACTCGACCGTGGGCGTTGCAGACCGGGTCGTTGTCGACATACACCACAACCGCTTCCGGGTTCTGCTGCTGGGCGATCTCGTGGGTGTTGCCGACCGTGGGCAGGCCGGCACCGATATCGAGGAACTGATCGATGCCGACAGTGCCCGCCAGATACCGGGTCACCCGGTGCAGCCAGCGTCGGTTCATCAGCGACACATCACCCTGGTGGGGAGCCACTTCGAGGATCTGCCCGAGCGCTGCACGGTCGACGTCGTAATTGTCTTTGCCACCGAGACTGGCGTCGTACACGCGGGCGATGCTCGCCCGGGTGGTGTCCACACCGACCGGCACACGAACACCGGTCACAGGAAAAACAGACATCAATTCCTTCTCGAATACAGAGGTTCAGGGGACGCCGAAGCAGCACACAACCGCGCTCGCCACCGGGCGGGCGGCCCTGACATGGGCCGACCCCTGAGCGGGTAGGAGTGTGGTCTCAGCGTTCGCGTGGTGGTCAGTGGGTGAGGTTCGTCGGTGGGGTGGGTGCGAAAGTGACGGCCAGTTCGGTGAGTACGCGATGAAAGGGGGGCTGGTCACCACGGCGAGTTCGTTCTCCTCTCGGAAGTCTTTCCTGTGCCCTCTCTGACTGCTGACCACCTGGCCCTTCGCGGTTTATGGAGAGCAGTTCATCGACGCGTAGGTGGTATCGAAACCTTCTCGCGGGCAGGCGATCAGGAGAAGTGACGCAACTACCACGGAGCTACTACGCTGCTGTCACGGACGGAGCGTGGGGAGCAGGTAGATCCGAATGGTCGTTACCCGATGGACAGGTGTTGAAGTTCGTGCGTTGCGAACCATCGCGCTGCGAGTCACGCAGGAGGAGTTCGCAGAGATCCTGGGGTTTCCAGTCGGCACGTTGCGCAAGTGGGAACGACGCCGCGAAACAATTACCCTTGCCGGCAAGTTCGCCGCGGCCATGGACACAGTTTTCAAGCGGCTGGACGGTGACGAGCGCACGCGTTTCGAAACTGCACTCTCCGCACAGACGAGGACAACCCGAGAAGTACGTGGTGCTCCCGGCGCAGCCGACATGTTCGAAACCCCGGCAGAACTTGCTCAGCGTCTCCAGAGCCTGAACGAAATGGTCGGTGACAGCAGCTTCGTAGACGTCATTGCATTGGGGATCGACGATGTCATAGGCCGATACGAGCTGGAGGGCCCACAGAAACTCGCGCCTGGTGTAGTCGCCGCGCGCCGCCACGTCGAGGAGCTTCTGAACCAGCGCCGCCACCCCGTTGAGCTGCAACGCCTTTACCGTACTGCCGCGCAACTTTCAGGCATGCTCGCGTATATGGCGGTGAACCGCGGCCGCTTCGGACACGCGAAGATGTACTGCCATGAGGCTCTTAGCATCGCCACTCTGCTGGAGGACCGCGATCTGCTGGCCTGGGTAAAAGGAACGCAGAGTTTCTGCTCCTACTACCAGGGTGATTACAGGGCCGCTATCACCTTCGCGCAGGAAGGGCTGAAGGTAGCGGGTGACGGACCTCAATCCATTCGCCTGTACTCCAACGGCCTGGCACGAGCGCTGGGGAAGATCGGCGACGTCGGCAGAGTCACCGACGCCATCGATGCGGCTACGACCATCGCGAACACCCTGAATACCGAACCAGGGCTCACACCCGCGCTCACTTTTGAACCGTATGGACATGCCAGACTGATGGCGAATGCAGCCACTGCGTTTCTCGCCGCAGGCGACTATCAAAGAACACTCGATTACGGGCAACAGGTTGAGGAGTGCGTCAACGAATCCGATTCGGTGTGGAGTAGATCCCTGGTGCGACTCGACATGGCCACAGCAATGCTGGGCAAGAACCATCGCGATCTCGAACATGCAGTTCAGCTCGGGGTCGAGGCGCTGGCCATGTCCAGCGACCGGCCGATCCGCTCGGTGTGGCAGCGAGCGCACGACTTGGCGCCCATTCTCGAGCAGATCCCTGCCCGATCGTCAGCCGTCTACCTCTCGGCTTTGCATGACTGGTCGTCGACAGCGCGGGCATTCTCCGCGCCGGATGCATACGAATAGCTACGCACCGAGCTTGATAACCGCACAGTCACGCCAGCGGTACTGCCGTTCTTCGCGACGTAACTCCACGAGGTCGACCCTGTCAACCCGAACTTTGACCGCCGGTAGCGTCCGTAGTGCGGCTACGCTGCTGACCAAGCTATCCGCACTCCGATTCTGGTTGATGTATCCGATTCCTATGTGCGGTCTGAACTCGTGTGTGGCAACTAGTCGGACGCCCGGACGCCTACCTGAAGTCGCCTGCCGCAACTCGCGGTGGAGGTCGAGCAGGCGATCCCATGGCGTGACCGAGAAGCGCACTGCGCTACGCGATCCCGACAGCGGACCCACGGTCACATCGAAAGGCGCAAAACCACGCAGGCGCATGCGCGCGGCTTCAGCGATCTCGGACATATCGTCGACGGACACGTCGGATGTCTTGCCAATGCCCAGCATGGTGAGATGCAGACCCGTCAAGGGCACCATGTCGAGGCACTCGTCAGCAAGACGCTGCTGGCACCGCGCAACCAGCTCGGTAAGCGCAGGGTCATCGAATGTCAGGTACCAGTAGTACCCCGTCTGGCCAGGCGCCCACGCCTTCAGCGACCAATGATCGTTCACCGTCGAAAGATGGCTGAACGCCATCCAATCATTGTCGCGGATTCTCGCGGCATCGAAGATTGATACAGGCTGCAACAACGGGAACGGACGCTTGGACAAAGTGCTCATGCGGCGGCCGGCTCCTCGGCTATGAACGAACTATCGTGTCCACGGAGTGTACGGCGACACTCACGCGATGCGCTTGGCGTCCTGACTCCTGCGCAGCCATTCCGGGCACGGGAGCGGAAGGAATGGATCTTGTTGCCACCTATTCCGGTGCTGGTGGTGTGGCGAGACTGTCGGCGTAGTCGTCGACTTCTTCGGCGTCCATGTATGCCTCGGTCACCAACTCGAGAGGTACTCGGCCAGATTCCCCACGAAGGTGCCCGTTTTTGGCTAGCGCTAACGGCTTCTACGCGACAGCCATTGAACGGGCATTCCGGCGACATCACGAGCACAGGACGACTCGCGTCGACCGCAGTGCGGTGAAGCACTTTGGCTCGTTACCTTCTCCCGGTCCAACAACCCGGGGATATCCGAGCATGGCCGTGTCGCCGTTCGGTGTGCTCGACACTGGTCCTGCGGCGAAGTTGGTGGAAGGTCAGTGGTTGGGGCGCGCAGCGGTCAGGAGTGTGAGGTAATCGCCGAATGCGCGTGTCAGGGCGTTGAGTGCTGCTTGGCCTTTGCCGGCGGTTGCGGCCGAGGGGCGGCCGATGATTCCGCTGTTGGTGTAGGCCGCCATCCCGAGCAGGTGCAGGTGTTCACGGTCGGCCGCTTCGTGGTCGGCGGTGCGGAATGATGCGCGGACGAAGTCGGGGGTGGCGTGGAGCAGGATGGAGGTTTCGAGTTCACCGCCGTGCATGTCCTCATGTGAGTTGGTTTCCATCCCGGCCGCCGCGCGAGCTCGGTTCCAGTCCTCGCGGCCGGGGAATATCGCAACGTGCCGGCCGCCGATGTTGGCCTCTTGGGCAATGTTTCCCAGGACGTAGTTGCCGCCGTGAGCATTGACGAGCACCAACGTGCTGATCCCTGCTCGGGCGAGGGAGCTGCGGATATCACCGATGACCGCGGTCAGGGTGGCCGGGCTGAGGCTGACGGTCCCAGCGAATTGTTCGTGTTCGTGTGAGCAGGAGAATGTCACCGGCGGCAGCAGCAACAGCGGGTGGTGATCGGCGAGTTCACGGGCAATGACGCAGGCGATGGCGGTGTCGGTGATGAGCGGTAGATGATCACCGTGTTGCTCGAAGCTGCCGACCGGAAGTACCGCGACACGATGGCCGTCGCGGGCGACGTCGGTCGAACTGGCGGTGGTCATCAACTCCACTCGAAACTCCTGCCGTGGCTGGTTCGGATGTGTTGCATCGCGCGCAACTGATGGGTCAACTCCCGCGCGGCGCTGGTCTGGCCGGCGGCCCGCAGGACCGTCGCTGTGGCGTCCAGCTGACCGAGCGTGCGGTAAGACCCGGTGTCGGCCACGATGGTAGCCGCGTATCCGGCGACCTCGACGGCTTCCGCCCATGAGCCGACTCCGGCATATGCAGTAGACAAGCGGGCGATGCCCATACCGAGATCGCGTCGACCGTCGGTGCTCCAGTCGCTCAAACGTTGTTCCAGGAGTGTCAGTGCCTTGTCCGGTTGGCCGAGTTGGATCCAGCAGTGCGCGGCCTCCATCGTGACATACGCCGGGGAGCAGTAGCCGGCGAGTTCGTCTGGCTCGTCGTTTGGCTCGGCCGCAGCCTCCGCGGCCCGCGCCAAGGCGTCGATGCATGCGGTGACGTCGCTGCGGTACCCGGATCGTTTCGCGCGCACGGCATGGACGTTGGCTTGCTGTCGATGCAGAACAGCGCGCTGCCGTGGAGTGAGCCGGTCACTGCCCAACAGTGCGGCACGAATGAAATCGGTTGCATCGGAAAGGTTTCCCGCATCGGTAGCGATATTGGAGCTCCGCATCAGCGCATAGGCCCGGAACTGGGTGTCGTCGATGCGTTCGGCATATTCGCGGGCGATTCGCGACCAATGTTCAGCAGCGGCGAGGTCACCGGCATCCTGGTAGAGCCAGCCGAGCAGCTCCGCGAACCGGCCGGCGACATATTGCAGGCGGTGGCACCCGCGGCCGTTGTCGCTGCTGTCGACCATGCGCTGCTCGATGAATGCGAGGTCCTGGCGGGCGGCCTCGATCACATTGTGTGGTCCTGAAATCTGGTCGCGTGCCGAATGCCCAGCCAATGTCACCAGCAGCGCGTCGGACAACTGGGGGTGTGTCGGCGCCAGGATTGCGGCGGCGAGCTCTTCGGGAAGTGCGGTGCTGGTGCGCGGCCGAGTGGGGACAGGGCTGGTGGGCCGGTCGGGTGGCAGGTCGAACCACAGCAGCGAGGGCGGCACCGCCAGGAGTCGCGCAAACTGGGTCAAGGTGTCCAGATTGGTCACCGGCACGCGGCCCTGCTCGATGCGCGAGAGGTGGCCCTGAGTGATCGAGAGCCACCGTGCCATTTCCTCCTGGGTGATGCGGCGTCGGCCATGGTGCGGGTGATGCCGGTAGGCGCGGATCGCTTTGCCGATGTCACGGGCATCCAAGGCTTGACGAAGATCTCCGGACCACCATGCGTGCTCCGGCAGCGGCGGCATCAGGTCGGCATCTGCACATTGCAGGCATCGCCCGGCCGGGGTCGTCGCACCGCACCGTTTGCACCGGACGCGTGCGGTGGAGAAATCGACCATCGCGCAGATCCCTTCCCAGTCGGCGTGCTTATTCATCTGATGCATAAAAACTATGCACGAACGGCGCTTCCGCATCCGTCGGTTCGGTCCGCAGAATCGTAGCCAGAACCAGCGGAACACCTTCGAGTCGGCGAACCCGTAGAACCGCCCGGTCTGGCCGATCTCACCGGCGAATGGTCTATACGCCTGCCAATGTGCCCGCGTCCAGGAGGAACAGCTCATGTTCGGCTGCCTCTCGCCCGCAAACCGTCCATGCGGCGCGGCAGGCCGGCTGAGCAGTTTCTGTCCGCTTCCGGCTCTCAGACAGGAGACACGATGCACGCCCCCACCACCGAGCTGCGTGATCGATGGCTGACCACAGGCGAAGACTGTCGTGGCAGTGCAATCATCGACAACAGCGACCACGCGCGGTTCCTCACCACGGGCCCGACTGCGGGACATTCCAGGACGCGCTGGCCGTGCTACATCGCACACCGCGGTCGGCAGTCTCTACTACGGGAACACCATCGACACCAGCAGCCGATTCCTTGCCCTTTTCGACTCAGAACTCGATCCGACCATCCGGCAGGAGCCTCATGGCATCATCGACGGTTGCAGCGGCGGAACTTTGCGCGCAGTACATCACCGAACACGGTTTCCTCGACGCGGATATCGACTCGTTCGGCACGATCCTCGTTCCCTCCGGCGTCGTCGATGCCATTTACCTTCCCCACCGGTTGGGCGAATGTGTGATCGAGGAAATGGATGCCCTTGGTTTGTTCTCACCGGTGGTGGAGAACATTTCCAACGGGGTGTTGACGGTACTGACCGATGGCAGTCCGACCGATACGCCAGTAACTCCATGCCCGACACCGGAACGTCCTGCCGGGCCCAGCGCTGTTGCGGAGCTGCGAACCAACGCCTGGCTGTTCCGGTGCCAGGCGATACGCACGGTCCGGGTATCACGTATCCCGCTGCCCGGCCCTACGGAAGCACCGCGGCGATGGCGGAAGTATCCCCGTGGTCGTGATCGCGAGGCATTCGCAACGATCGCGGAACTCGCGATATCCGTCGGTGGACACCTGACCCAAGCAGGATAGAGGGGAGGTCTGGGTGATGATTCTCGATACCTGCTACTCGTTGCACGAGGTCGCTTACGTGTATAGCCATCGGTTCGGTTTCCCTGTCGAGATGGCCGGTGGCCGGCCCTCGTTGGTAATCGGCGATGCGGTGGGTGCGGTGACGATGCCACAACAGGTGGGCTGGCCGGTCCGTGACCGTCTGCGACACCCGAAGGTCCTGGCGGTGCCGGTGATCAGTCATCCCCGGCATCGGCAGTGGATTTTCCTGGTCCACCCTGCTGGCTTGGTCAGCACACCGGTCGCGCGAGTACCGCAGGTCTGCATTCTCGATCCAGGCTCGCGGGTGTGGCTTCCGACCTCGGACTCGCGGTTCGGCTGGTACTGGGTCGACGCACCGAAACGAGCATCATCACCGGGTGACATGTTGGCCCCGGCCCAGGGTCAAGTCCTGCGCGCAGCCAAATCGGTGCTCGACGAATGGGCACTCACCGGTTCGGGTTCGAGGCTGATATGACCACGACGGCAGTGCCGGATCTGGCGTGGCCGTCGCAGGATTCGTTGCTCTTGGCGATCCGGGGCCAGCACATCGGACGCCATCCGATCACTCGATGGGCCTATCAGCTCGGTGTCGTGCACACGCTGCTGCTCGACCAGCCAGCCACCGTTGGTATCGGCTGCCGCCGAGACCGGCTCGTCACCGCGATCGACCGATGGCTGCGCGAGCGCGCGCCTGCCCCGCACCCGAATGCCCGCCCCTGCCCGGAATCGGTGGGTGCCCTGGTGGATCGGATTGCCGCGATGCAGGTCCGCGCGTTCCGGCTGCTGATGACCCGGGCCGCCGACGATCCCGAGGTCCACGACTCCTGGACCAGCCTGGCCGTCCTCGTCGAGGCCTACAACGACCTCGTCACCGGCATCGACCATCGCATCTACCACCTCCACACCCCGCAACCGTGACCACACCACCCGACGAGCCTGCCGCCAGCAACCAGGTGGCTCCCGCCCGTCGCCCATCCCCGAGAGAACCGTATGAGACCGATCAACCACACCACCACACAGCCCGACCACAGCAGCGCAACTCTCGACTACGCGATCACCGCACGCCTGCGCCACTACCGTGACGTGTGCGCACTCGAAGCCCTCCGCCGCGGCCGCACCCTCATCGCACATACCGGGAACGTTTCGGCGTTCGTGATTCCCGCGATCCACGCACCTGCGGTGGCCGACAGGCTCCCCGAGCCCGGGCCGATCGTCATTCACACCCACCCCACCGGATCCGCCCGATGGGTCATCCTCGCCGGCCCACCCCTCGCCCATCAACCGACGACGCCCTCATCACAGCACCGCTGTCCGCTATACGAGCGCGAATCCTGCCGCTGGGCACGGAAATCGAGCTCCCCACGCCAGGAGACACAGCCACCGCGTGGCGACACCGACGCCTGCCGACCGATGCCTACCGGCCGTCGGCAGCCGCGGTCCTGGACGCCATCCTCGCGTCTGAGCCGGTGGTGCGCGGATGAACGCGGCGGGCTGGACCGCCGGGACAGCGGTCGTGGTCGCCGCGTTGTGGCGGCTGCCCTGGCGGTGATCGGATCTCGGCTCGAGGAGGCGGTCGCGGCATGAGCCCCGTACTCCGCTTGGCCGCTCGCCTCGCCACACTCCTACATTGCGGCCAACATCGCTCGACCGCCGGGCCGCCCGTGCGGGCCTACGCCGACTGCGGTCGCCCCACCATCGGCGCCGACGGCACCGTCACCAGCCTCATTTGCCCAGCCGTGTGGTGCGGACGCGTCCGCGTGATCAACAACCGCATCGACACCCACGCCGACCACACCGGCACACGCTGCCGTTACAGCCACACCGTCGTTGTCGACGACTCCGACACTGTCCCCACCCACCTACGCCAACCAGCCCCCGCCAGCACCACCTCGCCCTCATGAACACGGGGCTGCACGCCCCTGCCCAGCTAGGCATCCAGCATCGCTGGGGCCGACCAGTGACAGCAACCAGCATGCTGGCCGCCAGGGAGCCGGGGCGCGAGCCCAACCGGCCACACCTCAGACCCGGAAGACCGCAAGCCAACCAGAAAAGGCGTGCAGGCCAGACACGTGATTCGACAATCTTTCCGCACCCCCACCGAGGCATCACCTACCCGTGACGCGGCACATGCCCGGCATCGGATTGGTGCTCGTCCGCTCGATCACCGACGTTCCGGGGCACGGGTGGCGGTGTTACGTCCACGCCAGCCGTCGGGCGAGCCATTGTCGTGTCACCGCCGCTGATCGTTGCTGGTGGTGGCGTAGATGCGGTGAGCGTGGTGGGGCGGGTAGTCGGCTGGTGTGGGTCCAGTGGCCGAGCA
>NZ_MUKP01000016.1 GCF_002081715.1 Nocardia donostiensis | reverse complement strand
CCACATGCGACCAGTTGGCGGGAGTGAACCCCACCCGTTTGGCGAAACCGGCGGAATCGAAACCGTGCTGCTCCCGCAGGTCACGCAGGCGCAGCACCAGCTCCCAGCGGGCGACGGTAGGGGAAACGGGCGCCATGGCTACCGACATGCTGTCCGGCCGCGCTCAGCGGGCGGGCTCCGGCGGTGTCAACGTGACGCCGTACTGGTCCTCGATGCGCTGGTTCCATTCCTGTTCACACCGCTGGACCGCGGCCTGATCGCTGCCCGCCTGCTGCACGCAGTCGAAGAAGTCCTGGCCTCCGGAGTCGACGAAGAAGTTCCAGCCGATCACCAGGGCGGCGATAGTGGCCGCCAGCGCGAGAGCACCGAGCACCGCACCGATAACGGCCATAACAGCCCCGCCCGCGGTGCCGCGGCGCGCCTTCACGAACGCGATCACACCGAAAATGATGGCCAGCAGCCCGAACAGAATGCCGCCGACGATGGTCCAGAAGCCGATCAGCGCAATGATGCCGAGCACCAGCGCAGTGATCGCCAAACCCTTGCCCCTGGGGGATTCCTGCCAGTACTCGGGCTGCCCGGTCTGACCCGGATACGGTTCCGGCGGCGGTTGATAGCTCCCGGGAGGCGGATACTGCGACATGTCACTTTCCTCTCAGGTCGATAGCCGCCGATACTGCTTCGCCGGCGGGCGGCAACTCTGCGCGCCTGTCTGCTCCGATCGTAGGCGTACCTCCGCCTTCGCTCCGGCCATGCGCTCTTAGGCGTACCTCCCACACTCGCACGGCTGTACTCGGTCTACCTATCTGTCGCCTTCGCTGGGTACGTGCGGTCTACGTACCTCCGCCTTCGCTGGCCATGCGCATTTCTGCGCACCTTCGCCCTCGCTCCAGGCGCGCGCAGGGGGGCGAGCTTCGCGGCTGTGCCCATTAACCGCCCAAGCGTGCGTGCATCTCCCATACCAGCACTTCCGCGGGAGCGTGGGCGGTGATCCGCTGCCCGCCGGACCGGGTGAGGCGTACGGCGTCGCCCTCGTACAGCGGGCCGGTTCCCTCCATGTCGACTTCACCGCGAGCTACGAATACATGAAGATAAGGAGCTTCCGGCAGGTTGAAGCCAGTACCGGATCCTCGGGCCCCGGCCAATCGCGCGACATGCAGTGCGGAATGGCTGCTGTGGATGGCGATCGCGGTCCGGTCCCGGTAGCGCGGCAGGCCGGAGGCCACGGTGACCAGGCCGCCCGCGGCCAATTGGTCGTCGATCTCCAGTTGCTGATAGCCGGGGTCGACACCCGGTTCGTCGGGCAGTACCCACATCTGCACGAAATGCACCGGCTGATCGTGTTCGGGGCGGCTGCCGTCCAGACGCCAGGAATCGTTCTTCTCCGAGTGCAGAATTCCGGTTCCGGCGCTCATCCGCTGCGCCAATCCGGGATAGATGATTCCGCTGTGGCCGAGAGAATCCTGGTGCACGAGGCTTCCCTCCAGCACCCACGTGACGATCTCCATATCACGGTGCGGGTGAGTTTCGAAACCCTGCCCCGGCAGGACAATATCATCGTTATTCACCAGCAACAGACCGTGATGTGTGTTTTCCGGATCATAGTGCTGGCCGAACGAGAACGAGTGCTTCGAATCGAGCCACGAGATGCGGGTTTTCATGCGGTCGCCGCCGCGATGGACATCAATATGCGATGTCGCAGGTGCGGACATCGTGGGCCTCCTCTCGGGCTCGGGCGCGCTCTCGGGCTCGGGCGCGATAGCCATTTCCCCCGCGGAAGCACCATCGGTCGATACTCCGCATTCCGAGTAAATTATGTGCACTCGGCATTTTACGCGAGCGAAGAGCCGGTGAACGCGAGGTGAGCAGTGCCAGCCGGATTGCCGAATCCGCGGGGCACGGTAAGAGAATGTGCGCCAATGGAACCGGGAGGTGATCGGATGCGACCCGAGACGCTCGCGCGCGTCGAGCAGCGGCTCCGCACCGAAGCACGCCGCGACGGCGTCAGCCACTTCGTCGTCGGGGTCGCGGTGTTCCGGGCCGGAAAACTCCTGGTGGTCCGGCGGGTACCGGACGACTACCAGGGCGGTATGTACGAACTTCCCGGCGGCGGCGTCGAGTCCGGGGAAACGTTCGCCGAGTGCGTGGCCCGCGAATTGCTCGAAGAAACCGGCCTGCGGCTGCGTGCCATCACCGACTTCCTCGGCAGCTTCGACTACGCAACCCGCACGAAGGCCAAGGTCCGCAAATACAGCTTCATGGTGGACGCCGAGCCCGGCGAGGTCGCGTTGGCGCCAGGAGAGCACGACGCATTCGCCTGGATCGACGCCGCCGCCCTGGACGAGCTGCCGATGGCGGCGGATATGCGCAAGGCGGTCAGCACGCTGGTCAGCGGCGTAATCGAATCTCCAGGACTGCCGGGACCGCGATCGGACAGCGAGCGTAGGCCGGGGTAGCCTCACGGCGTGTGCACGTCTGGGCCTGAACGCGCCTCGGCGGATCGACGCACCGCCGGTGACTACCCGGATACGGGGCCGGTTTCGCTGCGCGATGCGCTGCGCGAAAGCCACGGCGTGCTGCGGTTGACGTCGGTGCGTCTACTCGGCCAGTTCGGTGACGGCATGTTCCAGGCGGCACTGTCCGGGGCCATCCTGTTCAATCCGGAACGACAGACCGATCCGTTGGCCATCGCCGCCGGTTTCGCGGTGCTGCTGCTGCCGTATTCGCTGATCGGCCCGTACGCGGGTGCACTACTGGATCGCTGGGACCGCCGTCAGGTGCTGCTGACGGCCAATATGCTGCGTGCGGCGCTGATCGCGGTGGTGAGTGTCGGGCTACTGACGGGGATCAGGGAGACACCGCTGCTGCTGTTCGCGCTCGCGGTGGTGGGGATCAGCCGTTTCACCGCCGCGGGAGTGTCGGCGGCACTGCCCAGGGTATTGGCACGCGCGTGGCTGGTACCTGCCAATTCGGTGTTCGCGACGATCGGTTCGGGCTGCGCCGGATTGGGGGCGGCCGTATCGGTGACGGTAATCGCCGTGCTCGGCGCAGGCGATTACTCCTCGGCGGTAGCAGTCGCGGTGAGCGCGGCCGCGGCGCTCGTCTGCGCGTTACTGGCCGCCGGGTTCGGCGCAGGGGTGCTCGGCCCGGAGCAGCGGGCGGCTCTGACGGGACGGTTACGCGCCATCGCCGCCGGTTTGCGTACCGGTGCGGCGGCCGTATGGTCGTCGACCACGGTCACCACCGCGATGATCGGTATCGGTACCCATCGCATCGCGTTCGGCGTGAACACCCTGATCATGGTCCTGGTACTCCGCGAGGCACCAGCCGATGGCGTATCGGTGGACAGCGGTCTGCTCGGTTTCGGCGTCGCCATCACCGCCACCGCTGCCGGGATGCTGGTCGCCGCAGTCATCGCGCCGGTGCTCATCCCGCGACTTGGCCGTCCACGCACCGTGGTACTCGGCCTGGCAACCGCAACCATCGTGCAGTTGTGCCTGGTCACGCCGGTCGCGCTGGCCACAACCGTCGGCGCTGCCGAACACGCACACCGGCTGCTGCTGGCAGGCGCTTTCCTGTTCGGCCTGGCCGGTCAGACGATCAAACTGACCGGGGATGCGGCCATGCAGATCGATATCGAAGACTCCCGGCGGGGACAGGTGTTCGCCCTACAGGACACCGTGTTCAATATCGCTTTCGTCCTGGCCATCGCGGTCACCGCGCTGATCGTCCCCACCAACGGCCGCTCCCTGCCCGTTGTCCTGGCCTGCGCCGCGATCTACAGCACAGGCATCCTCGCGATCCTGGCCAACAGCCGCCGATAGCTCGCGACCTGGACTGCACGCAACGCGCCGCTCATCCCGGCTTTCCCGGTCGTGCTCGGGTAGGTTGGCCTCCCGGCAACCGAATTCGGCAGGGGAGTCGGCAGCAAGATGGGGTTTTCCGGCGAAAGACCTTGGCGCGCTATGACTTGCGCTGTTCCCGCGGGCCCACCCGCACTGTTCGGCGTCGTACTGGCCGGGCTGCTCAGCGTGCCCGCTCCCGTGACGGCCGCCCCGCACCCGTGGGCGCCGCCTCCGGTGAACAGTTGCGGCGAGGTGGGTTTCGATCCACTGGCTCGGGAGCCAGACCCGTCGGCACCGCCCGGCCCGCCGATGCCCGCGGTGCCACCGCAGATCGATATTCCGGTGCCGATCCCGCAGCTCACCCCGGTGCCGGTGCCCGATCCACCGCACGACAACACCAGGATCGTGCCCGAGCCATTGCCCGCCGATCCATGCCGCAACCCGTGCCCGGATATTCGCGACACCGAGAAACCGAAGGCGCCGGAATCCGGTAGCCAACCGCACGAAGCACCCGCCCCGGCCCCGGACTCCGGTTCGGCCTCGGATAACGACCCCGTCCCCGACAGCGGAAACAGCTCCGGTTCAGGCCCCGGTTCCAGTGCGCCGATCAAACTGCCTCGGTTGCAGTTCGTACCGGAGATCGAACCCATCCCGATCCCGGTGCCCGGCGGTCCGGGCGAAGAACCGCAACCCGCGCCACCGCACGTGGTTCATCCCGCGGAGCCCGGACCGGTCGCCGCGCCCGTCGCCGCACCACAGGTGGAATCGGTGCGGCTGGTCGAACAGCTCACCGGGCACGGTTCGCAGAACCGCACCGATATGCGCTGGCAGGTCGACGGCACCGATCTGGGATTCATGTGGGAGACCCGCCCCGGCCAGATCGCCGTAGTGTTCGGCGACACCTTCGGCAAGGGGTGGGGGATCGGCGGCGCGGGTGGCGCAGACGAGGACTGGCGCAGCAATGCGCTCGGCTACAGTACCGACCGCGACCTGTCCGACGGGCTACGGCTGGACACCATGGTGCAGGACAGCCGCTGCCACGCCGCCGAACTGCTGGGCAGCCGCAAAATCAAGAACTGGGAAACGACCACCATCCCCACCTCCGGGTTCGCGCTGGGCGACCGGCAATACCTGAGCTACATGTCGGTCAACCGCTGGAGTCATATCCCCGGCCTGTGGTGGACCAATTACGGCGGGCTCGCCTACTCCGACGACAACGGCAGCACCTGGACCAAAGATCAGCACGCCAAATGGGAGAACCTGTTCGGGCTCAACCGGTTCCAGGTCGCGGCGATGGTGCCGCACGGCGATCACGTCTATATGTTCGGCACCCCCAACGGCCGGATCGGGGTGATCGGGCTGGCGCGGGTGCCCAAGGACGAGGTGCTCAACAAATCGGCCTACCAGTACTGGGTGGGTGGCACGTGGGCGCCTGCCGCCGAGAACCTGGCCACCCCGTTGGTGCCCGGTATCGCCAGCGAACTGTCGGTGCGGTTCGACGCTGAATCCGGGCAATGGCAGATGGTGTATCTGGATTCGGCGCGCGGCGCGATCGTCATGCGCACCGCGGCGCAACCGCAGGGCATCTGGACCGACGCCGTGCCGCTGGTCTCCACCAGCGACTACCCGAAGGCCTACGGCGGTTTCATCCATCCCTGGTCGACGGCGCAAGACTTGTACTTCACCATCTCGGCATGGGACACCTACAACGTGTACCTGATGCATGCGCGGCTGGATCAGCCGAGCTGACCTGCGGGACGAACCCGCTCAGCGCGCGGGCCGGAACCGTATCGCCTGTCCCGGCCTGGCCTGCGCCATGACATCGGTATCGGCGTCGAGCACCACCGCCACCACCGGGTATCCACCGGTGATCGGATGGTCGGCCAGGAAGACGACCGGCTGCCCGCTGGGCGGCACCTGGATCGAACCCAGCGCCATCCCTTCGGTCGGCAGCTCCGCCATCACCCGGCGCCGCAGCGGCGGGCCCGCCGCGCGTTCCATACGTGCGCCGATCCGATCGGTTTCGGCGCTCACCGTCCAGGTTCCGTGGAACAACGCATCGGGATCGGTGAACCAGTCCTCGCGTGGTCCTGGAAGCACGCGAATATCGAGCGGCGTATGCAGATCCGCCAGACCTGCCGACTCCGCTTGCGGCGCCTGATCGATGATCGGAAAGGTGCGCGGTGCCGGACCGACCGGAAGCACGTCACCGCAGCGCAGCGGTGGGGGACCGATACCGGAAAGAGTGTCGCGGCTGCGCGAACCCAGCACCGGCTGCACATCGACACCACCGCGCACCGCGATATAGCTGCGTAAACCCGTCCGGCTCAGGCCGAGCCGCAAGGCCTGCCCGGCGTCCAGCTCCAGCACACTGGCGTGCCCCACCGGAGTACCGTCCACCATCGCGGGCGCGGGCGCGCCCGTCACCGCGACGGTCAGATGCTGCTCGGCCCGCAGCGTCACACCGCCGAGCAGCACCTCGATGCCCGCATGGCTCTCCGGGTTGCCGACCAGTCGATTGGCCAGGCGCAGCGCCCCACGGTCGGCGGCGCCGGACGGGCCGACACCGGAGTGAAACCAGCCGGGCCTGCCGAGATCCTGGATCGTGGCCAACGGGCCGACGTGCTCGACACGGATCATCGCGCCCGTCCCGCATCGACAAATGCGACCACGGCACCGGCCCGGATCAGCGCCGGGGGATCTCGGTCGACATCCCACATCCGCAGATCGGTGTGCCCGATCAACTGCCAACCACCGGGTGTAGCCCGCGGATAGACTGCCGAATAACCACCCGCCACGGCGACCGCGCCTGCCGGGATGGCGGTACGCGGTTCGGCCCGGCGCGGGACCGCGAGCCTGCCATCCGACTCCAGATAACCGAAACCGGGCGCGAACCCGACAAAAGCACACCGCCACACGGTTCCGGTGTGGGCGGCGATCACCTCGGCGACGGACATATCGAGCAGCCGCGCCACCTCCGCCAGGTCGGCGCCGTCGTAGTGGACCGGGATACGAACCGGGTCCGGTTGTTCGACCAGCGGTGTTCCACGGGAAACATCGTCGAAGTCCGCGACGCGGCGCAGCAGTTCGTCCAACTCCCGGTGCACTCGTTCCACGGCGGCCGCCGACGTCAGCGTCACGAACACGGTTTCCGCGGCGGGCAATAGGTCCATGATGCCGTCGATGCGCCTAGCGCGTAGGGCAGCTACCACCGCGGGCACCTGTTCCGGCGGCGGTGTGATCAGCAGCGCCCGATCACCCGCCATCCTGATCAACCGATCCATCGCAGCTCACCTGTCTCGACTTCCTCGCTGTGCGGCGGTCGTCCACCATCTCCACGGGCCGAAACCGCCGGCCCAGCAGCATTATGTTCTTCACCGCAGTCACTTCGAGATCGTGACCCGGCCCCCAGGACACACTCGGACAAGGATGGCAGTCGCGGCAGTACTGTCAGAGGAACTATGGCCACGTATTTCGATCCGAAGTTCTGGTCGCCGATGCGGGCTGTCGACTTCGGCAAACGACTGCTCGGGCAGTCCTGGCTGGAACAGTGGCTTTCCCGTACCACCGCCTGGGTGGACCCGGTCGCCGACCTCAGCGCGGGCACGGTGACCGCGCTGCTCCCGGACACACTGGTGACCGTGCTCAGCGAGGGCATTCTGAGCAGGTTCGGTGGTCACACCATCACCATCACGCTGCTGGGTCACGAGCTGACCGGCA
Organism: Nocardia donostiensis; assembly: GCF_002081715.1. Classification (GTDB taxonomy): domain Bacteria; phylum Actinomycetota; class Actinomycetes; order Mycobacteriales; family Mycobacteriaceae; genus Nocardia; species Nocardia donostiensis. The sequence continues at coordinate 110,424 of NZ_MUKP01000016.1, read as the reverse complement.
CGCTCGAACTGCTGAAGGTGCGCCGCCGCGGCGCGTATTTCCAGTCCAAAACCGTGCTGACCGACCTGCGCTGGGACACCCACCCGGTCGAGGAGCTCACGGTGGTCGCGCACCGCATGCGGCTGACCCCCGGGGTGCCCACCAAGGTGCGGGCCGACCGGCTGGATATCGAAGGCGCCGTCACCACCGCGGCGCTGGCCGACTGGCTCAACACTCGCCAGCACGACTGGGTACTGACAGTGCGCGAGAACGGCCTGATCCGGGCCGTGCACCAGCGCAGGCGGATCACCGCGCTGATCGATCTGGCGGTGGTGGGCGATCAGTTGTATATCGACGTCCACCGGGCCAGCTGGTTCGGGATGCGGGTGCCGCGCAGCCTGCGCACACCTACCCCGATCCAGCTGCCCGGACTTCCGCACGACGCCCGTATCGAACACGTCACCCGCGACGGCGACCTGGTCCGGTTCCGACTGGAATTGGACGGGATCAGCGGCTCGTTCGACCTCGCGCAGATCCGCTCGGCGATCGTAGCGGGTACCACGCTGATCGTTTTCTGAGCACTCGGTACCCGCTCAGCCCTGGTTCTTCCACCATTCCCGCAGCGCATCCTCGGCTTCGGCGCGGGTGAGCGGGCCGCGGTCGAGCCGGAGTTCCTTCAGATAGCGCCATGCTCTGCCCACCTCGGGACCGGGCCGCAGCTCGAGCAGTTCCATGATCGCGTTGCCGTCCAGATCCGGACGGACCCGGTCGAGGTCCTCCTGTTCGCGCAAGCGCTCGATCCGGGCTTCCAAATCGTCATAGGTGGCGCGCAACGCGGCAGCGCGGCGTTTGTTGCGGGTGGTGCAGTCGGCGCGTACCAGTTTGTGCAGCCGGGGCAGCAGCTCGCCCGCGTCGTTGACGTAGCGGCGGACCGCCGAATCGGTCCACTGCCCCTTGCCGTAACCGTGGAAGCGCAGATGCAGGAAAACCAGCCGCGCCACGTCCTCGGTGAACTGCTTCGGGTACTTCAGCGCCCGCATCCGCTTGCGCACCATCTTCGCCCCGACCACCTCGTGATGGTGGAAGCTCACCCCGCCGCCCGGCTCGTTGCGTTTGGTATCCGGCTTGCCGATGTCGTGCAGCAGCGCAGCCCAGCGCAGCACCAGGTCGGGATCGCCCTCTTCTTGATCGATCGCCTGCTCCAGCACCGTCAGTGAATGCCAGTACACATCCTTGTGCTGGTGGTGTTCGTCGATCTCCAGTTTCATGGCTGGCACCTCGGGCAGCACCCGCTGCGCCAGACCGGTCTCGCACATGATGTCGATACCGTCGATCGGATGCGCGCCCGCGATCAGCTTGTCCAGTTCGGTGCGGACCCGTTCCGCGGTGATGCGGTCGATCTCACCCGCCATCTGGGTGATCGCCGTACGCACCCGGGGATGCAGAGTGAAACCGAGCTGGGAAACGAAACGCGCGGCCCGCAGCATCCGCAGCGGATCATCACCGAACGATTCTTCCGGCGGCGCCGGGGTGTCCAATACGCCGGCGAGCAACGCATCCATCCCGCCCAGCGGGTCGACGAACTCCAGCGAACCGTCCGCGGCGATCCGCACCGCCATTGCATTGACGGTGAAATCACGGCGGATCAAATCGCCGTCGATGGTGTCGCCGAAAGTGACCTGCGGATTGCGGGAGACCCGATCGTAGGCGTCGCTGCGGAAGGTGGTGATCTCCAGCTGCTGATCGGCTTTGGCCGCGCTGACCGTGCCGAACGCCAGACCGCCGGTGTCCCAGATGTGGTCGGCCCAGCCGCGCAGCAGCTCCTGTACCTGCTCCGGGCGGGCATCGGTGGTGAAATCCAGATCGGTGCCGAGCCTGCCGAGCACAGCGTCGCGGACACTGCCGCCGACCAGGTACAGCTGGAATCCGCCCGCGGCGAACAATTCGCCCAGCGGTGTCAGCACATCGGACAGCCGCCCCAGGGTCACCGCCGCCGCGGCGAGTAAGCGGGTACGGCGACCTGGCACTGCGTCGGCTGCGTCGGCTGCGTCATCAGGTTCGGTCGAAACCACGAACGCAAACCTTACCGAGCGGCGTCGAACCGGATTTCGGCGCGACCCGCATCAGGGAGTGCACCGGCCGGAGCCCTGCCGCTACTTGACCGCGGCTCAGGTTGTGCCCCAGGTCGCGACCCATACAAGGATGCGCGGCAATTTGGTTCTAGTATTGCTTGGTGTCTCCGGCCGATCGCGCGAACAGTCGACGCCGCCAGCCGCGGCGCCGCGGTTCGGCAGGCAGTGCGACAAAACCACGTATGCGCACGGTACGGGAGACTTCGGCAGGCGGACTGGTGGTCGACGGCCTCGACGGACCGCCCGACGGACGCAGTGCCGCGCTGATCGGCCGCACCGACCGGCGCGGCCGCCTACTGTGGTCGCTGCCCAAAGGACATATCGAAGAGGGCGAGACCTCCGAGCAGACCGCCATTCGGGAAGTCGCCGAAGAAACCGGCATCAAGGGCGAGGTGGTCGCCGAACTCGGCAGCATCGATTATTGGTTCGTTACCGAGGGCCGACGGGTACATAAAACGGTGCATCATTATCTGTTGCGTTCGGTCGGCGGCGAGCTGTCCGACGCTGATATCGAAGTCACCCAGGTCGCCTGGGTGCCGCTGAGCGAACTGAACAGCCGACTCGCCTACGCCGACGAACGGCGCCTGGCCGAAGTCGCGAACCGCCTGATCGACCGGATGGAGACCGGCAAGCAATGACGCGTGGACTGGGGCGGGTCATCATAGCGATCCTGACCATCCTCGGCTCGGTGGCTGCGCTGCCGGTACTGCTGGAACGGCCCGCCGTCGCCCAACCCAGCGGCACCGGGGACACCTCGACGCCGAAGTTCCTGAAACTGTCCCTGGATTCGGTGACCCCGACCGCGGTGACCACGACCAGCGACCCGGTATTGACGGTGTCTGGCACGGTCACCAATATCGGCGACCGGGTCGTCGACGACATCAGCGTGCGGTTACAGCGCGCCAGAGCCGTCGACGACCCGAGCGAACTGCGCACCGCGCTACGCCTCGACCAGGTCAACTACGAGATCACCGGCCCGTTCGAGGACGTTTCTCAGCGGTTGAGCCCCGGCCAGCGCCAGCAGTTCACCCTGAGCATCGCATTACGTGACAGCCAGCGCGCTTCCCTCGATATCACCGAACCCGGCGTCTACCCGCTACTGCTGAACGTCAACGGCGAACCCGCCTACGGCAGCCAGGCCCGGCTAGACGACGCCAGGTTCCTGCTTCCGGTGCTCGGACTCCCGCCCGCCGCCGAGGGCGGCACCTCCACCCCGGTGCCTGCCGGGCCTGCCGCTCCGGTGGCCACCACACTGCTGTGGCCGCTGGCCGACCGCCCCAGGATGCTCGCCGGAGCACCGGGAACGGTGAACGGGAAAGTCGAACTCACCGACGACGAACTTGCCTCCTCCCTCAGCAAGGGCGGGCGGCTCGATCAACTGCTCGACGCGCTGGAAACCGTGCTCGGCTCCCGCGACAGCAACCGCGACAACGACCTGGCCTCGGCGATATGCCTCGCCATCGATCCGGACCTGCTGCTGACCGTGCAGGCGATGACCAACGGATATCGGGTGCTGGCCAGCCCATCCGATCCCGACGGTGCGACCAGGGAAGGGACCGGCGCCGAACACGCCAAGGTGTGGCTGGACCGGCTGCGGGCACTCACGTCGTCGATGTGCACGGTCGCGCTGCCCTTCGCGCAGGTCGATATGAGTGCCCTGGCCGCGGTGAACGATCCGGCATTGACCGCGCGCGCCTTGACGGCACCGGCCGATCTGATCGATTCGATCCTGTCCACCCGGTCGGTGCGCAACGTGAGCCTGCCCGACTCCGGCAGTATCGACGCAGGCGCCGGTCACCTGCTGCGCAGCAGCGGTTTCACCACGGCCGTGCTGGCAGGCAATGCCGTGGTTCCGGAGGGCACCGCCAACCGTGATTCGGCGGTCAGTGAAAATCTCGGCGCCGCAGATTCCGCCGCAACTGTCGCGAGCGAGCAGGCCCCAGCGGATATCGTCCGCCTGCCCGGCGTCACCAAGCCCGACCCGCATCAGCCCGGACCCGGCCCGGCCGCACCCGGTAGCCCCGCGCCGACAGCGCAGACCGAACCGCCCACCGACCCGGCCCTGCATGTCGCCACCTTCGACATGTGGTCGGCCACAGCGCTGGCCGCGGTCGGTTCGAACCCGCCGACCCCGTCATTCACGCCAGAAGGGGCTCGCTACGAGGTCACCAAGGATTCACGGACCGCCCGCCTGCAGGACGCGCTCGGCGCGGTGTCGTGGTCCGCGCTGAACCCGCGCCCGGACCGGCCGCGTTCGCAACTGCTGATGCCGCCACAGCAGTGGGGCGCCAACCGCGACGAGGCGACCGCACTGCTGCGTCAAGTGGACCTGCTGATCCAGAACGGGCTCGCGTCGCCGCGGAAGTTCACCGATCTACTCGCCCAGCCCCCCAGCCCCGGCCCCTACGAACTGGATTACCTCGGCGGTGCCGTCCGGGACGCCAGCCCGGCCCGGTTCGTGCCGCCCGTGCGGGACCAGTCGCACCGCATCACCCAACTGTTGCGGGCGATGGTGGAGGTGCCCGAGTCCGAGCCGACACCGCGCCAGTTCCTCACTCCGCTGCGCGACGATCTGCTGCGCACGCTGAGCCTGTCGGATCGGCGCGGTGACTCCGGCCAGGCCGATACCTTCGCGCAGCGGCGACTCGACCAGACCACTGCGGCGATCGACGAGATCTACGAATCGGTGACGGTGCTACCGCCCGGCGGCGTCTACACCCTCGCCTCCGAACAGAGCCCGCTGCTGCTGGTCGCCCGCAACGATCTGCCGGTGGCCGTGCGTATCCGCTTCCGCATCGAGGCCCCCGCGGAGACGAAGATCACCGATATCGGCGAACAGCAGCTGCCGCCGCGTGGTGCGCGCTCGTTCCAGATTCCGACCGAGGTCAGCGATAGTCGCAGGCTGGTCATCCCGATTTCGCTCAGCACACCGGAGGGTGTGGTGCTCGGCCACGCCACCTCGGTGTCGGTGCGTTCGAACGCTTACGGCCAAACACTGGCGATAATTACCGCATGCGCCGGAATTCTGCTGTTCGTGTTGGCCGGGCGCCGACTGTGGCGCCGGTTCCGCGGACAGCCCGATCCAGCGGACAAGGGATTCGATCCGGGTATCCGGCGCCGGGTCAACACCTACGGCCGGGCACGCAGGCGTTTGCAGCGGCAGAATCGGGAAACCGGACAGTCCTAGCCACCTCGGTGTACCGCGTCCGGCATGGTGCGACGGGCGCACAGCGCGCTCGAGGGGATGATGAGAGGAGCGCGTGTTCCGAACAGCCGTGCGCGGCGGGCCGGGACACGAGCCATCCGGCTGTGCACCCGGGCGCAGCCGGTCGCAAGACCACAGCACCGGCATGCGGATGCGGCCACCGGCTGATGTTCGCTGCGACACATCCGACGAACCGGGACCGTAGTACGGCGCGGCACAGGAGGCATGATGGGCGACGATGAATCCTCCGCTCATCGGCAAACCCCTGGTTATCGCCCCGACGGTCCGCAGGCCCGCCGGGTGCCTGCCGCGCCCTGGGAGCGGGGACGACCGACGCCGCCGCGGGAACAGGATATGACGCACGACCCGTACGGCGACGCCCACCGCGAGGCCCCGCCGCAGATACCCCGTATCAGCAATCCCGGCACCGGCGAGCAGCGCCGGCTTCCGCCGCAGCCGCGTCCCATGCCGGGCGGGGCGGGGCACCCCGGCGAAGAGGGCTACCCCGTACCCGATCAGCCGCACCGCGCACCCGGTCCGCGGCCGATGCCACCCGCAGGCAGACCAGCGGGCCCACCGTCAGGCCCATGGCAGGCCGTACCGCCCCGGCGGGATCAGGCCGAGACCTGGTACGACCACGACCGAACGCCGTCTCAGGGCGACCAAGACCCACTACGGAACAACCCGATGCCGCGCGGGCACGACCACGCCCCACGCTGGGACGACTCGACATACCGGCTCCCCCAACCCGGGCTCCTCGACAGCCAGTCGCCGCTACACGACCAGAATCGCCCCCGCCCCGATCAAGCTCTCCCGGGGTACGACCCGATGCCGCCCGGGCCCCGAGGCCACGAGCCCAACACCCCGCACTGGGACAACTCAACACATAGGCTCCCCCACCCCGGCCCCTACGACGGCCCGACCCCGCAAGATGACGGGATTCGCCTCCGTCCGGATCAGGCGCTTCCCGGATACGACCAGGTGCCATCCGGGCCCCAGAACCACGATCCGGACGCCCCCCGCTGGGACGGGTCGACATACCGGCTCCCCCCACCAGGAGCGCTCGACAGCCAGATCCCACAACAAGACGGGAGCGGTACCCGCCCGGACCAGGCTCGTTCCGGATACAACCGGATGCCATCCGGGCCCCAGAACGATAATCCCGACATACCACGCTGGGACGATCCGTCGTTCCGGCTCATCCAGGCTGATCCGCTCGATGACCAGGCTCCCCTGGACGAGGAAACTCGGCGTTACGACGACCGGATACCGGGGCACGCCCCACTGCCCGCCGACCATGAGCACGAACGAGGTCCACTCGGGCAGGTACCGGACGGTCCGACACAGCGGCACGCACCCGCGCGACCGCCGGATGACTGGACCCAGCTTCAAGACGACGCAGTTCCTGGGCACGAGCAAGTGCCGCCCAGGCACCACCAACGCCTGCCAGGACATGAACAGGCTCGATTCGTGCCGGACCAAGCGCCCCTGCATGACCAGGCCCAACCACAGAACAGCCGGGACCAGCCTTGGTACGACCAGGCATTACCCGCGCATGATCAGGGGCCTGCCGAGCACGACCGGGGTCAACGCGGGCACGGCCCGATTCCGGTGCGGCCGGACCGGGTACCGCCCAGGCGGGATCAGGCTCCGAGTTACGACAGCAGACAGCCAAGCACTGGGCCGAACGCGATCCCGCCGCGCGAGGGGCCTCCCCAACAGCGGCGACCGCAGCAGCCGCGGCCGGAACACGGTGAGGCGCACGCTCGACCCGACCACGAGCCCTACTCAGCGCAGCAGCTGCGCCCACCGCATGGGCTGCCACAGGATGGGCGCCCGGTTCCGCCGCAGGCGCCGCCTGAGCAATTCCCGCCGCAGCAGCAACCGCCGCAGGTGGCTCAGCCCCGGCAACAGCCTCCGCCCCAGGAGCAACCGCTGCGGGGGCGTCCTCCTGCGCAGCCGGCTCGGGTCAGAGCGGGCGAGGACCGCGGCTCACGTCCCACCACCAAAGGCTTCCAGAAGGTCGACGTAGCCGAGGCGACCGGAGCAACAGCCGGTGACGACACATCGGGCGGTAAATCCGGCGGCAACGCCAAACTGCTACGCGATTCCGGTTCGATCGCCTTCGCCACACTGATCAGCCGGATCACCGGCTTCGGTAAACAGCTGCTGCTGCTCGCGGTGCTCGGCCCGGCGATCGCCAGTGCGTTCACCTCGGCCAGTCTCATCCCGAATATGATCGCCGAGCTGGTGCTCGGCGCCGTGCTCACCGCGATCGTGGTGCCCACCCTGGTGCGCGCGGAGCAGGAGGATGCCGACGGCGGCGCTGCGTTCATCCGAAGACTCTGCACGGCCGCGTTCGTGGTGTTGGCCACCGCCGCGCTGCTGGCGACCGCTATGGCACCGCTGCTGGCCACCCATGTCTTCGTCGCCGCCGACGGCAAAGTGAACACCGCGCTGACCACGGCGTTGACGTTCCTCTTGCTACCCGCCGTACTGTTCTACGGGCTGTCGGCGCTGCTCACCGCGATCCTCAATACCCGTCAGGTGTTCCGTCCTGGCGCGTGGGCGCCGGTGCTGAACAATCTTGTGGTCCTGGCGGTGCTCGGGCTCTACGCCCTCACCCCAGGTGAGATCACTCTGGACCCAGTGCGGATGAGCGATCCGAAACTGCTCGTCCTCGGCTGCGGTGTCACCCTGGGGGTGATCATCCAGGCGGTGAGCCTGCTCCCCGCAATTCGCCGCCAGGGGATCGACCTGCGGCCGCTGTGGGGTCTGGACGCGCGGCTCAAACAGTTCGGCACGATGGCCGCTGCGATCATCCTGTATGTCCTGATCAGCCAGATCGGCGCAGTTGTCGCCAACCACATCTCCTCACAGGCCGACGCAGCCGGTCCAGCGATCTACCAGAACGCCTGGCTGCTGCTGCAGTTGCCGTACGGCGTGCTCGGCGTCACGCTGCTCACCGCGATCATGCCCCGCCTGAGCCGCAATGCCGCCGCCGACGACACCCCCGCTGTGGTGGACGATCTATCCGTCGCCACTCGGTTGACGATGATCGCGCTGATCCCGATCGTCACCTTCCTGACCCTGGCAGGCCCGCAGGTCGGGCAGGCGCTGATGGGTTACGGACGGTTCGCCGAGGACGCCGAACGCCTCGGTATGGCGGTGGCCTGGTCGGCCTTCACGCTCATCCCGTATTCGCTGGTGTTGATCCATCTGCGGGTGTTCTACGCCAGGGAGCAGGCGTGGACGCCGACCTGGATCATCCTTGGCATCACTGCGGTCAAGATCGTCTTCTCTGCGCTGGCCCCATTGGTCGCGAGCAGCAGCGAACAGGTGGTCATCGTGCTCGGCGTCGCCACCGGCCTCGGTTTCACCACCGGGGCTCTCATCGGTGGCTATCTGCTGCACCGCAGTCTCGGTGATCTCCGCATGGCCAATGTCGGGCGGACCATCACCAGGGTGCTGCTGGCGTCGATCGCGGGCGGTGCGGTCATGCTGATCGCGGACAAAGTACTCGGGCTGGACCGGCTCACTCAGTCCTTCGGCGGCCCCGGTTCCTTCGTCCGGGTCGTCATCACCGCGATTGTGATGTTCGCGGTGGCGTTCGGTCTGATGCGACTGATCGGTATTCCAGAAATCGTGGCCATCACGGTGGCCATCTCGCGCAAGCTCGGCATCACCGCCCCCGCGCCCGCGCTGGATCTCGACGAACCCGTCGAGGACGAATACGCTACCCAGGTCCTGCGCAGGCCCGATCCGTATCTGGCCTACTCGAGCTTCGACCCGTACATGGATACCCAGACCATGGTGCTGCCCGTGATCCGCCCGGATTCGGTTGACAACACCGGCGGCGGCGCATTCCCGTACCCTGTTCGGCAGAGAAGCACAAGTGGCGAATTCGCCGGAGTTGCGACATACCAAGGCGAAGGAGGACCGAGGGTGAGCGACGACGCGGTGGGCGACGTCCCAGCCGCCGATTACCCCGCGAAGATGGCGAGCGGTCTGTCCACCGATGTCCCGCCGAACCAGGCGGATCCGTACGAGCCCGCGTCCCCGCAAGGCGACGCCGGTCCGCCCGGCCGCGAATCAGCGCAGGATAGTGATCAGGATCCCGGCGACAGGGAATTGCCGCCGCGCGATCCCATGTACGACACCGGGATGATCCCGGTGTCTGTTCCCCAGATGCCGCCCCCAGGTCCAGAAATGGGGCCACCGCGCCGGTCTCCGCGCGGACCCAAGCTGATGCCCGGCGCATCGGTGGCAGGCGGGCGTTACCGCCTACTCGCCGATCACGGCGGAACAAGGGGACTGCGGTTCTGGCAGGCACTCGACATCAAGCTCGACCGCGAGGTCGCGTTGACCTTCGTCGACGCCGACCAGAAGGCCGCCGACAACTCCGGGCAGGATGGCCCGCAGGCGATCCTGTCGCGCACCCTGCGGCTCGGCCGGATCAACTCGCCCGGCCTGGCGCGTGTGCTCGATGTGGTGCGCGGTAGTTCCGGCGGCATCGTGGTGGCCGAATGGACTCCCGGACGTTCCCTGCGCGAAATGGCCGAAACCGTTCCGTCCCCGATCGGCGCGGCCCGTGCGGTGCGCGCGCTGGCATCGGCGGCCGAACTCGCGCACCGCAGCGGTGGCGCGTTGTCGATCGACCATCCCGATCGGGTGCGGATCAGCGCGGCCGGTGACGCCGTGCTCGCCTTCCCCGGCACTCTCGGTGACGCCGACCCGCAGGGCGATGTCCGCGGCCTCGGCGCGATGCTCTACGCGCTGATCACTGCGCGTTGGCCGATCCGCACCGGTGTCAGCGGCGCCGCGGCCGCCGTCGGCGGGCTACACCTGGCCGATTTCGGTCCAGATGGCTCACCCGTCGAACCCCGCCAGATCCGTCCCGACGTACCGTTCGAGATTTCCGCGGTCGCGGTCCGGTCGCTGGATTCCAGCGCGGGTGTGCGTACCGCGGCCACGGTGCAGCATGTCCTGGAACAGGCGTCGGTGGTCGATCAGAAGACCGATTTCATCCCGGTACTGCGGTTGGGTCAGCGTGCCCCGGCGTCGGCCGACGATTCGCTGGCCGATCCCGAGCTGCTCGCGGCCGAGCGGGAGAAATCGCAGCGGATGATGTGGATCATGGTGGGGCTCGGCATCCTCACCGCGTTGGTCGTCGGCATCGTCATCTGGTGGATGGTGAGCATTTTCGCGCCGGGGGATTCGAGCGAACCGCTCAACGAGCAGGTCAATATCGGTCTCACCACCGATAACGCGCCCAGCTCCACCCCGGCGGCTCCCGCACCGACCGCAGGAACCACGACGGCGGCTGAGCCCGGCGTTGCGGTTCCGGTCGGTTCGGTGTCGGTGTTCTCCCCGGAGGGCACTCCCGACAGCCCCGAGAACACCGACGCAGTACTGGACGACGACCCATCCACCATGTGGCGCACCGACCAGTACTTCCAGCAGTTCCCGGCCCTGAAGAACGGGGTCGGACTGCTGGCGACGTTGCAGTCCCCGGCGAAGCTGAACAAGATCGCGATAACCTCCCCGAGCCCCGGCACCACGGTGGAGATCCGTACCTCGTCGACCACCTCGCCGACGCTCGACCAAACCCGGCTGATCGGCACCGCCCGGCTCGGTGAGGGGGTCACCGAGATCTCCCTGAACACCGATCAGCCCGCACGCTATGTCCTGGTGTGGATCACCGGCCTCGGCAACTCCGACGGCCAGTTCCAGACCGCCATCGCCGATTTGCGTTTCGACACAGCCCGCTGATCGAGCCCGTAACGGCCGTTATCCACAAGGCCGATTTCCGCGCGTTACTCGTGCGCCTCCGATAGGCTCGGGCAGCCCGAAACGGTTGCCGCCCAAACAACCCCCACGTTATGATGCTGCCGCGCTCTCAGCAGGGAGCCTCCCGGGATCAAGCGTTATCGATCCTGCACGCTGCTAATGCTGCAATTTCCTGGTAACGGCCGTGGCCGGTTGCCACCGTGAGCGCTGTCCAAGGGGTTGGCATTGTCGTCCGAACTGAATGAGGGGCTCCGCGGGGGGAGATCGCGACGCGACATCGCCGGCCCTGACTCGTTCGCACCGGGCTTCGCCTCCGATGCCGAATTGCTCCGGGCACACGCCCGCGGAGTGCCGCACGCCTTCGCCGAACTGCTACGCAGACATAACGACCATCTGTGGCAGACCGCGCTCCGCGCCTCTTATACCCGCGAAGATGCCGCCGATTCGCTCCAGGACGCGCTGCTGTCGGCGCACCGGACCGCGGGCTCGTTCCGGGGTGAGGCCGAGGTGCGCAGCTGGCTGCACGCAATCGTGGTCAACGCGTGTCTGGACCGGATTCGCCGCAACAAATCGCGTCCGGCGATATCGCTGTCGCCGGACGCGATACCCGAGCCGATATATCAGCGCGACGATATCGCTGGACTGGAGGTATCGATGGTGCTCGACGCCGCACTCTTCTCACTACCGCCGGATCAGCGCACGGCGGTGGTTGCGGTGGATATGGAAGGGTATACGGTTTCGGAAGCGGCGGCGCTGCTCGGTGTTCCGGAAGGAACGATCAAGAGCCGTTGCGCTCGAGCCAGGCAGCGGCTGCAGGAACGAGTGGAATTTCTCCGGGATCCAGGGAACCGGATGTAGCCCGTTTGCGTCAGTAATAGTGACGAAGTGTTCTACCCCGCTCGACCACATCCTCAGAGAGCACACTGCACCCCCTCAGCCCCGGGCTCGGTGCACGCTCAAATGAAAGAACATTGGAGGTGCGATGGCAACCCGATCCGTTCCGCAGCCTCCGTTCCCGGCTGAGCTGCTCGCCGACCTGCACGCCGGCAACGTGGCCCCTGACCTCGGCGAACAATTATGGCCCGCCGTTCAGCACGACCCGGAGGCCCAGAACTACCTGCACTCGCTCGACGAAGTCCGCACCCAGTTGCGCGAGCTCGGCCGCAGCGATGCCATCCTCCATCCGATGCCCTCCGATGTCGGCGCTCGGCTGGAACTGCTGGCCGAGTATCTGGGCGGAAGCGGCCCCGATGCCGAGGCAACCGTACCGTTCGCCACCCCATCGGAGCAGGCCCCGCCGAACCCGGTTGCGGCCGAACCCATCCCGCTGCATTCGCGGCGCCGTAACCTGCGCCTGCTCGCCGCTGCCGCGGCCGCTATCGTCGCCGCCACCTGTGCTGCGTTCATCGTCGATGTGGTGCGCGACGGCACCAACGAGCCGGTAGCGGCAGCGCCGTCAGCCACGGCCGACACTCCCGAGCCGGGAATCACCTCCGCGGTAGCGTTGCGCGCCCTGGGCCGCAACGACGTCAGCGGCAGGCTCGCCGAACCCGCCGCACTTACCGGCTGTGTGCGGGCCGCGGGCATGGACAGCGGTGTGCTCGGCTCGACCGATATGCGCTATCAGGGCCGTGACGCGGTGCTCATCCTGGTCGGCGGCGGGGAAGGGACCCGGATCACCGCCCTGGTGGTTGGCCCCGGGTGCGGCCCCAGCGATCCACAAGTGTTGGCCGTCACCGACATCGGGTAGCGGCGGGGCCGGGGAACAACAACGCCTACCCTGTTGTTGACCGACACGTCCCCCGCATACTCTTCGGAAGGCCCACATGAGCACGCCAGTTCGCGACCTGATCATCGTCGGCTCCGGACCTGCCGGCTACACGGCCGCGGTCTATGCCGCCCGCGCGGAACTCCAACCGCTGATGTTCGAGGGAACCCAGTTCGGCGGTGCGCTGATGACCACGACCGATGTCGAGAACTTCCCCGGCTTCCGTGATGGCATCATGGGCCCTGACCTCATGGAACAGATGCGTGAGCAGGCCAAACGCTTCGGCGCCGAGATCCGCACCGAAGACGTCGACGCGATAGACCTGTCCGGACCGGTCAAGAAGGTCACCGTCGGCGACGAGACCTATCAGGCGTACGCGGTGGTCCTGGCCATGGGATCGGCCGCGCGCTACCTGAACGTGCCCGGTGAGCAGGAGCTGCTCGGCCGCGGCGTCAGCGCCTGCGCCACCTGCGACGGCTTCTTCTTCAAGGGCCAAGACATCGTGGTGGTCGGCGGCGGCGACTCCGCGATGGAGGAGGCGACCTTCCTCACCAAGTTCGCCTCCAGCGTGACGATCGTGCACCGGCGCGAAGAGTTCCGCGCCTCGCGCATCATGCTGGAACGGGCCAAGGCCAACGAGAAGATCAAGTTCGTCACCAACGCGGAAGTGGTTCAGGTGCACGGCGACAACAGCGTGACCGGGCTTACCCTGCGTGACACCCGCACCGGCGAAACCTCCGAACTCGCGGCCACCGGCCTGTTCGTCGCCATCGGCCACGACCCGCGCAGCGAACTGGTTCGCGGCCAGGTCGAAGTGGACAGTGAGGGCTACGTCAAGGTTCAGGAACCGAGCACCGCGACCGGCGTAGCCGGTGTTTTCGCCGCAGGCGATCTGGTCGACCACACCTACCGGCAGGCCATTACCGCCGCAGGAACCGGCTGCCGCGCCGCAATCGACGCCGAGCGCTGGCTGGCCGAGCAGGGCGATATCACCAGTAACACCCTGGAAAACGCCGACGAGCCCGTCGCCGTTTCCCCCAACTGAGCCTTTCGCCCTCATCTAACGCAAGGAGAAACACCCATGTCCGAAAACGGCAAAACGGTCACTGTCACCGACGCGACATTCGCCGATGAGGTGCTGCTCAGCGAGAAGCCCGTGCTTGTCGACTTCTGGGCCGACTGGTGCGGACCGTGCAAAATGGTCGCCCCGGTACTGGAGGAGATCGCGGGCACGCATGCCGAGAAGCTGACCGTGGCCAAACTGGACGTGGACGCCAATCCGACCACCGCCCGCGATTACCAGGTGCTGTCGCTGCCGACTATGATGCTGTTCGCCGGCGGTAAGCCGGTGAAGCAGATCGTCGGTGCAAAGGGCAAAGCCGCCCTGCTGCGCGAACTCGAAGGCGTCATCTGACGACGTGAATCGGCGACGCGCCGTAATATGCCCCTGACCCGGCAATTGCTGAATTACCGTCCGGGTCTGAGACAATCGACCGACGCTCCGGTCGTGCGAGGGTGTAGACCATCGCATGAGTGGGTACCCGCGTTTGACGGAAGGAAAGGGCCCTCACGCATGCACCGACTTCGTCACGGCGATACCGGTCCAGCCGTAGCAGAGGTTCGGAGCACCCTGGCAAGTCTGGGGTTCCTGCACGCGCACAACGGTATCGACAACGGCAACTCGCGCGAATACTGGAAAGACACCGCGGCCACCTTCGATCACCACCTCGATTCCGCGATCCGGGCATTCCAGCAGCATCGCGGGCTGCTCGTCGACGGTGTCGTCGGACCGGCGACCTATCGGGCACTGAAAGAAGCGTCCTATCGACTCGGCGCACGCACGCTGATCTACCAGTTGTCCGCGCCGCTCTATGGGGACGATGTCGCGACCCTGCAGCGCAGACTGCAGGATCTCGGCTTTTACGTGCACCGGGTCGACGGCTATTTCGGACCGCACACCCACGATGGGCTGACCGCGTTCCAGCGGGAAATCGGCCTGGCCGCGGACGGTATCTGCGGCCCGGACACCCTGCGCTCTCTCGACCTGCTCGGTGCGCGGGTCACCGGCGGCAATCCGCACCGAATCGCCGAGGAGGAAGTGGTACATCGAGCGGGTCCACAGCTGACGGGTAAGCGGATCGTCATCGATCCCGGCCTCGGCGGCCCGGACCGCGGCCATGCCGTGCCGACCGAATTCGGCGACGTATACGAATCGGAGATCCTGTGGGATCTGGCCAGTCGGCTCGAGGGCCGGATGGCGGCCACCGGGAT
Source organism: Nocardia donostiensis (assembly GCF_002081715.1). Taxonomy (GTDB): domain Bacteria; phylum Actinomycetota; class Actinomycetes; order Mycobacteriales; family Mycobacteriaceae; genus Nocardia; species Nocardia donostiensis. The sequence goes on along the minus strand of NZ_MUKP01000016.1, from coordinate 95,279 downwards.
GGAAACATTCCTGTCCCGCCCGTGGGGGGCCAACCCCACCGATGCGGAGCGGGCCGAAACCTCCAACGCGTTCGACGCCGACCTGATGATCTCGCTGCGCTGCGCCACTAATCCCAGCCCGTCCGCCAACGGCGTCGCCGGTTTCTACTTCGGTAATTCGCACGGCTCGGTGTCGATGATCGGCCAGGTGCTCGCAGGATTCATCCAGCGCGAAGTGGTGGCGCGGACCTCGTTACAGGACTGCCGCACCCATCAGCGCACCTGGGACCTGCTGCGTCTCACCAAAATGCCGACCGTCCAGGTCGATATCGGTTATCTCACCAATGAATACGACGCGTCGGTGCTGGCCAACCCGCGGATGCGCGATGTCATCGCCGAAGCGATCCTGATCTCGGTGAAACGGCTGTACCTGCTGGGTCAGGACGATCAGCCCACCGGGACCTACACATTCGCCGAACTGCTGGCCGAGGAGTTGGCCGCAGCCGATCGCAGCTGAGCACAGACCTTTCTCCGCACGTTGCCCCTGTGGACCTTCGAGTCGGCAGGGGCAACGTCATCGGAGTTCGTATAACAGTTCAGATGGTGAGTATCCGAGTCGGCACCGATATGGAGGCGGCTGCGAGCAGCTGATCCAGCGCGCGCTCCACATCTTCCTTCCAGCCGTGATCGGAATCGAGCTCCAGCCGCAATCGCGGAAAACGGTGATGCGCCGCCACCACCTCGAAGCCGACATCCTCCAGGAAATCCGCGTCGATCATGCAGGTCTCCGGTGCACACCCGGTACCGGAATGCCCGGCCGCGCGTTTGCTGTCTGGGGCCCCGATCCGTTCCATCAACCGCATCGAGCCGACCGGACGGTCCGATAGCGCGGTGCTCGGCGGGGCGACCCGGATACCGAACGCTTCCAGCGCACGCACCCCGCGGCGCACCAGATCGGCCACTACCCCCTGCACCAGACGATGCGCGATATCACCGTCCTGAAAGGGCGGCTCCGCGTGCAGAGTTGTCAACAGCACCGCATCCGGGCTCACCGGGGAGGTGGGGAAGAGAGTAGACCGCGGCACTGCGCTCGGTGGTGCGTACAGAGCGCAGCCCGCGCTCTTCCTGTCGACAGTGGCCACCTGCCCGCACGACCCCCATTCGAGCAGAACAGTCGACAGCCAGGCTTCCTTCTCGAAAACCGGATCGCTGAACTCACGCGAATCGGCTGCGACCGCGGGGTCGATCTCCCAGAACACACAGCGTCTAGCATGCGCGGGCAACCGACTGAGCCCGTCCAAGGTAAGTGCTGTGACGCTGGTCGACACCGCTCTACTCAGCCTCCAGCTGTCCGATTCATCTACGCTCACGCCGCATCATTGTTTTCTCGCCAGCAAGAATATGCGATCAAGGAATCCGCCTCGCTCCCACGTCGCTGCGCACCCGGCCCGGGGGACAGGTTAGGGAGCCGAGCCCGGATGCACACGCGCCAATTCAGACATTTCCGGCGTCGTCACAGTGACGTTTCGTCGCCAGGTCATCAATCACAGGCTGCTAGTTCAATTTTCGGTACCTGAGTGTTGCATCAGACCGACAATCCGCTCCAGATCGTCGACCGAACCGAACTCGACCACGATCTTGCCCTTACGCTTACCCAGGCTCACCGTAACCCGAGTATCGAACGATTCCGATAACCGCTCCGCGACATCCTGCAGCCCTGGAGCGGGAACCGGATTACGCCGCGGAGCGGGCGGGGCAGCGGTCTCCGGCTCACGGTTGGCGAGCATGACCGCCTCTTCCGTCGCCCGAACCGACAGCCCCTCGGCGACGATGCGGGCCGCAAGCACCTCCTGTGCGTCGGCCCCCGCCTCCACACCGAGCAGGGCACGAGCATGCCCCGCCGACAGCACCCCGGCCGCGACCCGGCGCTGTACCGGGATCGGCAGCTTCAGCAGGCGGATCATATTCGTCACGACCGGCCGGGATCGGCCGAGCCGACTCGCCAGTTCCTCATGGGTGACATCGAACTCTTCGAGCAGCTGCTGGTAAGCGGCCGCCTCTTCGAGCGGGTTGAGCTGCACCCGGTGGATGTTCTCCAACAGGGCATCGCGAAGCAACGAGTCGTCGGCGGTTTCCCGGACGATCGCCGGGATCGTCTCTACACCGGCTTCCTGGCAGGCCCGCCACCGACGCTCACCCATGACGAGCTGATACCGATCCGCGTCGAGCTTGCGCACCACGATCGGCTGCATCAGGCCGAACTCACGGATCGAATGCACGAGCTCGGCCAGCGCGGCCTCGTCGAAAACCTGCCGCGGCTGTTTGGGGTTCGGCTCGATCTGATCCGGGCGGATCTCGCGGTACACCGCGTCACCGGGGGAGGCCAACTCTGTTTCGGATTCCAGGACCGGACTCGGCACCTCGGATACGGGCCGATATCCAGGGTCGGCACCGATAACGACATTGGCCGCTGCGGTACCCAAGCCGGCTGCACTGCCCAGCCCGCTACCGAGGCCGTTGCTCTTGCGGTAGCCATTGCCGTTCCGGTGTCCGCTGCCAGCGCCGATACCGGTTCGCGGGCCAGGGTCAGGAGCAGTGACCGTGTCGGTGTCAGGACTGGTGCCAGCACCGGTACCCATATCCGGCCCCGTCGGAATCAATGCCGCAAGACCGCGTCCCAGCCCACCCTTCTTCGAGTGACTCATCGGCCTACCCTTTCCTCGTTCCGCCACCACGCCCGATCACCCACTCGATCCAGTTCACACCACACCATCCGCAGCGGCGGCACGTTTCGCCACCGCACGGGCCGCTATTTCGCGCCCAGCGTCCAGGTAGCTCATCGCACCTCGGGACCCGGGATCGTAGTCGAGCACGGTCATCCCGTAGCCCGGCGCTTCGGAAACCTTCACACTGCGTGGGATAACCGAACGCAGCACCACATCGCCGAAATGACCGCGTACCTCTTCGGCGACCTGGTCGGCCAGTTTGGTCCGGCCGTCGTACATGGTGAGGATCACGGTCGATACATGCAGCTCCGGGTTCAAATGCGACTGCACCAGACCGATATTGCGGATGAGCTGGCCGACGCCCTCCAGCGCGTAGTACTCGCACTGGATGGGGATCAGCACCTCCTTGGCCGCGACCATCGCATTGACCGTCAGCAGGCCGAGCGAGGGCGGGCAATCGATCATGACGTAGTCGATGTCGTAGCCCGCGATATTGGCTTCTTGAATGGCTGCCTTGAGTCGTCCCTCACGCGCCACCATCGACACCAACTCGATCTCGGCGCCGGCGAGGTCGATCGTCGCCGGGATGCAGAGCAGCCGCTCGCTGTGCGGACTCTGCTGGATCGCGTCCTGCACCTTGATCTCACCGATGAGCAATTCATAGGTGGACGGCACACCGGAGTGGTGGTCGACACCCAGCGCGGTACTCGCATTGCCCTGCGGATCCAGATCGATCACGAGGACTTTCATCCCCTGATGCGCTAACGCCGCCGCAAGGTTCACTGTGGTTGTCGTCTTACCGACCCCGCCCTTCTGATTGGCGACGGTGATGATGCGTTGCTCATGCGGTTTCGGCACTGCCACCTTTCCTGGGTGCATCAGCTGACTCGCGCGGTGCGCCTCGGCAGCGATCGGCGTCTCGGCGGGGGAGATGTGTCCGAACGGTGTGCTCCCGAATGCTTCCGGGCCGATATTGCTGGCATCCAACATTCCCGGGACACGCGATGTTTCCCGTGAAACATTCGCTGAACCGCTCGACATAGACAGCTCCTAACGCGAAAACTCCAGATCACGCGGCTCCCACCCGAAGGCAGGCGCCGTGACGTCAAACAAGCCATGTCGGATCGAACTCGATGCTCGACCGGGACCGCGGCGCCCGATCGACCGAGCGGAGCTCCTGCCGCACACCAACATCCCTCCGTGGCACCAACGCTCACGCCCGACGCCCCTTAGCTTGCCAGCCCGAAGCGCGATAAGAAAGCTGAATCGCGGCGACGCGCACGCGACACGCACAACTGTGTGGTTCCAGGCGTCCGAAGCAATGTTTCACGGGAAACATGCCCGCGACTCGGTCAGCCGAGCACGCACCCAAGGGGCGCGAGGTCCCGAGGGGCGCATTCCGCTCGCTGCGCTCGCTTACGCGGGTGTACAGGACGTTAGCGTCGTTTCACGTGGAACCGATCCGAGGCGCTTTACCGGAAGCCGACCCGAGGTGTTTCATGTGGAACCGGGAGGGTGCGTTTCACGTGGAACCGGCAGACCGCGGCAGGCTCAGGACTTCTTCCGGACCGCGCGGGCGGCTCGTCTGCTTACTCGTTCGGACCGGGTCTTAGGGGTGCGCTCGGAACGGCGCAGGCGTTCCGCGCTGATCACCAGAGTCGGAGTGGACACCAACCCCGCGCCGCATTCGAGGACCTCGACGTTGCCGGCGCCCGCACGTTCCAATGCGTCGCGATCTCGTTCCAATTCCTCCGCGGCGCTCACACCTTTGAGTGCGAGCATCCGGCCGTGCTCCCGGACCAGGGGGAGTGACCATTGCACCAGCTTCGCCAGCGGCGCCACCGCCCGGGAGGTCACGACATCAGCGCCGCCTGCTTCGTGGATTACGCCGGACTGTTCGGCCCGCCCTCGCACAACGGTTACCTCGAGACCGGCCTCCTCGATGAACTCGCTGAGGAATACCGTTCGCCGCAGCAACGGTTCGACGAGGGTGATCCGAAGGTCCGGCCTGGCGATCGCGAGGGGGATTCCGGGCAGCCCGGCACCGCTGCCGATATCGACCACCGACGCGCCCTCGCCGATCAGTTCGCCGACCACCGCGCAGTTCAAGATATGCCGATCCCAGAGACGCGGTACTTCACGCGGACCGATCAGCCCCCGCTCGACACCCGCCGTCGCCAACGCCGCACAGTACTGCCGTGCGAGGTCGAGCCGAGCGCCGAAAACGGTCGACGCGCTCGCAGGGGGCGCGAGCTCGGCCGGTGTCGCGGCCGCTGGGCCAGGCTCTCGTTCCACGTGAAACATCCTTCCAAGCGGTTATCGGGGGAGGCCCTGCCACGGGGCCGGAACTACGAACTACAGCCGGATACGGCGAAGGGCCCCGGTCCGAAGACCTGAGGCCCTATCCAACCACCGCGCACCGGTTCAGCGCATGCGACGTTCGGTATCGCTCAATCCGGCACTACGACAACGCGCCGGTTCGGCTCCACACCTTCGCTCTCGCTGGCGACACCATCAACCGCCGCGACCGCGTCGTGCACGATCTTCCGCTCGAACGGCGTCATGGGGGCGAGCGCTTCGGGTGCCCCGGTCTCCAGTACACGCTTTGCCGCCGCGGCGCCGAGCGCGCTCAGATCCTCCCGGCGCTTGGCACGCCAGCCCGCCACATCCAGCATCAGCCTGCTCCGCACGCCGGTCGCCTGTTGCACCGCAAGCCGGGTCAGCTCCTGCAGCGCATCCAGCACCTCACCGCCGCGGCCCACCAGCTTCGACAGATCCCTGCCGCCATCGATACTCACCACCGCGCGATCGCCCTCGACATCGAGATCGATATCACCGTCGAAGTCGAGCACATCCAGCAGTTGTTCGAGATAGTCGCCCGCGATCTCGCCCTCTTCGATCAGTGCTTCCTCGAGATCGCTGGCATCGCTCACCACATCGTCGGAGGCGGCTCCGGGATCCACGGTCGTCGCCACGGTGGCGTCCCCTCCGTCGGTCTCAACAGTCATTTGCTTTCCTTCATCTGCTCGTCGGGTGCGCCCGGGTCGCCGGACGTCACCCCGATCAAAGGGTTGCTCTGAGAGCGGATTGCTACCGGTTCAGCGGCGGCGTTTCTGGTTCGCCCGGCCGCGGTTGCCCGGCCGCTTCTGCCCGCCTGACCTCCGCTGGCCCGCCTGTTTACCGCCTCCGGACTTGCCTGCCCCGGCTTTGGCCGCAGGCGCGACGGTCCCATTGGTGGCGGTCTCGTCGCTCGCGGTCGTCGTGCTGGAAGCTGCCGGCTGCTTCTTCTTCGTATCGATCGGCTTGGCGCCCGGCTTGGGGGCGTTCTGCGCCCGCTGTTCCAGCTTTGCCTGCTTCTTCGCTTCTTCTTCTTTCGCCATCCGGCCGAAGACCAGATGCTGCTGCCCGTAGGTCCAGATGTTGTTGGAGACCCAGTAGAGCAGGATGGCGATCGGCAGGAACGGACCACCGACGAGCACACCGAGCGGGAACACCCAGAGCGCCAGTTTGTTCATCAACGCAGCCTGCGGGTTGGCGGCGGCCTCGGGGGTCTGCCGTGCGACAGAGGCGCGAGCGTTGAAGTGGGTGGCCACCGACGCGATGATCATCAGCGGGATGGCTACCGCCGCGATGCTGACCCGGCTGGGCACACCGCCGTAGTCGGCGAAGGCCTGCAGCTCACTCATCGGTGTAGTGATGAACGCCGAAATCGGGGCGCCGAAGATACGGGCACTCAGGAACGATTGGACGTCGGCCGCGCTGAAGACATAGTTGGGGGTGTGCGCGTTGGTATAGGGGTCCATCCCGAGCTGGCCGAAGCCGTGGCCGGTCCGGTTGAACGAACGCAGCACATGGAACAGACCCAGGAAGACCGGCACCTGGGCCAGGATCGGCAGACAGCCCATCAACGGGTTGAAGCCGTTCTCCTTCTGGAGCTTCTGCATCTCCAGCGCCATCTTCTGGCGGTCGTTCTTGTATCGCTTCTGCAGCTCTTTGATCTGCGGCTGCAGTTCCTGCATCTGTTTGGTGGTGCGCACCTGCTTCACGAACGGCTTATAGAGCACCAGCCGCAGCGTGAACACCAGGAACACCACGGCCAGCGCCCAAGTAAGGCCGTTGTCAGCGCCGAAAGCGAACCCGAAAACCCGGTGCCATAACCAGAGGATCCAGGACACCGGATAGTAGATGAAATCGAGCACGGCTCTATGCACTCCCGTCGTTCGTGTCGCCGATCACCGCGGACGGTGATCCTTTACAAGCCTTGGGCGCCTGCACCGAGTCGGTCAGCGGACCGGTTTCCCGCGTCGATTCGGCGACTGCCACGTTCCCGTGCTCGTCGCGGCGCGCACGCTGCTTCCGCTCCGGGACGGGATCCCACCCACCAGGGTGCCAGGGTGCGCATTTGGCCAATCGCACGACCGTCAGTCCGAGGCCGACGACGAGCCCCCTGGTGCGCAGCGCGGTGACCGCGTATTCGCTACAGGTCGGTGTGAAACGGCAGACCGGCATGCGCGTGGGGGAGACGTAGGTCCGGTACAGCTCGATCAGGAATATCAGAACGTCAGCGGGTAGCCGGGTCAGGGTCGGGATGATCTTCACGCCTTGCTCACCTGCTCTGGTTCAGGGGCACCCCGAGTTTACGCAGTCCACTGTGCAGCTGGCGGCGCAGCTCGTCGGACCCAAGGGTGGCCGATCCGGGGAGCGCGCGGATGACGATATCGGCCTCGGTGGGAAGTTCGGGGTGTATCTCGGCGCATATATGACGCAGGCGGCGGGCCACCCGGTGGCGAACCACCGCTGGACCCACCGCCTTGCTGACGATCAAGCCGAACCGCGGGCCTCCCATACGGGCCAGCCCCCCCACGCGGATCAGCACGTCTGTGCTGTCGATACCATCTGCGCCGACCGGGGCGGCCGGATCGATGTCGTGCACGAAGGCGTGCACGACCAGGTCCCGTCTCCCGACACGACGGCCGCGCCGCACCGTCCGGGAGAAATCGGCACGGTGATGCAGCCGATACGGCTCAGGAAGCACCCGAGGTTCCGGGGCCGAGTGAGCGATCAGCGATCAGGGGCGCCTTCGGGCCGGGCATCGGACACCGAATCCGGGAGGGAATCAGGCCGTGAGGCTGGCGCGGCCCTTGCGGCGACGCGACGAAACGATGGCGCGGCCCGCACGGGTCCGCATCCGGAGGCGGAAACCGTGAACCCGCGCCCGACGACGGTTGTTCGGCTGGAACGTCCGCTTGCCCTTGGCCACGGTCAACACTCCTCGAGTTGGTGGGCACCAGGCGGCACCCGAAGCTTTTTGGTGATTCGGTGAGGTCATCGTCGGTGGGTGAGTCCTGGCGAACGGTCAGCACAGAACGGTCACCACACCAAGGGATGACTGTACGAGAGTACTTACCGTCGATAAACCGGTCAAACCGGCCCCACCTGCGCTCGGCCACACCGGGCCGCGAGTTATCCCCAGGCGTTCTCCACACCTGTGGATAATTGTGTAGAAAGACCCCACGAGTGGCATATTCGTAGGGCCAACGGTGCCATGCACCTGCCTGAGACCGGGAGATCCCGGGCAGCGTCCGAAGCGGTTGTCACGTCCGAGCGGTTGCGGATGCGGCAGACGTTATCACGAGGACGTACGCAGCATCACTGGATCGAACCCTACAGTAGACGCAGCGCGCGCCCCGGCCGTCTGCTCCCATCGACCACTCCCGGGGAGGACTACTGCATGGATGACGAGCAGAACGTGTTGGCCACCGTATGGCCCGAGGTGGTCGCCGAGCTGACCACCGGCTCGGCCGACGGGTCCATCGTGCCGGTGACCAGAGCTCAGCAGGCGTGGCTGAAATTGGTGAAACCGCTCACGGTGGCGCAGGGCTTCGCGTTGCTCTCGGTCCCCTCCTCGCTGGCCCAGGAAGCGATCGAACGCGATCTTCGCGAGCCCATTCTGCGTTCACTCGGCCGCAGGCTGGGTCCGCAGGTCGAAGGGCTCGGCGTGCGGATTGCCGCGCCGACCCCGCCGACCCCCGAACGCGCTGGCGGCGCGCCTCGGCACGCCAGGCTGACCAGCAGACCGGAACGCCCCGGCGATCAAGGCCCCGGCCGGCCCACCGAATACTCCGAGACCGAGTACACGCCCGCCCGAGACTACCCCGGGTCCGCGGATGCGCAGCCCGGCGAGTTCCCGCGCGAGACCCGCTATTCGTCCGAGCAGGAATATCCGGGCGACCGGGAGTACAGCCCATCGGGTGAGTACGGGCCTGCCGGTTACGGGGAGTATCCGGGTCCGGGGAGCGACGGCCCGGCACCGCTCAGGCAGGCAACCCACCCGCTCGCCGGCGCGCGTCATGAGCCCGGTCTGCCGCCCCGGCGCGATCAGGCGGCTGCACAGGAGTCGTTGTTTGCGCCTGAACCGCTCCCGCTGCACGGTCCCGTCGATGCAGTCCGGGAACAGCCTGCTGCGGACGATACGGAGACGACCATGTTGTCGAGCGGGCACGATCCGGTGCGCGACTCTCTGCGTGAATCGGTCCGCGAACCCGGTGCGGAGTTGGGAACTCGGGAGAATCCGGGCGAGGAAGCGGTCGTCAACGTCCGCGACTCTTGGCCGACCTATTTCAGCAAATCGCAGGAAAACACCGCCCCTGCCACCCCATCGGCGAGCCTGAACGCCAAATACACCTTCGAAACGTTCGTGATCGGCGCCTCCAACCGGTTCGCACACGCCGCTGCGGTGGCGATCGCCGAGGCACCCGCGCGGGCATACAACCCGCTGTTCGTCTGGGGCGCCTCCGGTCTGGGCAAAACGCACCTGCTGCATGCGGCGGGCCACTACGCCCAGCGGCTGTTCCCCGGAATGCGGGTCAAGTACGTGTCGACCGAGGAATTCACCAACGACTTCATCAACAGTCTGCGCGACGACCGCAAGGTGGCCTTCAAGCGCCGCTACCGGGAGACCGACATCTTGTTGGTCGACGACATCCAGTTCATCGAGGGCAAGGAAGGCATCCAGGAGGAGTTCTTCCACACCTTCAACACCTTGCACAACGCGAACAAGCAGATCGTGGTGTCCTCGGACCGGCCGCCCAAACAGCTGGCCACCCTGGAGGAGCGGCTGCGCACCCGCTTCGAGTGGGGGCTGATCACCGATGTGCAGCCACCGGAGCTAGAGACCCGGATCGCCATTCTGCGCAAGAAAGCGCGGATGGACCGGCTCGATGTTCCGCACGATGTGCTCGAGCTGATCGCGAGCCGGGTGGAACGCAATATCCGCGAGCTGGAGGGCGCGCTCATCCGGGTCACCGCCTTCGCCTCGCTCAACGGCCAGCCGCTGGATCAGTCCCTGGCCGAGGTCGTGTTGCGGGATCTGATGCCCGAGACGGCCGCCTTGGAGATCACGGCTGCGACGATCATGGCGGTCACCGCTGAGTACTTCAACACCAATATGGAGGACCTCACCGGCCCCGGTAAGGCCAGGCCGCTGGCGCAGGCCAGGCAGATCGCGATGTATCTGTGCCGTGAGCTCACCGATCTATCGCTGCCGAAGATCGGCCAGGCGTTCGGGCGCGACCACACCACGGTGATGTACGCGGAGAAGAAGGTCCGCAAGGAGATGACCGAGCGCCGCCGAGTCTACGACCAGGTGCAAGAACTCACAGCCCGGATCAAACAACGCTCCCACTGATTCATCCCCAGGCAGGAACACGGTCCTGGCCTGGGGATATCTGTATCCAGGAGTGATGGATTCCCCAGGGTATCCACAAGTTATCCACAGGTTGTCCACCGGTTTGTCCACACCCCTGCGATCGGTCTGTCCCACATCCATCCACAGCCGATCTATCCACAGTTTCCACAGGCCAACTTCTCCACAGGTCCTGACCTGCTGTGTCGTCGGAAACAGCCTGTGGATTCCTCGAGGAATTCCTGTGGATTCCTCGAGGAATCCACAGGTTGTCCACCGATTGATGCACAGTGTGCACAACCCGGCCAAAACTGTGGATCAACTCGAGGACAACTCGAGGATGGATGTTGAACAACTTTTGGTTCTCCACAGCTGTCCACAGTTCATCCTCGAGTCATCCCCAGGTCATCCACACGCCGCCACGCCGTACGAACTGCAGGTATGGGCGAAATCCACAGTTTCCACAGCCCCTACTACTACTTCAGTTCTTCTTCTAATAGATCTCTGTAAAAAACAGGCGTTGTGGAGAAGTTCTCGGCGAAGCTCACGACCCGGACCGCGACCGATCCGGGCAAGGAGCGGGCATGGAACCTGGTCCGGCGGCCCCGCCGAGCGGTGTGGGAGGACATGAGCCGATACCGTGTCCGTAACCGCGGAGTACCACGCGTGGATCGGAGGGTCGGGCCGAGGACCGGCCACGCACGCGGTACCGTTTGGTGTCGGTCGTCTGTGCCACACTTCCCAGACGGCTTATCCAGCAGAATCCGGCCGCACAGAACACGGAACGGGAGAGGACAGTCGGGCGATGGAGCTTGCGAGCATGAAGTTTCGGGTCGCCCGGGAGGATTTCGCGGAATCGGTCGCGTGGGTCGCGCGCAGTCTGCCGTCGCGTCCGCCGGTTCCAGTCCTGGGCGGGGTTCTGCTGGTCGCAGACGAGGACGGGCTGACCGTCTCCGGTTTCGACTACGAGGTATCGGCGCAGATGCGTGTCGCGGCGGAGGTCGCGGGCCCGGGCCAGGTGCTGGTTTCCGGGCGGCTGCTCGCCGATATCACCAAAGCACTGTCGAACAAGCCTGTGGATGTGTCGGTCGACGGTACCCGCGTGTTGATCAGCTGCGGCAGTGCGAAGTTCTCCCTGCCCACCATGCCGGTCGAGGACTATCCCCAGCTTCCCGAGGTGCCGCAGCAGAGCGGTGAGCTCAACGTCGAGGTGTTCGCCGGGGCGGTGAGTCAGGTCGCGGTCGCAGCGGGCCGGGACGACACCCTGCCGATGCTCACCGGTATCCGGGTCGAGATCGCGGGGCCGCAGGTGGTGCTCGCCGCAACCGACCGGTTCCGGCTGGCGGTGCGGCATATCGAATGGCAGCCCACACGCACCGATATCGAGACCGCCGTGCTGATCCCTGCCCGCACCCTGTCCGAAGCGGCCAAAACCCTCGGACCGTCGGATGCGCCGGTCCAGTTGTCACTCGGGACTGGTTCGGGTGCGGATGGCCTGCTCGGTATCGTCAACGGGGGCAGGCGGACCACCACCCGGCTGCTCGACGCGGAATTCCCCAAGTTCCGCCAACTGCTACCGAAAGAACACACGTCGATAGCGACCCTGGAGGTGTCGGCGCTCAGCGACGCGATCAAACGTGTTGCCCTGGTCGCCGAGCGCGGCGCGCAGGTGCGGCTGGAGTTCTCCGGGGAGGGCCTGCTGCTGTCGGCGGGCGGTGACGACGCAGGCCGCGCCGAGGAATGGCTGTCGGCGGATTTCCGCGGCGAACCGTTGACCATCGCGTTCAACCCCGGCTACCTGACCGACGGTCTTTCGGCGCTGCACTCCGATCGGGTCACGTTCGGTTTCACCACGTCGAGTCGGCCTGCGGTGCTGCTGCCTGCAGGCGAGGAGGATCCGCAGGTGCTCGATTCCGGCGCCTACGCGGCCCTGGAGAGCCCCTACGTCTACCTGTTGATGCCGGTCCGGCTGCCGGGCTGAGCACGGCGTGGGTGATGCGTGCGACACCCGCCGCGGTAACGGCGTCGTTGCTGATCCGTTCGAGATATGTTGTCGTGTCTGCTCGTTCGGTGACATTTCCGCCTGCGTGGTTGTGCGCAACCACGGAAACTGCTGCGGGCCACAGTAAGTTGTCCACAGCTGTGGATAACTCTGTGACAACCTGTGGAATGGTCTGACGGATGCATATCAGGGCGCTGACCTTGCGAGACTTCCGATCCTGGGAGCATGCCGATATCGAGTTATCCACAGGGGCAACCGTTTTCCTGGGGGCGAATGGTAACGGAAAGACGAACCTGCTGGAAGCGGCCGGTTACCTGTCCGGTCTCGGTTCGCACCGGGTAGCTGCGGATGCGCCACTGATCCGGATGGGAGCCGAACGAGCGAGAATCGGTGCCGTAGTGGTGAACACCGGCCGGGAACTTCGGGTGGACGTGGAACTGAACCGGAACGCGGCCAACCGCGCCCAGATCAACCGTTCGCCAGTGCGTAGGCCGCGGGAGATTCTCGGGATCCTGCACACCGTCCTGTTCGCCCCGGAGGATCTGGCACTGGTCCGCGGCGACCCAGGGGAGCGCAGACGCTTCCTCGACGAGCTGTGCACAGCCCGGCTGCCGCGGCTGGCCGCGGTCCGCAGCGATTACGAACGCGTACTGCGGCAGCGTTCGGCGCTGTTGAAAACCGCGGGGCGCCACGCTAAATCGACAGCGGATCTGAGCACCCTCGACGTTTGGGACGGCCATTTGGCCTGCCATGCCGCGGTGCTGCTGGCCGAGCGGCTGCGGCTGGTGCACGACCTACACCCCTATCTTGCCCAGGCATACGCCGCGATCGCGCCGGAATCGCGCCCGGCTGCAATCGGATACCGCAGCTCGACGCTGCCCACCGAGTTCCTCGAGCCCACCCGTGAACCACGCCCGGACGATGTCGAGGCGCTCGAAGCCATCGTGTTGCGTGAGCTGGCCGCGGCCAGGCCGAAGGAGCTGGAGCGCGGGGTCTGCCTGGTCGGCCCGCACCGCGACGAACTGGATCTGTTACTCGGTGCCGCGCCTGCGAAGGGGTTCGCCAGCCACGGCGAATCATGGTCGTTCGCGCTCGCGCTGCGCCTCGGCGCATTCGAGCTGCTGCGCGCCACCGCCGCCGAACCGGTGCTGCTGCTCGATGACGTGTTCGCCGAACTCGATCGCCGCCGCAGGCAGGCGCTGGCACGGGTGGCCGCCGATGCCGAGCAGGTTCTGATCACGGCCGCGGTGCCCGAGGACGTGCCTGCCGAGCTGACCGGAGCGACCATGTCGGTGAGCACTGTGGGTCCCGCCGAACACCGGGTATCGCGGATGGTTGCGGCGAGCGCCGGATAACGTAAAGTGAGCCATCGCGTCGGCACGGGCGGGCCTGGTGCGCGCTGGTGAAAGTTGTCAACAGCCTGTGGATAACTTGTCTTGCCTGGTCACCGGTTCCGCCGCGCCGCATCGTACTAGGTGAGTCGCCGCGTTCGAGTCTCTTCCTCCAAAAAGCGCTATGACCTGGGGGTATGGGAGATTACCCCGAGGAGGGATGCGGTTGCGTAGCCCGCGTCGCCGGGTGGTCGGCGTGAGCTCACAGCCTGGGGAAAAACCGCCCAGAACTGGGGATAAGTCGAACAGGTGAGTGGAGTGCAGCGATGACGGAGCAGCCGGATCCAGGGACGGAGCCGCCGTTGCGCGGGGTCGACCTGGCCCGGCGGGCGCTGGAAGAAGCCCGTGCCGCGGCGCGGGCCAGTGGCAAATCCGTCGGCCAGGGACGCTCGTCGCCCCGTCGCTCCCTGCGTACCGGTCGGGCCCGGCGCCGCAGCGGTTGGTCCGGTGCCCGCCCCGACGACCGTGATCCCCAGCTGCTGTCCACGCTGGCCGGTTCGATCGCCCGTAGCCGGGGCTGGTCCACCAAGGTCGCCGAGGGGATGGTTTTCGGCCGGTGGGCGGGCGTCGTCGGCGAGGACATCGCTGCGCACGCTACCCCGGTCAAGCTGGAGGACGGGGTGCTCAGCATCGCCGCCGAATCCACGGCATGGGCCACTCAGCTGCGCATGCTGCAGAAACAGATCCTGGCCAAGATCAATGCCGCGGTAGGCAACGGTGTGGTGACCTCGCTGCGCATCTCCGGCCCGGCCGCGCCCAGTTGGCGTAAGGGTGACCGGCATATCAAGGGCCGCGGCCCTCGGGACACCTATGGGTAGCGCAAGCTGCTGCGGTGTTCGAGCCAGGCGCGACGCAGTTCCTTTCCTGCGGCTCCCCGTGTGGCTGGGTTCGCCACGGGTTCGCGGCTGACAAATGTGCTGTTGCGGAGGTCGATACCGAGGACATTGTGGGAATGTTGCTGGGGTGATGTCCTGCCGGTTCCAGGTGCGGCGACAGCCCGTCGTCTCGGCGCGTCCCTATAGCAGTTATCTGATACTCGGTGTTACATTGACTGGACGAGTTCGCATCGTGGCGGCCGCATAGGAACGCTCGCCGCGGTCGAAGCGCGCATCCGTTCACTGGAGCAGGGGTTTCACGTGGAACGGCTCCGGCTTGCCGACCGAGAGGGTTGACCGATGATCGCTGATCCGTTCCCTATCGAACCGAGTACCACCGTCCGCCGGGGTGGTGTCGAACTCGCAGTCTTCGAATGCGGTAATCCTTCCGGTGTGCCCATCCTGCTGGTGCACGGGTGGCCGGATACCCACCTGCTCTGGGGTGGGGTGGCCGGTCTGCTGGCCGATCGCTATCGGGTGATCGCCTTCGACAACCGTGGCGCCGGCGCGAGCACGGTTCCCGGCGACATCGCCGCCTACCGCATCGAAGAACTCGCTGCCGATGTCCGGGCGGTCGCAGCTGCTGTCGCGCCGGGGCAGCGTGTACATATGCTCGGCCATGACTGGGGTGCGGTGCTTGGCTGGGAGCTGGCCGCCGCGCTGGACGCCGAATCGGTGCTCGCCTCCTACACCTCGGTTTCCGGGCCGAACCTCGACTTCCTCGGTGCATACCTGCGCGGGCCGGTCTCCTGGGAGCGGCTGCGGAACACCATCACCCAGGGTGTGGCCTCGGCGTATACGTTTGCCTTCCAGGTCCCCGGCCTGCCGAACCCGGCGCTTAACGCGCTGGCGCGGCGGTGGCCGGACTTCCTGGCCTTCTTCGACGGTCTGGATCCCGCCCTGGTGCGTACAGCGCCGACGCTGCGTGACGATATGATCAATGGGTTGGCGCTGTATCGCGCTAATATCCGCCCCCGGATGCGTCGTCCCCGGCCGCGGCCGATCGAGGTTCCGGTGCAGCTGATCGTGTCCACCGGAGATCGTGCGGTGCGGCCGCTGGTCTACGCGGAGGCGGATCGTTGGGTGCGTGACCTCACTCGTCGCGAGATCGCGGCCCGGCATTGGTCGCCGTTCTCCCATGCGGCCGATCTGGCTCGGTTCACCGCCGAGTTCGCCGATCGGGTCGACGCGGGGCGTGGTCCGGGCGCGCGCTGACAGGTTCGGGACGCGGCGGCGCGCAACGGATCTCTCACGTCATCACAGATGGGCTGAAACCGCCGCGAGGCGGATCCGACCCGTGCCGATCCGATTTCTCCCCTTCTGGAAGCCGCCAGGGGTGTCGTAGGTGCGCTGTAAGTTGGGCGGGCAAGTAAGATGGTGACGTAACTAGCGGCGATACCTTCGGCGCGTTGTGCACAGCCCGCGCGTGGACCGCGAATCTCGAGTAGCCAGGAAACCTCGAGCGCCTCATGGTCCGGGCTCACGCGTGCTGTCCGTTCGCCGCGCCGGGGATCAGCAAGTAAGGAGAGCTACCGACCAGTGGCTGCCAAAGACTCCAACGCATCGGGCTCGAACAAGGCGACATCGGCCAATCAGGACTACGGTGCCTCCTCCATTACCGTCCTGGAAGGGCTCGAGGCGGTTCGCAAACGCCCGGGCATGTACATCGGCTCTACCGGCGAGCGCGGTCTGCACCACCTGATCCAGGAGGTTGTGGACAACTCCGTCGACGAGGCGATGGCCGGATACGCCACCCGGGTCGAGGTCACTCTCCTTGCCGACGGCGGGGTCGAGGTGGTCGACGACGGCCGCGGTATCCCGGTGGGAATGCACGCCCAAGGCATCCCGACCATCGAAGTCGTCATGACCCAGCTGCATGCGGGCGGCAAATTCGACTCGGACTCCTACGCGGTTTCCGGCGGTCTGCACGGGGTCGGTATCTCCGTGGTCAACGCGTTGTCCACGCGGCTGGAAGCCGAGATCGACCGCGATGGCTACCACTGGAGTCAGACCTACAAGGACTCCAGTCCCGGCAAACTGGTCAAGGGCGAGCCGACTACAAGGACCGGCACCACGATCCGGTTCTGGGCCGATCCGGAGATCTTCGAGACCACCGCCTACAATTTCGAGACCGTTTCCCGTCGACTGCAGGAGATGGCGTTCCTGAACAAGGGACTGACCATCGTGCTGACCGACGAGCGGGTCAGCGAGGCCGAGGTCACCGACGAGGTGGTCAGCGAGATCGCCGAAGCACCCAAGCACGCCGAGGACGGCGAACCGCAGGCCGAGCCGAAGGTGAAAACCCGCACCTACTACTACCCCGGGGGGTTGGAAGACTTCGTTCGCCATATCAACCGGACAAAAACGCCGATCCACAACTCCGTTGTCGGGTTCACCGGTAAGGGCACCGGGCATGAGCTCGAGGTCGCCATGCAGTGGAACTCCAGCTACTCCGAATCGGTGCACACCTTCGCCAACACCATCAACACCCATGAGGGCGGCACTCACGAAGAGGGCTTCCGCGCGGCGCTGACCACGGTCGTCAATCGGTACGCCAAGGACAAGAGGCTGCTCAAGGAAAAGGACGGCAACCTCACCGGCGACGATATCCGCGAAGGTCTCACCGCGATCGTCAGCGTGAAGGTGAGCGAACCGCAGTTCGAGGGCCAGACCAAGACCAAACTCGGTAACACCGAGGTGAAGTCGTTCGTGCAGCGCACCTGCAACGAGCATCTGACGCACTGGTTCGAGGCCAACCCGGCCGATGCGAAGACCATCGTGAACAAGGCGGTGTCCTCGGCGCAGGCTCGGGTCGCCGCACGTAAGGCGCGCGAGCTGGTGCGCCGCAAGAGCGCCACCGATCTGGGTGGTCTGCCCGGCAAGCTGGCCGACTGCCGGTCCAAGGACCCGAGCAAGTCCGAGATCTACATCGTCGAGGGCGACTCCGCAGGCGGCTCGGCCAAATCCGGACGCGATTCGATGTACCAGGCGATCCTGCCGTTGCGCGGCAAGATCATCAATGTCGAGAAGGCTCGAATCGACAAGGTCCTCAAGAACAACGAGGTCCAGGCGATCATCACCGCGTTCGGCACCGGTATCCACGACGAGTTCGATATCAACAAGCTGCGCTATCACAAGATCGTGCTGATGGCCGATGCCGACGTCGACGGTCAGCACATCTCCACGCTGCTGTTGACCCTGCTGTTCCGGTTCATGCGCCCGCTGGTCGAACAGGGCCACGTTTTCCTGGCACAACCGCCGCTGTACAAGCTCAAGTGGCAGCGCAGCGAACCGGAGTTCGCCTACTCCGACCGCGAGCGCGACGGACTGCTCGAGGCGGGCCTTGCGGCAGGCAAGAAGATCAACAAGGACGACGGTATCCAGCGCTACAAGGGTCTCGGTGAGATGAACCCGAAGGAGCTGTGGGAGACCACGATGGACCCGGCGGTGCGCGTGCTTCGTCAAGTGACGCTCGACGATGCGGCTGCCGCGGACGAGCTGTTCAGCGTCCTGATGGGTGAGGACGTGGAAGCGCGCCGCAGCTTCATCACCCGAAACGCCAAGGATGTCCGCTTCCTCGACGTGTAATCGCGCGCATGGCCGACAGCGAAGGCGCAGATACGCCTAGCTTCAGGCCGGTGCCCCCGATCGCGCAGGCCCGCCCCCGCGCGGTCGGGCCGCTGAACTTCCTCCCGGGTAAGGAGACCCCATGACCGACATCACCCTGCCGCCGGACGGCGCGGGCGACCGGATCGAACCGGTCGATATCAACCAGGAAATGCAGAGCAGCTACATCGATTACGCGATGAGCGTGATCGTGGGCCGCGCGCTGCCCGAAGTTCGCGACGGCCTCAAACCGGTGCATCGCCGGATTCTGTACGCGATGTACGACAACGGCCACCGGCCCGACCGCAGCTATGTGAAGTCGGCCCGCCCGGTGTCCGAGACCATGGGCAACTACCACCCGCACGGCGACACGGCCATCTACGACACGCTGGTGCGTCTCGCGCAGCCATGGACCATGCGGTATCCGCTGGTTGACGGTCAGGGCAACTTCGGCAGCCGGGGCAACGACGGTGCGGCCGCCATGCGTTACACCGAGTGCAGGCTCACGCCGCTGGCAATGGAGATGCTGCGCGAAATCGACCACGAAACGGTCGATTTCATCCCCAACTACGACGGTAAGACCCAGGAACCGGTTGTCCTGCCCAGCCGGGTGCCGCATCTGCTGATGAACGGCAGCAACGGCATTGCGGTCGGTATGGCCACCAACATCCCGCCGCACAACCTCACCGAGCTGGCCGAAGCGGTCTACTGGGCGCTGGACAATCACGAAGCGGCCGAGGAAGCCACCCTCGCCGCCTGCATGGAGCGGATCAAGGGACCCGACTTCCCGACATCGGGCCTGATCGTCGGCACTCAGGGTATCCACGATGCCTACACCACCGGTCGCGGCTCCATCAAGATGCGCGGTGTAGTGGAGATCGAGGAGGACGCCCGTGGGCGTACCACCATCGTCATCACCGAGCTGCCCTATCAGGTCAACACCGACAACTTCATCAACGCGATCGCCGAACAGGTCAAGGACGGCCGGATCGCCGGTGTCTCGGATATCCACGACGAATCCTCCGACCGGGTCGGTCTGCGTATCGTCGTCACCGTCAAACGTGACGCCGTCGCCAAGGTCGTGCTGAACAACCTGTACAAGCACACCCAGCTGCAGACCAGCTTCGGCGCGAACATGCTGTCGATCGTCGACGGTGTGCCACGTACGCTGCGGCTGGACCAGATGATCCGGCTGTATGTGAACCATCAGCTCGACGTCATCATCCGGCGCACCCGCTACCTGCTGCGCAAGGCCGAGGAACGGGCCCATATCCTGCGTGGTCTTGTCAAGGCGCTGGACGCGCTCGACGAGGTCATCGCGCTGATCCGGCGCTCGGCCAACACCGAAACCGCGCGCACCGGCCTGATGGAGCTGCTGGATATCGACGAAATCCAGGCCACCGCGATCCTGGATATGCAGCTGCGCAGGCTGTCGGCGCTGGAACGGCAGAAGATCGTCGACGAACTGGCCAAGCTGGAGGCCGAGATCGCCGATCTGAAGGACATCCTGGACAAGCCGGAACGCCAGCGTGCCATCGTGCGCGACGAACTGGCCGAGATCGTCGAGAAGTACGGCGACGACCGGCGCACCCAGATCGTCGCTGCCGACGGCGATGTGGCCGACGAGGATCTGATCGCCCGTGAGGACGTAGTCGTCACCATCACCGAGACCGGCTACGCCAAGCGCACCAAAACCGACCTGTACCGCAGCCAGAAACGCGGCGGTAAGGGCGTACAGGGCGCTGGTCTCAAGCAGGACGATATCGTCAAGCACTTCTTCGTCACCTCGACCCACGACTGGCTGCTGTTCTTCACCAACAAGGGCCGGGTGTACCGGGCCAAGGCCTACGAGCTGCCCGAAGCCAACCGGACGGCGCGCGGTCAGCATGTGGCGAACCTGCTGGCCTTCCAGCCGGACGAGAAGATCGCCCAGATCATTCGGATCAAATCCTACGAAGACGCCCCATATCTGGTGCTCGCCACCAAGAATGGTCTCGTGAAGAAGTCGCGGCTGTCGGATTTCGATTCCAACCGCAGCGGCGGCATCGTCGCGGTGAACCTGCGTGATAACGACGAACTGGTCGGTGCGGTGCTGTGCTCGGCCGATGACGATCTACTGCTGGTATCGGCACAGGGGCAGTCGATCCGTTTCTCGGCGACCGACGAAGCGCTGCGCCCGATGGGCCGTGCCACCTCGGGTGTACAGGGTATGCGGTTCAATGCCGAGGACGAGCTGTTGTCGCTCAACGTCGTTCGTGCTGGCACCTATCTGCTGGTCGCGACCTCAGGCGGGTACGCAAAGCGGACCGCGATCGAGGAGTACACGGCTCAGGGCCGCGGCGGCAAAGGCGTCTTGACTATTCAGTACGACACGCGACGTGGCACGCTGGTCGGCGCGCTCATCGTCGACGACGACGACGAGTTGTACGCGATCACTTCCAGCGGTGGCGTCATCCGCACGGCGGCGCGGCAGGTTCGCAAGGCGGGCAGGCAAACCAAGGGCGTGCGATTGATGAACCTCGCCGAGGGCGATACCTTGCTTGCGATCGCGCGCAATGCCGACGAGCCCGAACAGATCGACGGCGTCAGCGGTTCTTCCGAGCAGTAGTTCAGTAGTTACATAGCGGCGGCAACGAACGGATCCGAGGATTCCCATTGACCACTCCGAATCAGCCGAACGACGAGCGGCAGCAGACGAACGGCGTCACCGAAAGGATTGCACCGTCACCGATTCCGCCGCGGCCGATCCAGCAACCGGGCGGCAGTGCGGAGAACGAGCCGTCCCGAGACGGGCAGCCCGGCGGTAACCCGTCCGGCGGCGCGCCCGAAGCCCCCCAGGGCCAGGGTTCGGATCCCGCCGGTATCTCCGCCCCCGAGCCGGGCCCGGGCGGCGGCCGGACCGGGGGGAACGGCGGCGGGCAGCAGTCGATGGGCGGAGATCGGCCGCACCCAGGGCCGGAGTCAGGGCCGGAGTCAGGGCCGGGACAGCCCGCGGGCGACGGCCGGACTCCCGCCGATCAGACGACCGCCCGGATGAACGCCGGCGCGCCCCAGGGTGGATCCAACGGGAACGGTGGCGGCCAGTCCAGGTATCAGGAGGGCTGGTCGCAGCTGCCGCAACGGGAACCGCAGTCCAATCTGCAGCGGCCCGGTCACACGCCGGTGTCCGGGGCACGTCCGCAGTCGAATTCGGTCGGCCTGGGCGGTGGTCTCACCAACGCCCGCACCACCGCCGATCTGGCGGCGAAGGCGGCGCGTAAAGAGGCGGCCATGGTGAAGTCGGTCGGCCTCGACGGCCCGACCCGCAGCATCGCGCGTCCGGAACTGGTCAAGGATATGCCCGATCTGTCCGAGATCCGGCATCCGCTGCCCCAGGAGACGCAGGGGCCAGGACCGCAGGGGCCGGTATCGCCCGCGGTACCGGTTGCGGTGGCACAGGCCAGCGCCAGCGGCGAGCCGCTGCGGGCGACCGTCCAGGTGCGCCGCATCGATCCGTGGTCGACATTGAAGATCACCCTGGTGATCAGCGTCGCCATGTTCTTTGTGTGGATGCTCGCGGTCGGTCTGCTCTATCTCGTGCTCGAGGGTATGGGCGTCTGGGAGCGGCTGAACACCACCTTCACGGAAATGGTCTCTCAGGACAGCGGTTCGGCAGGCCTGGTCGATGCCGGGGCGGTGTTCGGCTACGCCGGCGTGATCGGTTTGATCAATGTGGTGCTGTTCACCGCGTTGGCCACGGTCGGCACGTTCATCTACAACCAGTGCTGCGATATGGTCGGCGGCATCCAGGTCACCCTGGCCGACCCGGACTAGCCTGTGCCGATACGGCCGGTATCGCTCGCTCCGGAGCTGGTACCGGCCGTTTTGGTCTTCGGCAACCGCGTAAGGTAATCTCTCTGATCGGCAGCGGTTGACAATTGACGCTGGCACACGGGCCTATAGCTCAGGCGGTTAGAGCGCTTCGCTGATAACGAAGAGGTCGGAGGTTCAAGTCCTCCTAGGCCCACCCACTGAATCCCTGATTCTCATCACAAACCGCGCTCGATTCGTCAGAGCCCGGCCTGGTATCTCCCCAAGTGTTTCCGATCAAGAGACACCCGTTCTCGAACGGCCCGCACAGCATACGTATATTCCCGCCGCCGACAAGCCCGGGCGTCGGCGGCTGGCGGGCGGTCACCCCACAACATGTCGGTGCTTTGCTCGTCGGCAGACTGAGTTCTGGCTTGTGGTCCAGCGCACTAGGGTGGGGAGTATGAAAATTCTTCTGACCATCGGTGTTGTGGTTGCAGTTCTCGTCGGCATCAACAAGCTGCGTCAGCGCAATGACGCAGACCTCTGGCACGAGGTCACCACGCGCTGACAACCGGTGCCTCGGCTGCCGGTTCACCCCTTCGCGGGCGCTCGGACCGGTGGCCGGGCACGGGCGAGCGCCAGATACCGTTATTTGACGCTGTGCTCACCGAACCGGTACTGTTCCGCTCGCGCAACGCGATCACGCAATCGTGTTCCGGCACGGGGCCTTAGCTCAATTGGCAGAGCACTGCCTTTGCAAGGCAGGGGTTAGGGGTTCGATTCCCCTAGGCTCCACAAAGAACGCAGGTCAGGGCATGCTCCCCAGGTTTGCCTGGGGAGAGGCCGAGCGCACCGGCACATCCCAGAAGGCGTGTTCGTGGGCCATGGCCGCACGAAACAGTTCTTCAGCACGCTCCGAGTCGAGGGTGGTTTCGTCGATCATCTGGGCGCAGCGGCGGGCGAGTGCGGCGAAATCAGGATCGGCATAGGTGTCGACCCATCGGCGATACCGGGGATCAGCCGGCGGGTTCTGGGCGAGGATGCCACCGAGCGTCGAATATCCCCACATGCACGGGTAGAGCGCCACCAATCCCTCGGCGTAATCCGCGGCCGAATCCAGCAGAAAAGACGTGTACGCCACACAGGCCGGGCCCTTGGTCGCCCCGTCGAGATCGGCCCCGAACTCGGCAGCCAGGCCGCGGTGCAGCGACAGTTCCTCGTGATAGGTGGCATGCGCGAGGTCGACCAGATCGCCCAGATGGTCAGCGGGAGCCTGCCAGGCCAGCCTGCTGAACACCCGCACATAGTCGAGCAGATACAGGTAGTCCTGCTCCAGCCAGGACCGGAAGACCGCTTCCGGCAGAGTACCGTCGGCGATCCCTGCCACCGTGGGGTGCGTGAGCTGTGCCTCGACCAACGGGCGGCCCAGTTTCTCCAGATGTGCTGCCAAACCCATAGCCACAGTGTGGCAGGGAAGATCAGCTGCAACCATTCGCGCGCTGCCAGGTCTCGAAGGCGGCGGCGAAAAGGTACGGCTACGGCTTTTCGCGCAGGTTCGCGTTGTCGTTGCGTAGCCGGTTGTTGTCGGCGTGCAGGTCGGCGTTAGCGTCTTCCAGGTCGAGGATGCGGCCGATACCGGCCAGATTCACGCCTGCGGCGACCAGGGCGGTGATCCGCTCCAGCCGGGCCAAATCGTTTCCGCTGTAGCGGCGAGTGCCGCCGTCGCTACGGGCGGGGGTGAGCAGTCCGTGACGTTCGTACAGCCGCAGGGTCTGCACCCCGATACCGGCCAGGCCCGCGGCCACTGAAATACCATAAACCGCCTGGTCGGGCGCAGGCAGATGCTGCCCGGAGCCGCGCTGCTGATCCATTCACTCCTCGCTACTTCTCTGTTGATCGGATGTCAACGGGACCAGGTTTGCTGATTGTAGGTGGTTGCGTTGCGCGATGGCAGATGATAAATGAAATCTGTATCCTGTGGTGCAGATTATCTGCCGACCAAGTGTATGGAGTGAGTTGGGGAGACGTCGAGTTATGCCCGCTTCCGAAATGGCGATACACAAGAGTGCAACCGAAAAGAACTTCCAGCAGATCGAAGACCGCCCGGGTGAAGCGCCGGTCATCTGGCCCGACCCGAGCCCGTTGAACGAATGGTGGGATCACATCATGCACGACCGGCCCCGGCCCAGCGCTGCGGCGTGACGGCGGCTGACATGTCCGTTCGGCGCAGGCCCGACCCGTATCCACGGCCCCGTTCGTCGCGGGAGCCTGCGTCGTGGCGGCATGGAACCGTGGCGTGGTTCGATGCGGAGAAAGGGTTCGGCTATATCCAGCCCGACGACGGCACCGACCAGGTGTTCGTCGAGTACACCAGTATCGACACCACCGGGTACAAGACCTTGGTCGCCGGACAGCCCGTCGACTTCACCAGTACGGTCCGCGCCAGGGGTGCTGAGGCGCTCAGTGTGCGGCCCTGATTCCGGGTAAGCGGACGTGGCCGCCGACTGGGTTCGGCGGCCACGTCAGTGGGGCTGGTGGGTTTTCCGTCAGATCGGCCGCATATCGATCGCCTTGCGCAGCTTGGCTTTATCCCGTTCCAGGCGCCGGGCTTCATAGGCGATGGGGAAGTAGCGCAGCCGTTCCGGTAGCAACGGGACCAGCCGGGCCAACACCCAGCCGAGCGCGCGCAGTTTACGTTCGTCGGATTCGCTCCAGGCCAGCCCGAGTTTGCGTCGGGCGGCCTCGGGGGTGGTGCCGACGGTGACGAAGTATTGCATTCGGCCGAACGGTTCGGCGGCCAGCCGCCACAGCGGAGACAGTACGCGCGGCATCCCTGTGGGCGGGGCGATGGTCCGGATCACCTTCAGATAGTCGCGGGCCGTGGGGGTGGCCTGCAGATGGTTTTCCACCTGATCGGCGAAGAATTTCTCGAACTCGGCGTAGGTCGGAGGCAGTTCCTTGGGTGGCACCCTGAAGTTACGCATCAACTGCAGCGTTTCCCTGTAGTACTCCTCCTTTTGTGCCGCGGTGAGCGGGCGGCGGGAGAAGTACTTGGCGTTCTCACTGAAGGCGAAGGTCCCTGTGTGCAGCACCCAGGCCCACGGACCGCTGGACAACGCCTTGTGCTCGACGCCGCTTGCGTCGGTGGTGTTGAGACCTGCGTGCATTTTGCGCAGCCGCTCGGTTTCGGTGAGTGCCTCCTCGCCACCGTAGGTCCACATCATTACCGCGGAGATACTGCGCACCGCGCGACCGATCGGATCGGTGCGGAAGGTGGAGTACTCGTCGACCACGGCGGAGATGGTCGGCTCCATCGTCTGCAGCAGGAACGCCGCGCCCGCGGTGAGCGAGAAAGTGATCAGGCCGGTCTCTTCCCAGGTCCGGCTGCCGGGACCGAACGGGCGGCGGGGCGGAAGGGTGGGTGTGCCGGTGGTGTCGGTGGCGTTGCTGCCCTCGAGGGATGCGGTCATGCTGATCTTCCTTGATCGGCGATATAGACAAGATGAGAAGATGATACTCGAAGCATCTCACTATTGCGCGTCGTGTTTCCGGTAGGCGTTACCGCATTGGCGCCTCGGCGACCGGCATCGGCGGATACGTTGCGAGGGTGGAATGTGTACTGGACCATCTGCTCTCCGCTTCCCCACACGCAGCTCCCCCCATCGATATCAACGATGCATGGGCCCGGCATCGGATCGCTCGCGCCCGATTCGCGAATACCGTCGACGCGGCGACCGCGGGCGGATTCGCCGCCGACCGTCTCGGCTACGCGTTCCTATCCGGATATCAGGAAGCGGTACGTGCGCTGGTGCCCGGTCTGCCGGCGGGTGAGCTGGTTTCGGTATGCGCGACCGAGTCCGGCGGAGCTCATCCCGCAGCGATCGGTACGACACTGACCGAGCACGACGGCGGGTGGCTGGTCGACGGTAGGAAGACGTTCGCGACCCTGGGCACATCGGCGGACCGATTACTCGTCATTGCGGGAACGGGAGCACAGGCGGACGGTCGCAACAGATTGCGCGCGGTACTGGTGCGGCCAGATTCGGAGGGAGTGTCGGTGAGCGCGTTGCCCGAGACTCCCTTTGCGCCGGAGGTGCCGCATGCGGAGATCACGTTCGTTCGAGCACCGGGCGACCCGCTGTCCGGGGACGGCTACCTGGATTACCTGAAACCCTTTCGCACGATCGAGGACATCCATGTGCTCGCGGCGGTGTTCGGCTGGTTGACCGGAGTCGGTCGGGCATCCGATTGGCCGCGATCGGTGCTGGAGAGTTTACTGGCTCGGGTGGCTGCGGTGCGCGGAATCGAGGGCGACGACCCGCGTTCCCCGGGGGTGCATATCGCGTTGACCGGGATCTTCGCCGGGGTGGAGCAGCTGAGCAGCGAACTGGAACCGTGGTGGGAGCAGGTGGACCCGGTGCTCCGGCGACGGTGGGAGCGGGATCGCCCGTTGCTGGGGGTGGCGGGCAAGGTGCGCGCCAAGCGGGCGGATGCGGCGTGGCGGACAGTGGGCGGCGGATGAGTGCCGCAGGGTTGCTCGCGGCCCGCGACAGCATCCGGACATGAGAGCGGGCCTCGGCGAAGGGGGGGAGTTAGCCGAGGCCCGCGTAAGGTCGGCCCGGGGGGGAGGGGCCGACGCCAACGATCCTACGCGAAGATTCGCGATTGTGTGTGCATCGGGACTATGAGTTTCCAACTTTTTTTGGGGCGGTTCACATCGCGTACCTGGCGTGCGATTGCGGCAAACACGGTATCCGGTGCCGGGGAGCGGGGATCGTTGGCCGAGTAGTAGCCAAAAGGGTTGCTGAACAAGGAGATACAGCTACCGACGGCGTGTTTCCCAAGGCTGTTACGACTTCCGTCGTGTCAACCGGGTAGTCGCTGCCCGCCTGCTCTCCGCCTTACAGCACACCGGAATACAGCCTGCACCAGTGTGTCGCGAGGTCGCGGCGGAATCGCTTGCGCCGAATGTGTCGGACCCCGGTGTCACTATGCCGGTGTGGACTTCGGCACGGAAGCAAACCGGCTCAGCGGGCACCCCGCCGCAGTGGCGGGCGACCCCTTGCGGAGCGCGGGCCTGGTGCCCGAGTACCGGTACTCGACGAAACGAGTAGCCGACTACGCGCGACCGCACACCCCTGCATCCCAGATGATTCCCATCGGTCGCACCTCGATCCGGGAACCCCCGAGCATCTTCCGGAACGAGGTGCGGCCTTTCGTTGCCTGAAGGTAGCCCGGGGCCAGAAAAACAGATGAAATTGCCAGTTGTCCCGGCAATACTGACAGCTGCATCGGACGTACGACCGATTGAGCGCACATGATCCGCGGCCAGTCTTCTCGGTCGCTGCACAACTCGTCATCGAGAAATAACAAACTTCAGGAGAAACATGCCCGACGCAATCGTCGCCGAGGGTCTCGTCAAACGATACGGTTCGCTGCGCGCCCTCGACGGGCTCGACCTGACCGTCCCCGAGGGGACGGTCACCGCCCTGCTCGGGCCGAACGGCGCGGGTAAGACCACCACCGTGCGGGTTCTGACCACCTTGCTGGTCCCCGACGAGGGACGCGCCACCGTCGCCGGTGTGGATGTGCTGCGCAACCCGCGTGCGCTGCGCTCACGAATCGGCGCTTCGGGGCAGTACGCGGCCGTGGACGAGTATCTCACCGGTTTCGA
Organism: Nocardia donostiensis; assembly: GCF_002081715.1. Classification (GTDB taxonomy): domain Bacteria; phylum Actinomycetota; class Actinomycetes; order Mycobacteriales; family Mycobacteriaceae; genus Nocardia; species Nocardia donostiensis. Next base: position 67,550 of record NZ_MUKP01000016.1, on the reverse strand, counting down.
GAATCTGGAAATGGTGGGGCGCCTCTACCACATGGGAATACGGCGCAGTAAGGAACGCGCCCGCGAACTGCTGGAGCGATTCCGGCTCGCCGACGCGGCCGACCGCCCGGTCAGGGGCTACTCCGGTGGTATGCGCAGACGGCTGGACCTGGCGGGGGCGCTGGTCGCCAATCCGCCGGTGCTGTTCCTGGACGAGCCGACCACCGGCCTGGACCCCCGGGCCCGGCTGGATCTGTGGGATGTCATCGACGAACTCGTCGCTGGCGGCACCACGTTGCTGCTGACCACCCAATACATGGAGGAGGCCGACCGTTTGGCGGACGCCATCGCGGTGATCGACCGTGGCCAGGTCATCGCCCGCGGCACCGCCGACGAGCTGAAAACGATGATCGGCGGTGACCGGATCGAACTGACCGTCGATCACGCCGACAACCTCGGTACCGCGCAGGAGGCGCTGGCACCGCTGGCCGTCGGGGAAATCCACCTGGAACCGGCGCTGCGCCGGATCATCGTCCCGGTAGGCGATGGCTCGCAGGACTTGGTCACCGCCATCGGCAGATTGTCCGAACGGCAGGTCAAGATCCACGATGTCGGCTTGCGCCGCCCCTCGCTCGACGATGTGTTCCTGACGCTCACCGGCCACGAGACGGAGGAAGCGGTCGATACCGAGACCGTCTCGACCAACGGCTCCGACCCGGTTACCGGAGCGGAACCGCTCGAAACAACGGAAGGAAAGGCCCGATGACCGCGGCGGCAACAGTCGTGGACACAGCCGAAGCCCCCTCGCTGGGCGAACGCGCATCGATGGTGATCAGCGACAGCCTGACCGTCACCAAGCGCAATGTCATCAAGATCAAGCGGGTACCCGATGTGCTGATCTTCAGCACATTGTCGCCGATCATGTTCGTGCTGCTGTTCGCCTATATCTTCGGCACCGCCATCAAGGTGCCCGGACTGGAAGGCGGATACCGCGAATTCCTGATCGCAGGCATCTTCGCCCAGACCGTGGTGTTCGGCTCCACCTTCACCGGCCTCAGCCTGGCCGAGGATATGCAGAAAGGCATCATCGACCGGTTCAGGACGCTGCCGATGGCGCCGTCATCGGTGCTGGTCGGACGCACTGTCAGCGATGTCGTGATCAACGTGGTCAGCCTCGTGGTGATGTCGCTGACCGGTTTGGTTGTCGGCTGGCGGATCCGCGGTTCGTTCCTGGACGCGGTGCTGGCCTATGTGCTGCTTTTGCTGTTCGCCTATGCGATCTCGTGGATCATGGCCACGGTCGGGCTGATCGTGCGCACCCCTGAGGTGTTCAACAATGCCAGCTTCATGGTCATTTTCCCGCTGACCTTCCTGGCGAACACCTTTGTGCCGATCGAAGAGCTGCCCACGGTGCTCCGGTTGTTCGCGGAATGGAACCCGGTCTCTGCGCTGACCCAGGCAACACGCGAACTGTTCGGCAACACCGCACCGGTCGCGCCGGTATCCGATGCGTGGTCGATGCAGCATCCCGTGGCGACGACCCTGATCTGGGTGGTCGTGATCCTGGCGGTGTTCGTCCCGCTGGCCCTGCGGCAGTACAAGAAGACCGTGAGCCGCTGAGCGAACGCGCCCTCAGTGTTCCGCGCCGGTTCCCCTTCCGGGGGCCGGCGCGGCCGCGTCCCGGGAGTAGCCGATCCGCGGGGGAGTCGGGGCGGGCTCCGGCGGTTTCGGACGTGTGCCGCGCACCAACCAGGCCGCGCCACCGGCGGCCGCGACGGCGGCCGCGGCCAGGAGCCGGTTACGGGAACGACTGGACAGATGTAGGGGCCCCAAGGTCATTCGTCAACTCTGACACAGCCAGGCGATTTGCGCAGAGTCCCAGCTCACGGCGGCCATCCGGGCAACATGGCACGATGGTGCGCGTGACCTCGATTGTTCCGTGCCGACCGAGCTGCGCCGCCGCGCCCGAACGTATGAGCCGATGAATCCTCAGCAACCGGCGCCGGTCTGTATGCGCCACCCTGATCGTCCCACCGGCTTGTCCTGCACCCGCTGCGGCAGGCCGGCCTGCCATGAATGCCTGCGCCCGGCCTCGGTCGGCCAGCACTGCGTCGACTGCCTGCGCGCCGGGCAGCGCAATGCTCCACAGGTGCGCACGTTGGCCGCGGCTGCCGCGCCCCGGGTGAAGATTCCGTACGTCACCTATGCACTGATAGCGGTGAACGTACTGGTGTTCGGCGCGACCGCGGCACAGTCACGCGATCTGCTGGACAATTATCGGGGCTCGGCGCTGTTTCTGGACTGGGTGATGTATCCGCCCGCCGTCGCTTCCGGCGACTGGGTTCGTGTCCTCGGGTCCGGCTTCCTGCACTACGGGCCGATCCATCTGCTGCTGAACATGTTCGCACTGTATGTGGTGGGCCGTGATATCGAGCTGGTGCTCGGCCGGGCGCGGTATCTGGCGGTCTACCTCGTTTCGCTGCTCGGCGGTTCCGCCGCGGTGATGGTGTTTTCACAGGACAGTCTGACTGCGGGCGCTTCCGGCGCGGTGTACGGCACCTTCGGCGCGGTCACGGTGATCCTGATCCGGCTGCGGCAGAACGCGAACAGCATGCTGATCCTGATCGGTATCAACGTGTTCATCAGCTTCTCGCTGCCCGGTATCTCGCTGTGGGGCCATCTCGGTGGTCTGGCCGCTGGCACGCTGGCCACCCTGGGCATGGTGTTCCTGCCGGGTTGGTTGAAGGCCAGAACCCCGCAGGCAGCGCAATTGGTCGGCTGGGTCTCGCTGGCTGCGCTCGCGTTGGTGTCGGTGGGGGTGATCGGGGCAGCGTCCGTATCGTTGACCGGGTGAGGTATCAGCGCCGGACGGACGAAGCGGCGAAAAACAGTGTTTCACGCGAAACATCGCCCCTGACGACGACGCCGCCCGGAGATCCGCGCCGTCGAAAGAGGCCGCTTTCGTCAGCCCGCCTACCTCTGCCACCCGGTGTCTTCCCATTCCGTCGCACGTGTTTGCTGACTAGGAAGCTCAGCTCGAGCCTTGGCGCCTGCCGGCATGATTGCCGCCGGTAGCGGTCCTGGCTACTCGTTCTCGAGCCGCGGCAGGTGGCGCCGGAACTGGGGTGGCCTTGCTGGGTGATCTGAGGCGTCGGACCGGAGCGGCGAACCGTGGGCCAGGTGGGTATAGAACCCGCGGGCCAGGTGGGCTTATCAGTGGCCGGTTATGTCCCCTGAAAGACGCAGTTGTTCAACCAGCGTCTCGTACACCTCGTCAGGGCGGACGCCCAGATCCCAGCGGCCGAAGATGAGCAGGCGTTCGGCGCCGTGGTGTAGCACGTCGATCTCCAGCATCGGCACCTTGCGGCCGAGGCGGCGGTAGTGGACGATCCGGGCGCGTAGCACGTCGGAACGGGAGTAGGTGGCGGGTCCGGACAGCCCGCGCACCACCAGGCGCGGATCGTCACCGGGACGGACCGACAGGCGCGGCCGCTGCCGCCACCCGAGACCGGCCAGACCGAGCAACCCCACGGCAGCCAGGCCGACGAGCAATCGGCTCGGCGCGTCGGAGCTGAAGATCGCGGCGGCGGCCATGGCGACACCGCCGACGGCACACGCGACGAGCGCGGGTGTGGGTGTGGTCCATGAGAGGCGTGGCGTGGGGTTCACGGGCGGCACCTGGATCGGTTTCCCCAATCGTTCCTCGAGTTGTCCACAACTTTATCCACAGGTGTGCATGAATGACATGTGTGTAATCAGCTCGCGCTGGAAGCGGAGATACCCGCAGGTCAGAGCCCGATCGATGTCATCGCCAACGCATTGTCATGATCAACCCGATCACCATCAGGCCGAAACCGATCAGGAAGTTCCAGGCGTTCAGATCGCTCATCCAGCCGATCTGCTCGGCCGCCAGATAGTAGACCAGCAACCACAGCAGCCCGGCGAGCATGAACCCGAGCATGATCGCGACATACCAGACCGGAGAAGGACCGGCCTTGACCTTGACCGGGGTCCGGCTGGCGGGGTTGATCGTGTAATCGGTCTTCTTGCGGACCTTCGACTTGGGCATGACGTCCTCGTATTCGGCGTGCAGGTCGTACTTTCAAGGCTATCCCACCAGGTAATCGATAGGACGTCGCGGCGGGTGGCCGCGACACCCCGAGTAGGCTCGAATCCATGCGTGTTCTGGTCGTCGACAACTACGACAGCTTCGTGTTCAACCTGGTTCAGTACCTGGGCCAGCTGGGCGTGGAGGCCGTGGTCTGGCGCAACGATCACGCGGAGCTTTCCGATCCGGATACCGTGGCCGCGCAGTTCGATGGCATTCTGATCAGCCCGGGGCCGGGCACTCCCGACCGGGCGGGCGCCAGTATCCCGCTGGTACATGCCTGCGCCCGGCAAGTCACCCCGCTGCTCGGAGTCTGTCTGGGGCATCAGGCGATCGGTGCCGCGTTCGGCGCGACGGTCACCCGCGCACCAGAGCTACTACACGGCAAGACCAGCGAGGTGTTCCATATCGGCGCGGGCGTGCTGGCCGGGCTGCCCGATCCGTTCACCGCGACCCGCTACCACTCGCTCACCGTTGTCGAAGACACCCTACCCGCCGAGCTCGACGTGATCGGCCGTACCGACAGCGGCATCGTCATGGCCTTCCGCCACCACCAACTGCCCATCCACGGCGTGCAGTTCCATCCCGAATCGGTGCTGACTCAGGGCGGGCACCGGATGCTGGCGAACTGGCTGGAAGTATGTGGCGAACGCCCGGCCGAAGGCCTGGTCGAAATGCTGGAGGCCGAGGTCGCGTCACTGGTGACCCAGTGACCCGGCCCTTTGTACTGCTGTCGGTTGCGGCGAGCATCGACGGCTATATCGACGATGCAGGCCCCCGTCGGCTGCTGCTGTCGAACGAGGCCGACTTCGATCGGGTCGATCAGGTGCGCGCCGACTCCGACGCGGTGCTCATCGGCGCGGAGACATTGCGCCGCGACAATCCGCGACTGCTGGTGAACAGCGAAGCCCGCCGGACGACCCGGCGGGCCGCGGGAAAGCCGGAATATCCGGTCAAAATCGCCGTCACCGGGAGCGGGGACCTGGACCCCGGCCTGCGATTCTGGCATCACGGCGGTGCCAAACTCGTCTACACCACCGACGCGGGTGCGGCACGGCTGGGCGATCGGCTCGACGGCCTCGCCGAGATCGTGCCGCTCGGCGCCGACATCGACCTCGGTGCTCTGCTCGACGATCTCGGCCACCGCGGTATCGCCAGGTTGATGGTGGAGGGCGGCACCCGCATTCTCACCGGGTTCCTTTCCGCGGAACTGGCCGATGAACTGCTGCTGGCCGTCGCTCCGATCCTCGTCGGCGACCCGGCGGCTCCGCGCCTGCTGAACCCGGCAGCCTTCCCCGGTGGGCCGGACCGCCGGATGCGGTTGGCCTCCGCCGAGCAGATCGGAGATATCGCGCTGCTGCGCTATCTGCCCAAACAGGCCCCGCTGCCCGAGTCGCATGCAGCAACCGCACCGACGAGCACCGACCAGCTGTGGATGAACCAGGCGATCGAGCTGGCCCGGCGCTGCCCGCCGAGCAGCACCGCCTTCTCGGTCGGCGCGGTGATCGTCGCCGACGGGGTCGCCATCGCGCACGGCTACTCCCGTGAGAGCGACGCCAAGGTGCACGCCGAGGAGTCCGCGCTGAACAAACTCGATGCCGACGACCCGCTGCTGCGCGGCGCCACCATCTACAGCACACTCGAGCCCTGCACCCAGCGCGCCACCACGACGCGTCTGCCGTGCACCGACCGGATACTGCGGGCCGGGATCGGCCGGGTCGTCATCGCCTGGCGGGAGCCAGCGACATTCGTAACCAACTGCACCGGTGTCGAACGGCTACGCGAGCACGGCGTCGGCGTGGTCGAACTGCCGGAACTGGCCCAGGCGGCGATGTCGATGAACCGCCACCTGGACCTGTCCTGAAAGCTGCGGCCGGAGCACGGCCCGCCGTGATACCGCGGTGACGAATCAGGGCGGGCCGAGTGGCAGCACGCCGGTGTTGATCGTGATCGTGCTGGTGGTCGAGACCGTCGTGCCCGCGGCGGGCTGCTGGCTGATGACCTTGCCGACATCACCGGAATCGAGGGTGATCTGGGTGATCTGGCGAACCTGGTTCACACTGCCCGCCCAGCCTGCCTGCCTGAGCTTGTTCACTGCCTCCGATGCGGTGAGCCCCACCAGGCTCGGCATGGTGATCCGGTCACTGTCGGAAACCTGCACGGTGATCGTCGAACCCTTGTCGACCATGGAGCCGCCCGGCGGATCTGTGGCGAGCACCTTGCCGCGCGGCTCGGTTGAAGGCACCTCACGGATGACGATCTCGAAACCCGCGCTCGCCACCAGGTTCGGTTCGGCCACATCGATCTGCTGGCCCACCACGTCGGGCACCCGGACTTGTTCCGGCCCCGACCCGACGGTCACCCGGACCATACCGCCCGCATCCATCTCGACACCGGACGAGGGCTCCTGGCCGACCACCTTGTCCTTGTTCTCGGGACTGGACGGCTCGCGCGCCACCTCAGGGTGCAGCTGCAACCCCTCGGCGTTCAGTTTCTGCGCGGCCTGCTCCCGAGAGAGCCCGGTCAGCTGCGGTATCGGCACCTGCTGCGGGCCAGTGGACACCTGGACGGTGATGGTGCTGCCCTCGTCGGCACGGGAACCGCCCAGCGGCTGGGTGGCGATAACGTTGCCGGTGGCGATCTTGCCGTCCGGTTTCTCCTGTACCGCCACCCGGAAGCCGAGGTCCTGTAGCTTCTGCTGCGCTTCCGCCATGGAACTGTTCGACAGGTCGGGCACGGCGATCTGGTCCGGTTTGCTTCCCGGGCCGAGCAGCATCCAGAACAGCCCGAACGCCACCGCGACCGCAGCCGCCACACCGAGGGCGATGTAGGTGGTGCGCCGCGTGCTCGCCGGAGCTGAGGTGTCGTAGGAGTCGTATTCGTACTCGTATTCGGTGTCGTCGTCGTGTTCGCCGGTGTGATAACCGTGCGATGCCCCTTCGCCGGAACCGAGGATGGTGGTGCGGTCCTCGTCGGTCATCACCATCGGCGCGCCGGGTTTCTGCCCGCCCAGCACCCGGATCAGATCGGCACGCATCTCGGCCGCCGACTGGTACCGGTTGGCCGGGTTCTTGCTCATCGCCTTGAGAACGACCGAATCGAGCTCGCGTGGCACCCCGCTGTAGACGTGCGACGGCAGCCGCGGGTCCTCCCGCACATGCTGATACGCCACCGCGACCGGCGAATCACCGGTAAACGGCGGTTCTCCGGTGAGGATCTCGAACAGCACGCAGCCGACCGAATACACATCCGAGCGCGCGTCGACGGTTTCGCCGCGCGCCTGCTCCGGCGACAGATACTGCGCGGTGCCGATCACCGCGGCGGTCTGCGTCATCGGGTTGGCGGCATCGGCGATCGCGCGCGCGATACCGAAATCCATCACCTTCACCGCGCCGGCCCGGTTGATCATGATGTTGGCCGGTTTCATATCGCGGTGCACGATGCCGGCCTTATGGCTGAAATCCAGCGCGGCACAGACGTCGGCGATAACCTCCATCGCCCGGCGTGGCGCCAACGGTCCTTCGCCGCGCACGATATCGCGCAGCGTATCGCCGTCGACGTACTCCATGACGATATAGGGCAGCGGACCGCCGTCGATCTCCGCTTCGCCGGTGTCATAGACCGCGACGATGGCCGGATGGTTCAGCGCGGCCGCGTTCTGCGCTTCGCGTTTGAACCGCAGATAGAACGTGGGGTCGCGGGCCAGGTCCGCACGCAGCACCTTGACCGCGACATCACGGCTGAGCCGGAGGTCGCGCGCTTTGTGCACCTCCGACATCCCACCGAACCCGATTATCTCGCCCAGCTCGTAGCGGGAGGAGAGATTCTTCGGGGTTGTCATGGCTGTCCTTGCGGATAAGTCGCTGACGCGGTCGGAGTGACCGAGGGGCCTCGGGCACCGGGAATCTCGGGCAATGGTATGTCGATTGTCGGCACACGGGGCCGTGTAGTGGTGGTCCGTTGTGTCGTCGTCGTCGGCTCCGGCTCCGTGGTGGTGGGTTCGGTCGTCGTCGGTTCCGGCTCGGTGGTGGTTGGTTCGGTCGTCGGCGGCGGTGTCGTCGTCGGCTGCGTCATCGTCGGCTGGGGGACGGCGGACGGTTCCGGTTCCGGTTCCGGCTCCGGCTCGAAGGTGGTGGGGACCGGTGGTGGCAGCTGCCGCGTCGTGGTCGGCGCGACCGTGGAGGTGCCGGTGGTGGTGCTACCGTCCGGGTTGGTGTCACCGCCGAACAGCAACCATGCGGCCGCGGCTGCGAGCACGACCGCACCCGCACCGAGCCCGGCCATCCACTTCTGGCCGGAAGGCTTGCGATGGTCCCCGCTGTCCCGGTCGCCGGGACCGCCGAAATGTTCCTGCTGCCCCGCCGAGGCGCGGGCGCCCGCACCGGCCGCGGCGGCGGGGGCGTAGCGCGCGGTGGCGCTGTTGTCGTAGCCCTGCTGAGCCGAAGGCAGGATCACCGTGGGTCCGGGTGGCAACACCCGGGTCGCGCCCTCGGTCATCGGTCCGGTCGCGGCCATCCCGCGCGGTGGCGGTGGCCTGCGCCCGGCCCGCACCGCGGCGACCGCGTCGGCGAATTCGCCGCCGTCGGCGTAGCGCTGCGTCGGGTCCTTGCCGATGGTGATCTCGATCAGCTCCCGCACGTTTCCGGGCAGGTCCGTCGGCATCGGTGGCGGGGTTTCCCGGACGTGCTTCATGGCGACGGTGATCGCGCCGTCCCCGCTGAACGGTCGCTCTCCCGCCAGCGCCTCGTAGCCGACAATGCCGAGCGAGTACACATCACTGGCCGAGGTGGCGTCCTCGCCGACGGCCTGCTCGGGCGCGATGTACTGGGCGGTGCCCATCACCATGCCGGTTTTGGTGACCGGCGAGGCATCCACCGCCTTGGCGATACCGAAGTCGGTGATTTTCACTTGACCGGTCGGGGTGACCAGGATATTGCCCGGTTTGACGTCGCGGTGCACCACTCCGGCGGCGTGCGCCACCTGCAGCGCCCGCCCGGTCTGCTCCAGCATGTCCAGGCCCTGGACTACCGACAGCCTGCCGAGCCGGTTCAGCACAGTGTTCAACGGTTCGCCCTGCACCAGCTCCATCACCAGGTACGCCATCTCGCCGCCCTGCGGGTCGATGGTTTCGCCGTAGTCGTAGATACCGGCGATACCCGGGTGGTTGAGCTGCGCGGTGGTCTTGGCCTCGGTGCGGAACCGATGCCGGAAGGTGGGGTCGGCCGAGAACTCGGCCTTGAGTACCTTGACCGCCACCCGGCGGTCCAGCCTGGTGTCGAGGGCCTCCCACACCTGACCCATTCCGCCGGTGGCGATCAGCCGCTGCAGCCGGTATCGGTCCGCGATCATCGCACCGTTGTTCAGCATCGGATTCCCCGCAGATTCACTCGCACATCCATCTCGTTCAGCGACCTCGCAGACCCGCATCCAATACCGCGCGAGCCACCGGCGCGGCCACCGACCCGCCGGTCGCGGCCAGCGCCAGGTCTCCGCCGTTTTCCACGATGACCGCGATGGCGATCTTCGGGTTCTGGGCAGGCGCGAACGCCATATACCAAGCATGTGGCGGCGTATTGCGCGGATCGGAGCCGTGCTCGGCGGTGCCGGTCTTGGACGCGATCTGATAGGCCGACCGACCGCCGCCCACGGTGTTGTTCTCCGAGGCGACCATGAGGTCGGTCAGGGTTGACGCTACCTCGGTGCTCACTGTCCGTCCGACCGACACCGGTTCGGTGGTGTCGAGCTCGCTCAGATCCGGGCCCTGCAGCTCGTCGACCAGGTACGGCTCCATCCGGACGCCGCCGTTGGCGATGGTAGCCGCGATAACTGCGTTGTCGAGCGGGGTGACGGCGACATCGCGCTGGCCGATGCTGGATTGCCCGAGCGCTGCGTCGTCCTGGATGGGGCCGACGGTGCTCTCGGCGACCGGCATCGGGATCTCCCGGTGTGACCCGATACCGAAGGCCGCGGCCTCGTCTTTGAGGTTTGCTTCGCCCACCTTGATACCGAGTTCGACAAACGCGGTATTGCACGACATACGGAAGGCGTCGTACAGCGAGGCTGTCGGCCCAGGACCGCAGGTGGTGCCGTTGTAGTTCTCCAGCTTCCTCGTGGTGCCGGGCAGTTCGATGTTCGGTGCCGCGGTGAACTGGTCATGCGGGGTCGCGACGCCGTTCGACAGTGCTGCCGCGGTGACGACGACTTTGAAGGTCGAGCCGGGCGGGTAGGTCGCCGAGATGGCGCGGTTGAGCATCGGCTGGTCCGGGTCGGTGCTGAGCTTCTCCCACGCCTGGATGCCGCTGGCGCCGTCGTGGCCCGCCAACTGGTTCGGGTCGTAGCTCGGTGTGGAGACCATGGTGAGGATCTTGCCGGTGCTCGGCTCGATGGCCACCACCGAGCCGGTGTAACCCTTGCTGCTCAACTGCTCGTAGGCGACTTCCTGCATCACCGGATCGAGGGTGGTGACCACATTGCCGCCGCGCGGGTCACGCCCGGAGAACAGGTCGACCAGCCTGCTACCGAACAGCTGGCTGTCCGAGCCGTTGAGCATCGCGTCCTCGGCGCGTTCCAGGCCGGTGCTGCCGTACTGCATGGAGTAGAAACCGGTGACTGGCGCGTAGGCGGCGGGATCGGTCGGGTAGACGCGCTGGTACTTGTACCGGTCGTCGGTGGCGACGGAGCTGGCGAGCACGGTGCCTGCCGCCGAGATCTGTCCGCGCTGGCGGGAGTACTCGTCCAGCAGCACTCGGGAGTTACGGGGGTCGGCGCGGTAGTCGTCGGCCTTGATCACCTGGATGTAGGTGGCGTTGAGCAGCAGCGCGACGATCATCACCATGACCGCGATCGCCACCCGGCGCAGCGGAGTGTTCATTACTGCTGGCCCCCTTCCCGGCGGCGCAGCAGTTCGGTCTGCGCGTCCGCGATCGGAGCTGCGGGTTCGCGCTTCTTGGGCGGAGCAGGCGCGCGTGCCGCGTCGGAGATCTTGATCAGCAGCGCGAGCAGCGCGTAGTTGGCCAGCAGCGAGGAACCGCCGTAGGACACGAACGGCGTGGTCAGACCGGTCAGCGGGATCAGTTTGGTGACCCCGCCGACAACCACGAACAGCTGGATCGCGATGGTGAACGACAAACCGGCCGCGAGCAGCTTGCCGAAGCTGTCACGGATCGCGAGCGCGGTGCGTATCCCGCGCATGATGAACATCAGGAACAGGATCAGCACAGCCGTCAGGCCGATCAGCCCCAGTTCTTCACCGATCGTAGTGATGATGAAATCGGTCTCGGCGAACGGCACCTGCGATGGGCGACCGCTGCCCAGCCCGGTACCCGCGAGACCACCGGTGGCCAGCCCGAACAGCGACTGGACGATCTGGTAGCCGGTGTTGTTGTAGTCGTCGAACGGGTGCAGCCAGGTCTCCACACGCACCCGGACATGCCCGAAGAACTGGTAGGCGAAGACGAAGCCCAGCCCCAGCAGACCGCAGCCGATGACCAGCCAGCCCACCCGCTCGGTGGCGATGTAGAGCATCACGAGTACGGTGCCGAAGATCAGCAGCGAAGTTCCGAGATCCTTCTCGAAGACCAGGACGCCGATGCAGACGATCCACACCGCGAGGATCGGTCCGAGGTCACGGGCACGCGGGAATTCCATTCCCAGCATATGCTTGCCCGCCGCGGTGAACAGCTCCCGCTTGGCCACCAGCACCGAGGCGAAGAAGATGATCAGCAGGATTTTGGCGAACTCGCCGGGCTGTACGCTGAATCCGGGCAGCCTGATCCAGATCTTGGCGCCGTTGGTCTCGGAGAACTTGGCGGGCAACAGCCCTGGGATGGCCAGCGCGATCAGGCCGATCAGGCCGAGGGTGTAGCTGTAGCGGGCCAGCGTGCGATAGTCACGCAGCGCGATGAGCAGCGTAACGAACACGATGATGCCCAGCGTGGTCCACAAAATCTGCGGGGTGGCATTCGGGGACGGGATCACCGACGAGTTGTCGGCGGCCTTCTGTGCGTGGGCGAGATCCAGCCGATGGATCAGGACCAGCCCGATCCCGTTGAGCAGCGCGACGATCGGTAGCAGCAGCGGGTCGCTGAACGGCGCGAAGCGGCGCACCGCCAGATGCGCCACCGCGAACAGGCCGAGATAGGCCGCACCGTATCGGACGATATCCCAGGTCAATGACTGTTCCTGGCTCACCTCGACCAGGAAAAGGGCAGCGGTGGTGACAACCGCCGCGAAACCGAGCAACAGCAGCTCGGTGTTGCGTCTGGTGCTCGGCGGCGGGGCCGGAGCGAAGCCACCCGGCGGGCTCGGAAACGCCCCCGCCGACGGTGGTGCCGGAGCGGACATCAGTCCGTCACCCGGCAGTTCTCCCCCGCGGTCTGGGGCTCGGCGGGGGTCGTCGGCGCCGGTGTGGTGGGCGGAGGCGGCGGAGGAGGCGGCGGGGTACCGTCCGGCGGGGCGCCGTCCTGGCCAGGCGGAGGCGGCGGGACCGTGGTGGTGGCCGGTGGGTTGGGTCCTGCCGGCCGGTTCTGGTCCGGCCCCGGTGCGGGCGGCACGACACCGGGCTGCGGCACCGAGGCGTCCTTGCACGGCGGCAGCAGTTCGCGGTCGGCCAGCACCTGCATCTGGTCCTTGGCCTTGTCCAGCGAACCGGGCGGCAGCCCCTTCTCCACCTGGTCGCGTCCGGTTTGTTCGAGATCGCTGACCATCAGCTCACGACACCCCGACGGCATCGCGGCACCGCTGTCGACCAGGGTCAGCTCACCGTCCGGGCTGATACAGCCGACCAGATCGACCTCGTGGATCGAATAACCGAGCAGCGAACCGGGCAGACCGCGCAGCACGACTACCTGGTCGTCTTCGGCGCCGACGTAGTAGTTGGACCGGATCATCTTGTAGCCGACCACCAGTCCGACGCCGATGGCGACCACAAGCGCGACCGCGAGCAGGATCCAGCGCAGTTTGTGCGAGGTGGACGGGGGCGGCTCGGGCGCGGCGGCGGCCCGGCGTGGGGTTGCGCGCGGCGGGCGCATGGCGGCGGCCCGTCCTGCGGCAGTATTGGGTGGTGGCGTGTCCTCGTCCTCGCCGGAGGCAGCGCCCGCCACGATCGGATGGCTCTGCCCGTAGTCGAGGTCGATGACGTCGGCGACGACGACCGTCACATTGTCGGGTCCACCGCTGCGCAGGGCCAGCTCGATCAGCCTGTCGGCGCATTCGTCGGTGTCGCCCTCACGCATGGTGTTGGCGATCGTCTCGTCGCTGACCACATCGGACAGGCCGTCCGAGCACAGCAGGTAGCGATCGCCCGCGCGGGCTTCGCGCATGACGAGTGTGGGATCGATCTCATTCCCGGTGAGCGCGCGCATGATCAGTGACCGCTGCGGGTGGGTATGCGCCTGTTCGGCGGTGATCCTGCCCTCGTCGACCAGCGACTGGACGAAGGTGTCGTCGCGGGTGATCTGGGCCAGTTCGCCGTCACGCAACATGTACGCGCGGGAGTCGCCGATATGCACCAGGCCGAGTTTTTTGCCCGCGAACAGGATCGCGGTGAGCGTGGTGCCCATCCCGTCCAGTTCGGGTTCTTCCTCGACCTGTTCGGCGATCGCCGCGTTGCCCTCGCGGGTGGCGCGGTCGAGTTTGCCGAGCAGGTCGTCGCCGGGTTCGTCGTCGTCGAGGTGGGCCAGCGCCGCGATCATCAGCTGGGAGGCGACTTCACCAGCGGCATGACCGCCCATACCGTCGGCCAGCGCGAGTAGCCGCGCCCCCGCATAGACGGAATCTTCGTTGTTGGCACGGACCAGGCCGCGGTCGCTGCGCGCTGCGTAGCGGAGAACAAGTGTCACGATCGGAGCTCGATCACTGTTTTGCCGACCCGGACGGGAGTTCCGAGCGGGACACGGACGGCGGTGGTGACTTTCGCGCGGTCCAGATAGGTGCCGTTCGTCGAACCGAGGTCTTCGACGTACCAGTCGTCGCCGCGCTGGGATAGCCGGGCATGCCGGGTGGAGGCGTAATCATCGGTGAGTACCAGCGTCGAATCGTCCGCACGTCCGATCAGCACCGGTTGGGTGCCGAGCGTGATGCGGGTGCCGGCGAGTGAACCTTGAGTCACCACAAGATATTTGGCGCCCTTCTGGCCTCGGCGCAGGGATGGCAGCACCGCGGAACCGCGTGCGGCCCTGGGCTGGATCCGTATGCCGGATGCCGCGTAGATGTCGCTGCGCAAGGTCCGCAGCACCGCCCACACGAACAGCCACAACAGCAGCAGGAAGCCCGCACGGGTCAGTTGCAGGATCAGTCCCTGCACGGCGCTCCACCTCCTGTTCGACCGTGTGTCGGTGCCGTAGGTGTGGTGCGGCCCACCCCACCGTTGTGCTGGTCTTGCCGGCCCCGTATGCGGTGCCTCGCGTGTGTTGGCACATCATAGGGCCGTCGGCCGTATCCGATCACGGCAAGACCGTCCTTTTCTGGCGATCTTCCCGTGATCCGCACCGCGAGCTTACGGGATCAGACGATACGGATGAGGATCTCGGAATGCCCGGCGCGGATCACATCACCGTCGGCGAGCTGCCAATCCTGCACCGGCGAGCCGTTGACCAGGGTGCCGTTGGTGGACCCGAGATCCGACAGCATCGCGGTCTGGCCGTCCCAGCGCACCTCGATATGCCGACGCGAGACACCGGTGTCGGGCAGCCGGAAATGGGCGTCCTGGCCGCGGCCGATGATGTTGCTGCCTTCGCGTAGCTGGTAGGTGCGGCCGCTGCCGTCGTCCAGTTGCAGGGTGGCCGAGAAGCTGGAACCCGCCGCGGACCCGGGGGCGTAACCACCCGCGGAGTATCCGCCGGGTGCGCCGTAGCCGGGCTGTGGATCGTAACCCTGCTGCCCCTGGTAGCCCGGATCGTCGGCGTATCCGCCCTGATCGCCGTAGCCGGGCTGGCCGTAGCCGCCCTGGCCTGGCTGGCCGTAGCCTTGGTCGTAACCCTGCTGGCCATAGCCCTGGTCGTAGCCTGGCTGGCCGTAGCCTTGGTCGTAGCCTGGCTGGCCGTAGCCTTGGTCGTAACCCTGCTGGCCATAGCCCTGGTCGTAACCCTGCTGGCCGTAGCCGCCCTGGCCCGGCTGGCCGTAGCCCTGGTCCGGGTAGCCGCCCGGCTGGCCGTAGCCCTGATCGGGGTAGCCGCCCTGTTGGCCGCCGTACCCCTGGTCGTAGTTCTGATAGTCGCCGTAGCCCTGTGATTCGGGTGTCCGGTAGTCGGCGCCGCCTCCGTAGGGCGCGCCGGCCGCGCCGGCCGCGCCGGCTTGGCCGTAGTCCTCTGGGTACGCGCCGTTCTGCGGCCCACGTCCGGGTGGGGGAGCGTACCCGCGGTGACGTGGATCGGACTCCGCGTGCTCACGGCTCGGGTCGTACCCAGAGTTCTGCGTCATGGGGCCAGCTCCTGGTTGCGGGTTTGCGGGTCGTTGTGGCGGGGGTTCCGGGCGGCGAGCTGCGCTAGCTCTACGGCCGACGTCGGGATCGACCCGGCCGCTCGTCCTGAACTGTCCGGTGTGCAGCGTAGGGGATGCCTCGAAGACCACGTGTACTTCGCCGTAGGTCTGCCATCCTTGGTCACGGATGTAATCCTGCAGATGTTTGGCAAAAGCGCGTGTGGTGAGGTCGTGATCGGCGTCCAATTGCCGATGATCCGACGAGTTGATCGTGATCACATAGCTGTTGGGTGCGAGCAGATGCCCGCCGCCGAGATCCTGGATGTGATCGGCGGCCTCGCGCTGCAGCGCCGCCTCCACCTCCTGAGGTACGACGTTCCCGCCGAAGACCCGAGCGAACACATCACCGACGGCGCCTTGCAGGCGTCGTTCGAATCGCGAAACGATGCCCATCAGGGCCCTCCCTTCGGTGAGACGTCTCCTCTTTCGCAACGACGGCACGCAAACCTGGCGTGTCGTTCTACGAGCACGTTCCCTGCATGATATCCACGATCGGCTACACCTGTAACTACCGGAAACGCCCATGAGTTCCCTGTTGTGTTCCCTGGTGCGCGGCGCGACGACCAGGACCGACGCAGTTTGCCCCGCCCCGCGATTTCACCTTGCGCCCACCTCCGTGATACTGTCTCTCCCGTCGCTCGGGCGAGTGGCGGAATGGCAGACGCGCTGGCTTCAGGTGCCAGTGTCCTTCGGGACGTGGGGGTTCAAGTCCCCCTTCGCCCACAGATGAATGCGGAAAAGCCGCGGACCGGTCTCATGGTCTGCGGCTTTTCTCATATCCATGTCTTTCGCCACTGTGATTTGTCACCGAACCGGGTTGACGGCAAATAAGAACCTGTTCTAATTCAAGGCATGCGCAGATATGACGGCCGACGGGTAGTGGTGACAGGTGCGGGATCGGGTATCGGCCAGGGAATCGCCCTGCGGCTGCTCGACGAAGGGGCACAGCTGGTCGCCGCCGATATCGATGAAACCGCGCTGGCGACGACCGCCGAGAAGGCCGGTGCCGCTGCCGAACGCCTGCACCCCGTCGGTGTGAATATCGCCGACCCGGAATCGGTGCGCCATGCCGCCGCCACCGCGCTCGAAAAACTCGGCGGGCTCGATGTGCTGGTCAATGCCGCAGGCATTCTGCGTCCCGGGCGTACCCATGAGATGCCGCTCGAGGTGTGGAACCAGGTGATCACGGTGAACCTCACCGGCACCTTCCTGGTCACCCAAGCGCTGCTGCCCGCGCTGGTGGAATCCGGGCGCGGCGTGGTGGTGAACCTGTCGTCGACGTCGGCGTTCAGCGCGTCGCCGTATCTGGCCGCTTACGCCGCGTCCAAGGGCGGGGTCAACGCCTTCACCCACGCGATCGCGCTGGAGTACGCCAAACAGGGGCTGCGGGCGGTGAACATCGTGCCCGCGGGTATCACCAGCGGTATCACCACCAAATCCATCGCCGACCTGCCGGAGGGCGCCGACGGCAGCCTGTTCGCCAGGATGGTCGGCTGGCTCGACGGCGGCGCGCTCGGTTCGCCCGAAGACATCGCGGGCGCGGTAGCGATGGTCGCTTCCGACGAGGGGCGCTACATCACCGGCACCGAGATCAGGATCGACGGCGGCACGCTCATGTAGCCGAGGGCCGGGCCACCAGCAGGTGATGCGGTATCGGCTGCTGATCCAGCTTTCGCTGCTCGACGTGGAAACCAGCTCGCTCCAGCGCCGCGACGACCTCGCCGACCGGCCGCAGGATGAACCCGTAAGGCGTAAATGGGGCTTTCGCCATGACGTCCGGGTCGCCGATACCGACGACCAACCGTCCGTTCGGGCGCAGCACCCGGGCCAGCTCGGCACAGGCGGCGTCGAGGTCGGGCACGAAGTACACCGTGTTCACGGTGATCGCTGCGTCGAGGGTGGCATCCGGCAGCGGCAGGTCGGTGAGCGAGCCTTCCGTAAGTTGTAACCGCCCGCCGTTCACCTCACGCGCGAATACCTTCCTGGCGCGGGCGAGCATATCGGCGGACAGCTCGATCCCGTGCACGACACCTGCGGGGTCGGCTTGCTCGAGCAGCATCGACAAGCCCGCGCCGCCGCCGAACCCGATATCCGCGACTGCTTGGGCGCCGCCGTCGACGGCGGCGTCGACCGCACCGGCGATGGCGCGCGCATTGCCGCGGTTGAGTATCCGGACGACGCCCTTGCCGAGCAGGCCGTGCGGATGACCGAGTTGACCGGCCAGAGCCGACAGCACACGCGAGCGCAGACCATTCATGCGGTAAATCCTAAAGTCTGCACGCGAACACTTCCGGCGCGTGGAACCGGGTGTATCGCAAGGGATAGGTTCGCGCCCTGACGGTGGGAGAGACGGTCACCGTGTGTGTTTTCGCCGGCTGTGCTCATCGGCTGCGGATCCGGTGTCGGGGTTGTCGGAGTCCGGCGTTGGCGTCATCACTTATCGCCTGCCCGCGGACGAACAAGTACCGGACAGCTTTTCGGCCGCGCCGGGCGGCCGAGTAGCAGCTGAGCTGAGGCCGGTTCCTCGCTGACTTGTTCGCCCCTGCGAACCTCGACCGATGATCCACTGCCTGGTCCGCGAGTGGAAAGCTGCTACTGGGCACCGACATATGAGTGCTTCCTCGGGCTGGCCAAGCGCTGCCAATGCCCGTTTCGGGCCGCTCTATTACCCATATGAGGTGAAGATCACACATCGATTTTCGGTTGCGGTCGTGCTGCTGACGGATGCTGGCTTGTACCGATGGTCGGTGGGGCGCTGTAGCAGGTTGGAGACCCGGTTAACTGTGTATTGGTACATCAAGAACGGCCTATTCGGGTTCTAGCCTCGTTTGTGCCGTAATAAACAAACTTTGAGTATTTTTTGTCAGGGTGATCGGCCGGTTACCTTTCGGTATTGCAAGAAAAGACCTGGTGGAGGCCGTGATTATGCAAGTTGATCCATTCGCGGTGGCGGTGTAGCTAATCGATCTTGGAGTGTGGGTGACGGCGGGTAGGAGATGTGCCTGTGACCTCGGAGGACGCCATGCAATTGCAAATGAAAGGAACATTTGCACGGGCTGTGGGGCCGCTGAGAGTTAGCTGACAGGAGGCAAACATGAGGCTGAGTGTGGGTTTGCCGGTGGGATGCTCATTCGTTTACTTAGTGGTCGCGGGGGTTGCGTGAGGATAACGATTGTGTAGAGTCGACGGTAACGCTGGCCGCAGCTGAGCAGCGACTCGTTGCGGCCAGCGGAACTCAAATGGGGGTCCTCACCAGTCATCCGGTTCGTAGCGTTGCTACCGCTCACCGATAGCCCGTTCGCCGGGGTGCGCTCGAGATTGCTTATTAGTTACCTGAGCGAGACCGGCTCTGTGTCCGAACCGAGATCCTGTTCGAGCGCCGCCCGTCGACCCACGCCGAACACATAACTGAGAAAAACCACCTCGGCGAACACACCGATCCCGACCCGCAGCGGCGTCGGCAACGAACTCGGCGTCACGAAACCCTCCAGCAGACCGGCCACCAACAACACCGCCACCAAACCCAGCGCAATGGCCGCCGCCGCCCTGCCCTGCCTGGCCACTGCTGCCAACCGGCTCGACCGCCCCGGGTCGACCAGCGTCCAGCCCAGCTTCAACCCGGCCCCGCCGGCAACGAACACTGCGGTCAGCTCCAACATCCCGTGCGGCAGGATGAACCCGAAAAAAGCGTCGAGCCGCCCCGCGTCGGCCATCAAACCGGCCGAAACACCGACATTGAGCGCGTTCATGAACAGCACATACAGTGCGGGCAGAAGCAACACCCCGGTGAACAGCGCGATCGCCGACACCCACGCATTATTGGTCCACACTCTGGCCGCGAACGCGTCCGAGGGATGTTCGGAGTAGTAGGTCTCGAACGTGCCGCCCGGCGCGGTCAATGCACCGGTATCGCGCGGTATCCCGAGAACCTCACGTGCGGAATCCGATTCGTTCATCCAGCCGGCCAGCACCGCACCGATCAGGACGAACACCGCGCCCACCGCGACCCACCACGGCCACACCCGATACACCGCGGCCGGAAAACGATGGGAGAAAAACCGCCACACCTCGGTCCATGTGTCGGTCCGGGTGCCGAGCACCCGGCCCCGCGCCCGCGTCAACAATGCGCTGAGACCGAGCACCAGCTCCGGTTCGGGGCTGCGCGTCTGTAATCGGGCCAGCTGCTGCGACGTCCGCCGATACAGCGCGACCAGTTCGTCGGCCTCGCTGCCGGTGAGTTTCCGCTTACGAGACAGGAAATCGAGCCGATTCCACGCCTGCCGATGCGCATAGCTGTACGCGTCCACGTCCATACGGTTGCCTCCCGCTCCCGGCCTGGGAAGAATGCTAACGACATGGCTGAATTCACGACTGGCGAAGCGGTTGCGCTGCAACTGCCGGTCGCGCGGCTGCCGACCCGGGTGGCGGCCTTCCTGATCGACCTTCTCGTGCAACTCGGCCTCGGCTGGGCGCTCATGTCCAGTCTCGCCTACCTGCTGTTGCTCAGCGACGCCGAGTCGGTCTGGTTCGCCACCGCCGGGCTCGTCTGCCTCGTCACCGTGCTGGTCGGCTACCCGGTCGCCACCGAAACCCTGAGTCGCGGCCGCACCTTCGGCAAGCTGCTGATCGGCCTGCGGGTGGTGCGTGCCGACGGCGGACCTGTCGACTTCCGGCACTGCCTCACCCGCGGCCTGGCAGGCGCGATCGTGGACTTCTGGATGCTCGGCGGGTTCGGCGCGATCGCGATGATCACCTCGCTGTGTTCCCCGAACGCCAGGCGGGTCGGTGATGTGCTCGCAGGCACCGTGGTGGTCCACGCGCAACAGCAGCTGCCGACGCCTGCGCTGGCCGTCCCACCGCCGTGGCTGGCCGACTGGTCGGCCCGCCTGGATCTGGCTGCGCTTCCGGAAGACCTCGCGCTGGCCATCCGCCAGTACCTCACCCGGCACCGCATCATGACCCCCGCCGCACAACACGATATCGGCACGGCGCTCGTCAACGCGGTCTGCGCCAGCCTGGGTGCCATCGCCCCCGCTTATCCGCCGGTGCAGATCCTCGGCAGCATCACCGCGGAGCGCCAGCGGCGAGCGTTGGCAGTAGTACAGCCCGGCCTGCCTCAGCTCGCCGGACCGCCCGGAGTGTTGGTCGCATATTGACCCCTCCCTCCCTGAAGGGGCCCGCCCTCGCGAACCTGGTTTCGATCCAGCCGGAGTATCCACTTCACGGGGCCGGTGGCAAACCGAACGAAACCCGGCGCAGGCAAGCCCGGACGATGGATGAGGACCGACGGCTGATGGCGATGCGGCGGCAGGAGCGCAATCGGCTCGGGTTCACGGTTCGACTGTGCCGGGAATAGCGCCACTCTGTGGGCACTACATCGTGCCGGATCGTTTCAGTTCCAAGTATTCGTCGGCCAATGCCTCGGGCAGCTGGTCCGGGGCCGCGGCCACCACCGCGAGACCGTGGCGGCGCAATGATTCCTGCACCAGTGCATGCTCGGCGATACGCGATTCGGCGGCCGCTGCCCGGTAGATATCGGTGAGCGAGTCGCGGCGAAGCGCCGCGGCCGCCACCTCGGGATCGGTGACCGAAACCAGCAGCACGCGGTGGCGGCGCGCGAGCACGGGCAGTACCGGCAGCAGATTCTCCTCGACCGCAGCGCCGTCGAGACTGGTGAACCAGACGACGAGGCTGCGGCGGCGAGCGCGCTGGATCGTGGCGCGCACCAGACCCGCGGAATCGGTGTCGACCAGGGCGGGGACGACACCGGCCATCGCGTGCATCAGCCTCGGCTGCAATGCTTTCCCACCCGCGCCCCGCACCTCGGCGCGCACGCCGCGGTCATAGGCAAGCAGGTCCACCGAATCGCCTGCTGCGGCGGCCAGCCCGCCGAGCAGCAGAGCCGCTTCGATCGAGGCATCCAGGCGGGTACCGTCGCCGACCCGGCCCGCGCTGATCCGGCCCGTGTCGAGCAGCATGAGCAGGTGCCGGTTGCGTTCCGGACGCCAGGTGCGCACCAGTACATCGTTGGCTCGCGCGGTCGCGCGCCAGTCGATCGCCCGCACATCGTCGCCCGGTACGTATTCGCGGAACGAATCGAACTCGGTGCCTTGACCGCGCATATCCGCGATATTGCGGCCCTCCAGATGCTGTAGCTGCTTCGCCTTCGACACAAGCAGTCGTTCACTGCGGAAAGGCGGCAGCGCCCGCACCCGCGCGGGAACCGTCCGCCGCGTCTGTCTGCCTGCCAGACCGAGTGGGCCGAGCAGACGCAGCGTGACCGGGCCCGCGCTCCGGTCGCCGCGCAGGCTCGGGGTCAGGGTGGTCCGGAAACGAGCGCGGGTGCCGGGAGCCAGTTCGAGGCGGTGCCCATGCTGTTCGGCGCGTGTGCTGTCCGGCCAGTCGTCCCACAGCAGCCCGCGTACCCGGCGATCACCGCCGTTGGTCACCACCAGTTCGATAGTGACGGGGCGGTCGAGCCGGACGACGGTGAGCGGGTCCCTGGCCAACGTCAGGTCCCCGGCACGCCCCGCCGCGGCCAGATCCAGCGCGGCCGCGACGAGCAACACGCAGTTCGCCATGAGCACGCCGAGCCACGACGGCGCCAGCACAGCGACCAGCACCGCCGCCACCGCCGCCACGGCGGCCAACCGACCGGTGACGACCACGGCCTACACCGGTACCGGGACCGACAGCAGCAACGACGAGACGACGTTTTCACCGGTCACCCCGTCCAGTTCCGCTTCTGGCCGCAGTTGCACCCGGTGTCGCAACACCGCGATCGCGACCGTCTTCACATCGTCGGGTGTGACGAACCCGCGCCCGTTCAGCCAGGCCAGCGCCCGGGACGCCGCCATGAGCGCGGTCGCGCCCCGGGTGGACGCACCGTGCTGTACCGCGGCCGCGGCCCTGGTCGCTCGGCATAGATCGACGATGTAGGCGAGCACCTCGGGCCGGATGGTGACTTCGGCGATCGCGCTGCGCCCCGCGGCGATATGCGCCGGCCCCGCGACAGGACGCAGACCGGCCGCGTTCAGATCACGTGGATCGAACCCGGCGGCGTGCCGCTGCAGAACGCGGAATTCGTCGTCCCGGCCGGGCAGCTGGATATCGATCTTGAACAGGAAACGATCCAACTGCGCCTCCGGTAGCGGATAGGTGCCCTCCTGCTCGATCGGGTTCTGGGTGGCGATCACCAGGAAGGGGTCGGGTAGCGGCCGGGGCTGTCCGTCCACCGAAACCTGCCGCTCCTCCATCGACTCCAGCAGGGCCGATTGGGTTTTCGGCGGAGTGCGGTTTATTTCGTCGGCCAACAGCAGATTGGTGAAGACCGGGCCCTGCCGGAAAGTGAACTCGGCCGAATGCGGGTCGTAGATCTGGGAACCGGTGACATCGGCGGGCATCAGGTCCGGGGTGAACTGGACCCGAGCGTGTTCCAGATCGAGCGCGGTGGCCAGCGCGCGCACCAGCAGGGTCTTCGCGACACCGGGTACCCCTTCCAGCAGGACGTGTCCGCGGCACAACAGGGCGAGCACCAGGTACATCACCGCATTGTCGTTACCGACCACCGCCTTGCCGATCTCGTCGCGCAGCGCGGTGAACGCGGCAGTCGCCGCCGCATCGGGGGCGGGGCGGTTCTTGCTGGTGTCAATGCTGGTCATCCGATCTCCGCTTCGATCCATTCCAGTTGTAGGGCCACAGTTTCCAGGGTTATGGCGTCGGGCACGGGCCCGTAGAGCGCGGCACCGACCACGTTCGGGTCGGCCCGGATCCGGTTCGCGACCTCGGCCACCATCCGGTCTGGTGGGGTGGCGGCGGAGAGGCCGAGCACCGGACGCAGCCTGCGCAGTGTGGCGGCACGCAACTTGGCGGCGGTGTGTTCGTGATCGCCGGATTTACGGTAGAGCGCGGCTTGGCCTGCCAACAGTTCGTTCGCCGCGACCTCGACCGGGCGCGGTTCGGCGACCAAGGCACCGCGGCGGCGCGCCCGCCACCACACCAGCAGTATGGCGGCGATCAGGAACTGCAGGCCGCCGAAGGAGACCGGGGCGGGCAGCCTGTCGAAGATCGAATCGGAACCGGGGCCGGGGTCCAGGTCGGGCCGTTCGCCACTGCCCTTCGGATAGTCCGGCGGCACCTGCGGCGGTTTCGGTGGCGGCGGGGTGCTCGGCGCGCCACAGGACTGCAGTACCGCCCACAGCAGCAACGCGATCAACGCGACGGCGGCGACGGTGGCCCAGAACCGGGGATCGCGCAGCAGCCCAGGCCACGAGAAACCCACGCGCCCGGTGCGCCGGGCCGCTGTACCCGTCTCGACTTCCACCGGCTCGATACCCTGCGGCGGTGCGGCGACGGAGAACTGGTCGGCGTGCAGCAGCCGCAGGTATTCGTCCTCGGCTGCTCGGCGTCCGCCGTAAACCACCTCGTCGAAACTAGTGGCGGCAGGCCAGAAAGCACTGCCCTGCTGCGGCGGTAGCGCGTCGCCTGCCTCACCTGCGGTCTCGCGTGCCGTGCGCGAGCGCCGCACTTCGAGTACGCCGCGCTGTTCCAGGCCGCGCAGGACAGCCCGGAATTGCTCACGCAGCGCGGTATCGAAATCGCGCTGCTCGGCGGCTTGTTCGGCTGCCGCGCGATGGTCGGCGGCGGCGCCGAGCGTGGGGATTCCCGGGGGCGGCGAATGTGCTCCGGGGTCGCGGTCGGTCATCGTCGCACCCCGGTTTGCGCTGTGGCAGGGACGGCTATATCGAAGCCTTCCCGTCGGCAACGCAGGTTGATGTAGCAGACGACACGGCTTGCGGCCTCGACGATTTCGCAGAAAGCGACGATCAGCAGTACTGCCGAAGTCAGCAGGACGATGAACGGCCAGCGGTGCGTTCCGGTCACATCGCTGACGAAGATGACGACGCCGAGCAACGGTGCGAGCAGCAGCCCGAACAGCATCCGCTGGTACAGCCACAACCCGGTGGTCGGCCATTCCATACCCGCGGCGAGCAGTTTCGCGCGCGCGACCGCGAACCGATGGCTGCCGCCTTCGGCGAACAGCACCGGCACCGCGACGAACCGCTTCGCGCGCAACCATCCCAGCCACACCAGCGCCGCCGGGAAGCTGATGATCAGCAGACTGCCGAATCCGAGGACACCGACTCCCACCAGGGTGAACAGCAACTGGAATATCAGCAGCGGCGCGGCATGGGCGCCGAGCCGAGCCAGCGCCGTCTGCAGACCGATCGGTGTTGCCCCGGTACGCGCCAACCCGACCGCGACGGTCACCCCGCGTAACAGGAACCGGACCAACCAGGCACAACACAGTGTGGACACACCGACCGCCCACGCCGTACCCGAGTCCGAACCATCGGTCAGCCCGGACACTGCCGCGGTCACCCCGACCACGATCAGCTCAGCGGCGAGCAGCGTCACCGCACCGAACCCGGCGAGCCGGGCGATATCGGCCTGGATCAACGCGAACGGTGTATCGAGCAGTTCCCGGAAGGTCATCGGGCGGACCGGCACCGTCGTTCCGGGTTTTCCCGGCACCGGATCGTCTCCCGCCCCGACGGCGCCGGCCGCATCGGCGGCTGGCAGCACGCGGCCGAGTCTATCCGGTGCGCGGGTTGTTGCCAGTGCTGTCGACACATATCTCGGGGGCGATATGTGTGGTGATTTCTTCGGCGACCTGCGCGAAGGCGAGATGGTTTCGAGCGGCAGTTGCTCGACCGCCCTGGGGCCAGTTGTTGCCGCGCCCTTCCAGGCGCAGGTAAGAGTCGATCAGGAGCGTTGTATTGCTCCCCTGCGCAACGTATGGTCACCGCGACCATCGCGTTGACCGCCGGGCTAATCGGGCCCACACTGCCGGCGCCGAAAGCGCTGCACGGCTCATCGGGGGCCATTGTCGCGGCCAGGTCTGACGCCTTTCGGATAGCCCGCCCTCGTTCGTTACGCGTTGTGGCCGCGCCGATACCGACGAACGCAGTCTCCTGGTCGGCTGCTCGGTGGGCCAACCCACGGAACCGGGCCAGGACGATGCGGCGGAGATCGACGGTGAAGAACACCAGCATCGCCGCTTCGGGGACGGGCCCTCGGCGATCATGTGCAGGACTACCGTGCCCGCCTCGGTCCTGGCTGCAACCGCAGCCGGGCGACGATGTGCTCTTGTGCCCGGGCGCGGGACGGACGGGTAGTGCTCGTATCTACCTGTTGTGTGTGTCCACCTCGGTGTAGTCGGCTTCGATGACCGTCGGGACGGCATGCTCGGCGCTTCCGGTGGTGACCGGTTGCCGCTCGACGGTATCGCCTGCCAGCGCGCGGGTGCCGGATGCGGCGGCGAGCTTCCTGCTCTTGCGCAGGGTGAAGGTGATTTCTTCGGCCTCGTCGAGCGCTTGCTGCGCGAGGCGCAGTGGCAGGGTCGCGGTGTTGACGGCGGTCGTGACGAAGGAGGGAACCAGCGGCCCGATCCAGCGGACGGCGGTATCGGTGAACGGCACCGCCCCGATCAGCGGGAGTTCCAGACCACGCGGTGGAGCTGGTTTCGTCCTGCTGATATCGGGGCTGTTGCCTGCGGGGAGCGCTTTCGGAGTGGCGGGGGCGGGCAGTTCGGCGGCAGTGTTGCCGTCGTGCCGGTCCCGGACAGCGTCCGGGACCGAATCTGCGGTGGTGATGAGAGGTTCGACAACGCCGATTTCGAGGCCACCGATGGCTGCGATGACCCGGGTGCGCTGCCGTTCACGATCGATCGCGGTATCGGCCGCGGCGGCCAGCCGGGCGGAAGCGAGTTGTTGTTCTGCGCGCAGGGTTTCGGTTTCGGTTCGCATTTGCGCCTGGGTGACCGCGATCGCCGTGTCGGCGCCGAGATCTGCTCGGTCCTGTACCGCGCGGGCGGCCCGGCGCCGGTCGAGCGAGGTTTCGCCGCGCCACCAGCGCAGGATCAGCGGCAGCAGCGCAAGCAGCAGGAACAGCGCGGTACCGAGCAGGCGCAGGGCAAGGGCACCCCGGTCCGCCCCGGTGTGTTCGTTCATCGCCGTCCAGCGGGCGCCGAGCCCCCGGTCGCCGTGCGCGAACGCCGCGGTTTCGGCATCGCTCAACTGTCGGCGCCCGTCGGCGATCCGCTGGTCGAGCGGGGCGATGCGGGTCTCGGCGGCGGCCAGTCGCGCGCGAGCGTCGTCGAGCATCGCGTTCGCGGCCTGTGATTCAGGTCCGCGGCCGGGAACGCCGGTGATCTTGGTCTGTGGGCACAGCGGGGTCGGGTTGTATTCGCAGCGGGCGACGATCAGCGCACTATCGATATCGGACCTGGCCGCGGCAATGGTCCCGGTGAGCGCGGCGCGCTCGGCACGGGCCCGGTCCAATTCGCTGCGGGCGGCGCGCACATCGGCAGCTGTCGAGGCGGCGGTGGCAGCGCGTTCGTCCAACAGTCGGTCGATGGCGTCGTCGAATACCGCGGTCGCGGCCGTTTCGGCAAGCAGCACGCCGATCAGTACAGCGACCGAGATCCGGCCGACGGTGGCAGGAAGGTTGGGGGTGCCTGCGGGTCGATCGAGCCGTGCGGTGCTTTCGGCGCCGGCCATGGCGCGCCCGATGAGCCCGGTGACCAGCCCGGCGGTCAGCGCGATGGCCGCGGTGACCAGTGGCATTGTTGCTGGTGCTGCCGGGGCTTTCTCGGATAGGGCCAGCGCGGTCGCGGTGACGGCAGCCGCCACCAGGGCGGTCGACGCGACGCCCGCGCCGGTGACGGCATAGCCGGTTCGCTCGTGCCGGTCGTCGAGTTCGGCGGGCTGGCCTCCGCCGAGCCAGATGAACATGCCGGTGACGGTCATGGGGATCCCACATCCTCTACGTCCCAGAAGCCCAGGGCGGGTGACAGTCCTGGCGCATGGCAGCACCGGATCGGAGCCTATTCGCCGTTGGCGCAGGGAAAGTCACCTGATTCGCGTCACAGCGTGACAGGCAGCGACCCGACACACCGAACACGGCCGCAAGTATGTGACCAGCGTCACAATATGCGTTATCGGGGTGATGTTCGCAACCGTGAACCATGCGGCGACTCAAGGAAATCGAGGCTCGGAAAGGTGTGCCGAAAACCACAGTAGGCCGGTTTGCTGTAAGTGTGCCGGAATGCACAATGAGTAAAACAGGCCGAACGGTCGGCTCGCATTCCATGCTTGTCACAACCCTGTCACGAACATCTCACGCCCGCGCGCGGCAACGTAGCCGCGACTCGATGTGTTTGCCCGGCACCGGGCGGGGGAAATCATCTTCGATGCAGGTGAGCGTGGGTCTCGGAACGCAACGAAGCCTTCCGGAACAGCCCGGCCCGCGTACTGTCACCGCCGCGCGGCGGCTGATTCGGGATCGATCCACGGCCGCACGCTGCTTTACACTAGACAACGCGCATACGTGGAGGACCGAATGAAGAAGCCCAGCTCCGCCTGGTTATTAGCCGAACCTTAGTTGGTCGGCCTCGGAACCTGACTTATCGTTTGCTCTTACGCCGAACACGACAAAAGTCGGTGAGAATCGCGTGCCCTGGAAATAACCGGGAGCCGTGCCCGGCCTAGCGGGACAGACCCCGCGCGAAAGCCGGGAACGTGTAGAAGGCAGGGACGTGTAAACGTTCCGTCACCCCTAGCTCCAGCAGAACAGGAGTGGGTGGACAACTTCAGACGTGACTGCACGCCGAAGACCATCAGCGCGGCTGGTTTCCGGAACGTACGGACGCAATCTCGACGGAGCGTTCGACAACACAGGCATTCCGCGCCCGGCCGTTTCAGTCGATGGCCGCACCGTCGGAAGCCGACATTCTTGAAGGCAGAGGCATGACGCAACTTCCTGGCCACAGGTCACCTGGACCCATCGGTCTCTACGACCCCGCGAACGAACACGACGCCTGTGGTGTCGCGTTCGTCGTGGATATGCACGGCCGTCGCAGCCGTGACATCGTCGACAAAGCTATTACGGCCCTGTTGAACCTGGAACACCGTGGAGCCGCGGGCGCTGAACCCAACTCCGGGGACGGCGCGGGCATCCTGATCCAGATCCCGGACCGGTTCTTCCGCTCCGTGGTCGATTTCGAGTTGCCGCCGGAAGGCTCTTACGCCTCCGGGATCGCCTTCCTGCCCCAGGCACGCCGCGACGCAGCCGTCGCGGCATACGGCGTGGAAAAGATCGTCCACGAAGAAGGCCTCACCGTGCTCGGCTGGCGTGAGGTGCCGATCGATGAATCGTCGCTCGGCGCGCTCTCGCGCGACGCCATGCCCACCTTCCGCCAGATCTTCATCGGCACGCCCGCCGGCGCCGCCGAACAGCTGAGCGGCATGGACCTGGAACGCCGCGCCTACGTCATCCGCAAGCGGGTCGAGCACGAACTCGGCAAGGCGGGCGCAGGCGAAGGCACCGTCGGTAAGGAGTCGGTCTATTTCCCGAGCCTGTCCGGGCAGACCTTCGTCTACAAGGGCATGTTCACCACGCCGCAGCTGCGCGCGTTCTACCTGGACCTGCAGGACAACCGGGTGGAAAGCGCCCTCGGCATCGTGCACTCGCGCTTTTCGACCAACACCTTCCCGTCCTGGCCGCTGGCCCACCCGTTCCGCCGGGTCGCGCACAACGGTGAGATCAACACCGTCACCGGTAACGAGAACTGGATGCGGGCCCGCGAGGCACTGCTGCGCTCGGACGTCTTCGGCTACGACTCGGCGGGCAAGAACCGGCTGGAGAAGATCTTCCCGGTCTGCACCCCCGGTGCCAGCGATACCGCGCGCTTCGACGAAGTGCTGGAACTGCTGCATCTGGGTGGCCGCAGCCTGCCGCACGCGGTGCTGATGATGATCCCCGAGGCGTGGGAACGTAACGAGAACATGGACCCGGACCGCCGGGCGTTCTACGAGTACCACTCGATGCTGATGGAACCGTGGGACGGACCGGCATCGGTCTGCTTCACCGACGGCACCGTTATCGGTGCCGTGCTCGACCGCAACGGTCTGCGCCCCAGCCGGGTCTGGGTCACCGAAGACGGCCTGGTCGTGATGGCCTCCGAGGTCGGTGTGCTCGATATCGACCCAGCCAAGGTAGTCAAGAAGGTCCGGTTGCAACCCGGCCGGATGTTCCTGGTCGACACCGCGCAGGGCCGGATCGTCGGCGACGAGGAGATCAAGTCCCAGCTGGCCGCCGAGCATCCCTACCGGGAATGGCTGGATGCCGGTGTCGAACAGCTGTCCGATCTGCCCGACCGGCCGCATGTGCATATGCCGCACGACCGGGTGCTGATCCGCCAGCAGATCTTCGGATACACCACCGAGGAACTGAACCTGCTGATCTCGCCGATGGCCCGCACCGGTGGCGAAGCGCTCGGCTCGATGGGCACCGACACCCCCATCGCGGTGCTCTCGGCGCGGCCGCGGCTGCTGTTCGACTACTTCTCGCAGCTGTTCGCGCAGGTCACCAACCCGCCGCTGGACGCGATCCGCGAAGAGGTCGTCACCAGTCTGCGCCGTACCATCGGCCCCGAGGCCGATCTGCTGCACCCGACCCCCGAGTCGTGCAAGCAGATCGCGATCGAGCAGCCGATCCTGGACAACGACGAGCTGGCCAAGCTCATCCACATCAACGACGACGGCAGCCATCCCGGGCTGCGCTCGGTGGTGGTGCGCGGGCTGTATCCCGTCGCCCAGGGCGGCGCGGGCTTGCGTGCCGCGCTCACCGCGATCAACACCCAGGTGTCGGCGGCCATCTCCGGTGGCGCCCGGATCATCGTGCTGTCGGACCGCGAATCCAATGAGAAGCTGGCGCCGATCCCGTCGCTGCTGCTCACCGCGTCGGTGCATCACCATCTGGTGCGTGAGCGCACCCGCACCATGGTCGGCTTGGTCGTGGAGGCCGGTGACGCCCGCGAAGTGCACCATATGGCCATGCTGGTCGGCTTCGGCGCGGCCGCGATCAACCCGTATATGGCGTTCGAGTCCATCGAGGACATGCTCGAGCGCGGCGCGCTGTCGCTCGGCACCGTCGAAACCGACGGCAAAGCTGATATCTCCGCCGCCTACCGCAAGGCTGTGGCCAACTACAACAAGGCGGCAGGCAAGGGTGTGCTGAAGGTGATGTCCAAGATGGGCATCTCGACCATGGCCTCCTACAACGGCGCGCAGCTGTTCCAGGTGATCGGGCTGTCGCAGGACCTGGTCGACGAATACTTCACCGGGCTGCGCTCGCATCTGGGCGGGATCGGCTTGGACGAGATCGCCGACGAAGTGGCAGCCCGGCACCGGGTCGCGTTCCTGGAGAACCGGACCGAGCGCGCGCACCGCGAGCTCGAGATCGGCGGCGAATACCAGTGGCGGCGCGAGGGTGAATACCACCTGTTCAACCCGGATACCGTGTTCAAGCTGCAGCACGCGACCCGATCCGGGCAGTACTCGATCTTCAAGGAGTACACCAAGCTGGTCGACGATCAGTCCGAGCGGCTGGCTTCGCTGCGCGGACTGTTCAAGTTCAAGACCAAGGCGCGCAGCCCGATCCCGATCGAGGAAGTCGAGCCGGCCAGCAAGATCGTCAAGCGGTTCTCCACCGGCGCGATGAGTTACGGTTCGATCTCCGCGGAATCGCATGAGACCCTGGCCATCGCGATGAACCGGCTCGGTGGCCGGTCCAACTCCGGTGAGGGCGGCGAGTCCCCGGCCCGGTTCGAGCCGGAAGACAACGGTGACTGGCGCCGCAGCGCGATCAAACAGGTCGCGTCCGGCCGGTTCGGTGTCACCGCGCACTACCTGACCAACTGCACCGATATCCAGATCAAGATGGCCCAGGGCGCCAAGCCCGGTGAGGGCGGTCAGCTGCCCGCGCACAAGGTGTACCCGTGGGTCGCCGAGGTGCGGCACTCCACCCCGGGTGTCGGCCTCATCTCGCCGCCGCCGCACCACGACATCTACTCGATCGAGGACCTGGCGCAGCTGATCCACGATCTGAAGAACGCGAACCCGCAGGCACGGATTCACGTGAAACTTGTCGCCGAGCCCGGTGTGGGCACCGTCGCGGCGGGTGTCTCCAAGGCCCATGCCGATGTGGTGCTGATCTCCGGCCACGACGGCGGCACCGGCGCCTCGCCGCTGACCTCGCTCAAGCACGCGGGCGGTCCGTGGGAGCTCGGCCTGGCCGAAACCCAGCAGACGCTGCTGCTCAACGGTCTGCGTGACCGGATCGTGGTGCAGGTCGACGGCCAGATGAAAACCGGCCGTGATGTGATGATCGCGGCGCTGCTCGGTGCCGAGGAGTACGGGTTCGCGACAGCTCCGCTGGTCGTCTCCGGCTGCATCATGATGCGGGTATGCCATCTGGACACCTGCCCGGTGGGCGTGGCCACGCAGAACCCGATCCTGCGCCAGCGCTTCACCGGTAAGCCGGAATTCGTCGAGAACTTCTTCATGTTCATCGCCGAAGAGGTCCGCGAACTGCTGGCGCAGCTGGGCTTCCGCACCCTGGACGAGGCCATCGGCCGGGTCGATCTGCTCGATACCGCCAAGGCCAAGCAGCACTGGAAGGCCAGCAAGCTGGACCTGTCGCCGATCCTGGACAACGTCGAGACGGCGTTCATGTCCCAGGACCGCCGCTGCACCAAGGAACAGGATCATGGCTTGGACCGGGCGCTGGACCAGCAGCTCATCACGCAGAGCCGGGATGCGCTGGAACGCGGTAAGCCGGTCAAGATCGAAACCAAGATCACGAACGTGAACCGGACCGTCGGCACCATGCTCGGCCACGAGGTGACCAAGCTCTACGGCGGCGCGGGCCTGCCCGACGACACCATCGACATCACCTTCACCGGTTCGGCGGGCAACAGCTTCGGTGCGTTCGTTCCCGCCGGTATCACGCTGCGGGTGCACGGCGATGCGAACGACTATGTCGGCAAGGGCCTTTCCGGCGGCCACCTGGTGGTTCGCCCGTCGCTCAACGCCCCGGCCGATTTCGTCGCCGAAGAGAACATCATCGCGGGCAATGTGATCCTGTTCGGTGCGACCAGCGGTCAGGCATTCATCAGCGGTGTGGTTGGTGAACGGTTCGCGGTCCGCAATTCCGGCGCCACCGCGGTCGTCGAAGGCGTCGGCGATCACGGCTGTGAATACATGACCGGCGGCAACGTCGTCATCCTCGGTGAGACCGGACGCAACTTCGGCGCGGGCATGTCCGGCGGGCTGGCGTTCGTCTACGACCCCGAGGGGAAGTTCCCGACGCGGGTCAATCCGGAGCAGGCCGACGCCATCGAGTCGCTGTCCGGTGACGATTTCACCTGGCTGCACGACATCATCGCCCAGCATCGCGACCAGACCGGTTCGGCGATCGCCGACCGGATTCTGAGCGACTGGTCGCAGCAGGTGAATCACTTCGTGAAGGTTATGCCACGCGAATACAAGAAAGTGCTGCTCGCTATCTCCGAGGCTGAGAAGAGCGGCAAGGATGTCGATGAGGCGATTATGGAGGCCGCACGTGGCTGACGTGAGACGCGTTGTGAACGCAAGCCCCATTGTGAGAGGCGAAAATACGGAGGCCGCGCGTGGGTGACACCCAGGGATTTTTGAAGCACACATCACGGGAGCTGCCCAAACGGCGGCCGGTGCCGCTGCGTCTGATGGACTGGAAAGAGGTCTACGAGCAGGGTTTTTCGCATGAAACCCTGCAGCGTCAGGCCAGCCGGTGCATGGACTGCGGTATCCCCTTCTGCCATAACGGCTGCCCGCTGGGGAACCTGATTCCCGAGTGGAATGATCTGGTCTACCAGGACCGCTGGCGGGAATCGATCGACCGGCTGCACGCGACCAACAACTTCCCGGAATTCACCGGGCGGTTGTGCCCCGCGCCGTGCGAAGCGTCCTGTGTGCTCGGGATCAACCAGGACCCGGTGACCATCAAGCAGGTCGAGGTCGAGATCATCGAGAACGCCTTCGACGAAGGCTGGGTTGCGCCGGTGTACCCCACCCGGCTGACCGGTAAGAAGGTCGCTGTCGTCGGTTCCGGGCCTGCCGGTCTGGCCGCCGCCCAGCAGCTGACCCGTGCTGGACACACCGTGACCGTGTTCGAGAGGGCCGACCGCATCGGTGGCCTGCTGCGTTACGGCATCCCGGAATTCAAGATGGAAAAGCGTTTCATCGATCGCAGGCTGGCGCAGATGGAGGCCGAGGGCACCATCTTCAAAACCGGCGTCAATGTCGGGGTCGACATCACCGCCGAACAGCTGCGTGAACAGTACGACGCGGTCGTGCTGGCCGGCGGCGCCACCCAGGCACGCGATCTGCCGATCCCCGGCCGCGAGCTGGACGGCATCCACCAGGCCATGGAGTTCCTGCCCTGGGCCAACCGGGTGCAGCACGGAGACCCCGTCACAGACGACGATGGCCTACCGCCGATCCACGCGCACGGCAAGAAGGTGGTCATCATCGGCGGCGGCGACACCGGCGCCGACTGCCTCGGCACCTCGCATCGGCAGGGCGCGGCCAGCGTGCACCAGTTCGAGATCATGCCGCGGCCGCCGGAGGAGCGCGCCAGCTCCACCCCGTGGCCGACCTACCCGCTCATGTACCGGGTGTCCTCGGCGCATGAAGAGGGTGGCGAGCGGGTGTTCTCCGTGAACACCGAACGTTTCGTCGGTGCCGACGGCACGGTGACCGGTCTGCAGGCGCATGAGGTCACGATGGTCAACGGCCGATTCGAGAAGGTCGAAGGCACCGACTTCACCCTCGAAGCCGACCTGGTGCTGCTGGCCATGGGCTTCGTCGGCCCCGAGAAGCCGGGCCTGCTCACCGATCTCGGCGTAGGCTACGACCAGCGCGGCAATGTTCAGCGGGACAAGAACTGGGCCACCAACATCCCCGGCGTCTTCGTCGCAGGTGACATGGGCCGCGGTCAGTCCCTGATCGTCTGGGCCATTGCCGAAGGCCGCGCCGCCGCATCTTCGGTGGACCGCTATCTGGAAGGCGAAACCGCCCTCCCGGCCCCGATCCCCCCGACAGCGGTCGCTCAGCGCTGAGTCTGCCGCCAGTAAAAGCGCCCACCGGACTTTGTTCCGGTGGGCGCTTTTCGTGCTCTCGGGATACTTCCGATGATCCCGCCATGATTTCGTCGGAAAACGATTCGGCGGATGTGGTCGGAGATGCCGGGCATTCCTTGCGGATAGTTGCGTTGACGAGTTCTGCAGTTGATACCGGAGTTCATTGCGTTCGAGTTATTCGCGCTCGCCGGAACTGCACCCGGTATGCGGCGGTGTTGCGGGGGAATCGGGGGCGGTTGGTGGAAATCAGACACGCGCGGCGCTGCGGTTAGCGATGGCGGGGTGGTGGCCTTATGGTTATCTGCTGTGCGGTCCGGGTATACGGATGGGTCCTGGTTGGGCACCGGAGCGAGTTATCGGGGTTAACCCGGTGTGCACTCCTGCGACATCCAGAGGGGCCAGCATTGTAGCGACGTCCTGTAGCGGAACGCCTCGGTGCGAGGCAAGGATTGACTGGAGCAGTATGCAGTTCAAGAAGATCGCCGCGGCTCTGGGTGCGTGTGCAGCCGTCGCATCCGGGCTCGTATTCGGTGGTGGCACAGCGTCCGCGGCCCCCGGATGCCCCAGCCTGTATGTGGTGGCGATCCCGGGCACCTGGGAAACCGGCCACGACCGGAAACCGCAGCCCGGCATGCTGTCCGGTGTCACCCGCGGGCTGCCTTCCTCGGCGAAGGTCGACTACGTGACCTACGCGGCTACCGCCTTCCCGTGGGAAGGCGACATCTACGGCAGCTCCAAAAAAGAAGCGGTGGACAATGCGCGCGGGATGATCACGGCCATGGCGCAGCGATGCGGAGCCACCAAGATCGCGCTGATCGGCTACAGCCAGGGCGCCGACGCCGCAGGTGATCTCGCCGCCGAAATCGGTACCGGTCTCGGTCCCGTCGCACCCGACCGGATCTCGGGTGTCGGGCTGCTGTCCGATCCGCGCCGCTCGCCCACCGATATCCAGGTCGGCCCCCCGGCTCCCGGCGCTGGCGCGGGCGGGCCGCGGGTAGGCGGTTTCGGCTGGCTCACCGACCGCACCCGCACTATCTGTGCCCGCGACGACCTGTACTGCGCGACCGCGCCCGACGACTTCGTCACCCGATTCGCCGGTTTCCTCGCCCAGAGCTCCGACGCCAACCCGGCGAACTTCTGGCGCTACCAGCTCGAAATGGGGGTCATCATGGGCGATCTGATGGCGCATGGCGGTTTCGCGACCCTGCAGTCGCAGCTCACCGACTCGGCGAACCAACAGCGAGCCAAGGAACTCGAGGAGTTCTACAACTCCAACGCGCACACCAAATACGGTAGCTACCCGGTGGGTGGCGGTCAGACCGCCGTTTCGTGGATGCACAACTGGCTCGCCGGAATGGCCTGATCAGCACGGACGATTCGGCCCCCAGCTCGTCGACCGGGCTGGGGGCCGTTGCTTGTTCCGGTCCGATGATGCCGAGGCCGGTATACAGCCGATAGATCGAGGACCGGCGCTCAGGGACCAGCAGTGATATTGCGCGGCAGCAGATCCCAGACATGGCCGTTCTCGTTGACCGTCGCTGCGCTGCGGCGACCGGTGCGGGAGAGCAGTATCCGAGTCACCGAACAGTAATCGATGGGGAAGGTCAGCGGTCGGGCGAGGCCGAGCACGTCCTGCAGCATCACATTGATGACGCCGCCGTGTGCGAAGATCACCACGGTATCGGCGGCGTCGGTGTCCGCGGCGATCTCGGTGATCGCATCGATCACCCGGCGCCGGAACGCCTCGCCGTCGATCTGCACCGGCAGGTACCCGGCCTTGATGCGTTCGTAAGTGTCGCGGAATTCGGTCTTGGCATCTTCGATGGGAACATAGACCGGCAAGTCACGATCGTATTCGGCGAGATCGTCGATCACCTCCACGTCCAGACCGAGCTTCGCTGCCGTCGGGGTAGCGGTTTCCTTGGCCCGCCGCTGTGGGCTGCTGACCACCCGGCTGATCCGATGATGCCGCAGTGCATCGGGAACACGTCCGGCCTGCTCCACTCCGATTGCCGCCAACTCGGGGTCGGCAGGTCCACCGGCCTGTTCGACCCGGATCGGCTGGGCATGACGAACGAGAATCAACTGCACTCGTCCACTCTGCCGCATCGTCGTTTTGGCACCAACAGCTGGACAACAAACGACCCGGCTCGCAGGTGGTGCGAGCCGGGCCGCTGCATGTCCGCGTGTCCGGGTTTCCGCCCGGGGATCGCGCCCTGCCTCAGTGCTGAGGCGGATAGGGGTTGTTGGGGTCCTGCGGGTACTGGCCCGGGGGCGGGTAGCCCCCCTGCTGCGGGTACTGACCCTGCTGGGGATATCCGCCCTGCTGCGGGTACTGACCCTGGGGGTATCCTCCTTGCTGGGGGTATCCGCCTTGTGGCGGGTACGGCGGCTGCGGGTGCTGGCCCTGATAGGGCGGCGGGTTGTCTTGGCCCCCGGACTTCTTCTTAGCCAGCACGATTACGACGACGATCAGCACGACCACGATCAGGCAGCAGATACCGCCGATCAGTCCTAGGCCGCCGCCCTTGCCCTTGCTGCCCCGTTTCTTCGCCTGGTACTCCAGTGCCGCCGTCCACGTGTCCGGGCTCGCCCATACCGAATGGTCGAGCACATTCGTGGTGGTCAGCATGTCAAGATATTGCAACGACAGCCCCGATCTCGAAGGTGACGGCCGCCTCCTCCTGGCGGCCGGGTTCCTCACACTACTGCCCGCAGCCAGAGCACGCGAAACTTTCCGGTCTGTTTTTTCGGTTCACCGCGGTTTCACCAACGGGAACGGCAGAGTTTCGCGGATGCTGCGGCCGGTGATGAGCATGACGACCCGGTCGACGCCCATTCCGAGCCCACCCGTCGGCGGCATGGCGTGCTCGAGCGCGCACAGGAAATCCTCATCCAGTTCCATCGCCTCCGCATCACCGCCCGCGGCGAGCAGCGACTGCTCGGTGAGCCTGCGGCGCTGATCGATGGGATCGGTGAGTTCGCTGTAGGCCGTGCCCAATTCGACGCCCCAGGCGACCAAGTCCCACCGTTCGGCAAGTCCGGGGGTATGGCGGTGGGCACGGGTCAGCGGTGAGACCGAGGTGGGAAAATCAATGTAGAAGGTCGGCTCCTGCGTGCGGGCCTCGACCAAGTGCTCGTACATCTCCAACACCACCTGCCCTGCGTCCCAGTTGCGCTGGTACGGAATATCGGCCGCATCGCACAACTGCCGCAGGGTCGCCAGTTCGGTGTGCACGGTGATCTCGGTGCCCAGTGCCTGGGAGACCGCGCCGTGCACGGTTTTCACCGGCCATTCACCGGAGATGTCCACCGCTGCGAAGGTGCCGTCCGGTTTGGGGCGCATCACCACCATGGCACCGTTGGCGGCCAGCGCGGCGTTCTGGATGAGCTGACGGCACAGGTGCATCATCTGCTCGTAGTCGCTGTGCGCCTCGTACGCCTCGAGAATGGTGAACTCGGGGTTGTGGCTGAAATCGACGCCTTCGTTGCGGAAGGTGCGGCCGAGTTCGAACACCTTCTCCACCCCGCCGACGCACAGGCGTTTCAAATACAGCTCGGGCGCGATGCGCAGGTACAGATCCAGATTGTAGGCGTCGATATGGGTGCGGAACGGTGTCGCGTTCGCGCCGCCGTGCACCTGCTGCAGGATCGGGGTCTCCACCTCGAGATAACCCCAGTCGTTCAGCGAATCGCGCAGCGACCGAACCACCGCGCTGCGCCGGGCCAGCCCATCCCGGGCCTCCGGGTTGATCATCATATCGACGTAGCGCTGCCGTACCCGCGATTCCGGATCGGCCAAACCCTTCCATTTGTCCGGTAGCGGGTGCAGGCATTTGCCCAGCATCCGCCAATCTGCGACGAGCAGCGACAGTTCACCGCGCCTGCTGCGGCCGAGCTGACCGCTGACTTCGATCAGATCGCCCAAATCGAAGGTTTCGCCGAACTCCGCGCACCGGCCAGGCCCGACCCGGTCCCGGTCCACCAGCAGCTGGATATCGTCGGTCCAGTCCCGCACCACCGCGAAGACAACCCCGCCGTAGTCGCGGATCCGCAGCAGCCTGCCGCAGATCCGCACGGTAGTGCCGCGCGGGGAACGCCGGGCCGCGGCCACGGAATGCGTCGGCGGATAAGCCACCGGATACGCCTCGATTCCGGCCGCGGCCAACCGCTCCAGTTTGCCCATACGCACCCGCACCTGATCAGGGCGTTGCGGCCCGGCCGGTGCCTGCTCGTCTTCCGGCAGCTCCGGCGGGCTGCCATCGGCGTGCAGCCCGGTCATCGCCTCCGGTGCGGCACGGCGTACACCGGTACGCGCCCCTGCATCCGGTTCCCGGACGAGTCGGGGCAAGAAACCTTCGGCGAGCGCTGCCGCGACCGCCACCCGGGGCAGCTGCCTGCTTTCGCTGAACAAGAAAAACCGCGGCACCCACTCCGGCTGATATTTCACATTCGACCGATACAGTGCCTCCAGCTGCCACCACCTGGAAAAGAACAGCAACAGCGCGCGCCACGCCCGCAACACCGGACCCGCGCCCACCCGCGCACCCTCGGCGAACACCGAACGAAAAACCGCGAAATTCAACGACACCTCGGTGATGCCGAACTGATCGGAGCTCAGCGCCAGTTGCGAGATCATCAGTTCCATCACCCCGTTGGGGCCGTGCGGGTCGCGCCGCATCAACTCCAGCGACACCCCGCTGCGGCCCCACGGCACCAGCGACAGCATTGCCAGTACGTTGTCTCCGGCATCGATCGCCTCGACCAGCAGACAGTCGCCGTCGAGCGGATCGCCGAGCCTGCCGAGCGCCATCGAGAAGCCGCGCTCATCCTCGGTATCGCGCCACTGAGCCGCGCGCCCGGCGATCGCACCGAATTCAGCGGCCGGGATATCGCGATGGCGGCGGATACGCACCCACGCTCCCTGTTTGCGCAGGCGGTTGACCGCCTGACGGACCGGCTTCATCTCCACGCCCGCCAACGAGAAATCGCGGGTGTGCAGCACCGCCTCGTCGCCGAGCCGCAATGCGGAAAGACCGGCCCGGCGATAAGCCTCGGCACCGTACTCACCTGCGCCCATCACCGCGGGCGCCCAACCGAACCGCCGCGCGGTCCCCAGCCAGGCGTCGATCGCCTGCGGCCACGAGTCCCGCACCCCGACCGGGTCACCGCTGGCCAGGCACACACCGAGTTCGACCCGATAGGTGACAGCCGCTTTCCCGCTCGGTGCGAAAACCACCGATTTATCCCGGCGAGTGGCGAAATACCCCAACGAATCCGCCTCATCCGAACGGGCGAGCAGACCGCGTAACGCAGATTCGTCGAATCCGGTCATCGCGTTCTGCGCTCGCTGGGAACGCAGCAGCACGATGGTGGCGGCCAGCAGCGCCACCGCACCAAACACACCGAGCAGGAAATTGACGAACGGATGCGTCGTTCCGTCGAACTGGTCGTTTTCCGCCAGCACGGTTCCGGTCACCCGGTACGCGGCCCACAGCGGCCGCTGAATTCCCGCGGGCAGCGAACCAGGAAACAGTTCGACCAGCCCCCAGCCGACCAGGAAACCGGCCACAAGACCACCGATCAGCACGCCGAGCGCGCGCCGAGTGGACCCACGACGCACCCGGGTGGAGAATTCGCGCCACGCGGCGATCAGCACACCGATCACCAGCACGTGCACGATCAGACCCGCCAACGCATTGACATCACGGTGTTGGGCGAAATCGACCGCGTTCTCCGGCAGCCACGCCACCAGATACACGATCAGCAAACACCACGCGACCCGTTTACGTCCGGCGATCGCCGCCGCGAGCAGACCGACGAACAACGCCCACACCAAGCTGGTATCCGGGGCTTCGAAGAAGTAGTCGTCGAGGTAATGGCGCGGCACGCGCGTCACAAACCGCAGCGCGGGCGAAACACTCCACAGCAGGCACAGCACCGAAAACACGCCGAGCACCAGACCGGTGAAATGCGGAACTTCCCCTATCCAACCGTGCGAACGACGCCCGGTCGCGAGTGTTGCCGAAGACAACTCGGCGCTGAGTCCGGCGTCGGCAGCGTCGGTAGCGTCGTTTTCGGGGGCGGCGTCGTCGACAGCGACAGTATCGATACGTAGCCCGTCTTGCGAGGAAGTCACTGTTCCAGTGTGAATGGTGCGCTGCATTTGCCGCGAGTTCCGCGCGGTGTGTTCACAGGTCCCGGAGACACTTTCGAGACAGCGGGCAGTCGCCCGGCCGGTGTATACAGCCGGGGCGCTGTCTGCCTGGTCACGACGGTGGAGTAAGTATTACTTCATGTCCGATCCAATCGATGTACCGATAGACGACGCCGCCATTCGTCTGGGGCAGTTCCTCAAACTCGCCAATCTGATCGAATCGGGCTCGGAGGCCAAAACGGTGATCGCCGCGGGTTTGGTGCGGGTGAACGATGAGGTGGAGTTGCGGCGCGGCCGGCAGCTACAGGCGGGCGACGTGGTCGCGCTGGCCGGTCACAAGGCACGCGTCGCTGCCGAATAGCGCCGGCGGCAACCGGCTGGCGCTTCAGTCCTCGGCGCGGACCACGATGCCGTCGTGGTCGCTGTAGAGTTTTTCGCCGGGTACGAAGGTGACACCACCGAATTCGACGGGCAGATCCTTCTCGCCGGACCCGGTCTGGGTGCTTTTGCGTGGGTTGGTGCCCAGTGCTTTGATCCCGATGTCCAGGGTGCGCAGGATCGCGGAATCGCGGACCGCGCCGTTGACGATCACCCCCGCCCAGCCGTTGTCCACTCCGCGACCGGCAATGATGTCGCCGACCAGCGCGGTGTGCACGCTCGCACCGCCGTCGACGACCAGCACCTTGCCTTCACCCGGTTCGCTCAGCGTCTGTTTGACCAGCAGGTTGTCCTGGAAGCAGCGGATGGTGGTGATCCGGCCGGAAAATGCCTCACGGCCGCCGAACTGAATGAATTGGGTATCGCAACTACGGATTTCCGGGCCGATCTCATCGGCCAGATCCGCGGTCGCCACTGTATTCGCTGATTCGGTCACGCCGTCGATTTTGCCGCCTTGTTGTCCCGGTCCGGCAACGACCCCCGCGACGGACCGTGCATGTCGTTTACGTCACTAACCGTGCCGGTATCGCAAATTGTAGATCTCGCGGTCGTGTTCGGTGGTCTTGCCGCGGTCGACCAGTTCCGGATCGAGCCCGTGCTGCACCATCCGGAATCGCCGCCACACATAGCTCAACGCGACCGTGAAAATGATCAGCGGGATGATCAGCATCACGATGATCCCGAGCTTGAGCGCTACGGGTCCGGGGAAAAGCAGCACCAGCACGAGGAACGGAATGACCGGCCCGACGAAACGAATCAGGTAACGCTCCATGGCCCCGTGTCCGACGAGGTCCTGCAACACCCACTCATGCAGTTCCGCGGGTAGTTCGCGGCCCAGATCGTAGGCAATTCTCTGTTTGATCGTGGGCTTTTTCATACTTACAGGCTATTCCTGTGCTATGCAGCACACCAGTGGTCAAGCGCGTCTGTACCGGCGCGCGCACCTGCCCCTCATCCGGTAACAGCCAGCGACGCGGCCAGCCCGAACGCTACTGCCATCACCACCACTTCGACCAGCGCCCGATGCAGCGAAGCCTCCGCGTCGACCCGGTGCGCGGCGGCAGGCCCCACCCAGTTGCGCCGCGCCCACCAGCCCAACCCGAGCAGCACCAGCAACACTGCCGCCTTCGCCAGCAGTAGCCGCCCGTAGCCGGTCTGTACGAACGGGGCGATACCGCCCACCCGGACCACGCCGTTGACCAGGCCGGTCACCCCGATCACCACCACCAGCGGCAGCGCCACCCGCGAATACCTGGGCAGCGCCGTCGCCCATTCGCCCCGGCCACGGGCCACCAGCGCCAACGCGAGGAGCAGACCGAGCCAGGAAGCCGCCGCGAGAGCATGTACCGCACCGAGCACCGAGCCGAACGGCTGCTGCGACATGTGCCCGGTGATCGGCCGCAGTGCCAGCGTCACTGCCGCGAACACCAGCACCAGATCAGGGGAGGCGTCCCGCGGCCTCCGATACGAGAACGCCGAATAGGCGGTGATGGCGCCGGTGCCGAGCAGAATGGCGATACCGATCTGGCCGCCGCTGATCCGGGCGAGAAAGGTGCCGAAATCAGCGCCGCCGAGCGCCCCCACCGGAACACCGACCACCCCGGCCGCCGCAAACACCAGAACCGCGAACTCGGCCGCACACCAGACAGCAGCAAGCACCGTGAGCGTGCGCCACGGGATACGGAGTCGTTCATGGATACGCGGTAACGCGGCCAGGCCAAGCACGGCGGCGCCTGCACAGTCGGCGAGCACCCGGACCGCGGCCTCGGCGGTGACGGCGGTCAGCGCCCAAGCGGCCAACACGCCTAGCAAGCCCGCCGGGACAACGAAAAGCAATGCGAGCCTACGGTCGCGACCAGCGGTCGCGGGCGGGGTCACCGGTCGTTCTTGCCTTCACTTCTGCCGCGCATCCGCGAGGTACCGAACAACATGAACAGCAGACCACCCGCCAACAGCACCACAACAGCGATCACCACGATCACCAGGACCGGCACGCCACCGGCATCCTCGCCCTCGGCGGCCTGCGGGCTCGCAGGCGGACCAGGCACCCCGTTGCCCGGGTTGGCGAGGGTGAACGACCGCTGGCCGCCGACCGGGTGGCCGTCGGAAGAGGTGACCCGGAAAGCGACCTGGTAGACCCCGGCGGGGCCGAGCTCACCGACCTCGACGCTGACGGTTTTACCCTCCACCACCGGCTCGCCCTTGGACCACAGGTTGCCGTCCGGGCCGACCACGGTCATCTGGGGAAAGCTCGGCTGCAGGTTCTCGTTGAACGTGACGCTCACCCGCTGCGGGCTGGACTGCACGGTCGAGCCGTCCTCCGGGTCGCTGCCCACCACAGCGGAATGCGCCGACGCCTGACCCGCGGCCACCAGCCCGACAGTGAGGTAGAGCACCGCAGAGACAATGGCGAGCACAAGCCGGGAAACCCGGTTACCGCGGATATGACGCCGAACCATAGGCACCGTCTTTCGGTTCAGGCCACCCCGAGCCGGGCGAGGACGTCCGACTCGAGTGTGGACAACTCGGCAGAAATGGAAGTGTGCACAGCACGCCTACGCGACGCAGGCATCTGCTCGGCGGTGCGCACCGCGGTAGCGAGCGCGGCGAGCCGTTCGCGGGTCGCGGTAACGAAATCCTGCGGCGCCGAACCATTACCTGCATCCGCCGCCCGGCCGTCGGCGATTTTGTCCACAGCGGCTTCGGTATTGGCGATCCGCGCCTGCAACCGCGCACCATGCCCGGAGTATTCGCCGAGCTGCTCCACCCCGACCCCGAGCTGCTGGGCGCGGCGCATATCGATCTGCCCACGGACGAACACCGCCGCACGGTAAGCCAGCGGCGCGAGTACCGGGACCAGAACCCGCGCCACCCCCACATACTTCTTGATCTGGCTGGTGCTGAACGGGTCGCGTTCGGCGCGGGCAGCGGCCTTGAGGGCGGCCTTCTCTTCGGCCTGCAGAGCCGCGATCTGGGCTTTGGCGACCTTACGCTGGGTGCGGGACTCGGCGCGGTCGCGTTTGCGGTCGTTCTTGGCGCTCAATTTGGCCTCGAGCGCAGCCTTGTGCTTGAGGGCCTTCGCCTCGGCCCGGCGGCTCGGCCGCCGCTTGCGCTTCGTGAACAACCCCATCGAGAAGGCCCTCCATCATGCTGGTTCGCCACAGCGGCGCGGCGCGAAACACCTGTCCGCCCATGTCACACGTTTGCCAAACACCCTAGCTGAGTTTATGGCTGTGTTTATGGCGCGCTGGCGCGCGGGTTTGCGGCCCCCCTTGGGCTCGCGTTTCAGCCCTCGCGACTTGCGCCTTCGGCGCATGCGCGAGGGTCGGACGTCCGTCCGCCCCGGCGCTCCCAGCGAGGGTCGGACGTTCGTCCGTCCCGGCGCTCCTAGCTGCGAGGGCTGAAACGCGAGCCGGGCCGCAAACCGGACGGGGCTGGGTGAGTGTGGAAGAGAGCAGCTGGTTCAGGATCGGCGAGGAGCTGCGGCGCGTGTGCTGCGAGGGCGGAGACGCGAGCCGGGTCGCGGATCGGGTGGG
This sequence comes from Nocardia donostiensis, assembly GCF_002081715.1. Taxonomy (GTDB): domain Bacteria; phylum Actinomycetota; class Actinomycetes; order Mycobacteriales; family Mycobacteriaceae; genus Nocardia; species Nocardia donostiensis. The sequence continues at coordinate 22,830 of NZ_MUKP01000016.1, read as the reverse complement.
GCCGGGGTCTTTTCGAGGGCGTGCGGCGCCGCCGAGCGATTGACACGCCGCCTCGACCGCCGGGCGTGGTGGCCCGGCGGTCCCTTCGGCGGGCTCGGGGCTCGGTGGTGCTCGCCTACGTGGTTGGTGGAGGTGTCGGGGGGTGGGACCATACTGCTTAGGTGCATCCGGGCAGTGACGACCGAGAAGGTCACGAGAACACCGACCGGTCGGGCCTCGTGGGTTCCGGCCTGCCGGGGAGTACGGAGGACGGCGCATCCGGGGAGCCGGCTGCCGTATCTCCCGCGGCACCCGCGTTCCTCGATGCCAGGGGGTTGATCGGTTGCCGGCATCGGCTGCACCTCGACGCCACCTATCCGGAGTTGCTCGCCGATGTCAGGGAGGACCCGGGGGTGCAGCAGCGGCGGGCCGCCGCGGCCGCCCATCGTGACCGGGTGCGCGATGCGCTCGTCGCCGCCGATCCCGACAGCTGGGTGTTGATCGACCCGTCCTTGCGCGCAACGGAACGGGCCGAGGCAACGATGCGGGCCTGCGCGGCCGGTGCGCTGCGCATCTGGGGCGGGCTGCTGCCGCAGGAACCGGATACCGGGCGGCGTGGCGGCGCGGAGGTCCTGCTGCGCGATCTGGACCGCGGCGGATATGTGCCGGTGATCGTGGTGAACCACAAGGTGACCGACCCGCGGCAACCGGAACCGGCCGATTTCCACCCGTTGACTTCGGACCTGTACCACTGGGACCCGCAGCCGGACCCGCACAGGAAGATGCGGCAGCAGCCGCGCGACGTGCAGCGGCTGGCGCATCTGTACCGGATGCTGCAACGGCACGGCCTGGCTGGTCCGGCGCTCACAGGCGGGGTGATCGGCTACCACTTCGACCGGATCCTGGTGCACGACCTCGGCCCGGTGCTCGACGACTACGACCAGAGGTTCGCCGACCGGATCGCCGTGGTGCGTGGCGAAACGTCGACGGTGCCGTCGAAGGTGCCCGAATGCAGGCAGTGCCCGTGGTGGTCGCGGGGAGAAGGCGGTGGCTGCCAGGGCTGGTTGACCGAGCATCGCGATGTCAGCGTGGTCGCGCCGGGCTCGCGCGCGGACCTGCTGCGCACCCACGGCGTGCGCAGCATCGATGAACTGGCCGCCTGGTCGGGACCGGAGCCCGAGGACTGGCAGCATGGCCCGTTTCTCGAGGCCGTGGTGACAGCGCGGGCCTGGCTCGCGGGCGCGCCGCTGGTTCGCCGCTTCGACAAGGTGCGGGTGCAGCGTGCCGACGTCGAGGTCGATGTGGATCTGGAAAGTTACCAGGAATACGGCGCCTACCTGTGGGGGACGCTGCTCGACGGGGTCTACCGGCCGTTCGTCACCTGGGATCCGCTGCCGACCGACGACGAGGGCAGATCGTTCGGGGAGTTCTGGACCTGGCTGATGGGCGTCCGGGCCGAGGCCGCCGCGGCAGGGAAGACATTCGCCGCCTACTGCTATTCACGCACCGCCGAGGACAAATGGCTGTACGAATCGGCGCGCCGGTTCGCCGGGCAGCCGGGTGTGCCGACCCAGGAGCAGGTGCGCGAGTTCGTGGACTCGCCGCAATGGGTGGATATGTTCCAGGCGGTGTCCGAACAGTTCATCTGTCCGGCAGGTAAGGGACTCAAGAAGATCGCCCCGGTGGCCGGTTTCGCCTGGCGTGATCCGGAAGCCAACGGCGAGGCGTCGATGAGCTGGTATCGCCTGGCCGTGGGATACGACGCCGACCCGGATCTGTCCCAGCGCACTCGGCTGCTCGAATACAACGAGGACGATGTGCGCGCTACCGCGGTCCTGCGGGAGTGGATGAACCCGACTGCGGAGCCGACGCAGATAGCGCAGGCAGGTCGATGCGCCGAACGCGAGGTGCCCACGCTCGCCGACTTCGCGCAGCCGCCGCGGCCGCCGCGGAACGGACGGACGAGCAGTGCCGCTGTGGCGCCTCCTGAGGCCGCGGCGCTCGGCCGCGGCGGTACCATTTCGACGTGACAGAGCACGTCGAACAACTCGAGTTCCAGGCAGAAACTCATCAGCTGCTCGAGCTGATGATCCATTCGGTCTACTCCAACAAAGACACGTTCCTGCGGGAGCTGATCTCGAACGCTTCCGACGCGCTGGACAAGCTGCGGCTGGAGTCCTACAGGGACAAGGATCTGCACGTCGACACCGCTGACCTACATATCGAGCTGGAGGTCGACGAGCCGAACCGGATCCTGACGGTCAAGGACAACGGTATCGGCATGTCCCGTGCCGAGGTGGTCGATCTGATCGGCACCCTGGCCAAATCCGGGACCGCCGAGCTGCGCAAGAAACTGAACGAGGCCAAATCCGAGGCTGCCGCCGAGGAGCTGATCGGCCAGTTCGGTATCGGCTTCTACTCCACGTTCATGGTCGCCGACAAGGTCACCCTGACCACGCGCCGCGCCGGGGAGACCACCGGCACCCGCTGGGAATCCAGCGCGGGCAGCTCCACCTACACCATCGAAACCCTGGACGAGGCGCCGCAGGGCACCGCGGTGTCGCTGCATCTCAAGCCCGCCGACGACGAGGACCACCTCTTCGACTACACCAAGGAGTGGAAGCTCCGCGAGATCGTCAAGAAGTACTCGGATTTCATCGCCTGGCCGATCCGTATGCAGGTGGAGCGGACCGTTACCGAGGGTGAGGGCGAGGACAAAGAAGAGAAGACGACCCTCGAGGAGCAGACCCTCAACTCCATGAAGGCGCTGTGGACTCGCCCCAAGAGCGAGGTCAGCGACGAAGAGTACAAGGAGTTCTACAAGCACGTCAGCCACGCCTGGGACGATCCGCTCGAGATCATCCCGCTCAAGGCCGAGGGCACCTTCGAATACCAGGCGCTGCTGTTCATCCCGTCGCACGCGCCGTTCGACCTGTTCACCCGGGAACACAAGCGCGGTGTGCAGCTGTATGTGAAGCGGGTGTTCATCATGGACAACTGCGAAGAGCTGATGCCGGAGTACCTGCGCTTCGTCAAGGGAGTGGTCGACGCGCAGGACCTGTCGCTCAACGTTTCCCGGGAGATCCTGCAGCAGGACCGGCAGATCCAGATGATCCGCAAGCGCCTGGTGAAGAAGGTGCTGTCGACGGTCAAGGATATGCAGAGCGCCGCCCTGGAAGCGGAGAACGCCGATGGCGATGACGCGGCGAAGGAAAAGGCAGGGGAGTCGAGCAAGTACCGGACCTTCTGGCAGGAATTCGGCCGGGTCCTCAAGGAAGGCTTGCTGTCGGACTTCGACAACCGGGAGACCATCCTGGGAGTGTCGTCGTTCGCTTCCACCCATTCCGACTCCGAGCCGACCACGCTCGCCCAGTACGTGGCGCGGATGCCCGAGGGCCAGGACGCCATCTACTACATGACCGGCGAATCCCGCCAGCAGGTGGAGAGCTCGCCGCATATGGAGGCCTTCAAAGCCAAGGGCCGCGAAGTGCTGATCCTGACCGATCCGGTCGACGAGATGTGGGTGGGTTCGGTCACCGATTTCGACGGCAAACCGTTCCAGTCCATCGCCAAGGGCGAGGTCGACCTGGAGACCGAAGAGGAGAAGAAGGAGTCCGAACAGCTGCGTGAGCAGCAGGACAAGGAGTTCGCCGAGCTGCTGTCGTGGCTGGGCAAGACTCTCGAGGAGAACGTCAAGGAGGTGCGCCTGACCAACCGGCTCACCACCTCGCCCGCCTGTCTGGTCGGTGACGTCTTCGACTTCACTCCGATGTTGGAACGTATGTATCGTGCCTCAGGGCAGCTCCTGCCGGAGACCAAGCGAATCCTGGAGCTCAATCCGACCCACCCGCTGGTGACCGGACTGCGCGACGCCTACGACAGCCGCAAACAGGACGCTGAGGCGGGTAAGGTGCCCGAGCTCACCGAAACCGCCGAACTCCTGTACGGCACCGCCGTTCTGGCCGAAGGTGGGGAGTTGAAGGATCCGGCCGAATTCGCTCGGATCCTCACCGACCGGCTCATCCGCACGCTGTAACCGCCGACCGGTTCGCCCGCGGGGCCGTGCGCTCGTTCGAACGGGCCGCGGCATCCGCGGGCCCCGGATTGCCATGCGCAACAAGGCATCTGCCACTGTCCTGAGCTGCGGTTTGTAAAAACTTCGCCGTGCGGATCGATCTCCTGTCCGGAGCGCGGATGTAACGCTCCGGACAGGAGATGGAACGTGTCGACTTCGACCACGTGTGATCACGGTGTGCGTCGGGCATTGATGCGGATCGTCGCTCCGGCGGTCATGCTGCTCACACCGGTGGTGCTACAACCTCTCGCATTCGCCGGACCGCTCGACTCCGTACCGAGTGAGCAACCCGGCGCTTCGAGCCCGCAGCCCAGCGTGCCGAGTTCCCAGCCCGATACTCCGCCGCCGCCGACGCCGACGCCCGAACCGGAGCCGGCTGACCCCTATGGTCCAGACGGTTACGACTCGTTCGGATACGACAGGTCCGGTTACGACCGCTGGGGGTATGACAAGTACGGTTACGACCGCTCCGGGTATAACCATTCCGGTTACGACCGCTCCGGGTATGACCGCTCCGGGTATGACCGGTCCGGTTACGACCGGTTCGGCTACGACCGCTCCGGGTATGACGAGTCCGGTTACGACCGGTTCGGCTACGACCGCTGGGGGTATGACAAATCCGGTTACGACAGCTGGGGGTTCGACCGGTTCGGATACAACAGCGAGGGCTATACCGCGCAGGGTTGCGGCCGCGATGGTGTAGACCGCCCTGATGCCGACCGCCAGGCATGTGAGAACCGGCGGCGGGCTCTTCCGCCGACCGGTAGCGCCGCCCTTCCACCGACCGGTAGCGCCGGCTGATCGTCGCGGTATCCGAACCGTGATACGAGACATCCGTCCTTCCGGTGCGGAAACCGGAAGGACGGACGTCGTCGCGAAATCTCGCGGAAGGAACTACCGCGGCGCCATGCGCAGGGCGCCGTCCATACGGATGGTCTCGCCGTTCAGGTAATCGTGTTCGACGATGTACTGCGACAGCTGTGCGTACTCGTCCGGGCGGCCCAGGCGTGACGGGAACGGCACACCGGCTTCCAAGCCCTTGCGGTATTCCTCGGTGACGCCGGCCAGCATCGGGGTGTCGATGATGCCGGGGGCGATGGTGTTGACGCGGATGCCGAACTGGGCGAGGTCGCGCGCCGCCGGGACGGTCATACCGTGCACACCGCCCTTGGACGCCGAGTAGGCGATCTGGCCGATCTGGCCCTCGAATGCCGCGACCGAGGCGGTGTTGATGATGACACCGCGCTGGCCGTATTCGTCGACCGCGTCGGTTTTGGCGATCGCGTCGGCGGCCAGCCGCATCACGTTGAAGGTGCCGAGCAGGTTCACGGTGATCACCGTGCGGAACAGTTCCAGGTCGTGCGGTCCGTTCTTGGACAGGATGCGACCTGCCCAGCCGACACCGGCGCAGTTGACCACGATGCGCAGCGGCACACCGGATTCGGTGATCTGGGCGACGGCCGCGCTGACCTCGTCGTTGCTGGTCACGTCGGCGGGAAGGAGGGTGACCCCGGCGGGTACATTGTCGCCGGCGCGTTCGATGGACTGCGGCACGTCGAGCCCGAAGACGGTGGCGCCCAGCTCGGCGAATCGCTTGGCTGTGGCGGCGCCCAGACCGGAAGCGCCTCCGGTGACGATGGCGGCGGAACCCGAAATCTCCACGATGGTCCTCTCGTTCGTGACAAAGCCAGTTGGCCTTACGTCAATTGCACCCTAACCGGTGCCCGGTCGTACTCCGAGCACCGCACCTCCTCGAGCCGTTACCCCGCCCCGCCGTTATCGAACCCACCACACCGCCACCGAGCTGGCCGGAACCAGCAGAATGGAGCGGATAACCGAGCCGATCGAACACCGGAGCAGACCCCGTATGAGCGAACCGCCGACCAGCATCCGCCGACTGCCCCGCGGCAGGCACGGATTACCGCGCGAACAGGTCATTGCCTCGCAGCGGGAGCGGATTCTGAGCTCGATGGCCGCGGCCATGGCAGAAAACGGTTATATGCGGACCTCGGTGGCGGCGATTCTCGAGCGGGCCGGGGTTTCGCGGGAGACATTCTACGAGCAGTTCCGTTCCAAGGAGGACTGTTTCGCGGCCGGTTACGAGCGGGCGGTCCAGCAGTTGCTCGCCTGTCTGGAAGAAGCGGGGGCAGGCGGCGACGAGGTGGACGCAGGCACTCGGATCAGCCGGATCTTCGACGCCTACCTGAGCTATCTGGCTGACGACCCGGCGAGCGCCCGGCTGTTCCTGGTGGAGGTGTTCGCGGTCGGCTCGGCCGCCATCGCCCGCCGGATCGAATTGCAGAAGCTGTTCGTCGACTTGATCGCGGGGACGCTCGGGGCCCGTACCGAAGCGCAGGTATTCGCGTGCCAGGCGCTTGCCGCGGCAATGAGTTCGATGGTGACCGGCCGGATCGCCGACGGTGATATCGAGGGTTTGCGCGCCCTGCACGCACCGCTGCTGGATTTGGTGCACCGGGGCGGTGACCTCTACGGCGACCGGATCGTGGTTACCGAGAACGGTCGGTAACGCCGGGGACATGTTCGGCCACAGTTTCGGGCTCCGCCCCCCGCGCCCGGCGGCGCAGCACCCACAGCGCCCCGCCTGCGATCAGCGGTACCGCCGCCGCGGCGGCGACGGACTGTGGTGTCGCGAGTTCGGGCCACCCGGCACCGATACCGGTGAGTGCACCGAAGAACAGGAAAAGCAGTGCCGACCCGATGCCGATGGCATGCTCGGGCAGGTGTTTGCCGATCAGGATGCCGATGGCGATGGCCAGCGCGTCGGCGGCGACCATGCCGATGGTGGAGCCGAGCCACACGCCTGCCCAGTGGTTGTCGGTGGCCAGTGCGGCGGTCGCGAACATGGTGCGGTCGCCGAGTTCGGCCAGCAGGAACGCCGACAGCACCACGAAGAACGGCGCGGCGGCGGTGCGGCGGAGCAGTGACCCGCCAGCGACCGGGGCCTCGAACGGCTCTTCGGGGTCGTCTTCCGGTTCCGAACTCGCGTGTTCGCGCAGCGTCCACAGCCCGACCGCGAGGAAGACGAGGGCAGCGACCACGGCGATGGCCCGGGTGGGTAAGGCCGTGCCGAGAAAGTAGCCGACCGCGACCGAGATGACGTGAACCGCCGCGGTGGCGGTGGCAATACCTCCCAGGACCACCCACCAGCGGTAGCGCAGCGCGAACGTCAACGCCATGAGTTGGGATTTGTCGCCTAGTTCGGCGAGGAAGACGATTCCGATGCTGAGCAGGATCGTGGCGGTCATCAGTAGTGCAACTCCCGATTCTTCGGCCTGCCGGCCGGTTCGGGAAACCCTCCGGCCGACAACGAGATGGTTGTCCAGGCCGAAGGTCTCGCCCACCGGATCGGGTCCGGTTCGCGCAACCGGACCCGTGACGTTCCGGGTCAGTATGTCGACTGCGCGATTGCGGGCTACTCCCCTTCGCTGCAGGCGACTCTACCGGGCGCCCGGTCTTATTGCCACCTCGTTGTTGCCGAAAATGCCCAGCGCACAATAAGTTTGGGTGCCCACGCAGTCGTTTTCGGGTACCCTTACCAATCCGGTCAGCAGTGGCTGAACGCTTTTCCAGCATCCCCCTGGCAAAGCGTTCGGCAGCCCGGCGCTGCCCGAACAGGGTTCCGGATACCCCCTGGTCCCGGCGATTGTTCCCGCAACCGCAGTCGCGGCTTCAGTCGAATGGTGGGCGTTCACCGGTCACGGTGTACTCCATGACCTGATCGCTTCTGATGGCGATTCCCGCGTCCGGCGCGTTGGCAATCTGCCGCCATTCGGTCAACTTTTCCCGCGATTCCCAGCGTTCGAAATTGTTCACCCGGGCCGGGTCGATGGGGTCTGCGGTGATGGCGAGATCCAGGCAGCCGGGCATCTGCCTGGCCCGCTGGACGAGATCGCGGTGCGCGTCGACGAAGGCGTCACGCCGGTCGGCGTCGACAGTCAGGTATCCGGCGATGATCAGCATGTGAGTGAACCTCTCCGTTCGGTCGGGTTGTTCCGTTCACCGATCGAGACGATGCGCTACCGGAGAATTCATCGGTTCACCCGGGCTTCCTGGCCGCCTTCTTGGTTGAGAGAGTCAGGCAGCCAGCAACATGGCGAGGACGGCGGTGTCCGGGTTGCTGATCGGATCCAGCCCGACCCGGCTGACCAGCGAAGTGATGGTTCCGTCGGATTCGGCTTCGACCCACGCCGCGCGATGTTCCAGCCCCAGGTGCGGCAGCCCCGGCAGCAGCACGCACCCTGATGCCGCGCCCGTGCATTCCGGCAGCGAAGGCGTGGTTTCTGAGGGTGGGTGCAGCATCAGCAGCGCGGGCGGCACATGGTCGGCGAATTGCCCCGGCTCGAGCGCCTCCTCGCCGAGCACCGTTCCTTCCGCGATGACCAGGCCGACAGTGCCCGGTTCCGGATCGTCGGGCAGTTCTTCACGCACCCCGAATACCGTCGAGGTGGTCAGCAGACCGGGCAACGTAGCCACCCGCACCGCAAGCACCAGCACCTGCGCCCACTCCTTGGTGGTTTCCGGCCAGCGCCCGGACATGATGAACCCCCGCAGCGAGCCCCCGGAGTGGAAGGGCGTAACGCCGATCGGACTACTGCTGCGCATGATGCCTCCCGTTGGCGAACAGGGGGCGGCCTTGCCCGTCCTCTAACTGTGCCTAATGAGCATCGCTCGAGAACGATCTGGCACACAAGTACCAGAGAGTGCCAGCGCAGCAGCTGCGGATCGCTGCCCGAGCCTCGAATATCCGAGAGCGAACTCGAAAACTCGCAGCCTGCCGAGGTCGAACCCTGCGAAGCGCGTTTCAGCCCTCGCGCATGCGCCGAAGGCGCGAGTCGCGAGGGCTGAAACGCGAGCCACCAGGGGGCCGCAAACCCCGCCGCGCCGGAGGCGCGGCCATGGACTCAGAAGATGAGGCCCTGGGCCTGGCTGGTGGCCTTGGCGAAGCGGTCCTGGACGTCAGCCCAGTTGACCACGTTCCAGAACGCCTTGACGTAGTCGGCCTTGACGTTCTTGTACTGCAGGTAGAAGGCGTGTTCCCACATGTCGACCTGCAGCAGCGGGATGATGCCGAGCGGCACGTTGGCCTGCTGGTCGTAGAGCTGGAAGGTCAGCAGTTTCTGGCCGAGGGTGTCGTAGCCGAGCACCGCCCATCCGGAGCCCTGCAGACCGTTTGCGGCTGCGGTGAACTGGGCGCGGAACTTGTCGAACGAGCCGAACTGGTCGTCGATTGCGGCAGCCAGTTCGCCGGTCGGCTTGTCGCCACCGTTGGGAGAGAGGTTCTTCCACCAGATGGAGTGGTTGACGTGACCGCCGAGGTGGAAGGCGAGGTTCTTTTCGTGCAGGAAGATCGCGCTGTGGTCCCCGGCTTCGCGGGCAGCTTCGAGCTTCTCCAGCGCCGTGTTCGCTCCGGCAACGTAGGCGGCGTGGTGCTTCGAATGGTGAATTTCGTTGATCTGCCCCGAGATATGCGGCTCCAGGGCGCCGTAGTCGTAATCCAGATCTGGCAGCGTGTACTCAGCCACGATGTCCCTTCCTTGTCGGGTCGAGCGCGTCTGCGTGTCGCGGGCGCTCGACCATCATTCGTACACCCGTTGGGTTGCAACTTGCCCCGACGCCCTCGCATTCCGGCGTCGGCCCCGGCGGCCGAGGCGTGCCCGCGGAGGGCATACCCGGCTTGCGGCGCGTCACACACCGGGGGGCGACCCCGACGGGTATGCGACGGCAAGTGCGGAACCCGTATGCGTAGATCGAACCATGACCCATTTCGGTGAACTATTCGGGCGGCTGGGGCTTTCCGGGCCAGTGCGGATGAGCTCGGGAGCGCCCTGCTCATAGACGCAAACGCTCTGTCTTTGAGCGCGGAACGCTCGGCAGGGGCCGATCGGGGATCGGATACGTACGGCGGGAACTCATATCGGCTGCACCGGCTGTTCCTGCCGGGGATGCGGCTCGAGGGGAAGGGGTTCCGGGAGCGGGCGTCGGTGGTTTCGACGATCGGCCGCTGTCTGGGTACCGAGCACGGCGCCCCGCGCCCCGGTGTCGCGTCTGTTGTGGCGCTCGGCTGCCTGCGCTTACAGCGGTGGGGCGATCCCCGGGTGCACGGTCCGCGGGTCGCCCACATCATGTGCTGACCACCATCGGACACCACCGGAAACGAAGTCGGGCAGCGGGACCTCATCGCCGTTGGAGTCTTGGATGATGATGGTCTCGAACCACAGCCTGATATCGAGTTCGCGTGGGTTGATGCCCTCTTCCTGGGAGAACTCCAGTACGTGTGGTGAGATCCGCTGGTCGATGGCTGTGTCGAAGCTGAGTAGTTCGCTCCACAGCATCCAACCGCTGTCGTCGATATCGATGAATTCCCGGCCGTGCAGTCTGCCGCCGCCGAAGCTGGCGATCGCCTCGCTCAGGCCGGACAGTTCGAGCGGCAGCACGTGCGGCTCGTTATCGTCCCAGCGATGCTGTCGTAGCGATGCGGCGACGCGGCTTACGCCGTTGAAAGTCAGCCTGACCTTCGGTTCCTCTGGCGTGGTGCGTTCAGTGCCGTCCGGCTGGGCGCCTTCGGGCAGTGTCAGCACCGCCAGGTCGAGGTGCAGCCGTTTCGTCTCGATGTCGACATCGAGGCCGAGGCAGGTGGCCTCCGACAGTGCGATGTTGAGCCCGGCAGTGTCCAATCCGTCAAGTTGCCCCCTGCTCGATTTCATAGCCACAGGCTACCGAGAGCGCCGCCCAGATCCTGGGATTTCGAATTTTCGCGATGTTCTTGTTTTTCGATGGAACCGGATCGGGGTTTCTTCCGTCCAAGTAGATATCGGGAGCTTCGGCGCCGCAGGTCCCGAGGAGGCGGACGAATGGCCGCTCCGGGATGACTGGAGGGGAGTCCCGGATCGGTCGTTCGCATCCGTCGCGCACGTGGTACCAGTTCAGGGTTCGATAGCCGGACACTGTGAGTGGTAGCTGAGTGATAGCTTAAACCTGTGGATCAGGCTGTGGATAGCTGTGGATAACTGAGACGCGGTCACCCACAGCAGGTCGCGGCGTGAGTCCCCGGACCAGTCCCGCGTTCCGAGCTCGGCGAACCTACACCGAGCTGGGTTCTCTCGTCGAGACGTCGAGCGCCCGGAACAACGCGGCCCCACAGCGCGCATGGCAGGATCGAGGACGTGACGAGCTTCGAAATCCCGTCGGTACCGGTCGAGGCCGTACCGGCTTATTTCGACACAACCGAATCCGCGGAAACCGGCGCACCAGTCGAGGCGATCCTGCTGGATGTGCGCGAAGACGACGAATGGCAGCTCGGCCATGCGCCGGGAGCGATGCACATCCCCTTGGCCGATATTCCCGCCCGCACCGACGAGCTGGACTACGACGCGCAGCTGTATGTCATATGCAGGCAGGGTGGGCGCTCCATCGAGGCGGTCAAATACCTCACCCATATCGGTTTCGAAGCGGTGTACGTCACGGGCGGCATGGTGGCCTGGCAGCGGAGCGGCCGTGCGTTGACCGCGGACGGCGACGGCCAGGCGAAGATCTACTGACGGAAAGAGCGAGGTACGCGGTGAGTTCGGTGGTGCAACCCTGTGCACGCTGCGGTGCGCGCTGGCCCGTGCAGGGTGCGCCGCAGCACTGGTGCCCGCGCTGCCGCGGCGTACTGCTGTCGCCCGGGCCGATCGACGCGCCCGCCGAACGCCGCAACTACCGCTGGGTCGCCCGACGGCCGGGGCAGCAGGGGCACAGACCGCCCGGTTCCGCCCGTACCACGCCGTCGGCCACCCCTCGCTACACCCATATCCCGCGCTGGGGCCTGCGCGACGTACCCCCGCAGGCCCGGCTTGCGCCCCAGCGGCCGCTGCGCGCGCTGGCCGACCGGGTGCACGGACTGCTCATCGCTGTCGCGGTGACTTTCGCCGTCGCCGCGGCTGCGGAACTGGGCCGGTATCTGGTCCTGCTGCGTAACCGCACCCGGCTGATCGAACCGATACTGCTCGCGACCTCCGACGCGCTGGTCATCGCCGCAGCGTGGATCGCGTCGATCCTCGCGCTGCTGGCCGCGGTGGCGGCGCTCGGCTGGTTGATCGAGGTCCGCCGGGTGGCCTTCGCCGAGGCGGGCAGGCGCGATCCCCGGTCGGTGCGGACGCTCGCGCTCGGATGCCTGATCCCGGTGGTCAATCTGCTGTGGCCGGGGATTTTCCTGACCGAAGCAGTGGCGCGCCGCGCCGATCCCCGACCACTGCACGCGATCCGCATCTGGTGGGCGGCCTGGGTGCTCGGCGGTGTTTTCGCGGCGGCCGCGCTGTGGTGGCGGACCGCGGATTCGCTACAGGCCAAGGCCGACGGTGTGCTGTTCACCGCACTCACCGACGTGGTCGCGGTGGCGGTAGCAGTGCTGACGCTATGGGTGATCCGGCTGGTCGAGGGCCGGGACCTGCGGGGAAGGGCCCGTATCGCGCGGCGCTGGGTGGTCGCCACCGATCCCGTGGCACCGGTCATCGAACCGGTCCAGCCGGGAGAGGCCGCTACGGTGAGCACGGCGGGCGCGAACAGCCATGATCCGGCAGGCGCGCAGCGTGAGCACAAGGAGGTTGTGGCCAAGTGAGCCAGGGCAGTGGCCAGATAGGGCAGGTGGGCCAGAACGGCCGTGGACCGTTCGTAGTCGCGCACCGCGGCGCTTCGGCCGCTCGGCCCGAGCACACCCTCGCCGCCTATGAATTGGCCTTACAGGAGGGCGCCGACGGCGTCGAATGCGATGTCCGGCTCACCAGGGACGGGCATTTGGTGTGCGTGCACGACCGCACCGTCGACCGCACCTCCTCGGGTACCGGGCTGGTCAGCGAAATGACCCTGGACGAACTGAAAGACCTCGATTTCGGCGCGGACGGCGAACCCGCCTCGGTACTCACCCTCAGCGAGCTGATCGGTCTGGTGCTCGACTGGCGCAGCCGCCCGACGAAACTGTTCATCGAGACCAAACACCCGGTGCGCTACGGGGCGCTGGTGGAGACCAAACTGCTCGCCGAGTTGCAGCGGTTCGGTATCGCGACGCCGGCCTCGGCCGCGCATTCCCGGGCTGTTGTGATGTCGTTCGCCGCCACCGCGGTGTGGCGGATCCGGCGTGCCGCGCCCTTGCTGCCGACGGTGCTGCTCGGCGAATCCTCCCGCTACCTGGGGGGTAGCGCGGCGACGACGGTCGGTGCGACCGCTGTGGGCCCCTCGGTCAAAACGCTGCGGGAGCACCCGGATCTGGTGGACAAGGCGGCGGCTGCGGGGCGGGCCACCTACTGCTGGACCGTCGACGATCCCGACGATGTGCGGCTGTGCTCTGAGCTCGGCGTCGGGTGGGTGGCCACCAACCATCCCGGTCGTACCAAAGCGATGCTCGCTGCGCCCTGATCTTTCGGCCATAGCCAGGGGTGTGGCGCACGGTATCGCGTTCCGCGCGCCGGTGTAGGTTGACCAGCCGTGGGAAAGAGCAAGCGCAATAGTCCGAAGCCTGGCGGTAACCGGGCACAGCGTCTGGCCGAGCGGCGCGCGGCGCAGGAGCAGGCCGCGCAGACCGTGTCGCGCCCGTTCGAAGGTTTGGCCGCCGAATGCGATCTCGTCGCGTTGCGCGAATTCGTGCCGTCGGCAACCGCGACGCTGCCGTTATCGGCGAGTATCGCCGCCGAGCGGCCGGTGGTGCTCGGTACGGTGTTGCCCGGCGCCGTGGCCGCGCTGGTGCGTGCGGGCGACGAGACGACCGGCTATGTGGGCGTCCAGGTGCAGGCCGAGGGGCCGGACCCGGCCGTGGAGCTGGCCGCCGCCATCCTGTGGACGCAGTCGGCCGAGCCGGGCGAATCGTTGCCCGCCGCGGGCGCCGGACCGGGCGCTCCGGGCCTGGCCCAGGTGATCGACGCCGAGGCGGCGCTCGAGCTGACCGTGCACCAGGATTTCGACTGGTGGGTCCCGGAAGGCGTGCAACCCGATCCGCAGGTCGCCGCGACCATCGAACAGGCCAAACAGGCGATCATGCCGTCGGATCGGCTCGAGCTGGGCGCGGACGCGATCGGCGCCGCCTGGTGGGTCGATGCGGGTGAGAAGGCACATCTGCGCTGGGTGCGCCCGGAAGCCGAGGACGATCTGATGCTGGCGCTCGCCCGGTTGCACGCCGCGGGCGGTCTGCATCTGGGTGAGGGCTCGCGGTTTGCCGGTTCGTTCCGCACGCACGGTCTGCTGGTGCCGGTGTTCGATCTGGATCCTGAGCGCCATGCCGCCGAATGGCGGGACCCGGCTGCGGAGTTCGGTGGCCGGTTGGCAGAGGCGCTGGCCTCCGACGTACCGCTGACTTCCGAGCAGCGCCGCTCCCGGGACGGTCTGCGTTCACGTCAGGTAACCCTGCGCTGAGTAATTGCTCGGGTAGCTTGTGTCGCAAACACGACACCGGCGGAATTCTCGAATTTGCGGGTGTCGTTTGTGAGCTCGCCCTTACTTGCCATTCAGCAGGGCAATCGGCGGTCCGACTCGTACGAGCCGGACCGCCGGAAGCGAGCCCTGATTATCCACTGCTGTTCCGACGAAACCACTGTCAGACGGAGCCGCCGGCCACGGGCGGTGCGCCGGAAGCATCGCGCGGGCTGCTCATTTCCCGGGCGATGAATTCCTCCAGATCGAACAGGTTCGACCCCGCGCGATCGGCGATCGTGAGCAAAGTGGTCATATTGGCGACCTCTTCGACCTGTTCCTTCAGGAACCACTGCATGAACTGTTCGCCGAGGTAGTCGCCCTCCTCGCGGGCGGTGCTGGCCAGCTGGATGATCTGGTCGGTAACGGTCTTCTCCTGATCGAGAGCCATCGCGATCGCCTCGCGCGCGCTCTCGAAATGCGACTTCGCCGAGTCGACGCCGGTGAGTTCGACGCTGATGTCTCGATCGAGGAAGTACCGCACGATCATCATCGCGTGATTGCGCTCTTCGACCGACTGGGCGTAAAAACGCTTGGCCAATTGCGGCAGATCCGCGGTGTCGAACCACACCGCCATGGCGATGTACTGATGTTCGGCATTGAATTCATGCCGGATCTGATCGTGCAGCATGTTGTGGAATTTGCTACGGGGGCTCTCCGGGTGATTGGACATATTACAGACATTATCGCTGGTCAACGCGTATGTCATCCAAGTGAAGCCTTATTGAGGCTAGTATTGCCTAATTAATTCGCCGCTGTCCCAGCCATTTTGGGGCCGGATTCGCCGGGCTGTCGCTCCCGCGTCCGCAGTTCACGGGCGACGAACTCCTCGACGTCGAAAAGGTTGCCTGCGGCTCGGTCGACGACCGAGAGCAGGGTCGCCATTCCGGCCACATCCTCGAGCTGGCGTTGCAGCAGCCAGCCGACGAACCGCTCGCCGAGGTAATCGCCCGAATCACGTGCCACCCGCGCGAGTTCCGAGGTCCTGTCGCACAGGGTCTGTTCTCTGGACAACAGGAAAGCAACTGCGGCGTGTGGAGATTCGAAGGTGGGGCGCACCTCGTCCAGGCCGCCCACGGTGACTTCGAGTTCGCGGTCGAGCAGATACTGCACGATCCGCAACGCATGCGCCCGATGCTCCTCGCCGCGGCCGTAGCAATGCCCGGCCAACTGCGGCAGCCGCACCGTCTCCAAATAGACGGCGGCGGCAAGGTACTGCTGGGCGGCGGTGAAACCGTGCCGGATATGTGCGCGCAGCAGGGCAGGGAAGGGGTGTGCGAGATCGGAGTCGATCATGTGATCGACGTTACTCGCCCTGCAGGTCCGCCGGAACGGGTCGCCCTTCGGCCAAGGCTTCGAAAAACCGGCTCGCGTCGGGCTTGGCCCACAGCAGGACATTGCCGCTTGCGGTGTCGGTGAAGCCGCCGAGCGGGACGCTGGTAGCCAGTGTGTCGCCGCGCAACGCCCAGGCGAGCCGGGCCAGATCCCAGATATGGTCGCCTTCGTCGACGGTCAGGGAGCGCGCGACATCGCCTGTCATCGGCCACAGCCGGAACGGGTTGGCGAGCGTGCTCGCGCTGGTCGCCTTCTGCAGCAGCGCAGAAAGGAACAGGCGCTGGTTGTTCATCCGGTCGATATCGGCCAGCGCCGTGGCGCGGCTGCGGACGAAGCCGAGCGCCTCGGGGCCGTTGAGTTCCTGACAGCCGGCGGGCAGGTCGATTCCGGCGAGCGGGTCGTTGATGGCCTGCGGAACACAGACATCGATACCGCCGAGCGAATCGACCACATCGGCGAACCCGGCGAACCCGATCTGCGCGTAATGATCGATGCGCAGGCCTGTTGCGATCTCCACGGTCTGCACCAGCAGTTGCGGTCCGCCGATCGCGAACGAGGCGTTGAGTTTGTCCTTGCCGTGGCCGGGAACGCCCACATAGGAGTCGCGAGGGAGGCTCACCAGCGTGGTCCGGCCCGAGGGAGGGATATGCACCAGGATGACGGTGTCGGTTCGTGCCGAGCCCACATCGCCGCCGGTGGCCAGCCCGGTCTCCTGATCAGCGGTGAGCCCGGCGCGGCTGTCCGATCCGACCAGCAGCCAGTTCGTTCCCGGTGTATCGGCGATCCGGTCGGAGTAGTCGCTCAGCGCATCGATCCGGGAGAGCGAGCCGTCCAGCCTGATCACGGCCGTGATCAGACCGAGGATCAGCACCACAAGCAACACCAGGAACCAGCGCCCCAAATGGCGTTTGCGGCGTGGGTGCGGGGGGCGCGGCGCGCGGCGGCTGCGTGCAGGCGGCCCGGGCGGAGCCGGGGGTTTGCGGCGGTTGTCGCGGAACGGCACGGGCCGTTGCGTCGGCGCGTGCGTGGTATCGCGGTAGGGGACCGGTCGCTGGGTGGGGGCATGGGCCTGCCGCGGTTCCCTGCCGCGGGGGCCGGGGTGACCAGTGCGCCGTGGCCCGGGTGCGCGACGGGACCGGTCCGGAGGTGCTTCCGGTGCCTGAGACCAGGCGAGCGGCGGCCGTTCCTTGGCGCCGCCGCGGCGCACCACCTGCGTGGGCTCGATATGCGGCCGGTCGCGGCGCGGTGGTGGTTGGTCGCGGTGTGGTGGTGGCTGACCCCGGTGTGGTGGTGGTTGGTTGCGGTGCGGTGGGGGCGGTCTACGCGCGTCCGGCGCGCCGGGTCCCCCGCGCGGCGGGACCCGGCGCGCCCGTGGGTCCTCGCCGTACATCATCCTCAAACTTTACTGATCGTGTCTCGTGCCGGTTCGCAACGTGGCGAAACCGGCACGAAGCGGTGACCTTACGGCAGCCAGGAAACCCGCCCGCGTAGCGCCGTATAGCCGATATAGGCGACGGCGTCGATGAGCGCATGCGCGATGACCAGTGGCCACAGCCGGTTCGTGCGCTGCCAGTAGCGGCCGAATACCAGCCCCATGACGATATTGCCGATACCGCCGCCCAACCCCTGGTACAGGTGGTAGCTGCCGCGCAGCAGCGCCGAGGCCAGCAGCGCTGAATCGGCCGACCAGCCGATAGCGCGCAGTCGGGTGATCAGGTAGGCAACCACCACGATCTCCTCGGCCGCCGAATTAGCGCAGGCCGACAGGACGAGCGCGGGAAGCCGCCACCAGTGGTCCTGCAGGGAACTCGGCACGATGGTCACGCTGATACCCATCGCGTGCGCGATGAGGTAGAGACCGAGCCCGGGGATCCCGATCACAGCCGCCAGCGCTATGGCGTGCAGGCCGTCGGGACGGAACTTCGCCCTGGCCAGCCCGACCGCCCGCGGGCCGATACCGCTGCGCCACAACAGGTACAGGCCTAGTCCCGCCCATGCCGCGAGCCGCAGCACCCCGAGTAGTTGGAACAGCAGATCGATGGTCGACTGGGTGGCACGGGATGGGTTGAGCGCCACGGTCTGCCCGCCGACCCCGCCCGGCGCGAGCGCGCTCTGTAACAGAGACAGCGCGGCGTTCATCCCGCTCAGCCCGAAGGTGACACCCAGGACAACCAGGATTTCCAGCCGGATTCCCTGCTGATCGCGCTGCGATAGTTCGCTGCCCTGGCTGATATCACGCATTCTGCGAATCTATGTGGCGCCAGGAAGCGGTGTGCGGCCGGATCCGAATCACCAGTGCCCTGGCGACCAGCATGTTCACCTGATCCAGAGTCGCGGACGACCCGCGTATCGCGGTCGGGTTCTCCTCGGACGTCGACGGCGTTACCCAGCGAACGTGGGCGCGTAATGCCCTCGTCAGATACGGCGCAGCCCGTTGAGGAAGGGGCAGCCTGCCAGTGTGCGGACGGCGCGGCTGAGGGATTCGATATCGTCGGCCGGGGCGGCGAAGGGGAGGCGGTAGTCGTGATCGCCGTCGTTGCCCTCGATCCGCAGGGTGAGCCCGTAACGGTCTATTGCCAGCGGGTGCACGGCTCCGCGTTGCAGCCGAGGCGGCAGATGGCGTGCCAACTGGGCGACGACGTCGGCGTGATCGGCGTCCATATGCCGCAGCCAGGCCGATTCCAGTTCGCAGAACGGGTCCGGCTGCGCCAGCCGCAGTTCGTCGACGCACACCGATTCCGCGCCGGACGAATCGGCCACTACCGCCGAGGTGAGCACCAGCCGCAGCAGGGTGGCCGTATGGCCGACGTCCAGCAGGGTCGGATCCGGGCACTCTTTGGCGACTTCGGTGGCCAGAGCGCGTTGCGCCTGCTCGGGTACTACGCGCACCCAGCCACGTAACCAGACCAGCGCCCGGACGGGTTCGCGCAGCGGTAACGGGGCGTGGTCGGTGAGTTCGAGTACCGCTGGCCCGTTGGTCGAGGCGGATGCTGTCGCCGCGCATTCGGTAGGAACCGCGATCACCGCATCACCGGCCTGCCGCAGATGGTGCACCGAGGTAGGGATCGGATCGGCGCCGGGCAGGGCGAGCACCGCCTGTTCGGCATGCGCGCAAGCGCTGCGAACTCGTTCGGCGGTCGACGGGGTGATGATCGTAGGCGGCATCCGAACCTCCACTGCTGGGTGTGTCCGACCCCACAGCCGGACGTTTAGGTTACCCTAAGCTAAGTCAATGGGCGTCGAGTGCGCAACCGCTTCGTGCTTCTACTTCAACCGCCTGATTCCGCCCGGCCCCAAGATGTCCGAGGAACCCTGTGCCTGCCCCGGGCAGAACCCGACCACCGCTGGTTGGTGCCGGGTGGGGTCCACCATGGCTGTGCTCGGCGGCTGGTTGGGCGGTGTGCTCGGGGCGAGGGGCCGCTCGATACGGTGAGGAGGTGGCTGATGAGGAACCGGTGCTGGTCTCGTTGACAGTGCCCAGCCGGCGGAGTCTGATCGACCGGCTGGTGGTCGCGCCAGGTACGACAAAGGCGGATCAGGTGCTCGACCTGACCGAACCGGACGAGCGGATCGCCGATTTTCTGGCGGCGGCCGCGCACGCCGACGGCGGTTTCGTAGCCCGCACCGATGACGGTGAGCGGGCGCTGGCCGTGGTCGCCGCGACTGCCGCTGCCCTGTGCGGTGAGGACATCCGGCGGGCCCTGCACGAACCCGATACCGGGTTCCTGACCGGCTTGCAGCCCCAGGCGGTCGAGGCCGTTCGTGCGGTGCTGCTCGCTGTCGAATCCAGCCGGGTCGCGGAGGTCGAGCAGGTATTGCGCGCAGCGCTGGGTTCCGGCGGCGAACGCAACTAGTTCGATCGGCGCGCCCGGACAGCTGCGGTGTTTCCGCTGGTCGAGACCGGTACTCACGTTTCCGTTGTCGGTACGCAACCGCATCCCCGGTACGCAAGTAATGTCGTAGACGTGCCGCGAATCGCGTATATGGGGCCCTCGGGAACGTTCACCGAAATGGCCCTCGTCGAATTCGAATCCTCGGGGGCCTTCGATGGGCCCGTCGAGCGGATAGCCGCGCCCAGCCAAGGTGCTGCCCTGGATCTGGTTCGCTCCGGTGACGCCGTGGGCGCGGTGGTGCCGATCGAGAGCTCCGTGGAAGGTTCGATCGCGGCGACGCTGGACTCGCTGGCCGTCGGACCGCGGCTGCAGATCATCGGAGAAACCGAACTCGAGGTGAGCTTCACCATCCTCGCCCGGTCCGGGACCCGGCTCTCGGAGGTGAACGTGGTGGCCGCCTACCCGGTGGCCGCGGCGCAGGTGCGGCTGTGGCTGCAGCGCACCCTGCCCGACGCGCAGATATACACCTCGGGCTCCAACGCCGCCGCTGCCGAGGACGTGGTGGCCGGGCACGCGGACGCCGCCGTGTCCACCGTGCTGGCCGGGGAACGGCTCGGGTTGGCGGCACTGGCCACCGGGGTGGCCGATTACGATCAGGCCATCACCAGATTCGTGCTGGTCACCGCCCCGCGGATAGCGCCTGCCCCGACCGGAACCGACCGCACCTCGGTGGTTTTCGAACTGCCGAACAAACCGGGGTCATTGATGCGGGCATTTGCCGAGTTCTCCACCCGCGGTATCGATCTGACCCGTATCGAATCGCGCCCGACCCGGACGGGGATGGGCACATACCGTTTCTATCTGGACTGCGTCGGCCATATCGACGATATCGCCGTTGCCGAGGCGTTGAAGGCGTTGCACCGCACCGCTCAGGTCCGGTTCCTCGGTTCCTGGCCTGCGGTGACGGCGACCGGAACCCCTCCACCCTCGGATGAGGAGCCCGCGCTGTGGTTGACGCGTTTGCGAAAGGGGGTCGCCGACCTGTGACCGGCAAACTGATCCTGGTACGCCACGGAGAAACCGAAGGTAATGTCGCCAGAATTCTCGATACCCGGGTGCCCGGCCTTCCGCTCACCGAACGAGGGATGGCGCAGGCGAAGACATTCGGTGCTGGGCTCGCCACCCCGCCGCGACTGCTGCTCTCGTCGCAGGCGCTGCGCGCCCGTCAGACCGCAAGCTACATCGAGGCGGAGACAGGTGTCTCCAGCGGCGTACTCGACGGCGTGCACGAGGTGCAGGTCGGCGATCTGGAGGGCGAGCGCAGCCTCCAGGCGCATGAGCTGTTCTTGCGGATCTACCATTCCTGGCACGAAGGTGCGCTGACCAGACGGCTGCCCGGTGGCGAATCAGGACACGACGTGCTGGAACGTTTCTTGCCCGCGGTCGCCGAACTGCGCGAAACCTATTTGTCCGCCGACGGCGATGACGGTGACGTTTTGCTCGTGACTCACGGCGCGGCGATGCGGCTGGTCGGCCGCACCTTGGCCGGGGTGGCGCCGCCGTTCACCACCAACAACCACCTGGACAACACCGAAACCATCGAGCTGGTTCCAGGTCCGGGCGGCGGCTGGGAATGTGTGCGCTGGGGGCGTTTCCAGCCCCCGTTCGGTTACCAGACCGAGCCGACCGCCGACGACCCGATGGGGTGACGGCGGTCGGACTGCTCAGGCCAACGCCGGATTGCGCGGGAACTCTTCGCGTTCGGGCAGCGAGTTGATCAGATCCTGCAGAGCGGTGCGCAGCCGCGCGGTGGTGCCGCTGCTGAACGACGTCCACTTGGTCCCGTCGTCGGCGAGGCTCGCGGTGGCGAGGAAACGCCCGGAGCGGGTGTTGAACACGGCGATGTGATTATCCGCGACATCCCGGCTGCCGTCGCCGTACACCACACCGACGATCTCGGCATGCGAAAAACACTGCACCATCGCCGAGGCGATCGTCTGCGCATCGCGCGCCGGGGTGCAGACTTCGGTCAGCCGTGCCGCGGTGGCGGCGGCATCGCCGGTGTCGTCGAAGATCGGCACCAATTGCTCGGTCGGCGCGTTCATCCCGGACAGTTCGAGCGGTTCGGCGGGCCCGAGCGCGTTGATCACCGGCCCCGGCAGGTCCTCACCGGCTTCATCGATCACATACGAGTCCGGTCCACGTAGCGCGACGCTGACGATGTCGTCGCCCTTGGCCAGGCACATCCGGCTCACCTGTCCCTCGACGATCAGCCGCAGCGCCACCACCCAATGCGGCCGGTACAGCCCGCGCAGCCGGTCTTCGAGTTCCGGGTGGATCGTTTCGCCGTCCAGCAGTTCACGTTCGGCGAGCGACTGGGCGGCCGCGTCCATCGCCTTGTCGTGGTCGGCCACGTTGTCGTAGCGGCCGATGGCGTCGAGGACCACCGGCACCTCGTCGATCTCCAGTTTCTCCAGGAGGAACTGCATTTCGTCGAGTGACAACGCGACCGCCGCGAGGGTCGATGGGCCGCGGCCTTCTCCCAACACCGTCACTTGGCCGACCCGGACGGTTCGGCACCGATGACCCCATCGGCGGCATAGCGGCCGTCGGTGAAGTGGTCGGATGACCGAGGGTAGTCCAGGCCGTCGTGTTCGGTGTCGTCGTCGCCGTTGCTGCGCGTGGTATTGCCCATGAGCGGGCTGCCCGGGCCGGTCGTAGCCGGACGGACCGGCATACCGCCGTCGGCACGGACGCCGACGCCCTCGACGACCGGCGCGCTCGGGGCTCCGGTACCCGTAGCAGGCGGGGCGCCCCAGCCCTCGGGCAGTTTCAGCGAGCCGTTCTGCATGCCCGTCGGCGCACCGGACAGCGAGGCCGAACGGGTGCCTGCTGCTGCGGCCGCGCCTGCACCGATGGACATCGGCGCGATCGGGACGGCCGATGTCGTCGCGCTGGTGGCGGCGGCGATGGCGTTGCCACCGACATTGGCGACGGTGCTGACACCAGTGGTCGCCACCGAGCCCGCGACATGCGCGACCTGGGTGGCTGCACTGGCCACACCCGGGTTGTTCGCGATCGCGGCGGCGGCCGCCATCGCCGTTTTCACCGGGTCGCCGTTGCCGCTCTGGTAGGAAGCGTCGGCGGCTT
>NZ_MUKP01000015.1 GCF_002081715.1 Nocardia donostiensis | reverse complement strand
CCACAGCGAATGCCTGCCGATACCGGCTCTTCCCCGCGCGGCCACGATTTCGGCGAAGTCGGTGCCGGTACTGCCGAGGAACACACCGGTGCCGGTGGCAGCCTCGGCCGCAGCACCGAAACCCGCGTCCTCCAGTGCCTCCCAGCTCAGTTCCAGACCGAGCAGCTGCTGGGGATCGATGTCGCGGGCCTCGTTCGGGGGCACACCGAAAAAGTCCGCGTCGTAACGGGTCGCGGTATCCAGGAACCCCGCGATTTCGTCGATTCCCGGACGGTCCGCCCCAGCGGTGCCGATCGCATCCCGTCCTGCGCGCAGCAGTCGCCAGAAGGCCTGAAGATCGGATGCACCGGGCATGCGGCACGACATCCCGACAATAGCGACATCGTTCGCCGATTCGATCATGGAAATTCCCGTCCAACCAGGTGAATACTGAGCTTGTTCGTGTTCGTCAGCAGCTACGTAGCCACTGCCGGATATGTGTCGCCACATCGGCCGCGGCCTCGTCGAGCACGGACAGATGGTCGGCGGTGATCCGCACCGTCGGACCGGCGTGCTGCCAGCCCGGCACCGGTACCGCCATATCCGACAGTCCCGGCATCGGGGTGGTGGCCCGCAGCAGCAGCGTGGGCTCGGAAATCGGCTCCGCCGCGCGGCCCCCGTAGACCTGGCCGTAGTGCGCCATCACCACCAGGCCACGATCGTCGACCGTCACCAGTTCGTGGCTGAAGGCCACTTCCAGCGCACTGCCGAACACCTCGAGGTTGTCCTCTTCGCTGTCGGGCGAGTAGGTGTCGATCATGGCGACGCCCATCGGCGCCCGTCCGCGTTCGGCAAGCCGACCGGCGAGCCCGTGCGCGATCGCGCCACCGATCGAGTAGCCGACCAGCACGAACGGATCCGCCCCTACCGTGTCCAAGGTGGTGTCGGCGAGACAGTCCAACAGGGCATCCCAGTTCGGCGGCAACGACTCGCCCGGTCGCGTACCGGGCAGCCAGAGCGCGGACATCCCGAACTCGGAACCGAGTTCCCTGGCCAACCGGCCGAACTGGTGCGGACCATTACCGACCACGAACGACGGGACACAGATCAGCGTGGGTCCGGCCCCGCCGCGCGCCAGCAGCATCGGTTTCGGTGCGACCAGCCGATCGGCCGACTCGTCCAGATCGACGATGAGCCGGCCGGTCTGCATCAGCACCGGCAGAGTGACCTTCGCATCACCACGCCGGAGCGCCTCGGTGACCAACCCGGTGAGAATTCCGGGCGCACTCGGGCCCGACACCGCCTGCGCCGCCCCATCCGCGGCCCCGACGAGGCCACTGAGCTGCTCGGTCAGCGTCTCGGCCACGGCGGCCGGGGACGGATATTCGAACACCAGCGTGGACGCCAGGGTCAGTCCGGTGATTGTGGCGAGCCGGTTGCGGAATTCCACACCGCCCAGTGAGTCGAACCCGAGTTCGGTGAACAACGCGTCCGGGTCCACCGCATCGGCCGAGGCGTGGCCCAGCACGGTGGCTGCCAGCGCCCGGACCTCGTGCAGCACCAGGTCGTAACGTTCGGACTCGGCAACGGCCGCCAGCCGCCGGGCCAGCGATCCCGTGTCCTGCGCCGACGGCGCCGCCACCGGAGCGCGAACGATGTCGCGGAACAAGCTGGGCAAGGCGCCGGTGCCCGCGAGCTCGCTGAGCGCGGACATGTCCAGCAGTGCGGTCAGCACCAGGGCATGGCTGGTGCCGAGTGCCTTGTCGAACAGCTCCATGCCTGGCTCGGCGGTGATCGGCACCAACCCGAGCCGGGTGCGGATCTGGCGAACCATTTGCTCGGCGCCTTCTCGGCCGAGTGCGCTGCCCATGCCGACGGTCCACAGTCCCCAGGCCAGCGAATGCGCGGGCAGGCCGGATTCGCGACGCTGATGGGCCAGTGCGTCGAGGAAGGCGTTCGCCGCCGCGTAGTTGCCCTGGCCCTGGCCACCGAGCAGCGGCGCGGCCGAGGAGAACAGGACGAAGGCCGATAGATCCGAATCCCGGGTCAGTTCGTGCAGGTTCACCGCGGCATCGGTTTTCGGCCGCATGACCCGATGCACCTGATCGGCGGTCAAGGTCTCGATGGTGCCATCATCGATCACGCCCGCGGTGTGCACCACAGCGGTCAGTGGATACTCGGCAGGCACCGTGCGCAGCAGGTCGCCCAACGCCGCGCGATCGGCCACATCGCATGCGGCAACCTGCACCTGAGCACCCGCCTCGGTGAGTTCGGCGGCCAGTTCGTCCGCACCGTCGGCGGCCGGCCCGCTCCGGGACACCAGCAGCAGCCGCCGTACCCCGTGCTCGGCCACCAAGTGCCGGGCCAGCAACGCGCCAAGACCACCGGTGCCACCGGTGATCAGGACCGTCCCGGTGCCGAACGACACCGGTTCGGTGTCCCCCACCGCCTTGACCATCCGGGGCACCAGGGCCGAAGAACCGCGTACGGCGACCCGGGGCTCATCGACCTCGGCGACCGCGCGAATCAGATCCGCGCTCGGCGCGGTCCCGTCGTCGAGGTCGAGCTGGACGATCCGGCCCGGGTATTCCGCCTGCGCGGAGTCGATCAGGCCGGCGACCGCCGCACCCCCTGGGTCGCCGGGCTCGCCGGGCAGGCCTGCGGCGCAGCGGGTGACGACCACCAGGGTTGCGCGCTCGGTGCGTTCGTCGGCCAGCCAGTCGCGCACCAGCGTCAAAGTGGCGCTGACGCGAAGCCGCGCGGCCTGGGCCAGGTCACCCGCGCCCGTTACCTCTCCGGAATCCCAGACCACCAACCCGGGTACATCCGGGGCGATGGCCAGCGCGGTGAGATCCGGGTGGGTACGCACCGATCCCGGCACCGAGGCCGAGCCGAGCACTGCTACCGCGGTCCCCGACCCGAGGGCCGGGAGCGGCACCGTCTTCCAGCTGCGGGTGTAGAGCGGGCTGGAGGTGGCCCGGGAACGGTTCAGCGTCTCGATATCGACCGGGCGGGCCAGTGCGGCGGCAATCGTCAGAACGGGTGCGCCGTTGGTGTCGGTGAGGTCGAGCCGGGCGGTATTGGTCTGGTCGGTGACGCTGATCCGAACGCGCACGACATCCGCACCCGCCTGGTACAGCCGAATCCCGGTATAGGAGAAGGGCAGCGGAACCCGGCCCGGATCGTCGAGCCGGTCCAGCGACGGGTGGATACTCGCGTCCAGCAGCGCCGGATGAATCCGGTACTCCCGGGCCGCGGTGCTGTCGGGAAGCGCCACCTCGGCATACATCACATTGCCTGCACTCCATGCCGCGCGCACGCCTTGGAAGGCCGGACCGTAACCGAAACCGATCGATGCCAGTTGGTCGTACAACTGCCCGGGGTCCAGTGGCCGTACCCCGTCCGCAGGCACCTGTCCGTCCCACTGCGTGTCCCCCGGCACCGAGCCGGCTGGGGCCAGTGTGCCGATCGCGTGGGTGATCCAGTCGGCCTCGCCGTGGGACTCGGCTCCAACGGCCCGGGAATGGATCACGAACCGCCTGCGGCCGGCGGTGTCGGCCGGCTCGACGACGACCTGCGCGTCGAGCGAGGTGTCGTCGTCGAACAGCATCGGTGACTCGAGCACCAGCTCCTGAATCGTGTCCATGCCCAGATGGCTCCCGGCGTGCAGTGCCATCTCCACGAAACCGGTGCCCGGGATCAGGGCCGACCCGAATACCACGTGGTCCGCCAGCCACGGATGGGTACGGGTGGAGAAGCGGCCGGTGAACAGCCATTCGTCTCGGCCGACAACCGGCACGACCTCGGTGAGCAGATGACCCGATACCGGCCGGGTGGCTTCCGGTCCCGGCTCCAGCCAGTACCGCTGATTCTGGAAGGCATAGGTCGGCAGCGTGACTCGACGGGTGTCCCGGCCCGCGAACAGCGGATCCAGTACCACCGGCAGGCCCGATACCCGCGCCTGCGCCAGGAATGTCACGATCTGCGTGCCCTCATCGGCCGTGCGCCGGGAGGTGGCCGCCACCAGCGACTCAGCTTCGGTCTCGGCACCGGACAGACATTCGCGGGTCATCGCGGTGAGCACCGCGTCCGGCCCGAGTTCCAGGAAACGCCGTACTCCGGAAGCTGCCAGCGTATCTACACCGGAGGCGAAGCGGACACATCCGCGCACCTGGTTCACCCAGTACTCCGGGTCGGTGACCTCGCTGCCTGCGACAGTTCCCGAGAGGGTGGAAACGATCGGGATCGAGGGCGCGTGATATGCCAGAGATTCCGCGACGGAGCGGAATTCTGCCAGCATCGGGTCCATCAGCCCTGAGTGGAACGCATGACTCACCCGCAGCCGCGAGGTCCTGACCCCAGCGTCGTCCAACAGCTTCGCCACTGCGTCGACCGCGTCGGCGGTCCCGGAGAACACCACCGAGAACGGGCCGTTCACCGCGGCGATCGATAGGTCGTCTCGGTAGCCGTCCAGCAACCGCTCGGCTCGCTCCTCGGTGGTCGCCGCCGCGAGCATCGCCCCGCCCTCCGGTAGCGCACCCATCAGCCTGCCTCGTGCGGCCACCAGTGCGCAGGCGTGCGCCAGCGACCACACCCCGGCCACGTGCGCGGCCGCGAGCTCGCCGATGGAATGCCCGGCCAGTACGTCGGGGACGATCCCGAACGACTCCAGCAGGCGGAACATCGCGACCTCGAAGGCGAACAGCGCGGGCTGGGTGAATTCGGTACGCCCGAGCAGATCCGCCTGGTCCGCGGCGAACATCAGATCCCGGAGCGATCGCCCGAGCAGGGGATCGAACTGGGCACATACCTCGTCCAGTGCGGCAGCGAAAACCGGGAAGTCGCGATACAGTCCCGCGCCCATTCCGGCCCGCTGCGCGCCCTGGCCGGTGAAGAGGAACGCGGTGCGACCCGTTCGCGCCTTCCCGTACACCACCCGACCGGCCGACGCGCCCGAAGCCAGCTCCGCCAGGCCGTTACGCACCTCATCGCGGTTGTGCCCGATCACCGCGCCGCGCCAGTCCAGCTGCGCTCGGCTACCGACCAGCGAGGAGGCCACCCGCCACAGATCGTCAGCCGCCGGGGTTTCGTCCAGCCACTGCCGCAATCGATCGGCTTGCGCGCGCAGACCCGCCTCGGATTTCGCCGATACCAGCAGCGGTACCGCCTCCACTCGCACGGCCGGGTTCGTTTCGTCCGGCACGGTCCGCCCGGGTGCCGTCCGAGCTTCGGCGGGGGTTTCCTCGAGAATCACGTGGGCGTTGGTGCCGCTGATCCCGAACGAGGAGACCCCGGCCCGGCGCACCCGCCCGGCCTCGGCGGGCCACGGCTCGGGCTCGGTCAGCACCTGCACCGCACCTGCCGACCAGTCCACCTTCGGCGAGAGCTCGTCGGCGTGCAGCGTCCTCGGCAGCATGCCGTGACGCAAGGCCTGCACCATTTTGATCACGCCACCCACGCCGGATGCCGCCACCGAGTGCCCGATGTTCGATTTCAGCGACCCGACCCACAGCGGTTCGGTCCGGTCCTGCCCATAAGCCGCGATCAGGGCTTGCGCTTCGATCGGATCACCCAACGGCGTACCCGTACCATGCGCCTCCACCGCATCCACCTCCGACGGCGCCAACCCCGCCGAGGCCAATGCCGCCGCGATAACCCGTTCCTGCGACGGACCGTTCGGCGCCGTCAAACCATTCGACGCACCGTCCTGATTCACCGCCGAACCCCGCACCACCGCCAACACCTCATGCCCCAGCCGCCGCGCGTCCGACAACCGCTCCAACACCAACACACCCACACCCTCGGACCAACCCACCCCGTCCGCAGCCGCCGAAAACGCCTTACACCGACCATCCGGAGCCAAACCCCGCTGCCGGGCGAAGTCCACGAAGAACTCGGGGCTGCCGGAGACGGTGACTCCGGCCGACAGCACCAGCGATGTCTCACCGTTGCGCAGCGCCTGGCACGCCAGGTGCAATGCGACCAGCGACGACGAGCAGGCGGTGTCCACGGTCATCGCCGGGCCCTGCAGCCCGAGAACGTAAGCGACGCGTCCGGAGATCACGCTTTCGGAGTTCCCGGTCATCCGGAACCCTTCGTTCTCGCCCACGACCCGCTCGCCGTAGCCGGAAGGAGTGGCACCGACATATACACCGGTATCGCTTCCACGTAGCGACGTCGGATCGATACCCGCGTCTTCCAGCGACTCCCAGGCGGCTTCGAGCATCAGCCGCTGCTGCGGGTCCATCGCTGTCGCCTCGCGCGGGCTGATTCCGAAGAAGCCGGGGTCGAAACCGCCAGGGTCGGCGAGGAAACCACCCTCACGTACGTAGGTAGTGCCGGGGACATCCGGGTCCGGGTTGTACAACCGTTCCAGATCCCAGCCCCGGTCGGTGGGGAAACCGGTGATCACATCGGCACCGGCGGCCACCAGGTCCCACAGCTGCGCTGCGGAGGAAACGCCACCGGGATAACGGCAACCGATGCCGACGATGGCGATCGGCTCGTCGGTGCGGCCGTGGCGCACTGTCTTGGGCGCAGGCTTGCGCGCACCGGGTACGTCATCGATCAGCGAAACCAGGAACACCGCCACTGCCCGCGCGGTCGGATGGTCGAAGACCAGGGTGGCGGGCAGCGGCAATCCGGTGGCCTTGGCGAGCCGATTGCGGAATTCGACCCCGGCCAGGGAGTCGAAACCCAGGTCGGTGAACGGCATATCCGGCTCGATCGCCTCGGCCGAGCCATGCCCCAGCGCCGCGGCCGCGTTCTCACACACCACCGACAGCGCGACCTCGTCCCGCTCGGCGGCCGCGACGGTGGCCAGTCGTCCGAGCGGCGCCGCATTCGGAAGGGACCCGGGCGCGGGCGCGGCCACCAGCATGCTCAGCACGTTCGGCAGCGAACCCGCCCGGGCGAGCTCGGTCAGTCCGGCGATGTCGAAATCGGCGGCCACCGCCAGGGCGGCCGGCTCTGCGACAGCAGAGTCGAACAACATCAGTCCGGCCGTGTTCTCCAGCGGCCGTACACCCATCCGGCGCAGTCGGGCCAAGCCGGGCGCACCGAGTTCGGCGGTCATACCGGTGCCCGCGTTCCACGGGCCCCAGGCAATCGATACGGCCGGTAGCCCGGCCGAGATCCGCAGCGCCACCAGCGCATCCGTAAACGCGTTCGCGGCCGCGTAGTTACCCTGGCCCGGCGCGCCCGCCACCCCGGCCATGGACGAGAAGACGACAAACGCCGATACCTCGGCAGAGCAGGCCGCCTCGTGCAGCGACCACAGCCCGTCGACCTTGGGTCGGAACACCCGATCGATCTGGTCGGCGGTCAGGCTCTCGACAGTGCCGTCGTCCACCACCCCCGCCGCGTGCACGATTCCCGACAACGGGAACTCGGGCGGCAGCTGGGCCAGCAACTGTTCCAGGGCAGCTCGATCCGCCACGTCACAGGCGGCCACATCCACCGCGGCACCCAGCGCGGACACCTCGGCAACCAGCTCCGGTACCCCTTCGGCGTCGCGGCCTCGGCGGGAAACCAGCAGCAGCCGGCGCACCCCGTGCGCCGCGACCAGGTGCCGCGCCACCAGTGCGCCCAGGCCGGTGGTGCCGCCGGTGACCAGCACCGTGCCTGTGCCGAAAGACATCGGCACGGGGTCCACCGCGGCGGGACGGCGGCTCACACGCGGCACCAACAGGGCACCGTCGCGTACCGCCAGCAGCGGCTCGTTCGCGGCGATGGCCGCCGACACGAGCCGACGGTCGAGCTCGCCGTCCCGGTCGAGCAGGACGATCCGGCCCGGATGTTCGGCCTGCGCACTGCGCACCAGTCCGGCGATCGCCGCTGCCGCCGGGTCGGGCGATTCCCCGGCCGGACCCATCGCCCGGTGCGTCACCACCACCAGCCGGGTCCGGGCCGGTCCGGTATCCGCCAGCCAGGACCGCACCAGGGCGAGCATCTCCAGGACACCGCGCCGGGCCATGCCGGGCATCGTCTCGGCAGCATCGGGCACCGTCTCGGCACACCACACCACCGCGTCGGGTGCCGCCGACCCCCGCGCTGCTTCGGCAGCAGCACCGACATCGGCGAATCGGTGCTCGGCCCCGGCGATATCGGCCCCGCCGAGCACCGCCACCGACACCTCGACCACCTCGGTCGCCGCCGGAACCGGCAACCACTCCAGGCCGTACAGCGGCAATGCGCCCGCCGAGCGGACCCGCTCCACCGTGCGCCGCTCGACCGGATGAACCACCACCGAGTCGACGCTCAGCACCGGGTCGCCTGCCTCGTCGACGGCCTCCATCCGAATCCCGTAGCCACCGTGCCAATCAATCCGCAGCCGCAGGGGTCCGGAACCGGTCCTGGCCAATCGCACACCCGCGCACCGCACCGGCAGCGGAACTCGGTCGGCGGGGACGTCGTCCATGACGAAGTCGAGCGCCGGGTGCAGGCAGGCGTCGAACAATGCCGGATGGATCCCGAAGCCGCCCGGCTGTGGGACCACCGCGTCGTCGAGTGAGATCTCGGCGAACATTTCCTGCCCACGCCGCCAGGCCGCGCGTACCCCACGGAACACCGGCCCGTACTCCATACCCAGTCCGGAGATCCGCTGATACAGGTCCGCCACATCGAGCTGCTCGGCGTGCTCCGGCGGCCACACCTCGTCCCATCCGGTACCGGCATCGGGTGTGGCGTCGGCTTCGGCCAGCACACCACCGGCATGCGCGACCCAGTCCTGCGCGTCCTCGGTCCGCTCCGACCGGGAGTAGACGGTGAAGCGGCGGCGGCCATCCGGCCCGGCCTCTTCCACCGCCACTTGGATATCGACCGGGTTCTCGGTGAGCACCAGCGGAATGTCGAGCAGCAGTTCCTCGATCACCCCGGCGCCGAGCCGCGTTCCGACCGCCGAGGCCATTTCCAGATAGGTGGTCGCCGGCACCACCGGCGTGCCGAACACCAGGTGCTCGGCGACCCATGGCTGACCCGGATCGGACAACTTTCCGGTGAACAGCCACTCGTCCCTACCGGCCACCGGCACGGCCTCGGTCAGGATCGGATGGCCGAGTCCACCCATGGCGGCCGGGCGGCCGGTGTGCAGCCAGTAGCGCTGCCGCTGGAAGGCGTAGGTCGGCAGTTCGACCCGCGCCGGTGCGTAGCCGGCGAACAGCGGCGCCCAATCGACCTCGATACCCGCGCTGTGCGCCTGGCCGAGGAACGCCAGGAATTGCGTCACCTCGTCGGCGCCGCGCCGGCCTGCGGCCGCCACCAGAGCCCTCGATTCCACGTCTGCGGGCAGGCACTGCCTGGTCATCGCACTGAGTACGGCGTCAGGGCCGATTTCCAGGAACCGCGACACTCCGCTGTCCACCAGATGGTCGACGCCCTGGGCGAACCGCACCGTATCCCGGACATGACCCACCCAGTACAGCGGATCGGCGAATGCCTCACCGCCGACGACCCCGAACACATTGGACACCACAGGAAGCAGCGGACGGCGGTAGTTCACCCCGGCCACCACCTCCTCGAACTCGGGGAGCATGGGATCCATCAGCCCGGAGTGGAAGGCGTGGCTCACCCGTAGCCGGGACACCCGCACCCCCTCGGCGGACAGCAGCGCCTCCAGCTGGGCGACAGCTTCCTCGGTACCGGAGAACACGACCGCCGACGGACTGTTGACAGCGGCGACCGACAGCCGCTCACCGAAGGGGGCGATGATCTCGTCCGCGCGCGGCTGCGGGATCGCCGCTGCCAGCATCGCGCCTCCCGGCGGCAACGCACCCATCAGCCGACCGCGCGCCGCCACCAGCGCACACGCGTCCGCGGTCGACCACATCCCGGCCACATATGCGGCGACCAGTTCGCCGATCGAATGCCCGATCAGCACATCCGGACTGATTCCGAACGACTCCACCAGCCGAAACAACGCCACCTCGTACGCGAACAACGCCGGCTGGGTGTACTCGGTCCGATGGATCGACTCCTGCTCGGCCGAACCGAAGACGATGTCCTTCAGGCCTGCACCGTCCGGCCATGGTCCGAGCAGTCGATCGAACTCGGCGCAGATCTCGTCGAAGGCGGCGGCGAAGACCGGGAAGGCCGAATACAGTCCGGCACCCATGCCCGGTCGCTGGGCGCCCTGCCCGGTGAACAGGAACGCGATCTTGCCGTCGACAGATGTGCCGTCGACGACGCCCACGCCGGTCGAGCCGGTGGCCAGATCCGTCAGCCGCGCCAGTGCCGTCTCCCGCTCCCCGGCGACCACCGCCCCGCGCCGATTCAGTCGAGAACGAGTTGTCAGCAGCGAGTACGCGATATCCGATAGCTCCGCTTCCGGGTGCGCGATCAGCCAGTCGTGCAACCGCGCCGCCTGGGCGCGCAGCCCCGGCACCGACTTCGCCGAAAGCAGCAGCGGCACCGCTCCCGCCGCCGGGCCGCGGCCATCGGCTACGGTCACCGCCGAGCCCACCGGTCCGGCCGGTGCTTCCTCGATGATGACGTGGGCGTTGGTGCCGCTGATCCCGAACGAGGAGACCCCGGCCCGGCGCACCCGGTCCGCCGAACCCGGCCACGACCGTTCCTCGGTGAGCAACCGCACCGCACCGGCCGACCAATCCACATGCGGCGACGGCGCGTCCACATGCAGCGTCCTCGGCAGCATGCTGTGGCGTAGCGCCTGCACCACCTTGATCACCCCGGCCACCCCGGCGGCCGCTTGACTGTGCCCGATGTTCGATTTCAGCGACCCGACCCACAGCGGTTCGGTCCGGTCCTGCCCATAAGCCGCGATCAGGGCTTGCGCCTCGATCGGATCACCCAACGGCGTACCCGTACCATGCGCCTCCACCGCATCCACCTCCGACGGCGCCAACCCCGCCGAGGCCAATGCCGCCGCGATAACCCGTTCCTGCGACGGACCGTTCGGCGCCGTCAAACCATTCGACGCACCGTCCTGATTCACCGCCGAACCCCGCACCACCGCCAACACCTCATGCCCCAGCCGCCGCGCGTCCGACAACCGCTCCAACACCAACACACCCACACCCTCGGACCAACCCACCCCGTCCGCAGCCGCCGAAAACGCCTTACACCGACCATCCGGAGCCAAACCCCGCTGCCGTGAGAACTCGGTGAACAGGAACGGTGTCGACATCACCGCGGCACCGCTGGCCAGCGCCATCGAGCATTCGCCCTGACGCAACGCCTGAGCGGCCAGATGAATGGCCACCAGCGAGGACGAACACGCGGTGTCCACGGTGATCGCCGGTCCCTCCAGACCCAAGGTGTACGCCACCCGCCCGGAGGCGACGCTGCTCGCCGAACCGGTGCCGATATAGCCCTCGACACCGGCACCCGAGGCTTTGGCGATCTCCTCGTAGTCCAGGTATGAGATGCCGGTGAACACACCCGCGTCGCTGCCCCGCAACGACGCCGGGTCGATTCCCGCGTGCTCGAGCGCCTCCCACGACGCCTCCAGCAGCAACCGCTGCTGCGGATCCATCGCCGTCGCCTCTCGGGGACCGATACCGAAGAAACCGGCATCGAAATGACCCGCGTCGGTGAGGAACCCGCCGTAACGCAGATACGAGGTCCCCGGGTTGTCGGGGTCCGGATGGAACAACCGGTCCAGGTCCCAGCCCCGGTCGGAGGGGAAGTCGGTGATCGCGTCGGTTCCGGCGGTCACCAGATCCCACAGCTGGGCGGGCGATTCGACACCCCCCGGATAGCGGCAGCCCATACCGACGATCGCGATCGGTTCATCGGTCCGGACCCGGCGCACCACCCGGTTCACCGGCCGAGCATCGGCGGACTCGAGCTCGCCGACCCTGGACAGCACGAATGCGGCCACCGCCGTGGCGGTCGGGTGATCGAAAACCAGCGTCGACGGCAGTTGCACGCCGGTTGCCTTGCCCAGCCGGTTGCGGAACTCGACGCCGGCCAGCGAATCGAAACCCAGTTCACTGAACGGCGCGGTGGGATCAATCGCGTCAGCGGAGATGTGCCCGAGCACGCCGGCCGCCTCCGCACACACCACCGCGAGAACAATGGTCTCGTGCTCGGCCGGCGCGGCAGCCGCCAACCGGCGAGCCAGCGAGCCGGTGGTATCCGCCGCCCGCCGCACCGGCACGGTCACCATCGCATGCAGTACCCGGGGGAGCGAGCCCTCGCGTGCCCGCGCCGCAAGTGCCTCGGTGTCGAAATCGGTGGCGACGACCATCGGCGCGGCCGCAGCGGTCGCCTGATCGAACAAGGCCAGACCGTCGGCGGTAGCGAGCGGGCGTACCCCCATTCGCGCCATCCTGGCCATCGCGGTGCCGTCCAGCGCAGTGGTCATACCGCTGCCCTGGTTCCAGGAACCCCACGCGATCGACACCGCGGGCAGGCCCGCCGCGTGCCTCTGGGCGGCCAACGCGTCCAGGAAGGCGTTCGCCGCAGCGTAATTGCCCTGCCCTGGTGATCCCGCAACGCCCGCGAGCGAGGAGAACAACACGAAGGCGGCCAACTCCCGGTCACGGGTGGCGTCGTGCAGGTTCCACGCGGCATCCGCTTTCGCCGCCAGTACCCGATCCAGCTGTTCGGCGGTCAGGGTTTCGACAGTGCCGTCGTCGAGAACACCGGCCGAATGGATCACCGCGCTCGGAGCGAATTCGCCGGTGAGATCCGCCAGCAGCACGGCCAGCGCAGTGCGATCACCGACATCGCACGCGGCCACCCGCACCTGCGCACCGGCCGCGGCCAGCTCGTCGACCAGCGCGGGCACCCCGGGAGCGCGGTCGCCACGGCGCGATACCAAAACCAGGCGACGCACTCCGTGCGCTGCCACGATATGCCTGGCCACCTCGGCACCGAGCCCACCGGTGCCGCCGGTGATCAACACCGAGCCCGTGCCGAAGTCTGGTGCCGCGCCTCCGGTCCGGCCGGCCCGACGTCGCAGCCGGGGCACGTACCGCACACCATCGCGGACCGCCAGCTCCGGTTCTTCCGAATCCGCCGCGGCGGCGACCGTCTCCTCGTCCGGGTCCGCGCCCGGTGCCACGTCGAGCAGCACGAACCGGCCCGGGTATTCGAACTGCGCACTGCGCAGCAAACCGGCGACAGCAGCTGCGGCCGGGTCCGGCGACTCGCCGGATACCGCGGCGGCGCCTCGGGTCAGCACGACCAGCCGAGCAGCCGACAACCGGTGATCGGTCTGCCACTGACGCAACAGTTCCAGTGTCGCGGTAACCCCGATATGCGTGCGAGCGACAGTATCGTCGGCACCGGAATCGCCGCCGACCGGCGCCCATACCACGACCTCGGGAAGCGTCTGCGCGGCCAGCAGCTCGGCCAGATCGGCGAACCGGCTTCCGGCACCGGAGACCGCGCCGGACCCCAGCACCGCCACCGGCACCGTCGGATGACCGGTCCCGGCCGACACCGGTACCCATTCGACCTCCGCCAGTGACGGGCGCTCTCCGGCCGCGCCGCGCAACGCTTCGGCGTCCACGGGACGGGAAGCCAGCGAGTCGAGACTGAGTACCGGAGCACCGGCGTCATCGACCGCGACGAGCCGGATCCGGTCGGATCCGGTCAGCATGACGCGTACCCGGACAGCCGCTACCCCGGTGCGATACAACCGGACCCCACCGAACGAGAACGGCAGTGGTAGCCGGCCCGCAGGCAGATCCAGCGCGAGTTCGGCGATGGCCGCATGGAACACGGCATCGAACAACGCGGGATGGATCGCGTACGCGGCCGCCGTACCGGCGTCGTCGGTCAGCGCCACCTCGGTGAGCAGATCGCCGGTATCCCGCCAGACCGACCGTAATCCCTGAAACGCCGGGCCGTAGCCGAACCCCAGATCGGCGAGCTGGTCGTAGAGCGCGTCATAGGCGACTGGTTCCGCCCCGGCGGGCGGCCAGTCCCCCGACGTCTCGGCGGCGACCCACGTCGGGACGGCCTCGGAAACGGGGACCAGCACACCACTGGCGTGTGTGCTCCACTCGCCACCGGTGACATCATCGTCCCCGGCCACGCGGGAGTGAATAGAGAACCGGCGCCTGCCCGCTTCGTCGGCGGGCTCCACACCCACCTGGATGTCCACCGGGGCGTCACCGGTCAGCACCAGCGGACCTTCCAGCAGCAGCTCCTCGACGGAACCGGCGTCCAGCCGCGCCCCTGCGGTGAGTACCAGCTCCACGAACGCGGTCCCCGGCACCACGACCGAACCGAATACGCTGTGATCGGCCAACCAGGGCTGATCAGCCGCCGAGATCCGACCGGTGAACAGCCATTCGTCCTTGCCCGCCAGCGGAACCACGCCGGTCAGGATCGGGTGATCGGAAGTTCCCGGCGCCGCGCCCCCGCCCAGCGGCTCCAGCCAGTACCGCTGCCGTTGGAACGCATAGGTGGGCAGCGCTACCCGGCTGATCTCCCGGCCGGCGAACAAGGGGCGCCAGTCCACCTCCAGGCCGGCGGCGTCGGCCTGGGCCAGCATGGTGACGAACTGGCTCACCTCGTCGACCGACCGCCGGGACGTGGCCACCACCAATGACTCGGCGTCCACCCCAGGATGCTCGGCCAGGCATTCGCGCGACATCGCCGAGAGCACCGCGTCCGGGCCCATCTCGACGAACCGCAGTACCCCGGCAGCCACCAGCGCGTCCACCCCTGGTGCGAACCGGACGCAACCGCGGACCTGTTCGACCCAGTAGCCGGGATCGGTCGACGCCGTTGCGGCGACACCGGCGGACACATTCGACACCAGCGCCAGCGCAGGCTGCCGGTAGGTCAACCGCTCGGCGACAGCGCGGAACTCGGCCAGCATGGGATCCATCCGAGCCGAATGGAAGGCATGACTGACCCGCAGCCGCGAGGTCCGTACACCGTCACCGGAAAGCCGGCGCTCCACCTCCTCGACGGCGTCGGCGTCACCGGAAAGCACCACCGAAGCGGGACCGTTGACAGCGGCCAGCGCCAGCCGATCCCCGAAAGCCGCCACGATCTCGAGTGCACGATCCTCGGTAACGGCGGCGGCCAGCATCGCCCCACCCTCGGGCAGCGCGCCCATCAACCGGCCCCGGGCCGCCACCAGCGCACAGGCGTCCGCCAGCGACCAGACACCCGCCACATACGCCGCGACCAGTTCCCCGATCGAATGCCCCGCCACCATGTCCGGCGCGAGACCGAACGACTCGACCAGGCGGAACAAGGCCACCTCGAACGCGAACAAGGCCGGCTGCGTCCATTCCGTCCGCTCCAGCACACCCTGCGGATCGGCGAACATCACCTCCCGCAGCGACCCGCCCAGCAGCGCATCGAATTGTCCGCACACTTCGTCCAGTGCCTGCGCGAAAACCGGGAACGCCGCGTACAAACCGGCACCCATTCCCACCCGCTGCGCACCCTGACCGGTGAACAGGAATGCCGTCTTTCCGGAACCTACCGAGCCGGTCACCACTGCCGGCGACACCGAACCCGACGCCAGATCCGCCAGCCCCGCCAGTAATTCGGCCCGGTCCCGGCCCACCACAGCGGCCCGCCGCGCGAACCGGGTCCGATGTTCCAGCAGAGCCGACGCCACACTCCACACGTCGGTATCCGGATGGCCGGACAACCACTGTCGCAGCCGCTCGGCCTGAGCCCGCAGGGCAGGTTCGGATTTGGCCGACACCACCAGCGGGGTCACCTCGGCGGACACGGCGGCCGGCGAATCGGCGCTACCTCCGGTCTCGTCCGCGCCCGGTTCGGCGGCAACAGGTGCCTCCTCCACGATCACATGCGCGTTGGTGCCGCTGATCCCGAATGAGGACACTCCCGCGCGTCGCACCCGCGCACCGGCCGGCCACTGCTCCGCCTGTGTCAGCACGCGCACCGTGCCCGCCGACCAATCCACATGGGGCGACAATTCGTCGACGTGCAGCGTCTTGGGCAGTTCCTCATGCCGCAACGCCTGCACCATCTTGATCATCCCGCCCACCCCGGCGGCCGCCTGACTGTGCCCGATATTCGACTTCAGCGACCCGATACGCAGAGGCTCCGGGCGGTCCTGTCCGTAGGTCGCGATGAGCGCCTGCGCCTCGATCGGGTCGCCCAGCGCCGTACCGGTCCCGTGCGCTTCCACCGCGTCCACATCGGCGGGTCACAGCCCGGCCGCCGCCAGCGCCGCGGAGATCACCCGCTCCTGGGAGGGGCCGTTGGGCGCGGTCAACCCGTTCGAGGCACCATCCTGGTTCACCGCCGAACCGCGGATCACCGCCAGTACGTTGTGCCCCAGCCGCCGGGCATCCGACAACCGCTCCAACACCAGCAGCCCGACACCCTCGGACCAACCGGCCCCGTCCGCGGCCGCTGAGAACGCCTTGCATCGGCCGTCCGGCGCCAGTCCCCGCTGCCGGGCGAACTCGATGAACAGCTGGGGTGTCGACATGACCGTCACGCCGCCGGCCAGCACCATTGATGTCTCACCACGGCGTAGTGCCTGGCACGCCAGGTGGATCGCCACCAGCGAGGACGAACACGCGGTGTCCACTGTGATGGCAGGCCCTTCCAGGCCGAGGGTGTAGGCGACCCGCCCGGACACCACACTGCCGGAAGTACCGACACCGCCGTAGCCTTCGGCGGCCGGACCGGCGGCTCGCGCGGTGTGGTCGTAGTCCTGATACATGACACCGGTGTAGACACCCGTGTCGGAGCCTCGCAGGGACACCGGATCAATCCCGGCGTCCTCCAACGCCTCCCACGCCGCTTCCAGCAGCAACCGCTGCTGCGGATCCATCGCGGCCGCCTCGCGCGGGCCGATCTCGAAGAAGCCGGCATCGAAATCACCTACGCCGCGTAGGAAGCTGCCGGACCGGGTGTAGGTCTTGCCGAACCGATCCGGATCGGGATCGTACAGCCGGTCCACATCCCAGCCGCGGTCACGCGGAAATTCGGTGACGGTATCGCCCCCGGAGCGAACAAGGTCCCACAGGTGGTCTGGCGACTCCACACCACCCGGGTAGCGGCACGCCATGCCGACGATCGCGATCGGTTCGTCGAGCTTGTCCCGCAGCCTGGTCAGATCGTCCCGGGTGGTGAGCAATTCGACCGTAACCTTCTTGAGGTACTCCAGTGTGCGGTCGGACGAGGCGCTGTTGTTGGTTTCCACGTGTCACATCCCGGGTTTCAGGGTCGGCGGAGAAACCCGGGGGCGTAACCACGCCGGGCTCAGTGAGTCAGTCAGTTGCGAAGCGGATCGGCAACAACCGATCGGTCAGCTTCCGATCGATTGAGAACCACCGGATAGATGGCATGATTTTTCGCTGGTCAGCGGGGCGTTCGCCTGCCGGAAATCGGGCTGTTCCCGACGGTTTCGGCGGCAACAGCCAGCCGGATGAGAAGCGTCAGGGTAACTCGGTCCAACGAGTTACCCGCCCTGAAAGCTGGTCACCGCAACCTCGCGGCACAGGTGCAGGTACCACCGGGCTCGAGACCGGGGCTGGTCAACGCTCATTCACTATCCTTCACCTACAGCATGCCTGCGACATCTCGTCCGCCTGCTTGCCAGCAGCTTGCCAGCTCGATCACGTCCATGCAACCGACTGGTATTTATTGGTTGGAGTCATAACTCACCGGGAACAATCGGGAATCGGACAGCGACGAGCCGACCGGCAGCAACGGCCGTGTTTCGGATCGTGAAGTCGGGGCTGAAGACATGGCCTCAACGCTGCTTCAAGACAGCGCCGCAGGTCGAACAAGATCATCGGTTTTCCAGCTGGGTGGAAAGTCCGCGGGGTGCATGCCTCGGCCTCCCCGGCTCCCGACCACGATCCATGTGTGATCACCGACAGTTTGCTACCTATTCCGCCGGGGCAGTGGCGACGTAGACGGCGAATCATGCGGGGTTCCAGGTACATCCATGCGGCGGTGGTCACCTCCTACTGCCAGAACAGTGCCACAGTAAGCCCGATCAACCCGAGGGCCAGCCCGAGGAGTGCGAGGTCGGCGCCCATCACAGCACGATCCCCGTCAGGTGCCGGCAGCGGGGCAGGTGAATACCGCGTTCACCCGAGCCACCCGCTCGCGGCCGCCGAGGAAGACCTTTCTGTTCTCGGGTGAGGACATGACAGCGGTGGCGTCAGCCGTTGAGCCGGCTGAGCAGAAATTCGCGTGCAACAGTCGAAGCCCGCTCGAACTGCTCCCCGTATACGGCGAAATGACCACCCGGTATCAGCGCGAGTTGTTTGGGTTCGAGGGCCTCAGCGTAGCTGCGCAGGGCAACCTCGGTGGGAGTCAACGTGTCCTGCTCGGCGACAACCATGAGCAGCGGGGTGGGCGATACCCGCGATACGAATGCCTCGGGAGCATAGGATTGGAATTTGTCCACGCTGGACAGGGTCACCTCGTTACGCCAGGTGGGGATCTGCGGACCGTTTGCCATCAGCCATTCGTAGACCTCGAGGCCGGGCATGGCCACCATCTCCGTGGGATCGTTCGAGGCCGCTTTGATCGTTTCGTGTGGTTTTCCGGCAAGCCGTCCGGATCGGTCGGCGGCGATGGCCGCGTGCACGGTGGGCAGCATGACCGAGGGGACCAGCCGGGTGAACGTTGCCCAACCGGCAGTCAGCGGCACCTGGGCCACGACGGCCCGTACCCGCCGGTCGGTGGCAGCCACGACCAGTACGTGCGCGCCCGCGTAACTCGTTCCCCAGACCGCTATCCGCTCCGGATCGATCCCGTCCAAGGTGCGGCCGAAGGTTACCGCGTCTCGGTAACCCTCGATCTGGGTCATCGGGTCCACCTCGTAGCGCGGTTCGCCATCAGAAGTGCCGAACCCCGGGTGGTCGTAGACCAGGCAGGCGAGCCCAGCGGCGCTGAACACCTCGGCGAACGGCGCGACCCATTCCTTGACGCCGGCGAAACCATGCGTCATCACCACCAGGGGGGTCTCGCCGGAGGACGTTTCCGGGCGGTACAACCAGCCACGTAACGTCACCCCGTTGCTGACGAACTCGATATCGATCCGCATGCCCGCTCCTTAGATTACGTTACGAATCGTAACTAATTTAGGGTGGCCGAAATGTGATGTCAACCATAAATTCGACCACGCGGTATGACTTGGTTCAGCGCTCGCGGTAGCCGACGGCGTCGAGCGCTGAACGTACCGTCAGCCGAACCAGTTCCGCATCGATCGGGCCCAATGTCGGAACGATCGCACGCATCAGCATGGGGCCGGTGATCAGATCACAGAGCCACTCCGGATCGGTCCCCGGGGCGATCTCCCCGCGTATGACCGCACGTTCCAGAATGGACGCTGTCGAAAGCCGGCGTGGCCCCAGAAACCGTTCATGAAACCGCCGTGCGAGCTCCGGACTGCAAGCCAAGTCTGCGATCAACCCGGGAAGGGCCTTACGCATGACCACGTCGTTGAACAGCTCCCGCTGATGCTGCTGAATCGCCAGCAGTTCCGCTTCGATCCCGCCGAGATCCTCGGCACCGGGATGTAGGCCGAACCGCTCCATCAGCATGGACGCAACCAGATCAGCGAGGTCGGTATACCGTCGATACACCGCCGGTCGGCTCGTCCCCGCCGCATCTGCGACCGCCTGCAGAGTAACCGCGCTGTATCCGCGCTCGGCGATCAAATCCGCTGTCGCCGCCAGCAACGCAGTATCGACTCGGGTGTCGCGGGGGCGGCCGGTGCGCATGGATACAGTGCTCTCGGTCATAGGTGCACAGTATCGAGGCGGGATGACGGCCTTCTCGGACATGGCGCGACGTGCACCAGCCGGAGCTTCCCACTCTCCTTGACCAGACCGACGCGCACGGCTGGTCGCGCAGCGCATCGGGGTCGCTGCATCGACCGCGCACCGGCTGTTGCAGATGCTGATCTACCGTGATTTCGCAGTGCAGGAGCCCGACCGCTTCTACCGCGTCGGTCCGCTGCTCGAACTGGCCGCGCGCTCCCGGTCTGCCGCTTCCCAACCGTAAATTTCCGCACTACCGCAGTTGCGCCGCATCGTCGAACAACTCGGCGAGTCCGCCGATCCGGCCCTCCGGACCGGCGATACGGTTCGGTTCGTCGCCAGCGTCGAATCCCGCCACGCGCTTCGGGCGGGTAGCCGCGAAGGCATGGTGTTCCCGGCTCATCGCATCTCCAGGGGGTTGGTCTTGCTCGCTGAGCTTCCGGCCGCCGAGCCCGAGGCGTTCTACGCTCCCGAACGTTTCGTCGAGCGACCAGAACAGCCACCCGACCTGCAGCAATTGGGTCGTGAGATGGTCAAGGTCCGCCGCACGAGTTCGCAGTCAACGACGGCCGCTCCAGGCGAGGGGTGGTGGCGGTCGGTGTGGCCGTGCGCGACAGTAGCGGCGCCGCTGTCGCGGGATTGTCGGTTTCGCTGCCGAGCATCCGCTACGACAAACAGTCCCTGCTCCGGTGTGTCGCCACGTTGCACGCCGCTGCCGCTCGGCTCGAGCGCGACCTGACGTGACGCCTGGCCCGCCTCAGCCGCGGTGCCTGGCTGCGGTCTGCTCGCCTATCGCGGCCAGTGCATCGGCGAGCCGCTCCAGCTGCTCGCCGAGACCGCGCGAACGGTCGGCCTGCCAGGCGACGAAGGCGCCGTCGAAGCCGGCGATACCGAAATAGTCGAGTTCGTCGGCGACCGCCTGCGCGATCTCGGGCCCCTCGGCCGCGAATGCCTGGGCGATCATGCGGTTCATGTGCCTGCGTCCGTCTCGGCGGACCTGCTCGATCATCGAGCCCACCTCTGCCTCGGCCACCTCCGCGCTCATGAGAAGAATCAGGTGCAGCCGCAGGAAGTCCGCGTGGTTCAGGAACACTTCTCCGGTGCTCCGGAGGAACCAGCCGAGTCGCTCCCGAACGGTGCCGCCCTCCGGAGGGGCTGCCTGCGCCTGCGCCATTGCCTGAAAGAAGCCGAAGGCGCCGTGTGCCATCACCGCCGACAACAGGCCACTCTTGGAGTGGAAGTGGTGATAGATCGCGCTCTTGGGCAACCCGGTCTCGGCGCTCAGGACCGAGATGGTCGTGGCGGCGTATCCGCGTTCGGCCATCAGCCGGGAGGCCGCGTCCAGGATCTCCGCACGTGAGCGGCGTCCGCGCCGGTTGCCGGCCGACCCGTTGATCCCGGCGCTGAGGTGAGGGGGCTCCATGCGGGCCAGCCTAGAAGGACCAAGCCGGCCGCAGACCACGCTGTGCGATGCGGGCCGGCATCGCATACGGCGGGACCTGCCCCGTTCTGCATCGTGGAATCTGCTGGCCGTGTCAGCGGTCACATGTGACTCTGACAGACAAGGAATGGAACGATCGGTCCGAAAGTGGCCGGTTGCGGAACCGGGAGACCCCCATGAGTCAGGATTTCGACGCCGACGTCGCGATCATCGGATATGGCCCCACCGGAGTGATCGGCGCCCTCACCCTCGCTCGCCAGGGTGCCTCGGTTGTCGCCTTCGAGCGCGACCGGGATATCTATCCGCGTGCCCGCGCTGTCACCATCAACGACTGGACGATGCGCATCTTCCAGAGCCTCGGCATCGACGAGCGGATCAAGAAAGTCATCGATCCGCAACGGATGCTGCGCTGGGTCACCTACGGCGGCCACGAAGTGATGCGGATCGAGCATCCACCCAGCACCCTCGGTGTCACGCCCCGGTTCTACAACATCTACCAGCCGACTATGGAGGCCGAATTGCGCGCGGCCACCGATGAATACAGCGACCGGCTGACTGTCGAGTACGGCGCGGAGGTGACCGGCGTCGACCAGGATGCGACCGGGGTGACCATAACGACCACCGACGCCGCCACCGGGCAGATCCGTACGTTCCGCACCCGCTACGCCATCGGCGCCGACGGCGGCTCCTCGCGAACCCGCGGCTGGATCGGCTCCACCCTGGTGGGCGACACTGTCGATACGTTGTGGATCGTTATCGACTGCGCGGTCCGGCGCTGGTGGCCCGACCGCGATGTGCTCACTTTCTGGACCGACAGCAAGCGCCCGGTCGT
The DNA here is from genome assembly GCF_002081715.1 of Nocardia donostiensis. Lineage (GTDB taxonomy): Bacteria > Actinomycetota > Actinomycetes > Mycobacteriales > Mycobacteriaceae > Nocardia > Nocardia donostiensis. Next base: position 100,584 of record NZ_MUKP01000015.1, on the reverse strand, counting down.
CGATATCGCGCTCTCGGGAGGAAATCACCGGTGGGAGATCCCCCTCATGCACGGGGAGTCCGAGGCCGACTTCCCGACCGACGCCGAGGTCTGGCCCCTGCTCGAGGCCATCGGGGTAACCGATGCCGATGTGCACATCCACCGGTATGCGTTCTACCGCCACCATGTGCGGATGGCCGACACCTGGCGCAACGGCCGGGTCTTCCTCGCCGGTGACGCCGCCCACTTGATGCCGCCGTGGGCAGGCGCCGGCATGCAGACCGGCATGCGCGATGCCCACAACCTCGGCTGGAAGCTCGGCAGGGTGCTCAGCGGCATGCTGCCGGAGCAATGGCTGGACACCTACGAGGCCGAACGCAGGCCCAACGCCCAGTTCTACACCGACATCGCCGTCCAGCTCGGCCGCGTCATCAAGCAGGAGGCCACCCCGGCGGAGGTCGAGGCGATGAACGCGGTCCCCGAGGGCCTGGTGACGCCGCACGAGCCGCCGCTGATCGCGCCGCCCACCCTCACCGCCGGATGGATCCGCGGTGAGACGGGCGATGCCAGCATCATCGGCCGGATGGTGCCGCAACCGATCGTCGGCGACACCGCCGGCCGGATGACCCGGCTCGACGATCTGCTCGGCGACCGCTTCGTGCTGCTCGGCGACGACGTCGACCCGGCCACCCTCCTCACTCCCGAGGAGAAGGCAGCGTGGGACGCGCTCGGTGCGCGTTACGCGGCGGTTCGCCCGCGCAATGCCCATACGCAGGGCGCGCACGATCTCGTCGATCTCGACGACGTCGTTCGCCCTTGGCTGCAGCGGTACGGCGTCCGTGCCGTTGCGGTGCGCCCCGATCGCTTCGTCGCGGCCGACGACGTGCACGGCCTCGCCGTTCCCGTCTTCTGAAAACCCAACGCCAGCCCAGGAGCCATCACCATGACCGGAGTGAAAGAACTCGCCTACGTCGTCTACGAGGCCATCGACCTTGCCGCCTGGCGGGGGTTCGCCTGCGACCTGCTCGGCATGCAGCTCGGCGACGAGACCACGGACGCGCTCATGCTTCGCACCGACTCGAAGGCATTTCGCTGGCGCGTCCAGCAGGGACCGGCCGACGACCTGATCGTGTCGGGATACGAGGTCGAATCGAGCGCCGCACTCGACCAGCTTGCCGAGCGGCTCCGCGCCGCCGGCTCCGAAGTCACCGAGGGCGACCCCGCCCTGGCCGCCGCCCGCCACGTCGACCGGATCATGCTGACGACCGATCCGATGGGTAACCGCATCGAACTGGTGACCGGCTTCGCCGACGCCGCCACGCCCTTCCGCTCCGAGGTTCTGCTCGGCACATTCGTCACCGGCGCCGGAGGTGCAGGGCACCAGGTGCTGCTGGCCAAAGGGGTCGCGCGGGAGGAGTACCTGGCTTTCTACGAGGGCGTGCTCGGCTTCCGCATCAGCGACGTCGTCGTCGAGGAGCTGGCGCCGGGCGTCCAGGCGGACCTGATCTTCCTGCACTGCAACCCACGCCATCATTCGGTCGCGTTCGGCGAGATGCCGCATCCCAAGCGCACCCATCACTTCATGCTCGAGGTGACCGACATCCGCGACGTCGGCACGGCATACGACCGCTGCCTCGACGCCGGGCAACCGTTCGAGATGACCTTGGGCATGCACCCGAACGACAACATGTTCAGCTTCTACGTCCGCACCCCGTCCGGCTTCTCGGTCGAATACGGCTGGGGCGGATTGCTGATCGACGACGAGACCTGGCAAGTCCGGACACACGACCGACTGCACAGCTGGGGCCACCGAGCACCCGAGGTCGTCCACGAACTGCTCGGCCGCGCGCCGTTCACCAACACTGCGCACAAGGAGGAGATCCACTGATGTCGATCACGCAGGACTCGGCGGCCCGCACGGTCACCACGCAAGACTGGACGCTGCGCTACTACGAGGCCGGGCCGGTGGACGCGCAGCCGATCGTGCTGCTGCACGGTAGCGGCCCGGGGGCGACCGGCTGGTCCAACTTCGCCGGCAACATCCCAGGGCTGGCCGAACGGTTCCATGTCTATGCCGTCGACATGCCCGGCTGGGGTGAGTCGGACGCGGTCACCGTCGACCGGCTCGACCACGTCGGGGCGGCGGTACAGTTTCTCGACACCCTCGGTATCGAGAAGGCCGCATTCGTCGGCAATTCGATGGGCGGCCACACCGCACTGCGACTGGCCATCGACCATCCGGAACGGGTCACCCACCTGGTCACAATGGGCCCGCCGATCGGCAAGGTACCGACCTTGTTCGGTGCAGGCGACGGTCCTTCCGAGGGGTTGAAGGTGCTGATCGAGACCTATCACGACCCCTCTCCCGCGAACATGCGCCGCCTGGTCGAAGTGATGACCTACGACAAAGCGCGCTTTGCCACACCCGAACTCGTCAAGGCCCGCTCCGACGCCGCGCTGGCACGCCCCGAACACCTCCACAACTATGTGGCCGGCCTCGCCCAGGGCACGCCGATCCCAGTGTGGGTCGACCGTTCGAAACTGGCCGACATCTCCGTACCCACGCTGCTGATCCACGGCAAGGACGACCGGGTGGTGTCCTACGAGAACACGCTCTTGCTGCTTGCCCACATCCCCGATAGCCGGGCGGTGCTGCTCAACCGCTGCGGCCACTGGGCAATGATCGAGCACGCCGAGGAATTCAACCGGCTCGTCGCTGGTTTCGTCGCCGAAAACTGAGCACCGGCAATCCCGTTCAGCACAACGCAGCTTGCATTCTCACCGCAGTGGAAGGCGATCCCCATGTCTGATCACCCGGCTGGCGCCATGTCCGGCACCGCCCTGACCGTCGGCGCCGCGGCCATCGAGACCGCAGCGGCCCGGCTCCGGAACGCCACGGCAACCGGGGTCCCGGTGGCGCCCGTCCGCGATCTGATCGGACGCGACAACATATGTGCGGCGTATGCCGTCCAACGGCTGGTCAGCGAGGCACGACGAGCGGCGGGTACCCAGCTCATCGGCCGCAAGATCGGTCTCACCTCCGCCGCGGTCCAGGCGCAGCTGGGAGTGGGGCAGCCCGATTTCGGGGACTTGTTCGACGACATGGCGTTCACAGATGGCGATGCAGTCCCCGCCGATGCGGTGCTCCAGCCGCGCGCCGAGGGGGAAATCGCTTTCGTGCTGGCCGAGGACCTCACCGAGGGTGATCTGAGCTATGCCCGGGTTCGCGCGGCCATCGACTACGCGGTCGCGGCGATCGAGATCTGCGGCAGCCGAGTCGCGGGATGGGACATCAGCTTCGGCGACACCGTCGCCGACAACGCTTCGGCGGGCGCTTTTGTATTGGGCCGGGCCCGCAGGCGGCTCGACGAGTTCGAACCCCGCGAGGCCCGCATGGCAATGACGATCGACGGTGTGGAAGTGTCCACCGGTTCGGGCGAGGACTGCCTCGGCGACCCGGTCGCGGCCGTCGTGTGGCTGGCCCGTCAGGCACACGAACTCGGGGAGCCGTTGCGGGCGGGCCAAATCATCCTTTCCGGCGCGCTCGGGCCGATGCGTCCGATCGTGGCCGGCAACACGATTCGCTGCACCGTGTCGGATCTCGGCGCGGTGTCGTTCACCGTCGCGGAGGAGCCATGACGACAACCGATCGCAGGATAAGAGTGGCGATTATCGGCTCAGGCAATATCGGCACCGATCTGATGATCAAAGTGATGCGTACCAGCCGGTATCTGGAGGTGGGTGCCATGGTCGGGATCGACCCGGACTCCGATGGACTGGCACGAGCTCGCCGCTTCGGGTTTCCGACAACCCATGAGGGCGTGCGCGGGCTGATCGAGCTCCCTGGGTTCGACGACATCGAGATCGTATTCGACGCCACCTCGGCCACGGCACATACGGCGAATGCTGCCGTGCTGGCCCCGTTCGGCAAGCGACTGATAGACCTGACTCCGGCTGCGATCGGACCGTATGTGGTGCCCGCGGTCAACCTGACCGAACACCTCGACGCCCCGAACGTCAACATGGTGACCTGCGGCGGCCAGGCGACGATCCCGGTGGTCGCCGCGGTCTCGCGGGTGGCCCCGGTACGGTATGCCGAGATCGTTGCCTCCATCGCCTCGAAGTCGGCAGGTCCGGGCACCCGCGCCAATATCGACGAGTTCACCGAGACAACGTCGGCGGCGATCGTGCAGGTCGGCGGCGCTGAGCGGGGAAAAGCGATCATCATCCTCAACCCCGCCGAGCCGCCGCTGATCATGCGTGACACCGTCTTCTGCCTGGTGCACGCCCCGGATGTGGCCATGCACGAGCAGATCCGCGCCGGTGTCGAGCAGATGGTCGCCGATGTCGCCGCCTATGTACCGGGCTACCGGCTCGGGCAGCAGGTCCAGATCACCCCGGTCCCCGCTGACCAGCCGGTCGAGACGTTGCTCACGCCGGGCGCGCAGCGGCCGACGCACCAGGTGTCGGTGTTCCTCGAAGTCGAGGGCGCCGCCCACTATCTCCCGGCCTACGCAGGCAACCTCGACATCATGACCTCGGCCGCCGTCCAGGTCGCCGAAGGTATCGCCGCCGGCAAGCTGCAGGAGGTATCGGTATGAACACGCCGATCTTCGTCCAGGACGTCACCCTCCGAGACGGTATGCACGCCGTCCGCCACCGCATCACCCCTGAGGACGTCCGGCGCATCGTCATCGCACTGGACGAGGCCGGAGTCGACGCGATCGAAGTCGCCCACGGCGACGGCCTGGCCGGCGGCTCGGTGAACTACGGTCCCGGCTCGCACACCGATTGGACCTGGATCGAGGCCGCCGCGTCGGTCCTGAAGCACGCCCGGCTCACCACATTGCTACTGCCGGGCGTCGGCACCGTCCACGACCTGAAGCACGCCTACGAGCTGGGCGTCCGGTCGGTGCGGATCGCCACCCATTGCACCGAGGCCGATATCTCCGCACAGCACATCGCGGCCGCGCGCGAGCTCGGCATGGACGTCTCCGGGTTCCTGATGCTGTCTCACATGGCCGAACCGGCCGAACTCGCGCGGCAGGCCCGACTGATGGAATCTTATGGCGCCCACTGCGTTTACGTGACCGACTCCGGTGGCCGGCTCACCATGAACGATGTCACGGCTCGAGCGAGGGCCTACCGCGACGTGCTCGATCCGGCTACTGAGATCGGCATCCACGCCCACGAAAACCTTTCGCTCTCGGTCGCGAACTCCGTCGTCGGTGTAGAAAACGGTGTGTATCGAGTCGACGCCTCGCTGGCCGGCCACGGCGCCGGCGCCGGGAACTGCCCGATCGAGGCGTTCATCGCCGTCGCGAATCTCTCCGGCTTCGAACACCGTTGCGACCTGTTCAAACTGCAGGACGCCGCCGACGACATCGTCCGCCCCTTACAGGACCGTCCGGTCCGGGTCGACCGGGAGACCCTCACCCTGGGCTACGCCGGCGTCTACTCCTCGTTCCTCCGGCACGCCGAAATCGCCGCAGAGCGATACGACCTCGACGTCCGGGACCTACTCATGGAATGCGGCCGCCGCGGGCTGGTCGGTGGACAGGAAGACATGATTCACGACATCGCCCTCACCACAATGTCGAACCTGCGGCTGGCCCAGCGGTCGCAGGTCACCTGACCGAGAGCGGTTCCAGCGCCCCGGGCCGCTCGCGAGCTGCAAGCAGGGCAACCCGGCCGCGCTCGCCGACGCAACTCACCGACGGCGCCGGAACCGAGCCGTCGGTGACAACGAGACTCCCGAAACGCCGAGATCCGCCTCCTGGTTGTCGCTACCCGGCCGCCCAGGTGACCGGCAGCTCGTGCACCCCATAGATGTTCATGTCGGTCCGCAGCTTCACCTCGGCTGCGGGGACGGCGAGCGACAAGGTCGGGAAGCGGCGGAGCAGGCCTGCGAAACCGGCGCGCATCTCGATGCGGGCCAGCTGTTGACCGAGGCACTGGTGGATGCCGTGGCCGAAGGTCGTGTGACCGCGGGCCTTGCGGTAGACGTCGAGCCGGTCGGGATCGTCGAAACGCAGCGGGTCGCGGTTGGCGGCCAGTAGCGAGACGACGACGGTCGATCCGGCGGGGATCGTCTCGCCGCACAGTTCGATATCGTCGGTGGCGTAGCGGTAGAAGATATCGGCAACGGACAGGTAGCGCAGCAGTTCCTCGACCGCATTGGGGATCAGCTCCGGATCGGCGTGCAGGTGCGCCAGCTGCTCGGGGTGCTCCAGCAACGCGAAGGTGCCGAGCGACAGCATGTTCGCGGTGGTCTCGTGCCCGGCGAGCAGCAGCAGGAAGGCGATGCCGGTCAGCTCGTCGACGCCGAGATCGGGGTCGCGGGCCAGGTCGGACAGGATGTCCTCACCGGGTTCGGCCCGCTTGCGGGTGACCAGCTCGGCCAGGTACATGTTCATCGCGCCGAACGCGCCCATCTTCTCCTCCAGCGTCTGGTCTTTGACCAGGAACTTGGCGGAGTTGACCTGGAAGGTCGCCCGATCCTCATAGGGCACGCCGAGCAGCTCGCAGATCACCAGCGACGGCACCGGCAGCGCGAACTCCGCGACCAGGTCGATCGGCGGGGTGAGCCGCTCCATGGCGTCGAGATGCTGCTCCACGATCTCGGCGATGTGCTCTTCCAGCGCCCGCATCCGCCGGACGGTGAACGCGCCGGTGAGCTTGCGCCGCAACCGGGTGTGGTCCGGCGGGTCCATCGCGACGAACAGACCGGGGATCTGCGGCGACGGCTCGGTAGCGACCGGCATGCCCGGTGTCTCGTAGGGCACGTGCACGATGCCGAGGTCTTGGCGGGAGCTGAACCGGGTGTCGGCCATCAGCCTGCGCACTGCCTCGTAGCCGGTGACCAGCCAGCCTTCGTGGCCGTTGGGGAAGATCAGCGGGCTGACCGGGCGGACCGCGCGCAGCCGGGTGATCTCGCTCGGCGGGTCGAACGGGCCCGCGTCGCGCTGCAGGGGAAGGCCGTGCGGCACGGAAACGGTTTCTGTCATCGGATTTCCTTGTCGGGTAGCAGAATCGGGTCTAGTCACGGACGGTGATCGCCCCGGACGGGCACAACAGGACGGCCTCGCGGACCGCCGGCTCCCACTCCCCTGCGGGAGTGCGAGCCGGCGGCAGCACCCGGCCGTCGTCGGGGTCCTGGTCGAATACCGCGGGAGCGGTCAGCGCGCACATGCCTGCGCCGATGCAGCGCTCCCGGTCCACATGCAGTTCCAGCACAGTCGTGTCCTATGCGGCGTCGGCGTGCCGGATGATGATGTCGCCGAGCGCGTTCCGCGCGAACACTCGCACGGTGTCCGCTGGCTCCGCACCAACCGGTGCCAACGTTTTCTGCACGCTGCCGAGCGGGGCGTCGGTCTCCAGCCGTGCTGCGCTGCCGGGACGGATACCCACCTCGAGCTCACCGACCGAGGTCTCCAGCCGGAGCTCGCCGCGGACCGCGGCGCCGATGCGGATGTCGCCCTTGGCGGTCTTCGCGGTCACCGACCCCTGCGGACGCTCGACGGTGATGTCGCCCAGCGACACCGTCAGCTCGCAGTGGCCGAGCTCGCCGACGCCGAGCACCCGGCCGACACCGGTGGTGCTCGTCAGCTCGGAGCCCGCGGGGACCTCGATGGTCACCGCGATCGCCGGGTTCCCGCCGAACGGGGTGTAGGTGCGCCAGGTCTTCGGCGTGGTCACGCTCAGGACGTCCCCGGCGAACTCGACCACGGTCTGCTCGGCGGCACGCACATCGGCTTTCTTGGACTCGTCGGCGGGCCGGACCACCACGACGCTGTCGGTGCGATCAGATCCGATGACGGTGACGTCGGCGGCCAGGACATCGACGGTGACGGCGATCGGCTGCGGGGTGTGGAAGGTGTACATGGTTGTCTCCTCGAGATCGTGGTGCCGCTTCCGCAGCCCGTGAACTGCGGTTGCTGTTTCGTTGATGTGACTACTGTCGTGGGAGCAGCTGATACAGAGCTGACACCCACCTGACGCCCCCGCTGACATGACGTCCGGCCTGTTGGACAGGGGGCCAGCCCGGGCACAATGGGCGGGTGCAGATCGGGTTGCTTGGGCCGCTGGAGATCCGAACAGACGACGGCGGATTGTTGGAGGTGCCGGGCGCTCGGTTGCGGGCGCTGTTGATCACGCTGGCGCTCGAACCCGGTCGTGCGGTTCCGAAGACGAAGCTGGTCGACTGGATCTGGGGTGAGCAGCCGCCCGCCGACGCGACGAACGCTTTGCAGGCGTTGGTTTCCCGATTGCGCCGGGTGTTGCCCGACGGTTCCCTCGATGTGCAGGCAGGGGGGTACCGGCTGGTGGTGGACCCGGGCACCGTCGATGCCGTGCGGTTCGATCAGCTGCTCGACCGAGCCCGGAGCGGCGACGACGCGCATCGGGCTCGGCTGCTGCGTGAGGCACTGGACCTGTGGCGCGGTGCGCCGATGCAGGACCTCGGGGACGGCGCCGACGTCGTCGCGGTGATCACCCGGTTCGACGGGCTGCGGCTGGCCGCGATGGAAGACCTGTACGAGGCGGAGATCCGGCTGGGTCGTGGGCCCGAACTGGTCGCCGAGCTGACCGACCTGGTCGCCCAGCGCCCGGTGCGGGAGCGGCTGGCCGGCGCGCTCATGCGGGCTCTCGGCGCCGCGGGCCGTGGCCCGGAGGCGTTGACGGTGTACCAGCGCACCCGGGAGGCACTGGCCGACGAACTGGGCGTCGACCCGTCGCCGGAGCTGTCCGCACTGCATGTCGCGCTGCTGCGGGGCGAGGTCGGGGCGCGGACCGAGGAACGCATCACGAACCTGCGCGCCGAGCTGACCAGTTTCGTCGGCAAGCACGCCGATATCGCTGCGGTCCGCGAACTCCTTGCAGCACACCGGCTGACGACCGTGACCGGGCCGGGCGGATCGGGGAAAACGCGGCTGGCGGTGGAGACCGCGCGCACCATGCTCGGCGACCTGCCCGACGGTGCCTGGCTAGTGGAGCTGGCCGGCGCCGACGGCAGCAGTGATCTGGCACAGTCGGCGCTGGCCGCGTTCGGGCTCAGGGACGCGCTACTGGGCAGCGCACCGAATGCCGAACCGATGGATCGGCTGATCGCGGCGATCCGCGATCGTGAAACCCTGTTGATCCTGGACAACTGTGAGCACATCATCGAGGCGGCGGCCGCCTTCGCCCACCACGTGCTCGGCGAGTGCACGCGGCTGCGGATCCTCGCGACGAGCCGGGAACCGCTCGGTATCACCGGTGAGGCGCTGTGGCAGGTCGAGCCACTGGCTCTGCCCGCCACGAACGCCGACCCTGACGCGATCGAGTCCTCTCCCGCCGTCGCGCTGCTACGGGACCGGGCGAGTGCGGTCTGCAAGGACCTCGCCGACGACGCGGGCACGTCGGCGACCATGGCCCGGATCTGCCGGGCACTCGATGGGATTCCGCTGGCGATCGAACTGGCCGCAGCCCGCTTGCGCACCATGTCCCTCGACCAGCTCGCGCACCGCCTCGACGACCGGTTCCGGCTGCTGACCGGCGGCAGCCGCACCGCGATTCCCCAACATCGCACCTTGCGCGCAGTGGTCGACTGGAGCTGGGAGTTGCTCAGCGACGCCGAACGGCTGGTGTTGCGCAGACTCGCGGTGTTCGCCGGTGGCGCGAGCCTGGAAGCGGCGGAACAGGTCTGCGCCGACAACAATAAGGTCGAGCAGTGGGAGGTCCTGGAACTGCTGACCACGCTGACCGAGAAATCGCTGCTGTTGGTCACCGCGGACGACAGCCCGCGCTTCCGCATGCTGGAGACGATCAAGCAGTATGCCGCCGACCGACTCGCCGAATCCGGTGAGGCGGAGGCGGCCCGCCGCGCACACCTGGACTACTTCACCGGTTTGGCGGCCACCGCAGAACCACACCTGCGCCGCGCCGAACAGTTGGCGTGGCTCGCCGTGCTCGAAGCCGAGCACGACAACCTCGCGGTAGCGATGCGCGGCGCGCTCGCGAGCGGGGACGCCGCCGGGGCGATGCGGCTCGCCGCAGCCGCGGGCTGGTATTGGTGGCTGGGCGGGCACAAGGGCGAGGGCACCGAGCTGGTCATCGCGGCCACCGAGCTACCCGGCGAAGTCGACGACGAGACCAAGGCGGTGGTGTACGGGCTGGTCGTGCATTTCGTGTCCTCGGGCCGCAACGACGAGCAGCAGGTCGCGGACTGGATCCGCAAGGCGCACCGGTTCGGCCGGGACGTGGACGGCGGCCATCCGGCGCTGCGGTTCACGGCCGCGCTGGAACGCATGCTGGGAGGGCCGCACGAATTTCTGCCCGCCTTCGAATCGGTGCTGCACGACGACGATCCGTGGGTGCGGGCCCTGGCCCGGCTCCAGCTGGGCAAGCTGCGTACCGTGCTCGGCCACGCCGGGTCGGAGCCGGACGAGTTCTTCGCCCAGGCGCTCACCGAGTTCCGTGCCCTCGGCGAGCGATGGGGGATGTCGTTCGCGCTGACCGAGCTGGCCAACCGGATCGCGATGCGCGGCGAGTTCGTCCGCGCCGTCACGCTGTTCGATGAGGCGATCGCGGTGGTCACCGAGGTGGGCGCGCTCGAGGACGTGGTCGCGATGCGAGCACGACAGGCGCAGCTGTACCAGTTGCTCGGCCGGACCGAGGAGAGCGCGGCAGCCCTGGCCGAAGCGCAGCGGTGCGCGGATCAGACCGGCTGGCCGACGGTTTTGGCCGAAGTCGCTTTGACTCGGGCAGAGCTGGCGAGGTGCAGCGGTGACACCGCGCTGGCACATCAGCAGATCGACCTCGCGCGCGCACTGTTCGGAAGCGATGCCGAACAGCCGAATATCAGTGCGATAGTGCATGTCCTGCTCGGCTGCCTCACCGAGGATCTCGCCGAGGCGACGACCCATTACGACGCAGCTTTTCAGGCGGCGTCGGCGACGGGGCACGCGCCCCTGATGGCCCACGTCCTCGTCGGAATCGCGGATCTGGCGTTGCGCGCCGAACAGTACGAGCAGGCCGCACGGCTGCTCGCGGCGAGTAACGCGGCACGCGGGCTGCCCGATCGTTCCCATCCGGACGTGGCGGGCATCGAGCAGACAGCACGACATCACCTCGGGGACCAGGGGTTCACCGAGGCGATGCGGAAAGGTGCGGTGGCGGATCGGGCCGAGCTGATCGCGGTCACGCTCGCTTCGTGAACGCGGCACGCGACCACAGGTCGGCACACCACCGGTTACCTGACGGTTCTGCCTTTCCCGATCCCGGTGACCAGCGCGGGCGAGCCCTCGCAGAACTCACGCACCTGCTGTCGGCGAGGTCAGCCGTCCGGTGGACGAGCCGGGGCAAGACATCCGATCGCAGTATCTGCGGGCCATGGCCAACCGGTCATCCACCGTGTCGGTGCTCGACGCGGTGGCAGTCGGCTCAGAGGCTGCTGCTCGCCTTCGCCAAGATCGCGGCGAGCAAGTCGTAATCGACATCTTGCCCCTCGACGATATCGGCGGTCTTGCGTTCCCCATTGCCCATCGACCTGAGCACTCCTTTGACCGCTTCGACCTCGGAGGCGTTGAACACCATGAACGACACCTTGCTCTTCGCCACGTGGATCACCGCGGCATGCCGTCCGTTCTTCAGAAAGTGTGGTTTGCCGTACTGGATCTGTTCTTCGGCCGCCGGGATCGTCTCATGGACCATACTGCGCAACTGCCGGCACACCTCGATCTGCCACGGCAGCGCCTTATCGATGTAGTGGGTGACTTCATTGTTGTATCGGGTGTCTTCGTTATTCATGGCGCCCTTCGTAAAACTCGATGATGATGGCCGGTACCGGCCGGATGGCCGTCGATCGGTATCGGTGGCCGCCTCGAGAGAGTGGATGCTCTCCTCGGCCAGCCCAGGGCAAGTATTTCAACGAATTCGCTTCCAGCGCGACAAATCCGGCGTTTGGGCGCCCCTCGTCGGGTCAGCTCGGAGCCACGGGTGAGGTGGTCTGGAGGCTCGAAGTTCTCACCGTGAACACCACGATCAACACAGTGGACGCACGAGTGCCCTCATCACGCGCTCCGTTCTGGCGGTGCGCATCGGCAACGGGCTCGTCACCGGCCTCTACTCCGGTCAGAACCAGTCGCTCACACGAGGATTGCACACTCGCTAATCTATGCAAGGATAATTTCAAACCGTGCAGGCATGCCAACTGCCACGCGACCGCCCGATCACGACTGGATCCGCCCGTGACAACCACATCGAGCGCTGCCATCGACCTCGATACGCTGTGTGACAAAGACCTTTGCCACCGTCGTGCTCTACAGCATCGACCTCGACCTTCTCTATGGCGATGGCGAGGTGATAGACGTCTTCAGCTCCGCGATAGCCGATACCCGAACCGGCCTGGTCGCACTTCGCCCGACTCGCCATGACGACATTGCGCACTCGTGCTCGGTAGCCGAGGAGAGCCGTGGTACATACTTTTCACAAGTGGATCCTCCAGGCGCATATGCTTCGCGTCGAGGACGCACTTGTGAAGGCGTTTCGTGATCTCAGTATCGGTATCGGCGAAGGCTGCTTCAAAGGAAGCAGCGGACGACTACGACGTGCTATCGACGAATTCAGCTCCAGAGATCACGAGGGCAGGATTATCGTCGAGGGCTCCGCGGTCACATCGACTCCGCAGACAGCCCGGCTCATCGAGCCCGGGGGCCCCGAACATCTTCACGCTCTGTGGTCCAGCCTATCGACTGCAGAGAAGGACGCGCTGTATCGGGCGGATCCGTTCATCGGCAACCGTAACGGTATCCCACACACCGACCGCGACCACTACAACCGACAGACCCTGACCATGCTCGAAGAACGAGCCGCCGCAGCAGACGACACCGAGGCCGTGAAATTCTACGGCCAGATCGAGAAGGCACTCGAGTCACCAGACGAATCACCACGACGTTACCTGTCATTGCTTGATGACGAATTCCATACGGCGATCTCCATCGGAAACCCCGACACCGCCGAGAACGTCGTGACCTTCGCCGCTCCTGCCGGGAGAAAAACCAATATGATCCCTTGGCTACCCGACACATCCGAGAAGATACGTCAGGCCGCCCTGTCAGCGGATCCGAACGCTGCAACATCGGTAATCGCGTGGTCCGGGTACGACATACCGTTCGCCGGCAGAATCGTCGATGCTGGTTACGCGCAGAAAGGAGCGCCGTTACTACGCGACTTCCAGGAAGGACTGCGCATAACGCACCAGGGGTCACAGTCGAACAACACCGTCATCGGCTTCTCCTACGCCTCCGTCCTCACTGGGCACGCGGCCGAGCAACCGCTGCATGCCGACAACATCGTTTTCGCAGGAAGCTTCGGAGTAGGCGCTCAGCGCGCTGCCGACCTGCGCCTGGTCGGCGTCGACCCTGCCGATATCGACCGTCACGTATTCTCCACCTCGGCCAAACACGATTCATTCCGGCTGATGCCCAAAACCCACGGCACGCCCCCCACCAGTCCCGGCTTCGGCAGTACTGTGTTCAGTACCGACTCAACCCGCGGCCCCTGGACCTCGCTGGGCTGGAAGCCGAGTGATCATCAGTCCTACTGGGACAGTAACAACCAAGCGCTGAGGAACATGGGGTTGATCATTACCGGCAACGGGCGATTGGTGACATGAAACGGTGGCAGCCCATCACAACTCGGAGCCACCCCGCACACCTCCGACCTGCACTTCGATCTCGTGGCGAAGGTGCGGAAACCCACTCCTCACAGCGATAACACACCCATAATCGAACTCACCCAGGCAATCCCATGAAACGAGACTGCCTGATTTCCGGTGGATCTGATCGCGGTCCGACGTATTACGTAGTGGCGTAACCGGTTCGGCGGGTTGAAGCCGATGTCGCTACACGACTCGCAGACCTCGAACAAGAGAACTCGACACTGAAACGGCTGCTCGCCGAGGCCGAACTGGAGAGTGGGCCGCTGACCGGACTGTAGCGCTGCCTTGTATGCCTCATGGAGCATGTCGATTGCGGTTCGCGCGTCGCCTGCCATGCAGATCGAAACCGCAAGAGTTTTGGCGGTGGCAAAGGTGTCGGGGTGGGTGGGCTGCCCACGTGCACATCGGCGTCTGAGTCTGCTATCGCAGCGAGGCGCTGCCTATCACATGCCCTCCGGCAAAATGTTCGGGTTCGCCCACACAGGCGGTTCCCGGCGAGGCAGTTCGGTGCGTCCGTCGAGCGACATGACCGGGGTGTTCGTCGCGCACGGGAAGTGCAGGCTGAAGGCCAGGAGGCCGGTACGGTCGGCGGCCGGCACAGTGCACATCTCGAGCACCGTCTGCGCGAGGTACTCGACCGGCTCGGTGTCGTAGCCCTCCGGCAGCAGCGCGGCCGCTCCCGGGGTCATGATGGCCGTCGATGGTCCCACCGCGTTGACCGCGATGCCGTCGTTGAGCAGTTCCGCCGCCAGGCCCTGGGTGAACCGGTGCAGCGCGGCCTTTGCCGAGGCGTAGACGACGTCGCCGGAGGTCTTGTTGTACTCGCGGAACGGCCTGATGGGGCTGAGGCCGGTAGATGATCCGATGTTGACGATCCAGCCACCGCCCTGCTTGCGCATATGCGGGATCGCGGCGCGACTGAGCACGAACGGCACCTCGAGGTAGTGCTGAACTGTCCGGTGGAACGTCGCGTCGCTCATCTTCTCGATCGCGCAGTAGTCGGCGAAACCCGCGTTGTTGACCAGGATGTCGAGGCCACCGATTTCCTCGACGACGCAGTCGACAAGGCCGGCGCGCTGCTGCGCGTCCTCCAGGTCTGCCGGGATCGCGATCGCCCGGCCCCCACGGCCTCGATCAGCTGCACGGTCTCCGCCAGGGAACCGGAAAGCACATGAGTTTCACCGTTGCGGATCGACGGGCTCGGGGAATGGGACCGAGCAGTGACGACGACGGTCGCGCCTTCCGCAGCCAGGCGCTGCGCAATCGCCTGCCCTATCCCGCGGCTACTGCCGGTTACCAGGGCGTTCCTGCCCGAGAGTCGCTGTGCCATGACCAACTTCCGCGCCTTGCTGTGGGTCCCCGTTCGCGCCGGGGCCTTCATCGTGCACTGCCGAACGGTGCCGTCCGACGGCCCGTTCCGCTCAATGGGACGATGACATGCGGCCATCGAGGATGTGCACGGCGCGTGGTTGACCGAGGAACTGGCCGGGCGCGGCGGGTGTACCCGGGTGACGGAAGCGGAGCAGGCAGCGTTGGCCGAGGGCCGGCGTGCGTTGCGGGAACTGGCGCGTGAGGTCCTCGGCGATCGCAGCGAGGACGCTGCGGACGGGTCGATGTGAGGGTGTCGGCGTGGTGACCGCAGCTGTGTTAAGCCGAACGTCGAGCAACTAGTGTCCGGCGCCGACGTAGAAGCGAATCAGCACCACCGCCGCGGGCGCGGAGATCGCTGTCGAGCGGGTCGTCCGGAAGCCGGTGGTGGACATGAACGGGTACCCCTCTTTCGGTTCAGTGGTGAGTGCTGTCGTCCTGCCGTATCGTCGGGCCATCGGTGAGGATGCGGCGCAGGCCGTAGACGAGCGTTCCGGCGGCCACGACCGCCGCGCCGGTGAGCATCGAGGACAGCGGCAAGGTGCAGGCCAGTAGGAGGCACCCGAGCAGCCCGAGAGCCGGGTCACGCGCGGGGGACCGGTTCTCGGCGCGGGTGGGTGCATGGACGGCTCAGACATGCAGGCTGGGCCGGTAGATGAGCTCTTGGATGTTGCCGTCGAGCGTCCGGCTCTCGATCAGCTCGAGGTCGAAGTCGGCCGCACCCTGGAAGATCGGGGCCATTCCGGTCCGACCGGTGATCACAGGGAAGAGCGTCACCTGGAGGTGATCGACCAGGCCGGCGGCCATCAGCGCCCGGTTCATCGACAAGCTCCCGTGCGAGCGCAACGGCACCTCGGATTCCTCCTTGAGCCGGGCGACGACGTCGACGGCGTCACCGCTCACGAGGGTCGCGTTCGGCCAGTCGAGAGGACCGTCCAGCGTGGTCGACACCACCGTTGCCGGGATACTCCGCATCCGGGTAACCCATGGATCACGGACTTCGGACCCCTCGGTGCTAGAGGCCAGCATCCGCGCAAATTCCCGGTACGTGTGGGCCCCGAAAACCATCCGCTGCTCCTCGCCATACACGGCGAGACGGTGGTCGAGCAACTCGGGGCCTTGTTTGCCCCAGTAGCCGCCCCAGTCACCGTCGGGGCCGTAGGAGCCGTAGCCGTCGAGGCTGGAGAAGACGTCGAAGGTGTAGGTAGCGGTCATTGTGTTCTCCTCGAGTGCAGTGTGTGTGGATACAGACTGGAAACCACGGCGAAACTCATCGCCGTTGGACTCCTGGAGTCCCGCCAACCCTGGATGCTGGCCCCGACACCCGACCGCGCAACCTGACGCGATGTTCACACCGCCTTCAGCGCCCTGAAGATCCGTGAAGCGACCACTGCCCGAAGATCGACTGCAGGTAGTTGATCGACGACGTCAGGAGCGCGTGAGGACGATGAGTTGCTGGGTCGCTCGGGTCATAGCGACATAGCGGTCGACCGCTCCTCCGACGCCCTCGCCGAACGCATCTGAGTTGACCACGACCAGGTCGAACTCGAGCCCCTTCGCCAGCTCCGGCGTCAGCGATCGGACGCGGGGAGTCGCGCGGAACGTCGGAACACCGATAACGCAGGCGATCCCGTCGGCATGCTCGGTGAGCCAGGTGTCGACGATCGAATCCAGGTCCGAAGCGGATCCGTGTACGACGGGGACGCCGCTGCTGCGGATGGAGGTCGGCACATTGGCGTCCGGAAGTACGGCGCGGATGACCGGCTCGGCTTCGGCCATGACCTCTTCCGGTGTCCGGTAGTTGATGCTCAGGGAGGCCAGGCTGCTCCGCTCCAGCCCGATCCGCTCTAGTCGTTCCTGCCATGACTCGGTGAACCCGTGCCGGGCCTGGGCACGGTCCCCGGCAATGGTGAAGCTCCGGGATGGACAGCGGAGCAGCAACATCTGCCACTCTGCGTCGGTGAGTTCCTGTGCTTCGTCCACGACGATGTGCGCGAAGGGGCCGGCGAGCAAGTCCGGGTCCGTCCTTGGCAGTGCGGCATCGTCGACCAGCATCTCCTGTAGGTCTTGCTGCCGCAGCTGCGTCATCAAGCCCTCACCGTCGCCGTAGTCGTCGGAGGCGATCAGGTCGTCGATGACGCTGGACATGCGTTCGCGTTCGGCGTTCACAGCGGCCTTGTACCGGCGCGTCCGGCGGGCCGCTTCCGGGTCTCCGAGCCGCTGGCGTGCTGCGTCCAGCAGCGGTAGGTCGGATACGGTCCACTGCTGGGCGTTCGCGCGTTGCAGCTTCCGGACCTCATCGGGGCTGAGCCAGGGCGCGCACTTCCGTAAGTAGGCGGGTACCGACCACAGGTCCCCGACGAGATCTGCTGCTTCGATCAACGTCCATGCGTTGTCGAGGGCCGTGCGCAATTCGTCGTTTCGCAGCAGCGATTTCCTGAGCTGGGCGGCCGGAATATCGCCGTCGTACTTGTCCACCAGGATCGTCAGCAGTAGATCCCAGATCTGCTCGCGTGCTTCATTGTGCGGAGTACCAGGTTCTGGTGCTTCGAACGCCTCGGCCCAGTCGTCGGCGCTCAGCCAGATGTCCGACCACTCGGTCGCCACCATCATTCCCTTGCTTGGCGGCTCCTCGTAGAACCTGACGGCCGCTTCGATCGCCTGCACCATTTCCACAGACGACTTCAGGCGCGCCACCTCCGGGTCGGCCTCGGTTGTTGCTGCCGCGCCCTCGGCGACGAGGTCGCCCACGGTGCACAGTTGCACACTCTCCTCGCCGAGGCTGGGTAAGACGTCGGCGACATAGGCCAGGTAAGGCTCATGCGGACCGACGAACAGCACGCCGTGCCGGAGTGCGGGGTCGGAGTAGAGCAGATAAGCGGCGCGATGCAGCGCGACGACGGTCTTGCCTGTACCCGGTCCGCCGTCGACGACGAGAGCACCGCGCGATCCTGCACGGATGATGGCGTCCTGATCGGCTTGAATGGTGCCGAGTACGTCCCGCATCCGGGCCGAACGGTTGCTACCCAGGCTGGCGATGAAGGCGGACTGGTCATCGAGCGCGGCGTTGCCTTCGAACCCTTCTGGGGTGAACACCTCGTCCCAGTAATCACTGATCCGGCCCCGAGTCCAGCGATACCTGCGGCGACGTGTCAGACCCATCGGGTTGGCATGGGTCGCTCCGAAGAACGGCTCGGCCGCAGGGGAGCGCCAGTCGACCAGCAGCTGATTTCCCGCGCTGTCCAGGAGGCCGAGTCGTCCGATGTACACCGGCTCCGGGTCGTCAGCGCTGACGATGTGTCCGAGGCACAGGTCCACACCGAAGCGGCGCAGGGTGCGTAGGCGTGCGGTCAGCCGGTGAATCTCGAAGTCCCGCTCCATAACCTCCTGGCCTAAGCGGCCGGGCGCCTTGCGGGTGGCGTCCAGGCGTTTGTTCAGGTCGGCGATGGATTGCTCGAGGCTTTCCGCGATGGCCGCGAAGCGCTGTTCGTCGGCGGCGATGAGCGTCGGGTCGGCCTTGCGGGAGAGGTGGTCAGGGATGTCGAACGCGCTGGTAGTCAGGGAGGTCACGTCATCAGCTCCGATGTGAGATTCGTTTCGTGGGGCCACTGTCGCCCCGGCGGCGCGGGCGTGGCGGCCACCCATCACCAGGTCGGCGTCCCCGCGCGACCCATGCCTCGACAAACGACACACGCAATTCGTTACCCCATTTCCGCAGGTTCTGGCTTCGGCGGGCAATTCTGCGGCATCACCCGGGTCTTGCCGCAAGCCCCGGGGTGCGCTATACATTGAAAGTGGAAGGAGTGGTTTTCTCCTCCCACATATCTCGCCCGTTGTGGACGGACCAATTCTGAGTCGGCGCGTCGACGCGTATGACACCGACGCGTATGACACCGATCTGTGGGGCAGGGATCGGCTGGTACTGGCAAGGAGAGACGCCGTCGCCGGGCGTGTCCCGCTCGCTGGGACGTGTCCGGCGGACGTGCTGCACTGCTGAGGGGCGAGCCTTTTCACCGCCCGCACCTATCCCCGGCGCCGAGTACTTTACGGCGTGCGGAACCCCTGAAAGGTCACGTGTTTGCGGGTCAGGAAGCCGAGCCGCTCGTAAAGGGTGATCGCGGCGGTGTTCGTCTCGGCCACATGCAGGAACGGACGTTGCTCGCGAGCCACTATCCGCGCGACGAGTGCCTGGACCAGGCGGGCGGCGTGGCCTCGTCCGCGGGCTTCGGGTGCGGTGCAGACGGCGCTGATCTCGGTCCATCCCGGTGGCCGGAGTCGTTCGCCTGCCATCGCCACCAGCGTGCCGTGATCGCGGATACCGAGATAGGTGCCGAGTTCGTGGGTGCGCGACCAGAACGGCCCCGGTTGCGTCCGCGCGACGAGGTCGAGCATCTCGGGCACGCTGTCCGCGCCCAACTCGACCACACCGGTATCGGTCTCGGCATGCGGATGATGTGGTCGGCTGCCGGCGGGCCAGATCATCTGGCGGCCTTCGAGGACGAAGACCGGCTCCCAGCCCGGCGGTGGTTGCGCCGCGCAGCTGAACATGTCGGCGAGCTCGCCTCGACCGAGCAGCCGCGCCAGGTCGGCCCACTCCTGCGGGTCCGGGTCGGTGCCTACCGCAGCGAAGGTCGCTACCTCCGGCAGGTAGGTGGCAGCCCGGCCGAGCCGACGGGCCAGGTGTGCGTGATGACCACGCAATGACTCACCCACCGGGTCGTCCAGCACGGCGTCGCAGTCCACCATTGTGCTGCGCCTCTGGTCGTTCGCCACGTCACGAGTATGCAGGGACACGCTGTCATGCCGCATGTCAACCCACGGCTCTACGATCTCCGGTCCACCGAGTCGCGTCCGAGTGGGCTGGGATGTTCGGAGTTATCTTTCGATTATGGGCTTCATCAGGGTCGGTTTCGGGGATCTACCCGATGCGAAGAGGCAAGGCTGAAGGCGAGACTCGACGGGACAAGATCGTTTCGATCGAAAGTGAGTCCATGGGTTTCACCCGTTTCCTCGCCCTCGCAGCAATTCTCGCCCCAGCATTGTGGACCGCGGCTGCCGTGCCCGGGTCTGCTGCGCCCACCACATCCGAGTCCGAGCTCGGTTCGGTGCTGCCCGCCCCGACCGGACTGTTCCCGGTCGGCGTCCAAGAATTCCACCTGGTCGACGACCGACCCGACCCGTGGGTCCCGGATCGTGACCGCGAACTGATGGTCTCCGCCTGGTATCCCGCCCAAGCGCCGGTCGGCAGGCCGGACGCCTACGCCACACCCGAGGAATCGGCACTCATCATCGCCTCGCTGGGCGTTACCGGCGTCGCGCCGGAGGCGTTCAGCACGATACGAACCCACGCCTATGTCGACGCGCCACGATGGGGCCTGCCACTACCCACAGTGGTGCTCTCACCCGGCTTCACCATGCCGCGTGCCTCGCTCACCGGCCTCGCCGAGGAACTCGCCAGCCGCGGTTACCTCGTCATCGGCATCGATCACACCTACGAGTCCGCCGCCGTGACCTTCCCGGACGGCCGCATCACCGAATGCCAGGCGTGCCGAGGTCGCCCGGACGGCGCGGCGGTCGCGCTCAACCGCGCGAAGGACGTGTCCTTCGTCCTCGACGAACTGGCCGAACGCCTGCCACTCGACTCGACCCGCATCGCCATGGGCGGCCACTCCGCGGGCGGCTTCACCGCGCCGTACGCGCTCGCCGAAGACGACAGGATCCGTGTGGGGTTCAACCTGGACGGAACGTTCCCTGCCACGCCCTACGGACGAGCTGTCGACCGCCCGTTCCTGATGATGGGCGCACCACACCACGCACCCGACGGCGAGTACGGCGCCAAATGGGCCGCGATCTATGACGCCTTCACAGGCTGGAAACGCTGGTTGTCGGTGGACGGCACGTCACACTCGTCCTTCACCGACTACGCGCCGATCGCCACGGCTCTCGGTATCGAGGTCCCGGAGACAACCATCGACGGCAACCGCGCGATGGACTTGACACGCCGATACGTCACCGCCTTCCTCGACAACCATCTGCGCAACATGCCGCAGCCAATCCTCGACGCCCCGAGTCCCGCAAACCCCGAGGTCCACTTCGGCTGAGCAGCCCGCCCGATGTCGTTGCTGCCCCTTGTACACGGGGTTGCGCACCCGGCAGGCGATCCTCCAACGGCACCGCCCACGCACATCGGTCGATGCCACCCACTGCTCGAGGAAACCGCGTTGCTGCAACAGTCGGCCACTGTGTGATCGTCGAACCGTGACCACACCGCTTTCTGCCACTGTTGAAAGCAGTTGTCCTGCTGATCATCCCAACGGACGAATCACGAACCTGACGGCGAGATGACCGCGACTATCGATGGTTGAGGCCGCGGAGCAAAGCTCGCTGACCCGATGGTTCCGGTTCGGGGGCAGTGGGTCAGCGTAAGGCTTCACCATAGATGCGCTCCACCGACATTTTCATCAGAACCCGACGGTCGGAGACCATGACAGCGCGGTATCCGTCCCAATCCGGATGCTCCCCTGCGGCTGCGCGATAGTAATCCACCAATGCTTCGACCTCTGGACTATGGGGATCGGCGCCTGGACCGATGAGGGTGACAGAGCCCTCTGCGGTGGCCCAAGCCCACCCGTCGGCCCGGGTGACCTCCAGAGCCGCACGCGGATCCCGGCGGAGATTCACGGTCTTGGCTCGCCCCTCGGTCATCGAGACGTAGATGACTCCGGCGTCCCGATCGAAGTAGGGGGTCACCGGCGAGAGCTGCGGCAGACCGTCCGATTTGATGGTAGCCAGCACGCCGAGCCGGCTTTCGCTGAGCAGGGCACGGGGATCGAACTGCGTCATACCGGGTGCAAGTCGCCCGCGCCGCGCTCTATTCCGGCCCGACATTTCCGACCGGCCGAAGACACCGGGATAATTGCGCTGCGGTTGCTCATGCGCGCAGACTCGACGCCGGACAACCATCCGGCTCAGCCCACACAGGGAGGTCAGGGTGACGATATATCGCACGCTCACGCTCGTCACAGCCCTGTTATTCGCCGTGGCGAGCTGCGGTGACGATACCGGCACCCGAACCGGCGGCGCACGATCACCGGCGTCACCCGCCCCACCGCCGGAATTCTGGTCAGCCCCCGCCGACACCCCGCAACAGCATGCGGCCGTCGCCCAGGCGACCCGCCAGATCGACGTCTGCGCACTACTCCCCCGCGACACCCTCGACGACCTCGGCCTCGGCGATATCCGGAACGTTACGGTCGGCCTGGACTCGTGCCAGGCCGACCTCGGCCACGCGGCCGCGGGCGAAGCCAGCACCCTGACCTGGCATACGACCTTGCTGCCCGCACTCGTCCCGAGCCGCGGTACCCGCAAACAACTGGGCGATGTGAACGTCCTGCTGGTCCCCGACAGCGACACCGATCCGCGCGCCTGCGGCGCCACCGCCCGGTTCCCGGCGGGCGCCGCGTTCTACCTCGGTCTCTCGGCTCCGGACCACGATCCATGTGCGATCGCCGATAGTTTGCTGCCCGATATGATCGAGCGCTGGCGGCAGTCACCAGCCCAGGGCACCTCACCCGATACCGTCCTCACGGTGCTGCTCGGCGCCGATCCGTGCGCGGTGCGCGCGCGACTGACCGGCACCGCCGATACCGATGAGCACCGGCTGACCCAATGCCTGTTCCGGTACCGGGACGAAACCGTCACGGTGGGCTACGAGTATCGCGTTCCCGACCAGGTGCGGGCCCGCAGCACCGAGGAGAAGATCGATAACCGCACTGTGTTCCGCTCCACCTCGCTCTACGACCGCAGCATCCCGATCTACTCAGCCGTCGTCGGCCCCGAATTACCTCTCGACAGCACTGCTTTCGGCCCCCGTGTTCCAGTCGTCGAGGTCTCCTCGGCCACTGATGACGTCGCCCGGCAGGTGATGTCGGAGGTTCTGGCCCTCTTCCCGCAGTGAGAGGCCCAGCGGCGCGCCCACCGTACCCCGCGAGACTGGTATCAGGCCCGTTAACGCCCAGTGCGTGGCAGTTTCTCGGCTCGAGGCGCGGCAACCTGGGTTCGGCGGATGCCGAGCAATCCGAGCGCGAACCCTGCGTATTCGGCAGCTATCTGCTCGGGCGTTTCGGGCCCGTCGAGCCGGAACCATTGCGGCAGTGAGGTGCACATGGTGGCAATCGCGCGCCCGGCGACGAGAGCGTGGTCGATCTTCAACCCCTCCTCGGCAAGGGCAGCGTCGATGTCGTCGTCGACCAGATACTGGATAGCGTTACGCGATTCGGCGATTCGAAGTCTGTTGGCGGGTGTCAGGCTCCGCATCTCGCTGGCTCCGATGAACGCGAGTTCGCGGCGGTGGGTATGGAACAACGCCAGCGCTTCGACCACGTGAACCAGGCGATCGCGGCCGGTTGTCGCTTCGCTTCGTGCGGCGTCGACTCGGCGGTGCAACTCGTCCATGGTCAGGTCGAGCGCACGGACAAGTAGTTCCTGTTTGTCGCGGTAGTGATGATAGACCCCGGGAACGCTCATACCTGCGCGGTGCGCTATCGATCGCATCGTCGCACCGTGGTAGCCGGTTTCGACGAAAATCTCTATGGCGGCCGCCAGCACAGGGTCGATGTCGAGTGGTGGAAATTTGCGCCAGTCGTACGGTGACGAGGGGCTCGGGCCCGGGGTTGCTTTTCTGTGGTTGAGCGGTTCGGCCGTGGTGGGCTGCTCGTCACCGATCAGCCAGCGCACGGTGGTGCCGAATTCCGCGGCAAGCCGGCGCAGGCGTGCGACCGAGACACCCGTCTTACCGTTCTCGATGGCGCTGAGCGTAGCTGGGCTGACATCGCTGCGCTGGGCGGCTTCACGTAGCGACAGGCCCGCGCCCCTCCTGGCCTGTCGCACTCGGGCTCCGATCACTGCCTCATCACGGTGCATATGTTCAGAATATCTGAACGATACGCCGCCTTTCGAACCCCAATTGACACCCTTGCCGTGATCATGACATCGTTCAAGAGATCTTTAACCGAGCGAGCGTTCGGTCGTGAATAGCTAGGAGTGGGTTCATGACGATCGATCTGTCCTATCCCCCCGATGTGCAACGCCTCGTCGAACGCACCCGCAGTTTCGTTCGCGAGGCGGTGTTGCCGGTGGAAGATGCGCACGACGGCGACATCTCCGCGGCCGGTGGCGATACGTTGCGGGCCGAGCTGCAGCAGGCCGCCAAGGACGCGGGAGTATTCGCACCGCATGCTCCGGTCGAGTACGGCGGGTACGGGCTGGGGATGTCGGACCGGGCGCCGGTATTCGAAGAGGCCGGGTACTCACTGTTCGGTCCGACGGCTCTGAATATCGCCGCGCCGGATGAGGGCAATGTGCACATGCTCGCTCACATCGCGGATCCGGAGCAGAAACAGCGGTTTCTCGAGCCACTCGCACGTGGCACGGTTCGGTCGGCCTTCGCGATGACCGAACCTGCGCCCGGCGCAGGTTCGGACCCCTCGGCGCTGGCCACTCGCGCGGTCCGTGCTGCAGGCGGTTGGCGGATCAGCGGCCACAAGTGGTTCATCACCGGCGCCGACGGCGCAAGTTTCTTCATCATCATGGCCCGCACCTCCGGTGAGCCCGGGCAGCGGGGCGGTGCGACGATGTTCCTCGCACCCGCCGACAGCCCCGGAATCCGGGTAGGACGCCATCTCGACACACTGGACAGGTCGATGATCGGCGGGCACTGCGAGGTGTTCTTCGACGATCTGCTGGTGCCGGATTCGGCGGTGCTGGGTGAGGTCGACCGCGGCTTCGAGTACGCACAGGTGCGCCTCGGCCCCGCACGCATGACGCACGTGATGCGCTGGCTGGGTGCCGCGCGCCGGGCGCACGACGTGGCCGTTGCGCACGTGGCCGAGCGGCAAGGATTCGGCTCACGTCTGGGTGATCTCGGCATGGTGCAGAAGATGGTCGCCGATAACGAGATCGACATCGCAGCCACCCGTGCACTGCTGACTCGGGCCTGCTGGGAACTCGATCGCGGAGAACCTGCCGGGAACGCGACCTCGATCGCGAAGACCTTTGCCGCCGAGGCGATCTTCCGGATCGTCGACCGGAGCGTGCAGATGTGCGGAGGTCTCGGAGTATCCGGCGACCTGCCACTGGCCCGGTTGTCACGCGAGGTCCGGCCGTTCCGGATCTACGACGGGCCTTCCGAGGTACACCGGTGGGCTATCGCGAAACGCGCAGTGGGCGCGGCCAAGCGGGCCCGGCGAGGCAGCGCATGAGCTTGCCGGGCATGGATGCCGTTGCGCTGGAGCGATTCCTGCGGGAACGAGGCGTCGACGTAAACGGCGAGTTGCGGGTGGAGTTGCTCAGCGGGGGGCGATCGAACTTGACCTTCGCCGCCCGCGACGACACGTCGAGATGGGTGGTTCGCCGCCCGCCCGTTGCCGGCCTCACGCCCTCGGCGCACGATATGGCGCGTGAGTTCACTGTCACCAGCGCGCTGCACGGCTCGGCGGTACCGGTTGCGAAAACGATCGCCTTCGATCCGGACGGTGCCGCGCTCGGTGCGCCGATGACTGTCGTCGAATACGTCGACGGGATCGTTATTCGTGACCAAGACGACCTCGACACGCTCACCGATCAACAGGTGACCGCGAGCGTGGCCGAGCTGGTCCGGGTGCTCGCGGAACTGCATGCGGTGAACCCGCAGCAGGTCGGCCTGGGAAACTTCGGGCGGCCGGTAGGATTCGTAGCACGTCAGGTGGACCTGTGGGCCTCGCAATGGCAACGGGTCAAGACTCGCGATCTTCCCGACGTAGAACGGCTGTACACCGCGTTATCGAGCGCGGTACCGGCCGATTCGGCCGCCTCGATCGTGCACGGTGACTTCCGGATAGACAACACGATCCTCGATCCTGCCGATCCGGGCCGGGTGTGCGCTGTTGTCGACTGGGAGTTGTCCGCCCTCGGTGATCCCCTCACCGATGTCGCCCTGATGTGTGTGTACCGGGCGCCGGTGTTCGATCTGGTGCTCGGTTCGCGCGCTGCATGGACGAGCGATCGGCTGCCCACGTCCGACGATCTTGCCCAGACCTACGCCACCGTATCTGGGCGTGACCTCGGAAACTGGGGCTTCTACCTCGCGCTGGCCAACTTCAAGCTCGGCATCATCGGCGAGGGCATCAGCTACCGAGCACTCCGCGGCTCGGATGCAGGCTCCGCCGCCGAACGGGCGGCCGAGGCGACACCCGAATTCATGGCGGCCGGCCTACGCGCACTGAACGGAGACCGACAGTGACCGGAAACGTAAAGTCCGCGCTGATCAGCGGCGCATCCCGGGGCATCGGCCTTGGTGTCGCCACTAGGCTTGCCCAGCAAGGGTTCTCGCTCACCATCACTGCGCGCGACGCCGCGCGGCTGGACGTGGTGGCCGCTGAGCTACGCGCCGCTGGTGCCACGGAGGTCACCCCGGTCGTCGCCGATATGTCCGACAGCAGCGACATCGAGCGGTTACTCGAGCAGCACGCCGATCGATACGGGACCCTGTCGACGCTGATTCTCAACGCCGGGGTGGGCACAGCGGGGCGCTTGCGGACTCGTCGATACGCCGCTTCGACAAAACTCTCGCTGTGAACCTGCGGGCCCCTATGCAACTCATCCAAGGCGCGTTACCCATGCTGCGTGCCGCTGCTGCGGCCGACCGTGTTCGTGGTGCAAGGGTGATCGCGTTGGCTTCGATCACCGGGGTGTACTCCGAGGCCGGGCTCGCAGTATACGGCGCTGCAAAAGCAGCGCTCATCTCCCTGATCTCAACCCTCAACGCTGAAGAATCCGGTAACGGCGTCACCGCCACGGCGATCTCCCCCGGCTACGTCGACACCGAGATGAGCGCCTGGATCCACGATCGGATCCCGCCTGAGCAGATGCTCACGGTGAACGACGTCGTCGAGATCATCGATACGCTACTGCGGTTGTCCTCCCGAGCGGTTGTGCCGAATATCGTCATGACCCGAGCCGGAACCGACGGGTACCACGCGTAATCGCATCGTGTGGCGCACTGCCCGCGCGCCACCTGCGGTGGCGGCCTGGATGCAGTAGTCGACACCACCTGGCTATGACGCGGATCGCAGAATTTGCCCAGAGCGGATCGAACCGCCAGAGTGGCGAAGCCGGGAATGCTTGACATTCCTGTATAGACAGGATTATACATGTAGGGCGCTGTGACTGGGCACACAACATGGCTCGTCGCCCGCATCTGCTCGATCGCTGCCCATGGAGAACCCGGGAGAATGGTGTGAACAAGACCGCCGACGTGCTGACGCGGGGACTCACCGCCCGCCACATCCGCTTCATCGCACTCGGATCGGCGATCGGAACCGGTCTGTTCTACGGGTCGGCGGAAGCCATCAACCAGGCCGGGCCCTCGGTACTGCTGGCCTATCTGATCGGCGGCGCCGCTATCTACGTCGTGTTGCGGGCGCTCGGGGAGATGGCGGTGAGCGATCCGGTCTCCGGGTCGTTCGGCGAGTACGCAAGCAAACACCTCGGGCCACTGGCCGGATTCATGACCGGATGGACCTACACCTTCGAGATGGTCGTCGTCTGCTTGGCCGATGTCACCGCATTCGGGGTGTACATGGGATTATGGTTTCCGGATGTGCCCAGGTGGATCTGGGTGCTGTCGATCATCTTCTTCATCGGTGCGATCAACCTGCTGCATGTCAAGGTGTTCGGTGAGATCGAGTTCTGGTTCAGCCTGGTCAAGATCGTCGCGATCCTGGCGATGATCGTAGGCGGCATCGCGATCCTGATCTTCGGATTCGGGGTCCACGACACCAGCACCGGACTCACCAACCTATGGGACGGCGGCGGCTTCTTCCCCAACGGCACCGGTGGGTTCGTCGCCTGCTTCGCGATCGTGATGTTCGCCTTCGGCGGCACCGAGATCATCGGGATCACCGCTGGTGAAGCCGAGAAACCGGAGCGAACCATCCCGCGCGCGATCAATACCGTTCCGGTCCGCATCATCTTGTTCTACGTCCTGACCCTGGCCGTGATCATGGCGATCAACCCATGGCAGAGCATCGGCTCCGCGGGCAGCCCGTTCGTGCAGATCTTCCAGGCCCTCGGCATCGGGCCGGCTGCGACAGTGCTCAACATCGTGGTGATCACCGCGGCGCTGTCGGCGATCAACAGCGATATCTTCGGCGCAGGCCGGATGATGTACGGCATGGCCCAGCGCGGTCAGGCGCCCGCGGTGATGCGGCAGGTGTCGCGCAACGGGGTGCCGTGGATGACCGTCGTCATCATGACCATCACTCTGCTGGTGGGCGTACTGCTGAACTACCTGATTCCGGACAAGGTCTTCCTGATCATCGCTTCGATCGCCACCTTCGCGACCATCTTCGTCTGGTTGATGATCCTGTTGTCGCACTACCGTTCGCGCCGGAGCATGAATGCGGCCGAGACCGCTGCCCTGAAGTTCCCGGTGCCGTTCTGGCCATACGGGCAGCTGATCACCATCGGATTCCTGGTTTTCGTGATCGTGGTGATCGCCTTCGACGCCGACAGCCGGGTCGCCTTGGTCGTCGGTGCGGTGTGGCTGGCGCTGCTGTTCCTCGCCTACCGGCAGTGGGTGCGCCCGGGCCGCATCGAGCCGGACGAGGTGACGAACCTGCGCGCCGCCGATCCCGCCTGAAATTCGTTGTCCTATCCCTGCTACGGAATGGAGAAGAAACTGTGAGCAGCGACGCCGTGCGAAACGCAACGGCCACCACCGAACCTGTCGAAGTCGGAACCGGTGCGGTGACTCCGGAAGACGTGGTGCGCGTGGCCCGGTACGGCGCCCCGGTGCGGTTGTCGGAGGAATCGCTGGCCGCCATCGGGGACAGCCGCAAACGCATCGAGGCGCTGGCCGCGGACCCGAAGCCCGTCTACGGCGTGTCGACCGGTTTCGGTGCGCTCGCGGTCCGCCACATTCCCTTGGCATTGCGTAAGCAATTGCAGCGCAGCCTGGTGCGATCCCATGCGGCCGGTTCCGGCCCCGAGGTCGAGCGCGAGGTGGTCCGCGCGCTGATGCTGCTGCGGTTGTCCACACTGGCCACCGGCCGGACCGGGGTGCGGCCGGTGGTCGCGCAGACCTACGCGGCGCTGCTGTCCGCGGGGATCACGCCGGTGGTGCACGAATACGGCAGCCTGGGATGCTCGGGCGATCTGGCCCCGTTGGCGCATGTGGCCCTGGCGCTGCTCGGTGAAGGCACGGTGCGCGATGCCGACGGTGAACTCGTGCCGGCCGCGCACGCACTGTCGGCGGCGGGCATCGAGCCGGTCGAACTGGAGGAAAAAGAGGGACTGGCCCTGATCAACGGCACCGACGGCATGCTCGGCATGCTGGTGCTGGCCTGCCATGACCTGCGGGGGCTGCTCCGGCTGGCTGATGTGACCGCGGCGATGAGCGTGGAGGGGCTGCTCGGCACCGACAAGGTCTTCGCACCCGACCTGCAGACGTTGCGTCCGCATCCCGGCCAGGGCACAGCGGCAGCGAATATGACACGTCTGCTGGCCGGTTCGGCCATCGTGGCCAGTCACGCCACCCCGGATTGCACCCTCGTGCAGGACGCCTACTCGTTGCGGTGCGCGCCGCAGGTCGCGGGCGGTGCGCGGGACACACTCGCACACGCCGAGCGGGTGGCGGGCTGGGAGTTGGCGAGCGCGATCGACAATCCGGTCGTCACCCTGGACGGCCGGGTCGAGTCGAACGGCAATTTCCACGGCGCCCCGGTGGCCTATGTGCTGGACTTCCTCGCCATCGTGGTTGCGGATCTGGCCAGCATCAGCGAACGCCGCACCGACCGCTTCCTGGACAAGGCACGCAGTCACGGGCTGCCGCCGTTTCTCGCCGACGATCCGGGCGTAGACAGCGGCCACATGATCGCGCAGTACACCCAGGCCGCCATCGTCTCCGAACTCAAGCGCCTCGCCGCACCGGCCAGCGTCGACTCGATCCCGTCCTCGGCCATGCAGGAGGACCACGTCTCGATGGGCTGGTCGGCGGCCCGCAAACTCCGCCGCGCCATCGACGGCCTCACCCGGGTTCTCGCCATCGAGGCGCTGACCGCGGCGCGGGCCCTTGACCTGCGCGCCCCCCTCGAACCGTCCCCGGCGACCGCGGCCGTGCGCGCCGTGCTCCGTGAGCACATCGACGGTCCTGGCACCGACCGCCACCTCTCTCCTGAAATCGAGAAAGCCGTCCGATTAGCCGCCTCGGGCGCGCTGGTGGCGGGGGCGGAGTCGGTCATCGGCCCGCTGGACTGAACCTCCGGCGACGCTGCCCCTGCTGTGAAACGCAGGGGCAGCGTCGTTCCATGGGAACATGATGAAAGACCCCGGAGCTGCCCCTCACGCAACTCCGGGGTCGTGGCGACCGGTGGAAGGTCAGCCCTCCTGCATCGGGACGCGCACACCGCGCTCGCGGGCAACCGCGGCGGCCCGTTCATAGCCTGCGTCGAGGTGCCGGATGACGCCCATACCCGGATCGTTGGTGAGCACGCGCTCCAGCTTCTGAGCGGCCAGTTCGGTGCCGTCGGCGATGCACACCTGTCCGGCGTGGATGGAGCGGCCCATACCGACGCCGCCGCCGTGGTGGATCGATACCCATGAGGCGCCGGAGGCGGTATTGACCAGGGCGTTGAGCAGTGGCCAGTCGGCGATGGCGTCGGAGCCGTCGGCCATCGCCTCGGTCTCCCGGTAGGGGGAGGCCACGGAGCCGGAATCGAGGTGGTCGCGGCCGATGGCGATGGGCGCGCAGAGCTCGCCCGAGGCGACCATCTCGTTGAATTTCAGCCCGGCGCGATGCCGTTCGCCGTAGCCGAGCCAGCAGATCCGCGCGGGCAAACCCTCGAACTTCACTTTCTCGCCCGCCATGGTGATCCACCGCTTCAGGTGCTCGTTTTCCGGGAACAGTTCCAGGATCGCCCGATCGGTGGCGGCGATATCTTTCGGGTCGCCGGACAGCGCGGCCCAGCGGAACGGGCCGAGGCCTTCCTCGAACAGTGGCCGGATATAGGCGGGGACGAAGCCGGGGAATTCGAATGAGCGGGTGTATCCACCCTTGCGGGCCTCGTCGCGGATGGAGTTGCCGTAGTCGAAGACCTCCGCGCCCCTGTCCATGAAGCCGACCATGGCCTCGACGTGTGCGGCCATCGATGCCCGCGCTTCGGTGGTGAACCAGCCGGGGTCCTTGTCGGCGAGCTTGTGCCAGTCCTCGGGTGTGATGCCGATCGGCAGGTAGGACAGCGGATCGTGCGCGGAGGTCTGATCGGTGACGATGTCGATCGGCGCTTCCATGGCCAGCAGCTGCGGGAAGATTTCGGCGGCATTGCCGAGTAGGCCGATGGACAGGGGCCTGCGCTCGTCGCGAGCGCGGATCGCCAGATCCAGTGCCTCCTGCACCGTCTCGGCCTTGGTGTCGAGGTAGCCATGGTCGATGCGGCGGTCGATACGCGCGGGATCGCATTCCACGCAGACGGCGACGCCCTCGTTCATCGTCACCGCCAGCGGCTGGGCGCCGCCCATGCCACCGAGACCCGCGGTGAGCGTGATGGTGCCTGCCAGCGAGCCACCGAAACGTTTACGCGCGACCGCACCGAAAGTTTCGTAAGTGCCCTGCAGGATGCCCTGGCTGCCGATGTAGATCCACGAGCCGGCGGTCATCTGGCCGTACATGATCAGGCCGAGCTGCTCCAGCTTGCGGAACTCTTCCCAGTTGGCCCAGTCGCCGACGAGATTCGAGTTCGCCAATAGCACACGGGGCGCCCACTCGTGGGTGCGGAAGACGCCTACCGGCTTGCCGGACTGCACCAGCAGCGTCTCATCGGATTTCAGCGTCTTCAGGGTGCGGACGATCGCGTCGAAAGCGGCCCAGCTGCGTGCGGCCCGGCCGGTGCCGCCGTAGACGACGAGATCGTCGGGGCGCTCGGCAACCTCGGGGTCGAGATTGTTCATCAGCATCCGCAGTGCGCCCTCTTGCTGCCAGCCGAGAGTGCTCAGCTCGCTGCCGTGATCGGCGGATACGGGACGCGGGCCGGGCTCGGGCGTAGTGGAAGCGTCGATCATGAGTTCTCCTCGAAAAGACGGGTGTGTGCCGAGCCACTACAACGAGAATAAGGCGTATAGTCCTGTATATACAGGCGTCTGTCAAGGATCCCTGGCGGAAGCGGCGACACTTCCGCCGGAAGGTAGTGATATGAAGGCAACTTCGACGGCCGACCAGCGGATCGGACCCCACGTATCCTCGGGGCGATCCCGGAATCGGGCGACCGGGACTCGGCCGCGAGCCGGCAGCCGCGGGCGCTCGTGCGATGACCATACGTGTCGGTGTAAAAACCCGGCGAGGCAAGGGAACGGATGTCGGTGATGGCGATCGAAATAGTCGATGCGGAACTGACCGCATTGTACGACGGACTCGGTACCGAGTTCGCCGCGTACGAGCGCGTCAAACAGTTGATCACGTCGCAGATCAAAGGCGGCCGGTGGCAGGAAGGCGACCAGATCCCCTCCGAGAACCAACTCGTCAACGCCTTGGGCCTGTCCCGGATGACGATCAACCGGGCACTGCGCGACCTCACCGCCGAGGGCGTCCTGCACCGGGTGATGGGCGTCGGCACCTTCGTAGCGCCGACCAAGACAGCGTCACCGCTGTTCGAGGTGAAGAACATCGCCGACGAGATCCAGCAGCGCGGGCACCGGCACCGCACCGAAGTGGTGTTCGTCCAGGCTGAGGAGGCCGAGTTCGGCCATCCGGTGCTGGGTAACGCCCTGGGGGGCAAGGTGTTCCATTCGCTGCTCGTGCATTTCGAGGATGACGTGCCGATTCAGGTGGAGGACCGCTACGTCAACCCGGCCGAGGCACCGGAGTATCTCGAGCAGGATTTCACCGCATTGACCCCGAACACCTACCTCAGCGAGGTAGCGCCGCTGGAGCGTGGTGAGCATATCGTCGAGGCAGTCCTGGCCGACGCCGAGGAATGCCGACTACTCGGCATCCCGCGTTCGGAACCGTGCCTGTTGATCCGGCGGCGAACCTGGTCGTCCACCGGTCTGGTGAGTGCGGCCCGACTGATCCACCCGGGTTCGCGGAACCGGCTGGAGGGCAGTTTCGGCAGCACGCCGAGCTGAGGCCACCGATCCGGTCAGGCGCGCGTGACCCCAGCGGGTTGCATTCGTCCTTTCAGGTGCGAAATTTATAGGGGTGGACGTTCCTGTCTTCTATTCTTCGTCGGCATCCCATTTCGACTGGCCGGCACAGGCAATCCAATGCAAAGCGTAGAGCCGCTCTCCTACCACCATAGGTTCCAAGCCGTCGATACTTTCTCCGCTTTGCTCATATATCTCCTCGGCAATATGATTGAGGACGAAATAGTAGTGCAGTTCTGCGAGTATCTCCCGCCGGGGACGCATTTCGGCTTTTTGAATGAAGGGCTGCACGGGCTCGCCCAGTGCAGGCAAGCATTCGGCGATCAGTGAGCCTTCCATTCTTTCATCAGGTCCGAGCAGGCTCGAAATCTCTCCTGAAGCCCACAGCAGGACATACAGGGACTCTGCTCGCCAGGTCAGTAGATTCGTTTGCATCGCTGCTTGCTTCCACAGCATCTCCTCTTCGGGCAACTCGGTTATTGAAAATGCCCACCTTTCTCGATCTGTCAACTCGTGCAGAAAATTCTCCGCACTCAACCATTCTGATACTTCTTTTGGTTGCGGGTGGAAGATGACGCCCAGTAGCGCATGCAGGGCAAGTGTTCGTCTGGCCAACTCGATGGGTTCACGGAATTGGATAGGAAAAATTTCCTCGACTTCGGGCAGGGATTCCACTTCCAAACCATGCTGTTTCAGTCGGGTTTGTGTCGATGCGATCATTGCACACCTTTCCATTGGCTATGTTGAGCATTTCGTGAAACTCCGAGCGTTCGCCGAGGAACCATCGAACCTTTCAGCGACCGCCGGTCCTCGGGCAATCGCATCGAGTCCGGCGCCGGAAAGTGGGTCGACGCGGGCGCTTCCACACGCTCCGGCTCCAGCGTCGACCACGGTTCATGCGGCATGTCCGAACCATCTCACCGAAGAAACGAGCGAGCTGGTCTCGACGCTGCCGCGGCGCGCCACCCACGGTGAGTCACGCTGCTTCCGCGCATACTGCGGAAACCCCTTCTCGCCCAAGCCATCCCTCTACGCTTCTTCGCATTGGATCGAACCGTTCAGTGTTTCGCGCCCCGCGTTCAGACGCAAGCGACAAGACTCCGTCGACGGTCGAGGGCGACGCCGCCCGCGGTCGAGACACCCTGCACAGTCGGGGATTACAGCGCCCAGCTCTGTCGGGCGACCGGGCGAAGTGCCCGGAATGCGCCTAGCCGCCGATCCTGGTACGCCCGGTCTTCTTCGGTTGTCGTCAACGCCGGTGATGGTCGCGCGGTCGTAGGCGACCTCGGAGATAACAGTCGCGCCGTCGACCGCGGGAAGCGGGGGCGATCACCTCACCGACGTGCTCGGCAGCGGCGGTAACGGGCGCCCGGGCCACCGAAGACGAACTCGCCGCCGTATCCCGCTCACCGGTCGATCCCCTACTCGCCCCGACGCGCCGAACTTATTGTGACCGTCACCACACTGAAGGCCAGTGTCGACGACAGGAGAACCGGATGAGTGCACGCGTACCCGTCACACCGATCGACGCCACAGAGATCGACGCCTACGACCACGAGACCGACGTCCTGATCATCGGCTACGGCTGTGCGGGCGCGGCGGCCGCACTCGAGGCGAATACCGCGGGTGCCGAGGTGATCCTGCTCGAGCGGCAGAGCGGTGGTGGCGGGTCGTCGGCGTTGTCGGGCGGCGAGATCTACCTCGGCGGCGGCACCCCGATCCAGGAGGCGTGCGGGTTCACCGATACCGCCGAGAATATGGAGAAGTTCCTGCTCGCCGCGCTCGGCCCGGACGCCGACCAGGAGAAAGTGGGGCTCTACAGCCGCGAGAGCGTCGCACACTACCGGTGGCTCGTCGACCACGGGGTGCCGTTCAAACCGTCGCTGTGGGACTCCCCCGCGTGGGTGCCGCCCACCGACGACGGACTGATGTGGATGGGCGAGAACGCCTATCCGTTCTACGAGATCGCCGAACCGGCCCCACGCGGACACCGCGTGACTTCTGACGGCTTCGGCGGCAAGGTGCTCATGGCGGTCCTGAGCGCAGCCGTCGACAAGACCGACGTCGCGGTGCACACGGACACCACCGCGCTGCGGCTGATCCTCGACGCTGGTCGGGTCGTCGGCGTCGTGGCCCGCCACTTCAACGAGACCGTGACCTATCGCGCGCGGCGTGGTGTCGTCATCACCACCGGCGGCTTCGCCGACAACAAGGAAATGCTCGCCCAGCACGCCCCGCAACTGGTGGGTCTGGGCGTCAACAGCGACGGCGGTGACGACGGCCGCGGCATCGCGATCGCGCAGGCCGTCGGTGCGGCGGTGAGGCACATGTCCGCGGGCCAGATCGGTATCTCACTCGTGCCGGGCATGATGGTGCGCGGCATGATCGTCAACAGTGTCGGACAGCGATTCATCAACGAGGACGTTTATCCCGGTCTGGTGGGACAGGCGGCACTGTTCAAGCACAACCTGAAGGTGTGGGTGATCCTCGACGAGCAAGCCTACGAAGAGGTGCCAGTCGACGAGCGCTGGGGCGTGCAGCCACATTTCGTCGCCGAAACCCTCGAGGAACTCGAACGTGAGATCGGCATGCCCGAGGGCGCTCTGCAGAACACCGTCGGCGAGTACAACCGGTTTGCCGCCGAAGGTAAGGACCCGTACTTCCGTAAGTCGGCCCGCTGGCTGCGGCCGCTGCGATCCCCGTTCGCGGCGATCGACGTCCAGCGCGGCATCACCCCGCCGGAGTACGGCGGGAGCGGCGGTGGCGGCGCCGAGGTCTTCACCATCGGCGGCTTGCACACCACCGTCGACGGCCGGGTCCTCAACCTCGACGGCACCCCGATCCCCGGCCTCTTCGCGGCCGGACGCGCGACATCGGGCCTGCACTCATGGGGCTACATCAGCGGCACCTCGCTCGGCGACGGCACATTCTTCGGCCGCCGCGCCGGCGTCGCCGCTTCCGCAGGCGAGTAGCGCCGCGTATCGACCGCCGAGCGTGTGCAACTCCTTGTGGGTGCCGCGCTCGGCGGCGGCTTCGAGTGCTCGATCGGCCGGCGCGGACACATCACACCGCTCCGCGACTTCGCTGTCGGCCGAGGAGCCGCATGGATTACTTACCGAAGGTTGTCCGACGAGGCACTGGCTCGGACCCAGGGCCAAGTCATCAACGCCCATACAGCGAGCAGTAAAACAGCCACACTGCCCAGATACCAGGGCCATGGCCCGAGTACATCGAGCAATGACGGGGTCGAAGGTTTCCGGTTGACGAAACCGTAGTTGGTGTCGGCGATGGAATTGAAAGCGAAGGTGACCGCGACCCACATCACCGTCGCTGCCACAGCAAACCGGTAGCTGCGCCAGTCCGGGCGCATACCCACACCCCAGGTCAAGTAGATCGCCGCCCAAACGACGAGCAGGTGAATCGTCCAGAAGGCCAGGAACTCGTAATGTGGGAAGTCCGGGCTCTCCAACGCCGGCGTCAGTAGCGCCTGCGTACTCAAGGTGAGGCACCAATAGTACGTCAGCGCATACGCCCAGCGCCGACGTGACCACAGGGCATAGCCGGCGACGATGGTCGCGAGATCGGTCAAGCGCAGCGGAACCGAGCGACCGATCATTGGTGGAAACAACGTGGAGAGGTAGATCACCGCATACAGCACCAACGTCACCGCACCGAATGCCCGGCTGAAACATATTGCGGCGCAAGGATTGCTCTGCCTTCGCCCGACCAAGACAACCACCAGCGCCCCCGCCGCGAACACGGCAAGCACAACCCAATGCGACAGTCCGTATGCAGAGAAGTCCTTCGCCATTGGTGGCTCCACGCCTGACCATTCTAGTGGTGCCACACGGTCTCACCTGTCTCATCGAGAAACGACACCGGTTGCCGCTGCGCTGGCGCCACAACTTTTCCTCTCTCCTGTTCGCAGCCTCCCCATCCGACCGCTACCGGAAGGTGGGCTAGCGCGCCGCTCTTCAGCGGCGGCGCCAGAGTTGTTTGGCGAATCGCTGTGATCAGTTGGTGCGGAGCAGCGGTGGGTTGTACAGCGGAATGCGCCGCCGAACAGTCGCGACACCGAGCAGTCGAGGTACTCGACGGTGATGCTGCGCGCTTCCAGTTCCTTACCGACGCGGATGGATTGCGCGTCGGCGATATAGGTGTCGGGGTCGATGGGCAACCCGTTGCTGGCCATCGCGGCCGCCTCGTCCGGCGCGGTGTCGGTCGTGATCCTCGGCCTCGGCGGCGGCATCGTCTCGCTGGCGGCGTGGGCCTATTGGGCCGTGCGGCTGGCTCTCACATGCAGACAGTGAGCAGCAACGCTGCGTGGCCGGGGTTTGCCCCGGCCCCGCAGCAGATGGTCGGACTGTCAGGCCGATACGGGTGTCCACTGTTCGGCCGGGGGCCGGCCGGGCAACGGTTTGCCGATGAGTGCCAGCGGGACGAAGAAGTTCACCTGACCGATGGCCATCGCGAGGGTGGCCAGGGCTTTGTCGTCGTAATGTTCGGTGGCGCGGGCGTAGAGCTCATCTGGCACCCGATCACCCTGCGGTGACGGTTGCAGGACAGCCTCGACCAGGGCGAGCGCGGCACGTTCGGCCTCGGTGAAATAGGGGGCGTCGTGCCAGGTCGCCACCGCGGCGATCCGTTCCTCGGAGGCACCAGCAGTGCGCAGGTTGCCCGCGTGCAGGACAATCAGGTAGGTGCTGCCGACGATCTGACCGGCGCGCAGCTGGACCAGACTGATCGTGGTCGGTGGGATCGAACCGTTGCCGGTGGCTTTGAACAGCGCCGCACCGATCTCGCCGAGCTCGGGGACGAGCTGCTGGGGGTTGGGCAGACGGGAACCGCTGCGCTGCTGTGTGGTGGTGTTCGCGTTCATGGTTGTGGTTTTCCTTATCTGTTGTGGTGGAACTCTGTGGGGTCAGGCGGTCTGGGGGCGGCGCCAGGAGGCGCCGAGTGCGCGCAGCGTGGCGTTGGTGGACGTGCCCTGCGGCAGCCAGGCGCGGGCGGCGAAGGTGCAGGCAACGAAGAACAGCGGCATGGCCCACTTGTCCGGGCCGTCACCGGCGGCCATGTGCGAGGTGGCGGCGCCGCCGTAGACGAAGACCAGCCCGGCGTAGGCCCATTCCTTGGTACGGGGATGGCCGGGGGTGAGGATCGCGGCGAGCGCGGCGGTCTTGGCGACGCCGAGGATGGTCGCGAAGTACATCGGGTAGCCGAGGTGGTCGAACGACTCGCGGACATAGGAGATCCGGGCGAGGTCCCAGTACGCGCCGATCGCGGTCTCGGCCAGTACGGCGGCCACGGGAACCCAGCGCGCGAGTTTCAGGCCGCGGGAACGGATCAACGAGGTGGAACGGGTAGACATGGTCGTGTTGCTCCTGGTGGTGAAGAGGGTGGATGGAGGGGTCAGGCGGCCGAGGCGAGTGCGGTGTCGGTCGCGGCGCGGTGAACGGCGGCGGCCAGCCGGGCGTTTTCGTGGGCGTTGAACGCGAATGCGGCGCGGCGGCGGGTGTAGCCGTAGGTGAGTCCGCTGTGTGGGTCGGCGAATCCGTCCGAGCCGGCGGAGCCGGTGTGCCCGAAGGCGTGCACACCGAGGAACGGATGCAGCAAGCTCTTGGCTTCGAAACCCAACGCGTACGGTGCACGATCGCCACGCACCAGATCCGCACCGCTGGAATGGACTGCGGAAATGGTGGCGATGGTTTCCAGGGTCAGCAGCGGTGGCCGGCTGCCTACGCCGGTGGTGGCCGCCGCATACATTGCCGCCAGGCCGCGCGCACTGCCGACACCGCCGGCCGAGCCCTGCCCGAGGCGGCGCAGCTTCGTGTCGTTGGGCAGCGCCATGACATCGGCGGCGGTGAAGCCGCGCGCATTGAGGTTGTAGGAGATTCCCGCGATGCCGTGGGGGGTGGGCGAGTTCGCGGCGAAGGCCGCTTCCATCTCCGGTGTGGCCCGCCACGGTTCGATCGGCAGGTAGCGATGATCCAGTTCCTCGGGCAGACCCAGATACACATCCAGCCCGTAAGGGGCGCGGATGCGCTGCTCGAACAGCTCCTGGACGGTGCTCCCGGTGGCCGCACGCACCACCTGACCGAGGATCGCGTACATGACGAACCCGCCGTAGCCGTGCACGGTGCGCGGTGCGAAGTAGGGTCGCTGCCCCACCAGCCGTTCGGCGATGACCTGCTCATCGGCCAGTTCGGCGATGGTGAAACCACCGTCGACGCCGACGATCCCGGCGCGGTGCACAAGCACGTCGCGCACCGTGATGTGCTCTTTACCGGCAGCGGCGAACCGCGGCCAATAGTGGGCAACCGGTCGGTCGATGTCGAGCACTCCGTCCTGGATCAGCAGCGCCATCACCAGGCCCGCGGCCCCTTTGCTCGACGAGTGCAGGCCGGTCAGCGTGGTGGCGGTGACCTGCGGGCCCGCCCACAGGTCCACCACCTGACGGCCGCGGACGAACGCGGCCAGCTGCGCGCCGGATTCCCCGCCCTCCTCGGCGACGACGGCGGAGAACTCGGCCCGCACGTTGTCGAAACCATCGGCGACGGTGCCGTGTACTTCGAACGCATTCACAGTGTTGTTCCCTTCGGTAGCAGCTCCAGCGGCCGCGCAGCGGGAGCTTCCTGCTCCGGCGGCCGCCGCGGATCGTGTTCTGCTGCCCTGACGTACGGCGGCGAGAAAACGTGACCGCCACAGGGAAACTGCTGTTCGGAGCGCCGATGAGCAGTGCGCCCCCGCTCCGCGTCTCGTGCACGGGTCGACCAGGCGATCGGACGGCCATACGACAGGCCAACGAAGGGATAGGGTCACGTTTGTCGCCGCCGGTTCGTCATCGGTACGGGACAAGATCGAGGAGGACCCCGTGCACGATGAACAGTTCCTGGCCGAGGAGTTCGAAGGGCACCGCACCCACCTGCGGGCGGTCGCCTACCGGATGCTCGGCTCGCTCACCGAAGCCGACGACGCGGTACAGGAGGCGTGGCTGCGCCTGGCCCGCACCGACACCACCGACGTCGGCAACCTCGGTGGCTGGCTCACCACTGTCGTCGGGCGGGTCTGCCTGGACATGCTGCGCACACGCAAAACCCGCCAGGAGGAACCCCTCGAAACCGGCCACCTGCCAGACCCGGTGATCACCAGCGAGCACACCCCCGACCCGGAACACGAAGCGCTGCTCGCCGATTCGGTGGGTTTGGCGCTGCTGGTCGTGCTGGAATCGCTGAGCCCGGCCGAACGACTCGCCTTCGTCCTGCACGATATGTTCGCCATGCCCTACGAGCAGATCGCACCCATCGTCGACCGCACCCCGCAAACCGCCAAGAAACTGGCCAGCCAGGCGCGGCGCCGAGTCCAGGGTGCGTCCCCGGGCCCCGATCCGGACCTGCCCCGGCAACGCCGCGTCGTCGACGCCTTCCTCACCGCTGCACGCGGCGGCGACTTCGACGAACTACTCCGCATGCTCGACCCCGATGTGGTGTTGCGCGCCGACGCAGGCGAGGCGATGCGCGTGATCCGCGGCGCCACCGCCGTCGCAGGACAAGCCGAAACCTTCCAGCGCATGGCCACTCTCTGCACCGTCCACCCGGCGGTCGTCAACGGTAGCGCCGGGCTGGTCAACACTCTCGACGGCAACCCGTTCTCGGTCATCAGCTTCACCGTCGACAACAACCGCATCACCGCCATCGACATCCTCTCCGACCACGACCGGCTCGCACACCTCGACCTGACCGCAATCCTCGGATAAGCGATTCTCGACACCAGACACCTCAGCGCCGCCGCTTGCGAACAACGGTTTCGGCGACGGCTGGCCGGTTCGGCGGCGGTGGCGAAGAAGGACCGGCCCAGATGTAGCGGGAGCTATCGTTATCGGGACTGCCGCTATCGCTGCGAGTTACACCGCGAAAATCCGGCGACCCGGATGTTCCCGGCTAGGCTCGGTTACACCCCCGTCGGGCGAGAGGTTGGAGAACCGGGAGGAGCGGCCATGCTGACAGCGTCGCGTACCGTCGCCGGGCTGTCCGCGACGCTGACCGTCACACTCACTGCCTGCGGCGCAGGCACCTCCGTCCCCGCCGGAACCAGCCCCTCGTCCACCACCGTCGCCTCCGTCGATGTCACCATGTCGCCACCCTCGTCCCCGCATACCTCGGCCCCGCTGCCCCCGCCCACGGTGCCCGCTGTCGACCCGTATGCGGGCATTCCTTTGATCGACAGCGTCGAGTGGACCGATACCATCGACGGCCCGCGGCTGCTGGTGTATCCCAGCCGCGCTGGACGCGATACCACCTACCCGGGCAGCGAGAACCGGGCGTGGGCCGAGATCGTGGCTGCCGCCCCCACCGCGGACAGCCGCGGGATGCGTGACCAGTTCCGCTGCCATTGGGAATGGGCCAGGCTGGTGGCCCCGGGCAAACCGAGCTGGAATCTGGAACCATGGCGGCCGGATGTGGGATACCCGGCCACCGTCGAGGCCACGTGCAATCCCGGCGGACCGGAACGTTGAGGTGAAAGGACCACAGCATGCGCATTGTGATCGCGGGCGGACACGGCAAGATCGCCCTCCTGCTCGCCGAGCTGCTCACCGGCAACGGCAACAGCGTCGTCTCGTTGATCCGCAATCCCGAACATGCACCTGAGGTGTACGCCACCGGCGCCGAACCCGTGGTGCTTGACCTCGAGCGCGCCCGCATCGAGGATCTGGCCGTCACCCTGCACGGTGCCGATGCAGCCGTCTTCGCCGCGGGTGCCGGACCCGGCAGTGGAACCGCGCGCAAATACACCGTCGACCGCGACGGTTCGGTGCTGTTGGCCGAGGCCGCCGAACGCGCGGGTGTCCGGCGCTTCGTCCAGATATCGGCCATGGGCACCGGGCTTCCGCCCGCACCGGGCAGCGACGAGGTGTGGGCGGCCTACCTGGATGCCAAGACTCAGGCCGAGGACGATCTGCGGAGCCGCGATCTGGACTGGACGATTCTGCGGCCTGGCAGGCTCACCGATAGCCCGGGCACCGGCATGGTAACCCTGGCCACTCCGCGGCTCGAACGCGGAGATATTGCTCGCGCCGATGTCGCGGCGGTTATCGCGACCCTGCTAGGCGCCGCCCATACCGCGCAGAGCACGCTCGAACTGGTCGCGGGCTCGGCTCCGATCGCCGAGGCCGTCGCCGACCTGCGCAACTGAGGATTTGCCGGCCCCGGAACGGGTCGCTGCACCGAAATCGATCGTGCAGATGTACTTGCATCTGCAAGTAACATAGACCTAGACTCGCTCGCACACCGCTATACAGCGGGACAGTTCAGGGGAGGCCGCGTGAGTGAGCCGACGGTCGAGATCGCCGCGAATTTGCTACCCCGGCATCCGGGGCATCGAGGCCGACATCATCCTGGCCACCCCGCAGGCGAACGGTATTGATATGAACACACTTTCCGGCCGCAACGGCCATACCATCACCACCTCGTCGCGAGAAACTGCCGTCGAGTTCGTCATCGACGCGATCGAATCGACCGGTGCCGCAACGCGACACGATTTCGATATCGATCGGATCGTCGCCACAGTGCACGCGCTGGCCGAAGATTGGGACTTCAACACGTTGCAACCGGCGACGTTCTGGCGGGTGGCGTCCAGTTTCATCAA
Source organism: Nocardia donostiensis (assembly GCF_002081715.1). Classification (GTDB taxonomy): domain Bacteria; phylum Actinomycetota; class Actinomycetes; order Mycobacteriales; family Mycobacteriaceae; genus Nocardia; species Nocardia donostiensis. The sequence goes on along the minus strand of NZ_MUKP01000015.1, from coordinate 57,722 downwards.
AGCCTGACGCAGGTCCCCGCCGACCGCCGGGCCGTATTCGACCGGCGGTACATCATCAGCCGCTCAGCGCTTGTGTGCGTAGTCGGCGATGATTCCGCGCGACTGGTCCGGCGGCGCGGCCTGCACACTGAGCCGGTCCATGACCGACAGATACAGTGCCAAGTCCTCGCGCCGGTCGAGATATAAGGCGCTGGTCAGCTGTTCCAGGTAGACGATATCCGGGAGTTCGGGCTCGGCGAACCGCAGAATTGTGAAAGAGCTACCGGCTGCGGCATGTTCACCGGCGGAGAACGGGACCACCTGGATGGTCACGTTGGGCAGCTCGGTCAACTCCAGCAGATGCCGCATCTGCTCCCGATGCACCTGCGTGCCGCCGACCGGGCGGTGCAGCGCCGCTTCGTCGATGACCGCCCAGACCACCGGCGGTTCATTGCGATGCAGGATTTCCTGCCTGCGCCGGCGGAACGCCACCCGGCGGTCGGTGTCGGCATCCTGGTAACCGAGTGTGACCACGGCCCGCGCATAGTCCGGTGTCTGCAGCAGGCCGGGCACCAAATGCGATTCGTAGGTACGGATCTTGTTCGCGGCCTGCTCCAGTCCCAGGTAGGTACCGAACCAGGACGGCAGCAGATCGTTGTAGCGATGCCACCAACCCGGTTCGTTCGCCCGGCGGGCCAAGTCGAGGAACGCCTCGCGCTCTTCGACGTCGACGACGCCGTACAGCGTCAGCAGGTCGCTGATATCACGTTCCTTGAAACCGGTGCGGCCCAACTCGAGTCGGCTGATCTTCGCATGCGAACCGCGGATCGCTTCGCCGGCGGCCTCCCGGGAGATCTTGCGACTCTCCCGTAGCTTGCGTAGCTGGCTACCGAGCGCGATACGCAGCACTGTAGGGCCACGCTCCGCGGCACCGGGCTGCACAAGACCACTGGCACCGGGCTCTGCGATCATGGAGTCGTCTCCGATACTCGGGGTTACCGCGGTGTACTGCGCGGGATCGCCGCAAACTCACCGCACCGACGACTCATGCTACCCCTCAGCCGGCCAGATCGTCGAACTCCCCGGCCTTGGCGCCACGCAGGAACGCATCGATCTCCGGCCGGGTATAGAACAGCACCCCGCCGTCGGGGAAACGCGAATTGCGCACGGCGACCAGGTTGTTGGTGGCCTCGGCGAACTCGACGCAATTACCACTGGGATTACTGAAGGTGCTCTTGCGCCAGGCTCCGGTGACACGGTTGGTGGTTGCTTCCGACATTGGACCAACTCCTCGTTAACAGCTGACACGGCTCTACGCCACTTTCCGGCAACAGCCAGTTCTTGCAGATGCACGCTCAAACGTTCTTGCATCTGCACCGGCATCTGGACGATAGCACGAAGTTCGCCACGATGTGCAGCCGATTCGTACCGGGCGGTTTTCCCGCGTCGGGCACCGCTGGTCGTCACGACGAAAAGCCTTGTCACACGTGTATATACGCCCCCATTAAAGGGCTGAGATCTTGTACTGTCGCCAGGCAAGAAGGACCTATCCAGCCCCCTTTCACGGCACTCGCCGCCACCGAGTGACGGCAAGTGCCGCCTATGCTTTGCCGAGGAGTCAACCCATGCCCGAAGAGCAGCGTCCACTGATCCGCACCGATATCCCGCACTCCGCCCGGATCTGGAACTACTGGATGGGCGGCAAGGACTACTACGAGGCAGATCGCGCTGCGGGCGATGCGGGAATCTCGGTCGACCCCGACATCACCCGGATGGCAGTGCAGTCCCGCCAGTTCCTGATCCGCGCGGTGCGATTCCTGGCCGCAGAGAAGGGGATCCGGCAGTTCCTCGATATCGGCACCGGCCTGCCGACGATGCAGAACACCCACGAGGTCGCCCAGAGCGTGGCGCCGGAATCCACGATCGTCTACGTCGACAACGATCCGCTGGTTCTCACCCACGCCAGGGCACTGCTGACCAGCACCAGCGACAAGGGCGCCACCACCTATATCGATTCCGACTACCACCGGCCGGAGCTGATCGTCGCCGAGGCGCGCACTGTCCTCGACTTCACCGAACCCGTCGCGGTGATGTTCATGGGGGTACTCGGGCACGCCCACTCCTACCAGGACATGCGCCGGATCGTCGGGACGGTGCTGGACGCGGTGCCCTCGGGAAGTTATCTGGTGCTGTGGGACGGCACCGACGACAGTGAAGCATATGTGACGCTCTGCAAGAACTACACCGACACCGGCGGCGTCCCCTACACCCCGCGCCCGCAGGCCGAGATCCGCGCGGTGTTCGACGACCTGGAGCTGGTGGAACCCGGTTTCGTGCCGATCACCGAATGGCGGGCCGAGGCGACCGAGGTCGGGAAGACACGGCCCATCTCCGCCTACGGTGCCGTCGCTCGGAAGCCATAGCCTCAGCACCCAGGTTCGAGGGCGGCGCAAACCCCAAGCGACACAGCGACGGTCGGAGCGCCGCCTCGGGTCCCCCGCCGATTTTCACTCGAATGTAGCTTGCAGATGTACTTGCATCTGCAAGCTACGTACGGATAAACTCAGGCGGGAGAGCCGGGGAGGTACGCAGGGAGTTCGTGCCGGCGTCGCCACAAAACCTCCCCCCACGTCACACGCGAGGGGCAGTCGAATGATCCAGCCATTCCGAACTCCCCACCGGACTGCCGTCGGCGGCGCAACCGGTGTCGAGATCCTTGACCATCGGGAACCGTTGCATCACTGTCCGCCATCGGAATTCACGGCCACCGACTGCAGTTCCGAACCTCCGGTGCTCACCTATCGGCAGGCACGCGAAATCCTCTACGTCCATGATGTCCACGGCCCCCAGTGCAGACAGTGGCTGGCCGCCGCCGCCTACCTGTCCGCCGGTCTCGACGACGAATGACCGTCTCCCGGTAGCGCCCGATACCGATTCGTGCTGGTCAACTACTCGGGAACGAGGGATCCTGTAATCGGTGTCGATCCTTCTGGACGGTGAACGATGCGAATCGCGGAAATCCTCCGTCGCAAGGGCAGCGCAGTAGCGACACTGCCGCCCGACGCGACGGTGCGTACCCTGCTCGCTACCTTGGCGGCACACAATATCGGCGCTGTGGTGGTCTCCGGAGACGGTATCGGCATCGAGGGCATCGTCTCCGAACGCGATGTGGTGCGCAGCCTGCACCGGCACGGCGCCGCTCTGTTCGAGACGCCGATCTGCCGGATCATGACCTCCCCCGTGCGCACCTGCGCTCCCGAGGACAGGGTCGACGGCCTGCGCCGCGTCATGACCGACCACCGCATCCGGCACCTGCCCGTCGTCGACGGCGGACGCCTGGTCGGCATCGTCAGTATCGGCGACGTCGTCAAGAGCGCCATCGCCGAACTGGCCACCGAACGCGAGCACCTCGTCGAATATCTGCAGGGCAGCTACTGACCTCGGGTTCGTCACCACGCCGGTTCCGGCGGCGCGGTGACGCTGCCTGGTCTTCGGCTCAGATTTCGCGTATATCACCCATATCCGCCGACAGCCAGTGCTCGGGCCGCATACTCACCGTGACCTGATCACCGAGGCTTTCGGCATAGGCGAGATACGCCTCCACCTTGTCGGCGGGCAGGTAACGGGCCACCATTTCCCGGTGCTGCGCGTCCGTCGTCGGTTCCACCCGGGTGACCGGCCCCTCCACACTCACATAGCGGACCCTCGGCTCCACCTCCTCCACCATCAGGCTGAACCGGCCCGCTTCGGTGATCCGCCGCATCTTCTGCGACTGCGCTCCGGTGAGCACCCACACCTCCCCGCCCGGAACGTACTGATACCAGATCGGCACATTCAGCGGGCCGCGGTCGGCTCCGGCGGACACGGCCAACGCCGCGATATGCGGCTGCGCCAGGAACTGCTGACGTTCTTCTGGATTCAATGGCATAACGGCAGGCTAGCGGCCACCACCGACAACTAGGGGTAACCATGAGCCACCGTTTCTCCCGTCATGGACTCACTTCGACGGGCGAGAGCTCCGGTTACGACGAAAACCCTTGTGCACTAGCGGAATCGAAGGCGGTAACGATAATGAGTATCGTTGACTGTTGTTCGGCGGGCTCTGCGGAGGGAGCATCACGTTGCGATCAGCTGCGCCAATACCGCATCCGCCGGAACCGGCCGAGCCGGAAACCGCACCCAACCCGCACCAGGATGTGCGGGCACTGTTCCCGGCATTGACCGCGACACACGAGGTGTACCTCGACAGCGCCTCCACCACCCAGAAACCGCGCCCGGTCATCGACGTTGTGCAGCGCTACCACAGTTCCCGCACCGCCAATATCGCACGCGGTGCCTATCCGTGGGCGGCGGAACTCACCAGGGAGATCACCAGGATCCGCGCCAGAGCAGCCGCATTCATCGGCGCACAGCACACCGACGAGGTGGTGTTCACCAGCGGTGCCACCGCCGCGCTCAACGCGGTGACACTGTCGTGGGGGCTGGCAGCGCTCAACGATGGTGATCAGATCCTGTACAGCACAACCGATCACGCCTCGGCGGTGTATCCGTGGCATCAGCTGCGCGGGATGCTGGCCCGGTTCGGCAGGCATATCGAGCTCGTCCCGTACCGGGTCACCGAGCTCGGGGAGGCCGATACCGCCGATATCGCCACAAAACTCGGCCCACGCACCCGGTTGATCGCCGTCAGCCATCTGCATCACGTCTTCGGCGGGGTCAGCACTGTCGAGGAACTGCGCGACGAACTCGATCCCGAGATCCTGCTGTGTTTCGACTGCAGCCAGAGCGGCGGACATCTGCCGGTGGACGTGACCGAGTTACGCGCCGATTTCGCGGTGTTCGCCGGGCACAAGATGTTCGGGGCGCCGGGAACCGGAATACTGTACTGCCGCCGCCGGGTGCATCAGCAGCTGCTCCCCTTCCTGCCCGGCGGCAATTCCGGGGTGCGTGTCACCGGCACCGGCCTCGAGCCCCTCGGCATGCCGGAGGCGCTCGAGGGCGGCACGCCGAATATTCCGGGCATCCTCGCGCTCGGCGCGGCACTGGAGGTGCTGGAGTCGCTGGGCATGGCGACGATCACCGCGCACAACCGTGCGCTGACATTGCGCCTGATCGACGGTCTGCGCGGCGTTCCGGGACTCGACTTCCTGCCCGGGCCCGCCTACGCGCCGTGTGCGACCGGCTACGGCATCGTCTCCTTCACTCTCGACGGCATGAGCGCAGCAGACCTCGGATTCGTGCTCGGCGAGTACGGGTTCCTGGTGCGCGCCGGCGCGCACTGCGTACCGAACCGCAGCGACCCGGACCCGGAATCGGTGCGCGTCAGCACCCAGATCTACAACACCGCCGCCGAAATCGGCCGCTTCATCGACTGCGTTCGCACCATCGCCGAGGAGCTCCTGTGAACACCGACAACGACGCGCGCTACGACCGGCGCGCCGCGTCCCGGGTCCTGGCCGAACTCGCCGAGCCCGGGCTGTTCGCCGATACCTTCGCAGCGCCCGATGCGGTGATGCCACACCGGATCGAGTTCACCGCTGCCCCGTTGACTCCGGAAGCGGATAGTCATCTGACGTTCTCCCAGCGCCTGTACCTGGAGCGTTTCCTGCGTCCGTGCCGGGCGGACCAGGTCACCAGCGCCACCCACCGCGTCACCTGGACCGACAGCGACGGCGTGCCCAACACCGGGCACTACCGCGTGGACGGGCTCGGCCCGCTGGTGCCTATCGTGACCCGGGAGGCGGTGCTGGCGCTATGGCATGCGCTCGCCGCGAACGAAGAGCTGTCCGAACGGATCCGTGATCTGGGTCCCGGCGAGCACGCCGTCCTCGCCGGGACCACCACCGACCACGATCCGATCGATATTTTCCGGGTCGGGGTGGAGTCGGCCGGGCGCGCACTGGCCCAGCATGCCCTGCTGGCCCGGCAGGTACAATGCCAGGACGCGACCGAATTCGCCTGGGCGCTGCACGATTCCGGTATCTTCGCCGCGGTGGCAACCCGCTGGTTCTGGGAGCTGCAAGCCTCCACCTACCGGCGCGGAATGATCCCGGTGACGCTGCGCGCCGAACCCGACGGCACCGTGCGGTACACGCCGGAAACGGTGGCCACGCTACGCGCGATGAAAGACGCCACCATCGCCGACGCACACGAAGTGATGCGCCGCGCCACCACCGAGGAGGGGTTGAGCACGGCGGACGCGATCGCGAAATACCACGACGATCTGGACCTGATCTCCCGCCAATACGCGCTGCTGCCGCCGGGCGTGCGGCCCACCTGTCTGGCGGCGATGCCGCATCGGATCGGCGGCGAGCATGTCAGCGTGCTGCCGGTGGTGGCGCAGCGGTTGGTCGACACGTTCGCCGCACTCGTGCCGCGATACGAACTGGTGGAAGTCTTCGCTGATCCCGATGCACTCGACGACGGCCCGGCTTCGGCCGAGGACCGGGTGTTCTACGTGCCCGATATGACGTGCAAGCACTGTGTGCGCACCATCGGCGGGGTACTCGAATCCATGGGCATCCAGGTGGTCGATATCGACCTGGACAGCAAACGGGTGATCGCGGAGTTCCGCAGCCCCCGCAACCGGGCGCGCGCCTTCGAGATCATCCGCGACGGCGGCTACAACCCGGTCGCCGAACAACCGCAGCCCGCCGCCCGCGGTACCACCGTCACGGGTACCGCCGGATGACCGATTCCCCGCCCGCGTTGCCCGCACGCTGGCATCCGCTGGTGCGCGCCTACCTCGACGACCCAATAGCGCTCGCCGCGGTCCTCGCCCGCTACGGCTCGCCGGTGCACCTGGTGTTCCCGCAGGTGTTCGCCGACAACCTGGACGCGTTGCGCGCGGTGTTCGACGACCATCCGGTCGGGTACCGGATCTGTTATGCGCACAAGGTGAACAAGTCGCAGGCGTTCGTCCGCACTGCCGCGGCCGCGGGGATCGCGGTGGATGTGGCGTCACCGCAGGAACTGGCGTCGGCGGGGCGCGCCGGGTTCCCGCCGGACCGGATCGAGGTGACCGGCCCCAAAGGCGAGGCGTTCCTGCGGCAGCTGACGGGCTCCGGTGTCACCGTCAATATCGACAACCTGTGGGAGCTGCAGACCCTGGCCGAGCTCGTCGGTGACGTGGCTCCTGTGCCGGTGTTGTTGCGCGTCTCCGGGTTCACAGGCACCCAGGTGAGCCGGTTCGGGGTGCCGTTGCGGCAGGTCGGTGCGGCGCTGAAGATACTGTCCCGTTACCGCGACCGGCTTACTTTTCTGGGGCCTGCCTTCCATCTGGATTCCGGGGAGACCTCGGATCGGCTACGCGCGGTCGGCGCCTGCCTGACGCTGGTCGAGCAGGCATACGAGCACGGTTTGTCGCCGTCGGTACTCGATATCGGTGGCGGGTTGCGGCAGGTGTTCACCGCCGACGCCGACGAGTTCGACCGGTACGTACTGGCGTTGCGGGCGGCGCTGACCGGGCGCGGCGAGCCGATGAGCTGGGGCAACAACACCTTCGGCTACCAGATCGACGGCGCAAAGGTGCGCGGGACGCCGGTGTTCCACAAGTACGCCAATACCGTTGCGGCCCAGCGGATGCTGGCGGATCTGCTAGCGGCGCCGCTGGAGGGCCACGGCGGGCGCAGCGTCGCCCAGGTCGCGGCCGACAACCTGCTCGATATCTGGGTGGAGCCGGGTAAGGCGCTGGTCGATCACGCCGGCGCGACCGTGGCCCGGGTGGAGTTCGTCAAGGAAGCCGCCGACGGCAGCGTGCTGGTCGCGGTGGACCTCAGTCGTGATTCGGTGACCCCGGCCGATCAGGAGGTGATGGTCGACCCGCTCGTACTGCCGGGTGAGCGGCCGCCCTCTGCCGCAGGCGCCCCAGTGGGTGTGTACTTCGCCGGCCGACTATGCCTGGAACGGGACCTGATCACCAACCACAAGGTGTGGTTGCCGTGGCTGCCGCGACCCGGTGATCTGGTGGTGTTCCCGAACACCGCCGGCTATCACATGGATTTGTCCGCCGCCGGCGCCGCTATGCATCCGCTGCCGGAGAAAGTGGCCGTCAGTACAGACGGCGCCGCCTTCCGGATGTGCCCCGATGCCGACTATTCACCCGAGGCCAACTGATGCGCTACAACCACGTCACCGAACTGATCGGCAACACTCCGCTGCTGCGACTGGACCCGTCGGTGCACGGGCTCGCCGGGGTGGAGTTGTACGCCAAACTCGAATCGCAGAACCCGTTCGGCTCGGTGAAGGACCGGGTAGCGTGGGGGATGCTGCGCGACGATCTGGACACCGTGATCGCCGAGGACCGCACCCTGATCGAGGCGTCCAGCGGTAACACTGCCAAGGCGCTGCGGATCCTCGGCGCGGTACACGGGGTGGGGTTGCGGGCGGTGACCAACCGGATCAAGGTCGGCGAGGTGCGGGACCTGCTGCAGTTGTTCGGTACCGATATCGTCGAGTTACCCGGCCTGTCGGAATGCCCGGACCCGACCACTCCCAACGACGTCTATTCGGCGATCGACGCGACCATGGCTGCCGAGCCGGGCGCGTTTCATCACCTGTCGCAGTACACCAACGACAAGAACATCCAGGCGCACTTCGACACCGGCCGCGAAATCCACGACGACCTGTGCAGTGACGGCGACAGCGGCATCGACTATCTGTTCGGCGGGCTCGGCACCACCGGCTCCACCCGCGGAGCCGCCACATATCTGCGCAAACACCATCCCGAGCTGCGCACGGTGGCTGTGGTTTCCGAGCGCAGCGATTTCATTCCCGGGATCCGCTCGGAGCGAGAAATGTGGGATGTGGGACTGTTCCAGCCGGAGTTCTACGACGGCATCGTCAGTATCGAATCGGGCCGTGCCGTCGACGCCACCCTCGAACTCGCCGCCGGTTACGGCATCCTCGCCGGGCCCACCAGCGGCGCCGCCTACGCTGCCGCGCTCGATACTCTCGCCGCCGCACCCCGTTCGGGCGCGGCCCCGCTGGTCGCGGTGTTCATCGTCTGTGACCGAATCGAACCGTATCTGTCCTATATCAAGAAACGCAGACCGGAACTGTTCGGCCGCAGCAGCCGCCGCTACTCCCCCACCGACAGCGATATCGCCGCCGTCCCCGCCCTGGCGCCGGAGGAACTGGCGGAACTGGACCGCACCGGCAGGCCGGTGATCATCGACACCCGCGGCGCGATGGCCTACCGGATCGCGCATATCCCCGGCTCGGTCAACTTCCCCGACGATGTGCTCGACGACCAACTAGCCCACGGCACCCCGTTCTCACGCGCGCATCCGGTGGTGTTCGTCTGCCCCACCGGGGACCTGTCGCAGCGTTTCGCCGCCACCGCCCGGCATACCGGGCACACCGCCTACAGCCTCACCGGTGGTGTCGCGGCATGGCGGGCGGCGGGGTTGCCGATGGAGCGGGGCGCGTGAAGGCCGGCTACCCGATCCGGATATGGCGCAGGCCGGTGACGATCCGGCGATAACGGTTGCGCAGTGCACCCGCTGTGTTCGGCGCCAGGGTGAGCTCGCACGCGGCGGCGATCCGGTCGGCGACGTCCGGGATGGGCAGCTCGTCGGTCCAGATGTGGTCGGCGAACTCGGGGGCGCGCAATCGGTGCAGGCAGTGGTCGATCCGGTCTACGGCGAAACTGTCGTGCCGCAGCCCGAACAGCTCGCGTTCCCGCAACCGTCGTCGCACGGTGTCGTGCCGGGCGAGCAGTGCGAAATGACGGACATCGTGTCCACGCTCCCGCAACTCGCCGACGGTTTCGGTGAAATAGCCGGGTTCGACGACAGTCATCGGAGCGATGACCGTGCCCTCGTGGCGAGCGAGAACCAGGTCCAGAACCTCGACGACACCGGCACGCCACGATTGCAGGTGCTGGAAGTCGTCACGCAGATAACCGGGCATGGTGCGGTGCAAGCCGTAACCGACCTCCTCCGGATCGCAGACCACGCTGCCGGGTAGCCGCCGGTGGATTTCGAACGCCGTCTGGGTTTTCCCGCCGCCGAAAGGGCCGTTGATCCATACGAGCATGACGTCACGCTAGTGCAGGCGCTGGTTCACCTTCCCTGCTCGTAACCGTGAGCCCGCGGGGTCTCGCCGTTCCTGCTCATGCCCTTGTCCTCGGGCGTGTCGGTGCAGATGGCCGTAGACGTATCGGTTTCAGCGCTCGAGCTCGTCATGGACGCGGCAGCCGTTTCGGTGCCTGCGTGGGAGTCCGTCGGGACGCTCGTCCGGCCGACCCGGCGGTGAACGGCCAGGGCAGCGAGTACCCACAGGCCGCCGATTGCCCAGCCTGCGAGGACGTCCGTCGGCCAGTGCACTCCCAGGTAGATGCGGGAGAGTCCGACCAGCGCGACGAAACAGCTCGCCGCCGTTGCCGCGGTCACCGCGATCCTCCTGCTCCGGGCGTGTATCACGGCCAGGGCGGCCACGGTCCCGACGACCGCGGCGGAACCGAGACTGTGGCCCGATGGATACGCCGGATCGATAACGGTCACCAACCGCCCATCCACGGGCGGGCGTTCCCGCCCGATCGCGTGTTTGAGCGGCTGGACGGTGACCAAGGCACCCAGCCCCGCGACAGCGATCGCAGTCAACTCCGGCCGTCGCCCGCGCCGGTAACACCAGGCGCACACTGTCAACGCGAGAATCCACATGGCCAGCGAGCCGCCGAGATGGGTGATGACGGTCGCGACCGTGGTGAGTGGTTCGCCCCGCCAGGAGGCCACCCAGTCGACAACGGGCATATCCGAACGGGTGCGGGCATCACCGAAGAGGACGTATCCGGTGATGATCGCCGCCGTCGCGGCCAGCAAGAACGCAGGCACCAGCACTGGGTTCACCCTAGTTGTGACAGCTCCGGGTGGTTTCGCCGGGCATAGCTCTGGGCGTGGCTGATAGCCGGGGACCTCGGCTGGATCGGTGCGGCGGGGCGGACTTCGGCGGCGGTTCGGCGGCGCCATTTAGTGTGGAAAGGTGCAGACAGATCAGCGATCAGACGAGGCAGGGCCCCGCATCTGGGGCGGAACCACGCTCACCGAGCGCAAGCAGGCGCGGCGTGCGGCGCTGCTCGAGGCCGCACTGGATCTGATCGGCGAGTCCGGGGCGGCCGGGGTGACCATGCGCGCGGTGTGCCGTCGCGCCAACCTCACCGACCGCTACTTCTACGAGAGTTTCGCCAGCCGCGACGAGCTGCTCGACGTGCTCTACCGGCAGGTGGCCGAGGAATTCCTGGAGCCGATGACCGCTTTCGCGGTGGCCGACGATCCCTCCCGCGACCGCGCCCTGTCCGAGGTTTTGGTGGACAAGGTGCTGGAGGATCCGCGTAAATCGCGGCTGTTCCTGGTCGAGCCGTATTCCAGCACCGGCCTCGGCCAGACCACCATCGCGGTGATGCCCGCGTTCACCCGGCTCATCCAGGACCATTTGTTCGCCCATATCGCCGACCCGGTGCGGCGCAGACTGGCCGCGGTCACCATGGCCAGCGGCAACGCCGGTATGTTCTCGGCCTGGTTGAACGGGTCGCTGCGGGCGAGCCGGGAACAGATCGTCGACCACATTGTCGCGATGATCACCGCCTACCGCGCGCTGTACCGCGACTGACACCGGTCGGTACCGCTGCCCCAGCGGCCTTGCCACACGCCGGAATTCCGGTCCGCTGACCGCCGATACGCACAGCTCTTGCGCCCCATCTGGTTTCGTTCCGGCGAGCAAGCCGTGTTACGAACATAAGCTTGCGGCAAGGAGGTTCGCGCATTGACCGACGACGTAGTGGGTTCGACCGGTAAGCTGGTGTCGCCGATCCGAGAAAGCGGGATGCTGGGCGAAGTCCGGGTCGCCGTCCGAGGGGGAACCGAGCTGTATATCGCACGCGCCACCGAGCCGATCGCGGCCGGAGACAGCGTGCTGATCGTCGCCGTGGATTCCGGGCGCATCGCCGATGTGGTGCCGTGGATCCCTCTCGTCACGGATCAGCGGGAGTGACGACGTAACAGCAAGGGAGACAGACGTGCTCGGCTACCATGTGCCGAATCCTGACGAGGCAATGCTGGTCAGTGGCGCCAAGAGCAAGGACAGCGCACCGTTTCGGGTGATCATCGGCCGCGGCACGTGGGTGATGCCGTTCTTCCGCAAGGTTCGCTACCTGTCGCTGGCCATGTTCGAGGCCGAAATCATGGAGCGCTGCGTCACCAAGCAGGCGATCCAGCTACAGGTGCGCGCGGTGATCGCATTCAAGGTAGCCAACGACACCGCCTCGATCGTCAACGCGGCGCAGCGGTTCCTGTCCGAACAGGAGCAGGAGATGTCGGTGCTGACCGGGCGCATCTTCTCCGGGCATCTGCGATCGATCATCGGTTCGATGACCGTCGAGGAGATCATCCGCGAACGCCAGCGGCTGGCCGACGAAGTGCTGGTGGCATCGAAGGTGGAGATGGGCAATATCGGCCTGTGGGTCGATTCGTTCCAGATCCAGTCCATCGACGACGGCAACCTGGGCTACATCTCCGCGCTGGCCGCCCCGCACAACGCGGCCGTGCAACGTGACGCCCAGATCGCGCAATCGCAGGCCGCGCAACGCTCGGCGGAGGCCGAACAGGAATCGCTGCGCAAACGGGCCGAGTACGAGCGGGAAACCGCCATCTTGAAGGCCGGGTATCAGCGCGATATCGATAAGGCCGAAGCCGAGGCCGCCGCGGCAGGGCCGCTCGCCCAAGCGCTCGCCCAGCAACAGGTCCTCAGCGCCCTCTCCGAGCAGGCCCGCAAAGAAGCCGAGCTGCGCGAACAACAGCTGCAGGCCGAGGTGGTGAAACCGGCGGAGGCCGAGGCCGAGCGCGTGCGGATTCTGGCCGAAGCCGAAGCGGATCGCACCCGTATCCAGGCCGAAGCCGCCGCCTCGCACAACCGGATCGCGCTGGATCAGATGCTCATCGAGCAGCTGCCGCTGATCGTGGAACAGGCCGCGCGCGGGCTGTCCAACGCCAACCTCACGGTGCTCAACGGCCCCGACGGGGTGGGCGAACTGCTCAACGGGATGGTGGGGCAAGGCCTGACTGTATTCAATTCACTGCAAAAGGCGCTTTCCACCGACGACAAGCAGGAGCCGGGGCTACAGTGACCGGGTAGCGTCGGCGCGAGGAGCGGGTGTGGTGTCCATCGGGAAATTGGTATCGTTCGACGGCTCGCGGGGTTTCGGTTTCATCCGCCCCGACGACGGCGGGCCCGATGTATTCGTCCACGTCAACGATATCGGTCTCGACGAAGACGAACTTCGCCAAGGACGGGTGTTCGAATTCGATATCACCGAAGGCGACCGCGGCCCGAAGGCGATCAACCTCACCACCGCGGGTGGCGCGGCGAGTTCCGGCGCGCGGCATCGGGGCAGAGACCGGTCCGGCGGCGCGGTAGTGCTGACCGCCGCCGAACACACCCGCCTGATCACCGAACTGCTGCTGGATGCCAGTCCCGCCCTCACCGCAGGGGAGATCGTCACCATCCGGGCACGGCTCACCGCTTTCGCCGACGAACACGGGTGGCTCGACGGCTGAGCCGGCACGATCCGGTCGCCGAATCTCGGGCGTTCGGTGCGTCGCGGCGCTTGGGCATCGATGTGTCGGTGGGGCCGCATACGATCGCCGCACCGATGAATCACCGTCGGCCGCGACGTCGATATCGGTGAGACCGACCCGAGGAGGACCGTGGACCTACCGGTGCTGCCGCCCGTCCGACCGATGCTGGCCAAGACCGCGCCCGCCATCCCGCGCGAGCCGGGCCTGAGCTATGAACCCAAATGGGACGGCTTCCGCTGCGTGGTGTTCCGCGACGGCGCCGAAGTCGAACTCGGTTCCCGTAACGACCGCCCGCTGACCAGGTATTTCCCGGAGGTCGCCGAGCTGTTGAAACAGGCGCTGCCGCAACGGTGCGTCGTGGACGGGGAGATTGTCATCGTCACCGAGAACGGCCTGGATTTCGATGCTCTGCAGCTGCGACTGCATCCGGCCGCGTCGCGGGTAGCGAAACTGGCCGCAGAGACACCGGCCAGTTTCGTGGCGTTCGACCTGCTCGCGCTCGACGACCGTGACCTGACCGCCGAGCCGTTCATCGAACGCAGACGGCTGCTCGAGACGATCCTGAACACCGAACCAGCCCGCGTGCACCTCACCCCGGTCACCCACGACCCGGCGGTGGCACAGGACTGGTTCACCCGCTTCGAAGGTGCCGGTTTCGACGGGGTGATGGTCAAGGGCAACGATCTGGAGTATTTGCAGGACAAGCGGGTGATGCTCAAGGTCAAACACGAACGCACCGCTGACTGTGTGGTGGCCGGATACCGGATCCACAAGGATGGCCAGGGCGTCGGCTCGCTGTTGCTCGGCCTCTACGACGAGGAAAGCAACCTGCATCACGTGGGGGTGGCCAGCAGTTTCACTGCAGACCGTCGCAAGGAACTGCTCGGTGAGCTGGAACCGTATCGCGCCGGTGCCCTGGACGACCATCCGTGGCGGGACTGGGCCGACGCCGCCGCGCAGGCTACGGCGAGCGGGAAGATGCCGGGCGGGGTGAGCCGCTGGACCGGCGGCAAGGACCTGTCCTGGGAGGCGCTGCGGCCGGAACTGGTCGCCGAGGTCCGTTACGAACATGTGCAGTCGGGCCGGTTCCGCCACGGCGGGCGGCTGGTGCGGTTCCGCCCCGACCGCACCCCCGAATCGTGCACCTATGGCCAGCTCGACGAGGTGGCGCCCGCCGAACTCGCCGCGATCTTCGGCAGCGAGGTGGCGCGGTGAGCGATTCGATCGATATCGATACCGACGGGCGCACCGTCACCATCAGCCACCCCGACAAGGTGTATTTCAGTAAGCGCGGGGAGACGAAACTGGATCTGGTGCGCTACTACCAGGCCGTCGCCGAACCGTTCCTGCGGGTCGTGGGCGACCGGCCGCTGCTGCTGGAACGCTATCCCGACGGCGCGTCGGGCAAATCGTGGTTCCAGAAACGGGTGCCGAAATCCGCGCCGGACTGGCTGCACACCGTGCAGGTGTCCACCCCCAACGGCACCACCAGCGACGCGCTGGTCGCCCACGATCTGGCGCATATCCTGTGGGCGGTCAACCAGGGTTGCCTCGGTTTCCACGTCTGGCCCAACCGAGTCACCGACCTGCGGATCAGCGACGAGCTCCGCATCGACCTCGATCCCTCCCCTGGTATCGGGTTCGACGAACTGCGCCGGGCAGCCGTGCTCGTCCGGGAGTTGTGTACCGAACTCGGCATCGATACCCGGATCAAAACCTCCGGGTCGCGCGGTCTGCACCTGTATGTGGCACTGGAGCCGCGTTGGGACGGATACCAGGTGCGGTCCGCGGCCGTGGCGCTGGCCCGGGAACTGGAGCGGCGCTATCCCGACGAGATCACCGCGCACTGGTGGAAAGAGGAGCGCGGTCAGCGGGTTTTCGTCGACTACAACCAGAACGCGCCACATAAAACGGTTTTCGGCGCGTGGTGTGTGCGGCCGAAGGTCGGGGCCCAGGTGTCGACGCCCATCGACTGGTCCGAACTCGACACCGTCGTCCCCGACGAGCTGACCATCGCCACTGTCCCCACCCGACTGGCCGAACGCGGCGACCCGTGGGCCGACCGGCCGCCGCAATCGATAGCACCGCTGCTGGAGATGTCCGAACGGGACCTGGCGGCAGGACTGATGGATGCGCCGTGGCCGCCGCAATATCCGAAGATGCCCAATGAGCCGCCACGTGTGCAGCCGAGCCGGGCCAGGAAAGCCGAACAGGGCTAAGGCGTACCTCCGCCTTCGCTCCGGCCGTGCGCTCTATGCGTACCTCCGCCTTCGCTCCGGCCATGCGCTCTATGCGTACCTCCGCAACCGCTGCAGCGGTGCGCGACAGGCGTCGGCAAGGTCGCTGTCGCGGGACCGGAGTGACCCAGCGAACGTAGTGCGCAAGCTTCCGCCTTTCAGGCGGAGGTCAGCGCATATGGTCCAGTCCCGAACTGTCCCCGTCGGGCCAGCGGAGACATGAGCGCCTGTGGAGCGGACGTAAGACTGCACAAGGCTCGATCTTCCAGCTGTCTGCGGTGAAACACCGAAACCCAACTCGCGAGGATTGGACCCTCTTTCTTCAGGGAGGCGGAGGTCAATTGGTCCACAGCACCCACACCGACCGCTCGCACACCAGAGCCCGGCCGTCCGCGGTTCTGGCGGTCAGCGTGTCCGCCGCGTCGCAGCTGGTGCCGCCCTCCTGCACCTGGGTCGCGACGGTATGGGGGCCGGACCACTGGTATCCGGTGCTCGAGGTGGCGTCGGCCAGGCACAGCAGGGTCGCGCCCGTAGCGGTGCTCCCGATCAGGCCCGCCTCGGGGCAGGCGGTATCCAGTGCGGCGACCGGGACCAGGGGCGTGGCTCTGGTCGCGGGCGGCGTTTCGGCTGCGGTGCCTGGGCCGGTCGCCGTGTGCACCGGGGCGGGCGTGGTGGACGGGGGCGCGGGCTGTTCGTGTTCCCCGGTGCGTGTGGCGTCAGCGGTGCCGGTCACCTGCGCTGCCGCGGCGTCGACTCGGGACCTCACCTCCGAAACCACATCACCGGGCAGCACCACCAGCGCCACCACGGCAGCGGCTTCGGCGAGGCCGAGCAGCAGCGCGAACAACGCCATCACGCGGCCCTTGGGATGGCTGAAGGCGATGAGACCGAAAACGAGCGCCACGGGGAACAACAACAGCAGCGCGGCGACCAGCGCCACGACCGCGTACGGGTTCACGATCGGCCGCGGCTCGCGATACTCGGCCTCGTCGTAGTCGTCGGGGTCCTCGTCGGGTCTGCTACCACGGCCGGACCGGGCCGTGCGGCCGTCGTTGCGAACCTCCGGCCAGCGTTCACTCACCCAGCGCTGCGAATAAGCCATCGCCAGATTTCCTCCACATCCATCGGCCGGGCGGGGCGGCAGCTGGCCGCGGCCTGCGCCGACATCAGGAAGGATAAGGCCGTTCCCGTGCGACGTCCCGCCGATCAGATTGTCACCGAGCCCGACAGATCAACACGACGCGCCGTGGAAACCCATAACGGTTCAGTTGGTCCGATCGGCTTTCGGCAGCGATTCGGTGACCAATGTCCGCAGCATGTCCACCAGCAGTTGATGCACCTGCTCGCGGCTGAGGGTGCCGCGGGTGATCCATTCCCGCCCGGCGACTTTCACCAAACCACCGAACCCGCGCACCATCGCCCGCATGGCCTCGCTGTGCGCCGAATCGGCTCGGCCGACCATCTGCAGCAGCCGTTCGGCGGCCGCGTCGTCGGCCTGATCGAGGATCTGCTGCACTTCCGGGTCGTCGCCGACGCCTTCGTGGCTGGTCACCTTCACCCAGGTGCTGCCGTGCTCGGAGATGGTATCGAGCAGCCAGCGCACGCTGGCCTCGATCCGCTCCTGGTCGCTGCCCGCGGGCACGGCCATCTGATCGGGTTTCGGCAATGTCACCATCCGCCGCACCACCGCCAGGTACAGGTCGCGTTTATTACCGAAGTAGTGGTTGATCAGCCCGCGGGCCACACCTGCCCGCTGCGCCAGTTCGGCGGTGGACACAGCCGCGTACGGGCGCTCGCCGAACATCTCGATGGCCTGGTTCAGGATCTGGGCGCGCCGCTGGTCGGGTTCGAGCCTGCGGCGTCGAGCCGGAACACCCGCGCCGGGTGCGACGGCGTCCAGGTGTCCGGTGGTGGTGTCAGAGTGAGCGGGCAATGAGATCCTTCATCACCTCGTTGCTGCCCGCGAGGATGCGCAGTACGCGAGCGCCGGTGTAGATCTGGGAAATCGGATACTCCGTCATATAGCCGTAGCCGCCGAACAACTGTAGGCAGCGGTCGACAACGATACCGAGTTGATCGGTCAGCCAGTACTTGGCCATTGCAGCAGTGGGAATATCGAGTTCGCCGCGCAGGTGCTTGCTCACGCAGTCGTCGAGGAAGGTGCGGCCGACCCGGGCCAGGGTGGCGCATTCGGCGAGTTCGAACTTGGTGTTCTGCATCGCGAACAGCGGTTTGCCGAATGCTTCCCTGCCCTTGGTGTATTCGACGGTCAACTCGACCGCGCGCTCGGCCATCACGACCGCCATCACCGCGGTGACCAGCCGCTCCTGGGCGAGCAGCTGCATCATCTGGTAGAAGCCCTGCCCCTCGACGCCGCCGAGCAGATTCGCGGCGGGCACCCGCAGACCGTCGAAGAACAATTCGGCGGTGTCCTGGCCCTTGCCGCCGATCTTGGACAGGATGCGGCCGCGGGTGAAGCCGGGGGTGTCGTCGCCGACCTCGGCGAAGATCAGCGAAACACCCGCCGCGCCCTTGTCCGGGTCGGTTTTGGCCGCGATGACGATGCCGTCGCACAGCCAGCCGTTGGTGATGAAGATCTTCGAACCGGTGATGACGTATTCGTCGCCTTCGCGTACCGCGCGGGTCTTGATGTTCTGCAGGTCGGAGCCGGTGCCGGGTTCGGTCATCCCGATCGAGAGCACCATCTCGCCGCTCGCGGCCTTGGGCAGATACCGCTGCTTCAGTTCCTCGGACCCGAATTCGGCCAGGTAGGGGGCGATGATCGCGCTGTGCACGGGCATGCCCATCGCGCTGTCACCGGCGCGCACCTGCTCTTCCATGATCGCGGTCTCGTGGGCGAAGGTGCCGCCGCCACCACCGAACTCCTCTGGCAGCGCAGCGCACAGCAATCCGAGTTCGCCTGCGCGCCGGTACAGTTCGCGGTCGGGGTGGCCTTGTTCGATGAACTTCTCCTCGTGCGGGACTACCTCGCGCTCGAAATAGCTGCGGGCCAGATCCCGTACCGCCTCGACCTCGTCGTCACTCCATGCTGGGCGTGCCATCATCGCGTCCTCTGCTCGTCTGCCCATCCCGGCGCGGTCGTCGCCGGAGGCGTTCGCGTCGAACTCTTCCGAACTATTGGCGCTCTGTCAACAAGTGTCGGAAACTGTCTTCCGAGCAGGGCGACCGGCCGACGGGACCGCACTGTTTGTCAGAATGGCTCGGTTGCTTGCCCAGCTCATGAAGGACGCCTCCACTCCAGATGGCCGAAACGAATATCGATCCGGACGACCTCACCACCTGCTTACGTGTACTGGACCAGGCCGCGGCGCTGGACAAGGACCATCCGGACGCGGTGGCGGTGCAGCACGCCGTCGGTCATATGTTCAAAAAGCTCAAGCAGCGCAGGCGCGCGACCGCCCGTGCCGCGGTGGCCGCCGCCGACCGCGCCGTGGTGGCCGCCACCGCAACCGGCTCCCCGACTCGGATCGATGACGAGACCGCGGGCATCCCGATCAGCTCGACGGCGACCGGGGCCAGCGCGGGCACCCTGCTGCGGCCGCGTCCCTGCTACATCTGCAAAGAGAAATACACCAGGGTCGACGCCTTCTACCACCAGCTGTGCCCGGACTGCGCGGCCATGAGCCATGCGCGCCGCGACGCCAGCACCGACCTGACCGGCAGGCGGGCACTGCTGACCGGCGGGCGCGCGAAAATCGGCATGTACATCGCGTTGCGGCTGCTGCGCGACGGCGCGCACACCACCATCACCACCCGTTTCCCCAACGACGCGATCCGCCGGTTCGCGGCCCAGCCCGACAGTGCGGATTGGCTGCACCGGCTGCGCATCGTCGGTATCGATCTGCGCGACCCATCCCAGGTGGTCGCCCTCGCCGACGATGTGGCCGCCGCGGGTCCGCTCGATATCCTCATCAACAACGCGGCGCAGACCGTGCGCCGCTCCCCCGGCGCCTACAGCGCCCTGGTGGAAGCCGAATCCGCGCCACTGCCCGCCGGGCAGCTGCCCGAGACGGTGACCTTCGGCAAGACCATGCAGGCGCATCCGAGCGCGCTCACCAGCTCGCTCACGCCGACGCTGTCCGGCGCCGAGGTAGCCGAACTCGCCTTGATCGCCGGATCCGCCACCCCGGAACGTATTTCGCGCGGTGTAGCGATCGATGCCGGCGGGCTGGTCCCGGATCTGGCACACACCAACAGCTGGGTGCAAACCGTCGGCGAGGTCGATCCGACCGAACTGCTGGAGGTGCAACTGTGCAATTCGGTCGCCCCGTTCATCCTGGTGTCGCGGCTGCGTCCAGCGATGGCTGCCGCGCAGGCGCGACGTAAATATGTGGTCAATGTTTCGGCGATGGAGGGCCAGTTCGGTCGCGGCTACAAGGGGCCAGGCCATCCGCACACGAATATGGCCAAAGCGGCCCTGAACATGCTGACCCGCACCAGCGCCAGGGAGATGTTCGAGTCCGACGGCATCCTGATGACCGCCGTGGACACCGGGTGGATCACCGACGAACGCCCGCACTACACCAAGATCCGGCTCGCCGAAGAAGGATTCCGCGCGCCGCTGGACCTGGTCGACGGCGCCGCCCGCGTCTACGACCCGATCGTGCAGGGCGAGAACGGCGTCGACCTGTTCGGCTGCTTCCTCAAGGACTACCGGCCCTCGCCCTGGTGAAACCGCGGCTTACCCTGGCAAAGTGCTGTACCGGGTATTCGCCGACCCGACCGTCGTGCACCTGCTGTTCCTCGGCTACACCTGGTAGCCGGCGGGTGTGGTTTCGGCACCATCTCGATCGGCTACCGGAAGGTAGGCTATTGTGCCGTACTTCAGGGGCGGTGGTGAAGGCCCACGCGGGACCCCGCCAGGGTCGAGTGTGAGCTGAACCGGACGGTTCTGCTGTTCGATGTACTGCCACAGCACCGAGATCGCAGCGCCATCGACCGGCCCCGCGAAGTAGGAGCCGAACCACAAGTGTTGTGCCCGCCGGTAGTGCTGGACCAGTTCGAGGAACTCCTGCCGCAACCACCGCGAGGAAACGCCTTTGAGCCAACCGTGACAGGTACCGCGCCGTGAACACCCGATGCCCGGTGGTGAAAACCACATGCGCGTGAAGAACGAAAACGCAAAGCTGCCAGCCCTTACCTCGCTGAGATCGCCGGTACATCATTGCGGTGTACTCGGTGTGGGCAGCTGCACCACCAATACCGCTCTACCCCGCACCCGGGCAGCAAGTGGCGTTGGCGCCGGTATTTCGCCTGGCCTGACAATGGCCGCACGCCGTCTGGCCGCGACGCTGCCGATGTGGGCGCTGCTCGCCGCTTCTGGCCGCGGCTGATACCCGCGAGGATGGGCCGCGGCAGGAGCCTGCGGGGCGCTGGCTAGGCTCGAGCCGTGCGACAGCAGATCATCGTCGATGTGGACACCGGGGTGGACGACTCGCTGGCATTGCTGTACCTGCTGGCCAGCCCCGAGGCCGAGATCGTGGGGATCGCGTCGACCGCGGGGAATGTGGGGGCGGCGCAGGTCGCGGTGAACAATCTGGCGTGGCTGCAGGTGTGCCGGGCGCCGGAGATCGAGGTGGCTCTCGGCGCGGCCGAACCGCTGGCGATACCGCTGCGCACCACCGAGGACACCCACGGGCCGTGCGGTGTCGGGTACGCCGAACTGCCCACGCCTACGCGCGCGGTGTCCAGACGCGATGCGGCGCGGATGTGGGTGGAACTTGCGCGGGAGCGTCCGGGGCAGCTCATCGGGTTGTGCACCGGGCCGCTGACGAATCTGGCGCTGGCGTTGCGCGCGGAGCCGCGACTGCCGCGGCTGCTGCGTCGTCTGGTGATCATGGGCGGTGCGTTCAACCATCCTGGTAACACCACACCGACCAACGAGTGGAATGTGCATGTGGACCCCGAGGCCGCCAAGGAGGTGTTCGATGCCTTCTCCGCGGCACCGGCGGACCGGCGGCCCATCGTCTGCGCACTCGACATCACCGAAACCATCGAGATGCGTCCCGCGCACCTGACTCGCCTGGCTGCCCGCGCCGGGAGTTTCCCGGTGGAGACGGTGTCGCCGAACGATGCACCGGGCGCATCCTCGGTGACGAGCAACCCGATCATTCGGCATCTCACCGACGCGGTGCGGTTCTACTTCGATTTCCACCACGCCTACGACCAGGGTTATCTGGCGCATATGCACGACCCGTTCGCCGCGGCCGTCGCGCTGGACCCGAGCCTGGCCCGGATGCGGCCCGCGACGGTGGGCGTCGAACTGGCAGGCACGCTCACGCGCGCCACCACGGTGGCCGACTGGGCGGGTATGTGGGGCCGCCCACCCAACGCCGATATCGTGGTCGGCACCGATCAGGAACGGTTCTTCGACCGGCTGATCGAACGGGTCGGCGATTTCGCCCGCCGCGTATACCCGCCCAGCGCCGCTCCCAGCCCTGTTACGGCGGTCTCCGGGCAGGCGCGATGACCGGCGCGCACACTCTTACCTACGAGTTGGTGTACCCGTCCGGCGGCGCTACCAGCCCTGTTGCCACGGTAATCGGGGAGGCTCGGTGACCGGCACGCACACCTCTTCCGACGAGTTGTACCGCAGGCTCGGCCTGCCCGGGCTCATCGACATACATACGCATTTCATGCCGGAGCGGGTGTTGCGCAAGGTGTGGGCGTATTTCGATTCGGCGGGGCCGCTGACCGGGCGGCCGTGGCCGATCACCTATCGCGACGAGGAATCGGTGCGGTTGGCGACGTTGCGCGGTTTCGGTGTGCGTGCGTTCACGTCGCTGGTGTATCCGCACAAACCGGCGATGGCTGCATGGCTAAACGATTGGGCCGCCGACTTCGCCGGACGAGTACCCGACTGCCTGCACACCGCGACCTTCTATCCGGAACCGGATGCGGCCGAGTATGTGGCAACCGCGCTCTCGCGGGGTGCCCGGATCTTCAAGTGTCACATCCAGGTCGGCGATTATGATCCGAACGACCCGCTGCTCGACCTGGTCTGGGGCGCCCTGGCGGACGCCGGTGTCCCGGTGCTGATCCATTGCGGTTCGGGTCCGGCGCCGGGCACGTTCACCGGACCGGAACCGATCACCGAACTGCTGCGCCGGTTCCCGCGACTGCGGCTGATCATCGCGCATATGGGTATGCCCGAGTACCGCGACTTCCTCGACTTGGCGCAGCGATACCCGGGCGTACACCTGGACACCACCATGGCGTTCACCGATTTCACCGAAGCCGATATCCCGTTCCCGGCCAGCGACCGCGGCCGGCTGCTCGATCTGGGCGACCGCATCCTGTTCGGCAGCGATTTCCCGAACATCCCCTACCCGTACCAGCACGCACTGGCCGCACTGGAGCGCCTCGGTCTCGGCGACGACTGGCTACGACACGTCTGTCACCACAATGCGGCGGCGCTGTTCGGACTCACGGCAGCCCCGCCGCCAGCATCGTCAGAATGTCGCGCAGGATCACGGCATCAGAATCGGGAGTTTCGGTAGTGATCGCGTGTTCGGCGGCGACCGAGCAGGCGGTGCTGACTACGGCGGCCACCAGTTTCGGGTACACATCGCGCTGTACGTCGGCACCGACGCGTTCGGCGATCACAGCGGCCAGTTCGTCCCGAGCTACTGCGTCGGCTTCGAGAATCGCGCCCCGCACCGCTGGCTCAGCGACCATTCGCCGCACCCCCTCCGCCCAGTGCGAACCGGTCCCCGGACCGGCAGCGACACCGCCTTCACCCAGTTCGAACTCAGCGAGCACCGCACCGGGTAGCGCCGCCCACAACGGCTCCCCAACAGGGCGAGAGCGAAGCTCCTCGCAGATCCGGCGCATCCGGTCCAGGTGCCGGGAGGCCACAGCTTCCGCTTTGCTGCTGAAGTAGTTGCGGAAGGTGCGTTCGGAAACGCCTGCCGCAGCGGCGATATCGGCGACGGAGACCGTATTCCAGCCGTTGTCGATCACCAACCGGATCGTGGCCAGACTCAACTCCAGCCGCTTCTCAGCCTTCTTACGTTCCCGCAGGCCGAGGGCATCTCCATCCATGTAGATAGCCTCACAGAATATTTCCGTACCGGCAATATTTCTGTGGCAGCAATATTTTTGCCGCAAGTTGACGGACGGGCATGGCAGGTGCGTACGCGGCCGGCGGACAGCAACGTGCGCTGTCCGCCGGCCGGTCGTCCTGCCTCGGTTGTTCAGCTGTCGAATGCGTCCAAGAGCTGCTCGGCTGCCAGAGCTGCGGTCAGGGTTCCCGCACGCACCTGCTGCTCGACGTCGCCGCGAATGGCTTGCACCTTCGGGTTATCGGCCAGCCGGCGCAGCAACTGATCGTGGACCATGGTCCAGGTCCAATCGACCTGCTGGCGGCGGCGTTTTTCGGCGAATTCGCCCGCGTCGGTGAGCACTCTGCGGTGCTCGAGCACGGTAGACCAGAATTTCTCCAGCCCGGTGCCTTCCAGCCCGCTCATGGTGAGCACCGGCGGACGCCACAGCGCGTCATGCGGATGAATCAGCCGCATCGCGCCGCTCAATTCCCGTGCCGCGGACTTGGCCTCCATCTGATGTTTGCCGTCGGCCTTGTTCACCGCGACCAGGTCGGCCAGCTCGAGCACACCTTTCTTGATGCCCTGCAACTGATCGCCGGTGCGGGCCAGGGTGAGGAAGCAGAACACGTCGACCATATTCGCCACCGTCACCTCGGACTGGCCGACGCCGACGGTTTCCACCAGGATCACGTCGTAGCCCGCGGCTTCGAGCAGCACGATCGTCTCGCGGGTTGCTTTGGCCACGCCGCCGAGCGTGCCCGCGGTGGGTGAGGGACGGATATAGGCATCCGGTTCCACCGACAGGCGAGCCATCCGGGTCTTGTCACCGAGAATGGAGCCACCGGTGCGGGTGGACGACGGGTCAACGGCCAGTACGGCGACGCGGTGACCCTGACCGATCAGGTACATGCCGAGCGCGTCGATGAACGTCGACTTCCCGACGCCAGGAACACCGGTGATGCCGACCCGGTTCGACACCACCGCCCCGGTCGCCGGGGTCAGCTGCAGCAGCAGCCGCTGAGCCTGCTCCCGGTGATCGGCCCTGGTCGATTCGACCAAGGTGATCGCCCGCGCCACAGCGGCCCGCTCCCCCTGGCGGACCGCCTGCGCGAGCGCGTCCACATCGATGACGCGCCTGCTCATTACGAGTTGTCTGTCTCGGTCGAGCTGCCCGCCGCCCCGATCTCGTGGCCGAGTTCGGCGGCCAGCTTGCGCAGCAGATCGATCGCCGCATCGGCGATGACCGTGCCCGGCGGGAAGATCGCGGCAGCCCCGGCGGCGTACAACTCGTCGAAGTCACCGGGCGGGATGACACCACCGACGATGACCATGATGTCGGGCCTGCCGACATCGGCCAGTGCCTGCCGCAGGGCGGGCACCAGCGTGAGGTGACCGGCCGCCAGCGACGACACACCGACAACGTGCACGTCGTTGTCGGCGGCCTGGCGCGCCACCTCTTCCGGGGTCTGGAACAGCGGGCCCACGTCGACGTCGAAACCCAGATCGGCGAAGGCCGTCGCGATCACCTTCTGACCGCGGTCGTGGCCGTCCTGGCCCATCTTGGCGACCAGGATGCGCGGACGACGGCCCTCGGCCTCGGCGAATTCTTCGACCAGGTCACCGGCCGTGGTGATGTTGGTGACCTTGCCTGCCTCGTCGCGGTACACACCGGACAGCGTACGGATCTCGGCTTGATGGCGGCCGTAGACCTTTTCCAGCGCGTCGGAGATCTCACCGACGGTCGCCTTGGCGCGGGCAGCGTCGATGGCCAGCGCGAGCAGATTGTTTTCCATCCCGCCTTCGGTGGCGGCCGCGGCGCGGGTCAACGCGTGCAACGCCCGGTCCACCGCGTCCTGGTCGCGTTCGGCGCGCAGTTTCCGCAGCTTCTCCAGCTGCTCGGCGCGCACCCGGGAGTTCTCGACCTTGAGAACTTCCACCTCGTGGTCCTCGGCCACCTGGTATTTGTTCACACCGATCACCGGCTGCTGGCCGGTGTCGATACGGGCCTGGGTGCGGGCGGCGGCCTCCTCGATCCGCAGCTTCGGAATACCCTCGCCGATGGCTTGGGCCATACCGCCGTGCGCCTCCACCTCGGCGATATGCGCGCGGGCCCGGTTGGCCAGCTGGTGGGTGAGCCATTCGACGTAGTAGGAGCCGCCCCAGGGGTCGATCGGCCGGGTGGTGTTGGACTCCTGCTGGATCAGCAGCTGGGTGTTGCGGGCGATGCGGGCGGAGAAATCCGTCGGCAGGGCCAGCGCCTCGTCGAGGGCGTTGGTGTGCAGCGACTGGGTGTGCCCCTGGGTCGCGGCCATCGCCTCGATGCAGGTGCGCGCCACATTGTTGTAGGCGTCCTGGGCGGTCAGCGACCAGCCGGAGGTTTGCGAATGGGTGCGCAACGACAGCGATTTCGGGTTCTTCGGGTCGAACTTCGCCACCAGTTCGCTCCACAGCAAGCGCCCGGCACGCAGTTTGGCGACCTCCATGAAGAAGTTCATCCCGATCGCCCAGAAGAACGACAGCCGCGGCGCGAACTTGTCCACCGCCATCCCCGCGTCGATACCGGCGCGGATGTATTCGACGCCGTCGGCGAGGGTGTAGGCCAGCTCCAGGTCGGCGGTCGCGCCTGCTTCCTGGATGTGGTAGCCGGAGATCGAGATCGAGTTGAACTTCGGCATCTTCGCGCTGGTGTAGGCGAAGATATCGGAGATGATCCGCATCGACGGTTTCGGCGGATAAATGTAGGTGTTGCGGACCATGAACTCTTTCAGAATGTCGTTCTGAATGGTTCCGGCCAGCTGTTCGGGAGTGACGCCCTGTTCCTCGGCGGCGACCACGTACAGTGCCAGGATCGGCAGCACCGCGCCGTTCATCGTCATCGACACGCTGACCTGGTCCAGCGGAATGTGATCGAAGAGCTGGCGCATGTCCAGGATCGAGTCGATCGCCACCCCGGCCATACCGACATCGCCCTGCACTCGTGGATGGTCGGAGTCGTAGCCGCGGTGGGTGGCCAGGTCGAACGCCACCGACAGGCCCTTCTGGCCTGCCTGCAGGTTGCGTCGGTAGAAGGCGTTGGAATCGGCGGCGGTGGAGAAGCCCGCGTACTGGCGGATGGTCCACGGCTGGTTGACATACATCGTCGGGTACGGGCCGCGAACGAACGGCGCGATACCGGGCACACTGTCGAGGGGGAAGCCCTCGGCAACGGCGGCGTCGCGATCGGCCTTGGTGAACACCGGTGGGACGTCGATACCTTCGGGCGTCGACCACACCAGCTGTTCGGGCGCGTAGTTGTTGGCGGCGGCCGAAGCCTTCAGGAAGGCATCGACCTGTGCGGTGTCCACAGCGGCGGCTTGCGGCGCGCGCTCGGTCAGCGGCACATCGGCGAAACTGCCGATCAGGTGTTCGATCTTCGGTGTCGTCATCAGGCTCCCACCTTCTCCAGCAGGCTGGTCAATGCCGCGACCGCGTCGATACGCGCCGTCAGGAACCCGTCGGGACGCTGGTCGTCACTCAGCCCGGCGACCGCTTTTTCCGGACCGGCCAGCAGCACGGTCTGCACGCCTGCCGCGCGCAACTGCGTCACGGCCGGACCGGCGTCGGTTCCGTAACGGGCATCCGAACCACACAGCACGGCGATCTTCGCGCCGGATCCTGTTGCCGCTGCTCGGACTCCGTCGATGTCCAGCGGACCGGGGTTGACCGATTCGATACCGCCGGACGCGAGCAGGTTGGCGATGAAGGTGACCCGCACATTGTGCTCGGCCACCGTGCCCAGCGGCACCAGCAGCGCCTGCGGGCGCGCGCCGTGTTCGGCCAGATAGGCGTCAGAACGGTCGCGCAGCGCCTCGAATGCCGCGCCGTAGCGGGCGACCCGCCCCGGTTCGCGAGCCGCCGCCGACAGCGGCTTCTCGGCCAGGTTCGGGAATTCGTTCACGCCGGTGACCGCGGTGCGGCGGTGGGCGACATCGGCGTCGCGGGCCGCCTTGGTCTCGGCGATACGCTCGGCGATCAGGCCGGAGTCCAGTGCAGCCAGATAACCACCCGCGGCCTCGATCTCCTGCATGAACTCCCATGCCTTCGCCGCCAGCGCGGCGGTGAAGTCCTCGACGTACCAGGAGCCGGCACCGGGGTCCTGTACGTGACCGAGGTGGGATTCCTCGAGCAGCAGCAGCTGGGTGTTACGGGCCATCCGTTCGGAGAATGCGGCGGAAACGCCGAGCTCGCCCGGGGGCAGCGCCGAATCGAACGGCAGCACCGTCACCGTGTCGGCGCCGCCCACACCCGCACCGAACGCGGCGAGCGTGGTGCGCAGCAGGTTCACCCACGGATCACGCTGGCTCATCATCGCCGCCGAGGACACCGCGTGCTGCGGGGCGTTACCCGACTCCGGCGCTCCGCAGACGTGCGCGACACGCGCCCACAGTTGCCGGGCGGCACGGAACTTGGCGATCGTGGCGAACTGGTCGTCGGTGGCGGCGAAACGGAAATCCACCTGCTCCAGCGCATCCGCGGCAGGCAGGTCACCGGTGAGGCCGCGCAGGTATTCGAGCCCGGCCGCGACCGCCGCGCCCAGTTCCTGCGCGTCGGCGGCGCCCGCGTCGTGGAAGGCCGTGCCGTCCACGGTGATCGCCCGTACGCTTTCCGTTCTGGCAGCTGCCTGCCCGGCCAGGGCAATAGCCTCGGCGAAACCGATATCGGCGCGACCGGCGAAACTGCTCGTCAGCGGCGCGGCGCCGAGTGCGACGCGGATATCGGCACGCTCGGGTGCGGTGTAGTCGTCGAGCACGGAGAACAGTTGTGCCGCGGCCTCGGCCGTGGCGGTGCCTGCGTCCAGCGTCAACGGCGCCAGTTCGAACAGCAGCCCGGCCAGCGCGGCGGGCAGTTCGGCTGCCGGTACGCCGTGCTCGCCCACGCCGAGCCATATCGAGCTGATCCCGTTCTCCAGACCGGTCAGGATCTCGGTGTTGGCGGCGGTGCCGGTGCGGGCCGCGACCCGGGCGCTGACGTACCAGCCGCGGTGCACGTCGCGTGTCGCCTCGCGGCCGCGGACGAACGGAAACGCGCCGGGCAGCGGCTGTTCCGGCAGTTCGTTGCGCCGGGTGTACAACGGTGCGACGGTCAGGCCGTCGTAGGTCACCTGATCCAGCAGCTTTTCCGGTTCGTCGCCGAGTTCGGCGGCGTCGACCTTGCGGGTCTTGGCCAGCACGCCCGCCACGCCCGTACGCCATGCGGAGTACTCGGGCACTTCGGCGGGCGGCCCGGGGTTCCCTCCAGCCGCGGGCTCTGAAGCTATCGCCATAAGCTGCTTTCCCTCTTCCATTCGAGTACGGGCGCACCACTTGCGCGCGCCGGTACCTGTGTATCTGCCCAGCTCAGCAGATACTTAGGTTAACGAGCATTCAGCACGTTCCCCTCCGATGCTAGCGGGACGCTCCGTGCCACCCACCGGTGCCTGCCGCTACCAACGGGTAACCTCACCCGGTGCCCAGACTGATCCGCGACCGGCGATTCGCCGTCCTGCTGCTCGGCGTCGTGCTGCTGTTCGCCGCGACATTCCTGGTCCCGCTGCCGACTCCGGCCCAGATGCAGGAGTGGGCGGGCACGGTGGGGCCGGTCTTCCCGCTGCTGTTCTTGGTAGCGCATGCGCTCATCACGGTGGCGCCGATTCCGCGCACGGTGTTCACCGTCGGCGCCGGAGTACTGTTCGGTCCCGCGCTGGGTATCGGTATCGCCGTTACCGCAACGACGATCAGCGCCGCGCTGGCTTTCCTGCTGATCAGGGCGGTGGACCGTGATCAGGTCGCCGCACGGTTACGGCATCCGGCGGTCCGCGCCATCGACGAACGCCTGCGGCGGCGCGGGTGGCTTGCCGTGGGTTCGCTGCGGCTGATCGCGTTCGCGCCGTTCTCGGTGGTCAACTATTGCTGCGGGCTGTCCTCGGTTCGTTTCTGGCCGTATCTGCTCGCCAGTATCGCCGGGATTATGCCGGGCACGGTGGCGACGGTGATCTTGGCCGACGCGCTGGCCGGCGGCACCCATCCGGCGATGCTCGTCGTCTCCGCGGTCTGCGTCGCCATCGGTGTCATCGGGCTGCTCGTCGATATGCGCTGGGCGCCGCAGGCGGAAGCAGACGCAGCTTCCGCCGGTGATCCGGTCGTGTCCGGCCCGGCGCAGGCGCGGGATCAGTAGCGCACGGGAGCGGGTGCCGTTCCACAATCGGCTCGGCCCCGCACCAGTTCGGAACATACGGTATGCCCTCATCCATCAAGGGCGAGCGTGGCGAGCGCCGGAACGACACGGGCTAGCCTTCCGTACCCGATACGATGACGAACCCGCGGAACGGCGGCCAGCAGCGGGTGCTCGAACACGAAGTACCCGCACTCGGAGCCCGGATTGCCCGGGCCGGTCGAACTGGCCGCCGCATTGCTGCGCCATGCGGGTGGACAGCGGGACGGGTAACCCAGTGGACGTAGCGCGCAAATCTCCGCGTTCAGGCGGAGAGCAGCGCGTCGGATACAGCCCTGAACTGTCGCCGCCGGGCCGGTGGAGATACCAACGCCCGCGGAACGGACGTAAGACTGTACAAGGCTCGATATTCCAGCTGCCTGCGGTGAAACACCAAACCTCACTCGCGAGAGTTGGAATCCCATCCCTTCAGGGAGCAGAGGGGGTCGAAAACTCGGCGACACGCACCCGAACAACAAGCCGAGCCTCGAGAGCTGGCCGAGTCTGGGTCAGGGAACCGGTTCCGGCTCGTCCGGCACGGACAGCGGCCAGCGGTCGACACCCGAGGATGGGATGTCGGCGGGTTCGGACGAGAAAAGGGTTTGCCCTCTTCCCCGCTCTCTCCGGCCTGCATCGAGAGCCGAGCGAGCGCGGTCGGCGTAATACCGCGCATACGCTGCATCCGGATATCGGCGCGCGGCCTCGACCAGCCAGCCGCACGCCTGGCGCAGCACCTCGCGCACCTCGGGCGGGTCGTCGCCCAGCAGCAACGCGCCGTGCTCGGGGGCGAGCACAACGGCCGAGCCCAGATGTTGCAGGCAGCGCCCGATACCGTGATCGTCGTCGATGTCGCGGTAGCCGGTCAGCGCCCGCTGCCAGCAGCGCAGCGCCCGCTGCGATTCGCCACGCGCCCACCAGAGCACACCGGTCACCTCGTGCACGTGGGCGCGACCGCTCGGATACCAGCCACCCCGGGTACGGATTTCGGCCAGTTCCAGCCGGTCCAGGGCGGCGTCGAGGCGGCCTTGCCGGATATGGGCCACCGCGAGATCGATCAGAGTGCAGACTTCGGCGTCGATATCGGCGCGCGGCAGCAACCACCAAGCCCTCTCGAAACCGGCGACTGCCTTGGCCAGCTGGGTGCTGTCCGATAGATCATCGAGCTGTTCGAGCGCCTGGTGGTGTTCCCAGCGGGCCGCGACAACGGTGGACCAGCGGCGCGGCCGGTAGTTTTTCGGCCGTTTACCGAGCGGCTGCGACCGCAGCAGAGCCAGATCACGAGTAATCACGAGTTGATCGATCTGCTTCATCCGGCACAGGGCCGACGGCACCGCGGTCTCGTGTGGAACGCGGCCGCTGCACGCGTACCAGACATCCAGAGCGTCGCTGATTCTCGCCAGGTGCGCCACCGCCGCGACCGGAACCTCCGCTGCGGCCCCGTCGGCGGCACAGGCGGTGACCAGCCTGCACAGCAACGGTTCCTCGGCGTCGAACCAGCGCCGCGCATCGGACGCGAAAGGCACGGTTTCCAGGGCCAGCGCCCAATCGGCGGCCTGGTCGGCGCGGTGGCGGGCCAGCACGGTCAGGGCGGCCTTCCACTCCGGCCTGGTCAGCACTTCCTCCCGGAGTGGCTTCTCCGGCACCCGGAATACCCAATAGCGGTGCGTATCCCGGCAGACGAGCACGCGTCGGCGTTCCAGCACCGCCTGCAACTCCCCCGGGGTGGTGGGGTCGGGCTGGTGGTTCGGCGACAGTTCGGGCTGGTGGTCCGGCGGCAGTAGCGAGGGCGCCTCGAGTATCGCGGTCAGCACCGCCAGCAGCGTGGCCGGTTCGTATTCGGCCACCGGCAGCTCCCGCAGCACTGCCGCTCTCAGATCGTCTTCCAGCTCCTCTTCCACCACCGGCGGTGGCACGATCGCCCGCGCTGCCGTCTCTGCGGCCGGAGGCGCGATGAGTTCAGCGAGCCGATCCTGCCTGCGTGCCAGTTGTGCCCGCGCGCGCCGCCCGTTGCGGAACTGGTAGGCATACCAGATGAGTGGTCCCACGCCGACCAGCAACCACAGCCACCACAGGCGATCGGCGACCAACTGCACCGCGCTGGTCTCCTCGAACGAGCTCACCACTATGTTGCGCACCAGTTCCAGCAGCACGGCGCCCACGACCACCGCCGAACTGGACAGTATGCGCTGCGGATCCGACGCCGACAGGTAGTGCAGAAATCCGCGCAGGTCCACTGCAGGCGGCCGGTGGCGGTTCATCGCAGCACCCCTCCGGTCAGACCGGGCAGCAGCCAGCGCCGCCAGGTGAGCAATACCAGCGTCACCGGGACGACCGCGGCAAGCAGCGAACCGGCGGCGAGCTGGGCGGTGTTTTCCCCGAACTGTCGCGCCTCACCCCACAGCAGCAGCGACCACGGCGACGCCCCGGCCCCGCTGACCAGCAACCCGATCACGAAATCGTTCCACACCTGCACGAATTCGAGCACCGCCACCGCACCCAGCGAAGGTCCCGCCGACACCAGCAGCCTTCCGGCGACCGCGCCGGGTGCGGCCAGACCGTGTAACGCATCGGTGGCCGAGCTGCCCGGCGGGGCGAGTATCGCGCCGCGCAGGATCAGGATCGCGATCGGCAGGCCGGCGGCGGCGTGTACCAGGATCAGCGGAATCCGGGTGCCGGACAGACCATAGTCGTCGATCAATGCATCCAGCGGTCCCATATAGCTCTGCACCGGCAGCACCGCGAACACCACCAGCACGATGACCACGGCGCGCGCGAACACAGGCGCGGTGCGGGGCGCGGCGAGCCGGTATGCCAGCGGGGCAGCCGCGACGATCACCACGAAGGTGACCAGGGCAGCGACGAGTCCGGTGGCCAGCAGCGACCGCATCAACGCCCGGTCGCCCCAGGTGCCGGAGAACGCGGCGATGGCAGGCCCCTGTGGGTTCCGCACGGCGGCGTAGCCCAGCACCGCGACCGGGAGCAGCGCCAATGTCCACACCGCCCCGATACCGATGGCCCGGACCAGGCGCACTGCGCTCAGCTGGAAACGCGGGCTGCGCCGGGTGTAGAGGTGATCGATCGTTGTCGGCAGCATCCAGATCGGATAGCGGCGCAGCCCGGTCTGCAGCACCCAGGCGAGGACGCCGACCAGCACCGCCAGCGGCAGTGAATACGCTGCTGCCTGCCCGGCGGGCAGGTCCGGGTCGGTCACCAGCCGCCACCAGTGCACGGTGGCGCTGTCCAGTTGGTACTGCATCGCACCCGGCACACCGATGAGCACCACATCGAAAACCCGCGCCGCAGCCACAGCGACGATCAGCCCCGCCACCAGTACGATCGGCCGCAACAGGAGAAACAGCCGCCACAGCAACCATCCCTCGCCGTTGTGCAGGTACCAGCCCCGCACCGGATCCGCTTGTATCGCGGCGATTCCGGCGCGGAACAGACAGGTGAGAAAACCCAGCCAGGTCCACAGGAACGCCGACCCGAGCAGGAAAACGAACCACCAGCGGTAGGCCGTGACGCCGGTCCCCCACAGCGGACCGATGTACTGGAAACTCAACCGGAACGCCACCCCTGACACGAACGCCGACACCCCGAACGGCACGATCAGCGGTAGCCACAGCCACCGGGCGCTGCGGCTGAACCACGCCAGCAGCAGCGCGCCGACCAGCAGCACCAGCGCGAACACCACCCACACCAGGGTGCGCAGATACGACCAGCCGCTGCCGGGGCCGAGCGCGCGGCCCAGTCCCCATACGGAAAGGGCCGCCATCGCTGCGCCGATGAACAACAGCACGCCAAGCAGTGGGCGCGGCAACTCCCATCGGCTGTCCGAGTGGGTGCGCTGTCCGGCGACAGGAGTTCGATCCGGGCGCAGAGGCGGATGTTCGGCCTGGAACGTCGCACGGAGTTCGGGTATCCGGGCATCCCGCTGTGGTGGATCGCCGTCTGCGCGTGCGGAGTCGCTAACCGGGCCGGTCGCAGCATTCGCAGCACGATCAGCCGCTGAATC
This sequence comes from Nocardia donostiensis, assembly GCF_002081715.1. Lineage (GTDB taxonomy): Bacteria > Actinomycetota > Actinomycetes > Mycobacteriales > Mycobacteriaceae > Nocardia > Nocardia donostiensis. Next base: position 23,623 of record NZ_MUKP01000015.1, on the reverse strand, counting down.
CGCCCCAGACGTATCCCCGGAGACCACGGCGGAGCCGCTGGCAGCGTGGCCGTTACCCGAGCCCGGGGCGCGGTTGCTCGTAGGGACCGGTGCAGGAGCCTGCGCCGAACTCTGCGAAGGTTCCGGCGCGGAAACACCAGCATGACCTCGTACGGTAACCGACGCGGATCCGGGAGTGGGGCCGGTCGCCTGCCCCGGGGCCGAGCCGGGCTCCCGGTCGGGCAGGAGACGCCGGGTGAGCCGGACGAGCGCGACTGCCGCCACCGCGACACCGAGGCACCATCCGGCGATATCGGGCCGGGTTCGCACCGCCAGTATCACCGTCCACCCGGCGGGTACGACCAGCAGCGCCAGCAACGCCGCCGCAGGCAGGCAGGCAGGCCAGCCCAGACCCCGCCGCGGTGGACGCCCGGAGACCAAGGGTCCGCGGATACGCCGGGTGGCCAGCTCGATCCGCAAGCCGTGGGCCCGGAAATCGGGGGGATGCGTCACCGTTGCCTCCGCTCGAAGCGGTTCAACGCCGCCACCGCCCGTTCGCTTGCCGCGCCGACATCGCAGACCTGCGCGCCGACTTCGATCAGGAAATCGGTGAGCACCCGCCAGAGCCCGTCGCGGCCGCCTACCGCACCGAGCCGGTCGGACAGATCGAAGATCTCCCCGCTGCCCTGTTCGGCTGCCAACGGAGCCAGCCAGCTCGAATATTCACCCCGAGTGCGGAGATTGGGACCGAGGAAACCGCCGTACCGCCGCATCCAGGGCAGCGGGGCCTGCGGCGCCGCGAGCGCGGCAACCAGCGCGTCTGCGCGTGGGCCCGCTGATTCGGTAAGAACCATGACATCGCCGCCGAGGATCCGCGGACCGGGCACACCCCGTTCGACGGCGGGGAACGGCACGACCCCGACAACGTCGTCGCCGCGGCCGGCCAGGCGCAGCCCATCGCGGACCACGGGTTCGGCGAAATCCGGCGCCGCCACCATGACTGCCCGCCGATGCTGGAACACCTCGCGCACCGCATCGGGGAACTGCCTGGTCAGTGCCGGTCCCACTCCGCCTGCTAACGCGTCGGGATGCGACCACAGCTCCCCTGATCGGGCGAATGCGGCGCGTACCCCGTCCCGGTCCCAGTCACGTTCACCCTGCGCCTGTCCCATCGCCTCGTATTCCGGCGGCGACTCGGCGAGCAGCACGTTTTCGAACATATCGGTGAGCACCCAGCCATCGGCGGCGCCCAGCGCGAGCAGCCGCCGCCCACTGCCTGCCAGTGCTGTCATCCGATCCCGCCACTGCGGCAGCGTCCAGCTCGCCGGGTCCCCCAGATCGTGTTCGGCGACGGATTCGCGGTCGTACCACACCAGCGACTTCGCAGCCGCTTTGAACGGCACCGCATACGGCTTTCCCTGGTGATAGGCCAGCCGCCGCCACGTTTCCGGGTATCGCGCACCGTGTTCGTCGTGCCACAGTTTCTCGGCGACCGGCCGCACCCGGCGGCGTTCGGCCAGTTCCCGTACCCGCCCGGCATGCGGCAGCATGACGATATCGGGAGCGGAGCGGCCGTCTGCCGTGAATGCGGTGCCTATCTCGTCGCCCAGCGGCACCACTTCCACCGGATGCGGAAATCTCAGACCGGCCAGTACCGCGTTGAACGCCGTCAATTCCAGCCCGCTCCAGGACACCGCGATCCGCACCGAGCCAGGATTACCGAGCAGCAGCCCGGGGGCACATGCCGCGACGAACGGCGCGACCAGCGCTGCCTGCAGCACCACTCTGCGTGACCGCATCGACCCCCCGTAACCCTTGTTCGCCAGCTGATTCCGATTGTGTTCCACCGCGCGCCGCACGGGGCGGTCTTGTGCCAGCCTGTCCGAATTCCGCTGCATCACCGGGCCTCCCGGGAGACGCTATTCGGACTGGCCCCGGCTACTCGGCTTCGTGGCGTTCGGCGCGGTACGGCGTACACACAAGTTCCTACGACCCGAGATCGAACGCAGGTTCATACGTAGCGCAAAAGGGACACCCGAAAGGCTTGTGGCACAGCTTTCCTCGCGAACCGGGCAGGATAGCCAGCACTGGTGTACGAGCCGTCGACGACGAGCCTGCACACAAGCCCGCCCCGGAACCAGCGGGTTCCGGGGCGGCAGCGGCGTTTTCGGTTACTGCTGTGGGAATTGCGGCGGCTGCCAAGGGCGGCCGTGGATCTCCTCAGCGGTCGGCCCCGGCGGATGGGGCTGTTGCGGAGCCTCGGACGCGGTGAAGTTCTCCGGCGGCTGGTTCGGCGGGAACGCTTCCTGCTGCGGGATCACCGGTTTGTGCGGGGAGGGTTCGGTACCGCGCGACGGTGTGCTCGGCGCCAGAGTGTCGACAGGGGTGCGGGCGGTGGCTTCGGCCGCACGGACAGCACGCTCGATCGCGGGATCCGGTGCGGTGTCGAACCATTCGGCGACGTCGTCGGAGTCGTCCTCGGGTTTGCTGGTCGCGCCGTCGTCGGCGGGCGGCTCGTAGCGGAACACACCGTCCTCGCCCTTGGTGGCGAAGTTCTTCGCGAATCCTTCCAGCGCCTTGCCGAAATCGCTCGGCACCAGCCACACCTTGTTCGCATCACCGCGGGCGACCATGGGTAGGGTCTGCATGTACTGGTAGGCCAGCAGTTCCGGGGTCGGCTTACCGGATTTGATGGCGGCGAAGACTTTTTCGATGGCCTTGGCCTGGCCTTGCGCCTGCAGATAGGATGCGGCGCGCTCACCTTGGGCTCGCAGGATGCGGCTCTGCCGCTCACCTTCGGCGGACAGGATCGCCGATTGCTTGGCGCCCTCAGCCGCCAGGATCTGCGCCTGTTTGGCGCCCTCGGCCGTTTTGATCTGCGATTCCCTGGTGCCTTCTGCGGTGAGGATCATCGCCCGCTTCTCACGGTCGGCCTTCATCTGCTTTTCCATCGATTCCTGGATCGACGGCGGAGGATCGATCGCTTTCAGCTCCACGCGAGCGACCCGCAGGCCCCAGCGGCCGGTGGCTTCGTCCAGTACCCCGCGCAGCTGGCTGTTGATCTGATCGCGGGAGGTGAGGGTGTCCTCGAGTGTCATACCGCCGACGACGTTACGCAACGTGGTGACGGTCAACTGCTCGACGGCGGCGATATAGTTGCTGATCTCGTATACAGCGGCCTGCGGGCTGGTCACCTGGAAGTAGACCACCGAATCGATCTGCAGGGTCAGGTTGTCCTGGGTGATCACCGGCTGCGGCGGGAACGACACCACCCGTTCCCGTAGATCGACCTTCGCGCGAATTCGGTCGGCGAAAGGCACCAGGAAGGTCAGCTGGCCCGAGACGGTCCGCGAATACCGCCCCAACCGCTCGATGACCGCTGCTTCGGCCTGTGGTACCAGTGCGATCGACTTGAACACCACCACCACGACCAACAGGACGAGGACGGCGGCAAGGATCAGAACAGCCATTACGGCCCTTTCCAGACGACGGCTGTCGCGCCGTCGATCTTCATCACGTACACCGTGGTTCCCTCCGGATACTCTTCAGCCGGGTCGAACGGCCGCGCCGTCCAGACCTCGCCGTCGAGTTTGACCTGCCCGCTGTGCGCGGCGACAGGTTCCAGCACCAGTGCGGTTTTGCCGGTCAGCGCGTCGACATTGGTTGGGGTCGGCGGCGGAGTGGCGAAGCGGCGCAACAACATCGGCCGCACCAGCAACATCAGTGCTATCGAAACGACCGCGAAAATCACCGCATCGAGCACCACCGAGGTGTCTGCCGCGAAACTGATTCCGGCGGTGATCAGCGCGCCCCCACCGAGCATCAGCAGCGTCAGCTCACCGACGAACATCTCGGCCGCCGTCAGCAGAATGCCGGCGACGAGCCAGAAAATTGCGGCCACGCCTCCACTCTAACGGTCTACGCCACTTCTCGCGGGACGCTTTCGGACCTGCGTAGTGCCCGCACCTGCGTCGCGATCGGCCGAACACCGGTCGGTGCAGTAGTTTCGGCGCATGAGCTCTGGCGACAGGTACGGCAGCGACATCTTCTCCGGGCATCCGCGCACCCAGCGTAGACAGGTGCCACGGGTGGTAGCCGAGCGTGATCTGGTAGCCGAGGATGCGGCCAGCGGTTTCTGCGGGGCGGTGGTCGGGTTCGACCGCAGCTACGACGGTGATTTCGTGAAGCTGGAGGATGCGCGCGGGCTGGTGCGGTTGTTCGCGATGCGGGAGGCGGCCTTCCTGATCGACGGTGAACCGGTGACCCTGGTCCGGCCCGAGGCTACCGCTGCGAAGCCGAGCGCCCGGTCGGCGTCCGGTTCCACCCGGGTCGCGGGTCTGCGGGCCCGGGTGGCCGCGGCCAGCCGCATCTGGGTGGAGGGTGTGCACGACGCCGCACTGGTGGAGCGAGTGTGGGGCCATGACCTGCGGGTCGAAGGGGTGGTGGTGGAGTATCTGGAGGGTCTGGACAACCTCGGTTCCCGGCTCGCCGAGTTCGTGCCCGGGCCGGGCAGGCGGGTCGGGGTGCTGGTGGACCATTTGGTCTCCGGGTCGAAGGAAACCCAGCTCACCACCGGTCTCGGCCCGCACGTGCTGGTGACCGGGCACCCGTTCGTCGATATCTGGCAGGCGGTGCGGCCCGCGACGGTCGGGATCGCGCAGTGGCCGCAAATCCCGCACGGCCAGGACTGGAAAACCGGGGTGTGCGAGCGTCTGGGCTGGGGAACGCCGCAGGACGGGTGGCGGCGAGTGTACACAGCGGTGGAATCGTTCCGCGATATCGAGTCACCGCTCATCGGTGCGGTGGAACGGCTCATCGACTTCGTCACCGAGCCTGCTGGGCACGAGGCTGCCCGCGAGTAGCCGCGAGCCTTTATGCTCGAAGATTATGTGCTCTCCCAGTGCCACGTTGACGGTGTGGGCCGGTTCCTGGCTGGCCGGCTGCAGCGCGCCCGACGATATTCTCGAGGCCATGCACGCCTGGGCGCCGCGGCACACCATTGCAGCGGGCGACCCGATCACCGGGGGACGCACCGATCTGCCGTGGTCATCGCACAGCAATCCGCCGAGCACCGCGGTCATGTCATTGCTCAAAGTGATTCGGGAAACGATGGCGGTGCCCGGTGCGCAACTGCGGCTGGTGCTGCCCGTTCCCGGTGATGTGCGCGGCCTGCCGGTGGGCACCGCGTTCGCCGCCGATGCCGTGGAGGCCGGGGAGGGTCTGCTCATCGGGGTTCCAGGCACCGAAGGCACCGGGCTCATTCCCCAGCGGGTCGATGACGAGACCCTGCAGTGGACCGTTTACACCGCCCCGATCCCGCCTATGCCCGGCCCCGATATGACGCTGGGTGAAGCCGAATACGCCATGCGCGAAGCCGTCCGCGACGCCGCCGATGCCCTGATGCGATTGCATACCACCGGTATCGGCACCGGCGAGGCCGACCCGCGCGAACTCATCGAAGCCGAACTCGCCGCCTACTGCCGGCACAGCTATCCGGATTCGATTCCGTTACGCGCCAAGCGCATCCTCGACACCGCCGATCATGTGGCGGCGATACTCACGGTCGCGCAACGGGAACCGGCTTCCTCCCCGACCTCGGCCAGCGCAGCCACCGCCCAAGAATCCCTGCTGCGCCCACTGTGGGACGTTATTCGCGCCGCCCGCCTTGTCGCCGTTCGCAGCGCCGCCCGCGGCCTGAGCTGAGGACGAGTACACCTGTTGACCGGCACGGCGTTCCCTGTCGCCGTTGCTCGTTGCGTCCATCGGAACCAGCTGTGACGCGACGCCTCCCCGCCGCGATCCCAGTGTGGTGGATCCGCCGACCGCCTATCGTGGCCGGGTGCGGGCGGGCGGTGCGCAGCAGCCGGGTGCGCACGGTGCGCCGTTGACGGTGCAGCCGTAACCGGGGACCTGCCCGAGCCGGCGCACCGGCTGGTCGGTGAGATGCTCGCTGATCAGTTCCACCACCATCCGGGAGAACCGGGGGTCGGTGCCCGGTGTGGCTGCCCTGGCGAAGGCCATACCGAGCTCCTCGGCCTTATCGGCGGCTTCGTTGTCGAGGTCCCAGATCACTTCGAGATGGTCGGAGACGAAACCGACCGGGCACAGCACTACCGCATCGACGCCCCGCGCCGACAGCGCCGCAAGATGGTCCACGATATCGGGCTCGAGCCACGGCACCTGCGGGGGACCCGACCGAGACTGCCACACCAGATCGTAGTCGGCGGCACCGGTCGCAGCGGCACACAACCGGGCAGCCTCGGCGACCTGACGGCTGTACAGACCACCGCCGTCTGCGGGCGGCCCAGCAGCAGCGTCGGCGGATATCGGCACCGAATGCGCGGTGAACACCAATCGCGCGCTGTCGCGGCGCTCCTGCGGAAGCCGTTGCCGCGCAGCGCGAATCGCGTCGGCGAACGCTTCGATCAGTAACGGGTGGTCGAAATAATGGCGCAGCTTCACCATTTCCGGGGCGGCGGCGCCCACCGCATCGCGGGCGCGGGCGATATCTTCGTCGTATTGACGACACCCCGAATAGCCGCCCCAGGCCGAGGTGGGAAACACCAGTGCAGAATCGATACCGTCGTCAGCCATCCGCGCGACGGTGTCCTCCACCATCGGATGCCAGTTGCGGTTGCCGAAGTACACCGGCAGATCGATCCCCGCAGCCGTCAGTTCTGCCGTCACCGACGCGAGGATGTCGCGGTTGAGGGCATTGATCGGCGACACCCCGCCGAAGTGCAGATAGTGCTCGGCGACTTCGGCGAGGCGTTCGGGTGGCACATCACGGCCGCGGGTGACGTTCTCCAGGAACGGCATCACATCCTCGGGCCGTTCCGGCCCGCCGAACGACAGCAGCAGTAACGCATGGGCCGCGCGGGCCACGATGTCTCCTCCTCGGTCGATTCGGTCAGTCCAGCGGCGCGTTCTCGGGGAACCAGGTGTTGTGGCTTGCGCCGCCGTCGACGTAGATGATCGAACCGGTAGTCGCGGGCAACCAGTCCGACAGCAGCGCGACGATCGATTTACCGACCACCTCGGCACCGCCGTCCCAGCCGATCGGCGAGGCACCGTCCCAGTAGGTGTCCAGTTGCTTGAGCTGCTTCGCGTCATCGGTGGCAGTGCCGGCGATCGCCTTGGCAGCGAGCGTCTTGACCGGACCGGCGGCGATCAGGTTGGACCGGATCTTCTTCGCGTACCCGACTTCCCGTGCCACGTATCGGTTCACCGATTCCAGAGCGGCCTTGGCCACCCCCATCCAGTTGTAGTACGGCATGGCGGTCCGAGGATCGAAATCCATACCGACGATCGAACCGCGCTCGTTCATCACGGGCAGCACCGCGCGGGCCAGCGCCGCATAGCTCCACGCCGAGATCTCGAACGATTTCGCCGCGTCCGCGCTCGGGCCGTCAAGGAACGGCAGCGCGTCCGGACCCATCAGGGTTTTGGGAGCGAACGCGATCGAATGCAGCACCCCGTCGAGGCCCTCGGGCGCGAGGCGACGGATCTCGTCGGGAAGCTTACGCAGGTCCTCGTCGCTGGTGACATCGAGCCCAATGGCGGGCGGCACTTCTTTCGGTAGCCGTTTGGCGATACGGTCGATCAGCCGCAGACGCTCCGAGATACCAGTGATGATCACCTTCGCGCCCTGTTCCTGCGCGATAGCCGCCGCGTGGAACGCGATCGACGCGTCGGTGATGATGCCGGTGACCAGGATGGTCTTGCCGTCGAGCAGTCCGCTCATGAGTTCTCGGTTCTCCCTCGAGTGTGAATGTGTGCCGCGTCCGGCAAGATCGCCGGCCCGCGCACTACGGCCGTCAGCGCGGCTTTCGTGTGGTCGGGTGACTAGGTGCGGGTCAGTGGCCCATGCCCATACCGCCGTCGACGGGGATCACTGCGCCGGAAACATAGGCCGAGTCCTCGGAGGCGAGGAAGCTGACAACCGCCGCCACGTCCTCGGCCTTGCCGAGACGCTGCAGCGGAATGAACTTCTTGGCCATGTCCCGCAGATCATCCGGCAGATCCTTGGTCATATCCGTCTCGATGAAACCCGGCGCGACGACATTGGCGGTGATCGAACGCGAACCCAGCTCACGGGTGACCGAACGGGCCAAGCCGATAACACCGGCCTTCGATGCGGCATAGTTGATCTGACCGGCCTGACCGGCCATACCGACAACGGAACCCAGGAAGATCATCCGGCCCCATCGTGCGCGCAGCATGGCTCGGTTGGCGCGCTTGGCGCAGCGGAACGCGCCGGTGAGGTTTGCGTCGACGACCTTCTCGAACTGCTCCTCGGTCATCCGCATGAGCAGGGTGTCGTCGGTAATGCCCGCATTGGCCACCAGGACCTCGACCGGACCCTGATGGGCCTCGACCTCGGAGAACGCACGATCCACCGACTCGGTGTCGGTGACATCGCACTTCACTCCGAAAAGCCCCTCGGGAACCCCGGAACCGCGATGGGTGACGGCCACCTTGTGACCGTCGGCGAGCAGACGCTGCGCGACCGCGAGACCGATGCCGCGGTTACCACCGGTCACCAGGACCGAGCGGGCTGTGAAGTTCGACATGAGAACCAACCTATCTGTTCGAGTTCATCGGGCATGCGGGGACCACGCGCCTTGTGTGATCCCACAGCAACGCCATGGCAGGACAGTGTCAAGCAGTGTCAGGGCAGTCGTTGACGATAGAGCAGACCGCTGACCACACCGGTGGCGACGAGCAGCATGCCGAGCAGTAGCCACGGTCTGCTGGCGTCGCCGCGCCTGGTCTCGTAACCGATCTGCTCCTCGAGGGTGTCGTAAACGGCCTTGAGTTCGGCGAGGCTGGCCGCGGTGTAGAAATCACCGCCGGACAGTTTCGCGATCTCGCGTAGTGAATCGTTGTCCACGGGCACCCGGACCCGCTGGGAACCGCCGCCTTCCTCGTCTGGGATCTCGACCGCACCCCATTCGGTGCCGAACGAGATGGTCGACACGGGGATGTTCTTGCTCTTGGCCAGCCGGGCGGCGGTGAACGCGTGCCGCGGATTGTCCACGTCCTTGTCGTCGGGCACGGTCTGCTTGCCGTCGGACATCAGCACGATCCGCGCGGGCGGCGGTGTTTCTGCCCCGCCCAGCACGCTGGCCAGGGTTTCGATGGACTGAATCGCGGTGTGGATGCCCTCACCGGTGGCGGTGCGTTCGGCCAGTTTGATGTTGTCGATGGCGGCCTTGGCGGCTTCCCGGTTCGTCGTCGGGGACACCATCACCGATGCCGTACCTGCGAATGTCACGAACCCGAGGTTGATCCCGGGGGTGAGGCCGTCGACGAAATCCTTGCCCGCCTCCTGCGCCACTTCCAGGCGGCTCGGCGGGACATCGGTGGCTTCCATGGACAGCGACACGTCCATCACCAGCACCACCGTCGCCCGGTTGCGCGGCACTTTCTGCACCGAGGTGGGACCTGCCGCGGCGATGGTCAGGAACACCAGGCCGACCAGCATCAGCGCGACCGGTACATGCCGGAACTGGCTCGGCCGCGACGGGGCGACCTTCTCGAGCTGCTCCATATTGCTGAACCGCAGCATATGGCGGTGCCTGCTGCGCTGGACCAGGATGTAGCCGAGCGCGATCAGCGCGATGACGGCGAGGAATCCGAGCCAGATCTGTGCGGTGAAATGCGAAATACTCACTGACGTGGCACCCGCCCGGTCGAGGCGCCGAGGCTGTGGCGCCGGGTGGACACGAACCGGACCACATCGGCGATCCAGTCCCGATCTGTTCGCAGGGTCAGCACCGGTGCGCCGCAGTTGCGCAGGGCCTGTTCGACCTGTTCGCGGTGCCGCTGGGCGGCGGCGGCGTAGTCGGCGCGCAGTGCGGGCGTCACGCTGAATTCGCGGGTGCGCCCGGTCTCCGGATCGTGCAGCACCACATCGCCCATATCGGGCAGCGTCAGATCGCGCGGGTCGAGCACCTGCACCGCCAGCAGGTCGTGGCGGGCCGAGATGGCACGCAGCGAACGCTGCCAGTCGATATCGCCGAGAAAATCGCTGATGACCACTGCCAGCCCGCGTTTACGCTGGGGACGCCGCAGCGATTCGATCGCCCCCCGCAGGTCGCCGCGCACACCGTCGCGGGCATGCGGGGTGGTGGCGATACTGCGCAGCAGCGACTGGGCATGTACTCGGCCGGTACGCGCCGGGATACGGACGAGGTGTTCGCCGGTGGCGACCACGGCGCCGATCCGGTTGCCGCCGCCGCTGGTGAGGTGGGTGATGGCCGCGGCGGCCGCGATCGCCAGATCGCGTTTCTGACAGGCTGCTGTCCCGAAATCGAGGCTGGCCGACAGGTCGACCACCATCCAGGTTTCCAGCTCGCGGTCGGCGATCATCTGCCGCACATGTGGATGCGTGGTGCGGGCGGTGACCGACCAATCCATCTGGCGCACATCGTCGCCGGGCTGATAGGCGCGCGCCTCCCCCGGCTCCGAGCCCGGGCCGGGGATCAGGCCCAGATGGTCGCCGTGCAGCACGCCGTCGAGGCGGCGGCGCACGGTGAGCTCCAGTGTTTTCAGTGCCGCCGACAATCGCGGGTCGGACAGCTCTCCTGAACGGAACGACGGTGGTGCGTGTGATGGCATCGGTTCTGACGCGCCCGGCTCCGGTGGCCGGGTCACTTGGACTGGTTGTTCACGGCGGCCTGCGGCATCTGCCCGACAGGCGGCTGCGGCGCCTGCCGCTGCGCGGGTTGCGGCCCGGGCCTGCTCTGCTGCTGGGGCGGCTGCTGGAGCTGGGGCGGCTGCTGACCGGCACCGTTATCGCTCGCGGGCGCGGGCGCGCCCGGCGCGACAGCCTGCGGCGCGACCTGCGGCAGGCCGACGGTCTGCAGCACGCGCTTGATCACATCCTCGGGGCTCACCTCGTCGGCCAGCGCATCGTAGGACAGCACCAGGCGGTGACGCAGCACATCCGGGATCACCTCGACCACGTCCTGCGGCACCACATAGTCGCGGCCGCGGATCAGTGCGACGGCACGGGCCGCGGCGATGATGCCGAGGCTGGCGCGCGGCGAGGCACCGTAGGAGATCCAGCCGGCCACATCGGGCATCCCGAATTCGGCGGGAGCGCGGGTCGCCGAGATCACTCGGACCACATAATCGACCAGCGCGTGGTGCACGAAGGTAGTCGAGGCGAGCTGTTGCAAGCGCAGCAGCTCGGCGGGTTCGAGGATCTGCTTGGGCTCCGGCGGGGCGACACCCATCCGGTAGATGATCTCGCGTTCTTCTTCCACCGACGGGTAGTCGACGACCACCTTGAACAGGAAGCGGTCGCGCTGCGCCTCCGGCAGCGGGTACACGCCTTCGCTTTCGATCGGGTTCTGGGTTGCCATGACCAGGAACGGATCGGGCATCTTGTAGGTTTTGCCGCCGATCGAGACATGCCGTTCGGCCATCACCTCGAGCAGCGCCGACTGCACCTTCGCCGGGGCGCGGTTGATTTCGTCGGCGAGCACGAAATTGGCTACCACGGGGCCGAGTTCGGTGTCGAACTCCTCGCGGCCCTGCCGGTAGATCCTGGTGCCGATCAGGTCGGTGGGCACCAGATCGGGGGTGAACTGGACGCGGGAGAACGTGCCGCCGACGACCTTGGCGAAGGTTTCCACCGCCAGCGTCTTGGCGATACCGGGAACGCCTTCCAGCAGTACGTGGCCGCGGGCGAGTACGCCGACGAGCAGCCGCTCGACCAGCCGGTCCTGTCCGACGATGACCCGCTTGACCTCGTAGATCGCCTTTTCCAGGGTCTGGACGTCACGCTCGAGGGTGTCGGGGTTGGGCGCAGGCGTTTTCTTCGCCACATCCGCCCCGCTGACACCGTCCGTCGAAGTCACCAACATCCCCGCTTTCGCCTTGGTCCTGTGCGTGTTGCCACAACTATTCCAGGTAATGGCCGCATCCGCCGCAACCGGCTCCGCCCTGACGGGAATCCGCCGGGGCCGCCGTGGGCGCGCGATCGCCTGACGTGGGAATTCCGTTTTGCCGGTATCACCCGGTATCAGCTGACGATACGCACCGCATACGGCATGATGCCCGCTTCCCGGACCGGTGAAACCCGGACCACACCACCGGACTGCGGTGCCTCCACCATTGCGCCGTCTCCCAGGTACAGCGCCACATGGCGGCTGCCGCCGGGGCCCCAGAACAGCATGTCGCCGCGGGCCCGCTGGGACACGGGCACCCGGATGCCTGCGTTGTACTGATAGCCGCTGTAGTGCGGCAGCAGGACCCCGATCCCGGCGAAGGCGTAGACCATCAGTCCGGAGCAGTCGAAGCCGACCTTCCGGTAGTCGCCGTGCCGGTCGGCGACGCCGCCGTCGCGGATGCCGAGGGTCGGTCCTGCTTCGTCGCCACCGCCCCAGGCGTAGGTGACACCGAGCTGGGACAGGGCGCGGTCGACGACGATCTCGACGGCGGCGGCTCCGGTGACCGACGGGGTCTGCGCATCGCCGCTGTCCCCGCGGTTGCCTTCCTCGTCGCTGCCCGCGCGCGGGAGCGGCTTCACCTTCCCCGCACGCGGCGGCGAATTCTCCAGCTGGGTATGCGGGCGAGTGCCCTCGCCCAATTGCGCCGCCCGTTCCCGCGCGGCTCGGTCGGCGGCGGCCCGCGCGGCGGCAGCGGAAGCCGCAGCGGCGAGCGCGGCTTGTTCAGCCCGGCGCTGGCGGTCCCAGGCCGAATAGGTGTCGCGCTGCTGCTCCAGACCCGCTACCCGGCTGCGGGCCGCGTCCAGTCTGGCCTGGGCGTCGTCGCGGCTGCGCAGCAGATCGTCGCGGCGGGCGGCGTGGCGGTGCAGTTCGTCGGTGGCTGTCCGCACTGCCTGTTCGGCGGCGGCCTGCTGTCGTTCGGCGTCGTCGACGGCGGCATCGGCGGCGGCTTCGGCTCGGCGTGCGGCGGAGTTCTTGTTGCCCTGCTCGATCTGCGCGCGGTGCAGTTGGTCGAGGACGTGCTGCTGGTTCTTCGTCGTCAGCCCGAGCAGTTGGGCGCGGTCGAGCGCGACGTCCGGTCCGCCGGGCGCGAGGTAGGTGAGGACCGAATCGGAGGCGGGCCGAGTGTAGGCCGCGACGGCGAAGCGGTCGAAATTATGACGGGCCTGCTGGATTCGAGTTCCGGCGCTGGCCAATTCGGCGGTGGTCGCGGTCACATACGCGGCCGCGGCATCGGCGGCGGCACGCGCGTTCTGCAGGTCGACGAGCGCTTTGTTCACCTGCTCACGGGTGCGCGCGACGGTGTCGTCCAGGTGCTGTATCTGCTGGTCGACGACCGCGACCTGGTTGATCAAGGCGCCGACTTCACCGAGCCTGGCATCGGCCTGGGCGCCCGCGGCGGCGATATCGCTGTCACTGGGGTTCGCCGGCGGCGGGGGCACAGCGGCCGAGGGACTGGAAACGAGGACGGTCGCGCTGATCAGCAAACCCAGGGCGACCCACAGCGGCGGACGGTGACCGGTTTGCCGAGCGACGCGCATCGCACCTCCAGCGGATCCGACTGTGGCTTCGCATCACGAACACCAGCCGAACCATGTGGCTCCACAGTCGGCTGGCATCACTGCAAACACTCATTCCACAGCAGTGCTCACGGGAACCGTACGACACTTGGGTCACAAAAAGAACACAGGTAACAGAATTACACAGAGGACAATTTCTCAGTTGCCTGTTATTTGCCGAATCGAGAGCCCGAAGTGGTCTCGGAGAGGAAAAGATTCACCCGAGAATCGCGGGCGAACCGTTACCGTCGCACCGATGACGCGGTCGTGTCCGCGCCGGCCACGGCGGACACCGAGCGCTTGCGCTTGACCCAGTAGAGACCGGCGACCAGCAGGGCGGTACCGGCCAGCAGCACGCTGGTTATCGCAGTCCACGACACCGCCTCCGGCTGTTCGAGCCGGTCGACGAAGATCTGCGCCGCCTCCTCCGAGCGGCCGCCTTTCCACTTGGCGGTGTCTTCGGCCCACTCCAGCCGCACCCGGCTGATCGAATCGCTGGTCGTGCCGATCCAATCGTCGCTGAACACCGCGATGGTGCCGTGCTGGAATTTCGCGACCTCGGTGGCCAGGTCACGCAACTCGGAATCATGTCCGGGATTGCCCGGAATCACCACGATGCTCAGCGGAATACCGTGGTCGCGTGCCTCGGCGACAATCTTCGCCAGATCAGACTGGTCGGTGTCCTCCAGGGTGGCCACCGCATTGTCGGCCAGATCTTCCCGCAGCTCCTGCAGCGCGTCGTCGTCGACGTTCGGCGGCAGCTTTGCGGCCATGGGGGGGAAAGCCGAGGTGTGCGAGACGGTCATCTTCCATCCGGTCTTGTCGAGCCGCATCGGTACGCGAGGCGACGGGGCATCCAACAACTGCGATGAGCTACGGCGGCACGGTCGAGCTTCGAAAACCGGCCACTTGCGATAGCTCGACAGGCACAGTACGCGACTCGGTGGCAAACCGATGTCACGCGCCACACCACAGCCCGGCTCGGTAGCCTCGGACACGTCACACCGGGACGGCCTCATCTCCGGCGAGGCCACGCCGTGACAACCGGCAACGCCTGCACTGCCCCACACGGTTCACAGGACAAGCGTACTGTTAGAGTCGAAGCTGCGAGGAACCGGCACCTCACCGGCGCCGGAGCCCTCCGAAAACGTACCGCTGTCGGCACAGCCCGCCGATGGCGGCCCACACCGACGAGTGGAGCTGACGTGACGACAAGTATTGATACGTTCGGCGCCAAGAGCACGCTCGAGGTCGGAAGCAACTCCTACGAGATCTTCCGGCTCTCGGCCGTGCCAGGCACCGAGAAGCTGCCCTACGCACTCAAGGTTCTGGCGGAGAACCTGCTGCGCACCGAGGACGGCGCCAACATCACCGCCGACCACATCCGGGCCCTCGCCGACTGGGATGCCTCAGCTCAGCCGAGCATCGAGATCCAGTTCACCCCGGCCCGCGTCATCATGCAGGACTTCACCGGCGTGCCCTGCATCGTCGACCTGGCCACCATGCGCGAGGCCGTCGCCACCCTCGGCGGCGACCCGAACAAGGTCAATCCGCTTGCTCCGGCCGAGATGGTCATCGACCACTCCGTCATCATCGACGTGTTCGGCCGCGAGGACGCCTTCGAGCGCAACGTCGATATCGAATACCAGCGCAACGGTGAGCGCTACCAGTTCCTGCGCTGGGGTCAGAGCGCGTTCGACGATTTCAAGGTCGTACCGCCGAGCACCGGCATCGTGCACCAGGTCAACATCGAGCACCTGGCCCGCACCGTGATGGTCCGTAACGGGCAGGCTTACCCCGACACCTGTGTAGGCACCGACTCGCACACCACCATGGTCAACGGTCTCGGGGTGCTCGGCTGGGGCGTCGGCGGTATCGAGGCCGAGGCCGCCATGCTCGGCCAGCCGGTCTCGATGCTCATCCCGCGTGTGGTCGGCTTCAAACTGACCGGTGAGATCAAGCCGGGTGTCACCGCCACCGACGTCGTGCTCACCGTCACCGATATGCTGCGCAAGCACGGTGTGGTCGGCAAGTTCGTCGAGTTCTACGGCAAGGGCGTGGCCGAGGTGCCGCTGGCAAACCGCGCCACCCTGGGCAATATGAGCCCCGAGTTCGGTTCCACCGCCGCCATCTTCCCGATCGACCAGGTGACCGTCGACTACCTGCGCCTGACCGGCCGCAGCGACGAGCAGATCGCCCTGGTCGAGGCCTACGCCAAGGAGCAGGGCCTGTGGCACGACCCCGAGCGTGAAGTCGAGTACTCCGAGTACCTGGAGCTCGATCTGAGCACCGTGGTGCCCTCGATCGCCGGCCCGAAGCGCCCACAGGACCGGATCCTGCTGAGCGAATCCAAGGTCGCCTTCCGCAAGGACATCTGCGACTACACCGACGACACCGTCGCCACACCGCACAGCCAGCTGGACGAGGCCGTCGAAGAGTCCTTCCCGGCCAGCGACCCGGCCGCGCTCTCGTTCGCCGACGACGATGCGGTGAACATCCATTCGGCCGCCGAGCACGCCGAGGGCCGTCCGTCCAAGCCGGTCAAGGTGACCAGCTCCGAGCGCGGCGAGTTCGTGCTCGACCACGGCGCGGTGGTGGTCGCCTCGATCACCTCGTGCACCAACACCTCCAACCCGTCGGTCATGCTCGGCGCCGCGCTGCTGGCCCGCAACGCCGTCGACAAAGGCCTGTCCTCCAAACCGTGGGTGAAGACCTCCATGGCGCCGGGTTCCCAGGTCGTCAACGGCTACTACGAAAAGGCAGGCCTGTGGCCGTACCTGGAGAAGCTCGGCTTCCACCTGGTTGCCTTCGGTTGCGCCACCTGCATCGGCAACACCGGCCCGCTGCCGGAGGAGATCTCCCAGGCGGTCAACGACAACGATCTGACCGTCACCGCGGTGCTGTCGGGTAACCGCAACTTCGAGGGACGCATCTCCCCTGACGTGAAGATGAACTACCTGGCGTCGCCGCCGCTGGTCATCGCCTACGCGCTCGCGGGCACAATGGACTTCGATTTCGAAAACGACCCGCTGGGCAAGGACAAAGACGGCAACGATGTCTATCTGAAAGACATCTGGCCCTCGCCGCAGGAGATCCAGGACACCATCGACCGGGTCATCAGCCGGGACATGTTCCTGGAGGACTACGCCGACGTCTTCAAGGGCGACGAACGCTGGCGCAGCCTGCCCACCCCGGAAGGCAAGACCTTCGAGTGGGACCCGAACTCCACCTACGTGCGCAAGCCACCGTACTTCGACGGCATGCCGCGGACACCGGAGCCGGTCGGCGATATCACCGGCGCGCGGGTGCTAGCACTGCTGGGCGATTCGGTCACCACCGACCACATCTCCCCTGCGGGCAACATCAAGCCGGGCACCCCTGCCGCGCAGTACCTCGAGGCCAACGGTGTCGAGCGCAAGGACTACAACTCCTACGGCTCGCGCCGCGGCAACCACGAGGTGATGATCCGCGGCACCTTCGCCAACATCCGGCTGCGCAACCAGCTGCTCGACGATGTCTCCGGTGGCTACACCCGCGACTTCACCCAGGACGGCGGCCCGCAGGCGTTCATCTACGACGCCGCGCAGAACTACGCGGCCGCGGGCATCCCGCTGGTCGTGCTGGGCGGTAAGGAGTACGGTTCGGGCTCCTCGCGTGACTGGGCCGCCAAGGGCACCCGCCTGCTGGGGGTGCGCGCGGTGATCGCCGAATCGTTCGAGCGGATCCACCGGTCGAACCTGATCGGCATGGGCGTCATCCCGCTGCAGTTCCCGGAGGGCGAGACCGCCGGAACACTGGGCCTCGACGGCACCGAGACCTTCGATATCGAAGGGATCACCGCGCTCAACGAGGGCACCACCCCGCAGACCATGAAGGTCACCGCCACGAAGGACGGCGCCGAGCCGATCACCTTCGACGCGATCGTCCGCATCGACACCCCCGGTGAGGCGGACTACTACCGCAACGGCGGCATCCTGCAGTATGTGCTGCGGAATATGATTCGCAGCTGAAACCGGTGAGTCCGGCGGCGCGCAACGCCGCCGGACTCTATCCCGCCCGGGCGGCGACTCCGCCGCACCGGGCACCGGTACGCGGCCACACGTGCGGCATCTACAGTTCTCGCCACCCCGCCCTCTCCACAGGAGTTCGCATGCCCAAGGTCAGCGACGATCACCTGGCCGCCCGGCGCAGCCAGATACTCGACGGCGCCCGCCGCTGCTTCGCCGAATACGGGTACGAAGGCGCCACCGTGCGCAGGCTGGAAGAGGCCATCGGATTGTCGCGCGGCGCGATCTTTCATCATTTCCGGGACAAGGACGCACTGTTCCTCGCTCTGGCCCAAGAAGATGCCGGGCGGATGGCCGAGGTAGCAGCCAACGAGGGCATCGTGCAGGTGATGCGGGATATGCTCGCCGATCCCGAACAGTTCAACTGGCTGGGCACCCGGCTCGAGATAGCCCGCAGACTGCGCACCGACCCGGAGTTCCGGGCCAGTTGGACTCAGCGTTCGGCGGAGTTGACCACTGCCACCCTGGCCCGGCTGGAACGCCGTAAAGCCGCAGGCGCGTTGCGCGACGACGTACCGACCGACGTGCTGCTCGGCTATCTGGATCTGGTCCTCGACGGGCTGATCGCCCGGATCGCGTCGGGCCACACCAACGAGAACCTTTCCGCCGTCCTGGATCTGGTCGAAGCATCGGTACGCCGCCGCATCTGAGCGACCGGCACCGGCGCAGCGGCCGCACCGGCTCTCGGCACCGAGTCGAATCAATATGTGGCGTTGAGGTACTCGGCGGCATGCGTGGTCCACAGCACGTCCGTCCCCGGCATCCGATGCCCGGAATACAGCACATGCTGGCCGTCCGGCCACGGGGTCAGATACCCGATCACTCCGTGCACGGTTTCGGCGTAGCGCCGCGTGTTGGCGAGCGGGTTCAGCAGCAGGAATCGCAGCAGTTCGGCGAAGATCAACGGGGTGGCGTCACCGAAGCGCGCTCCTTCGAGGAACGAGAACGGCGATATTCCGACGTCGATGATGCGCAGCGGCGAGTCCGCGGGCGATGCGGTGATGATATCGCCGGGATTGGCGTATTCCTGTATGTCGATCGCGGGCCAGGCACCGCGTTGGCCGTGCAGCCCGAACGTCGATGGCGGGCACAGATCCCCGACCGACTGCCCGGCCCGGCGCAGCGGATTGGCGATGTTCACGGTGAAGGCGATCTCGAGCGGGCTGCCGTCGGTATCGGTGTATTCGCCGCGGTGCACACCTTCGAGGATGCGGCTTGCGCAGATCCCGCCGAGCGAATAACTCAGCAGGCCACACACGTTCGGGGAATCCCGAATCGCGCGGATTCCTGCCGCCACACCGATCCGTACCGAGGTCTCCAGCGAGGGACCCCACACCTGCGGTACGGGGCCGATCGAAGCCGGCCAGTCCGGTTCGTAACAGCGGAAACGCTGCGGGTCGAGCAGCCGGGTCACCTCGCGCAGCATTCCGGTGGGTGAACCGCTGGAATCGCGCGGCTCCCCGGTGCCTCGGAGTGTGATGACATCGATCATCGTGTCCTCCTCACTCGCCGCAGCGCGATCACCTGACTAATCCTTTAATTATGGCGATAAGCTATGAGTTCATGATGCGGAACCGAGAAACCCGCTTCCAACGCACGTTTCCGGGAACAATCGGAGTCCGCCGAGGGTTCGCCCAAGACATGACCTTCTCAATCCCCGTCACGGTCCGCGGCTACGAACTGGATGTCCAGGGCCACCTGAACCAGGCGGTGTATCTGCAGTATGCCGAGCACGCGCGATGGGAACTGCTGCGGGCGGCCGGGATCAACCCGGACAAACTGCTCGCCGCCCGAGTAGGTCCGGTGGTGCTGGAAACAACGATCAGATACCGACGCGAACTGCGTGGCGGCGACGAGGCGCGCGTTACCTGCGAATTCGTCTGGGGCGATGGCAAGACCTTCCGAGTCCACCAGCAGATCCGTACCCTCGACGGCACCCTGTCGGCCGAGATCGACGCAGTCGGCGGCCTGCTCGACCTCGACGCACGTAAACTCGTCCCCGATCCACACTCCCGCTTCCGCGGGCTTGCCGACGATCCGCGCCTGCTCGGATCGGAACTCAGCGGCGCACTCGCCGCCAACATCCGGCAATGAGCCGTTCCCGCTTTCCCGGCGGATAACTCTCCGAGAGCGCATCGGCGATCGGCAGATCGCCGAAAATCTTTCGGCGCTAGCACTTCCCGGGCTCTGGAGCCATAGGCCGGAGCCCGGAAATCCGTCGATCCGGACCGTTACGGCAACCCCCCGCGATATGATTCACCGCACGCTCGGGGGTTCTGGCAAATCGCGAGCAGATTCGTAGCAGATCGGAGAAACCACCATGATCGATGCCATCCACGTCCCCTGCACCACCCGCGTCGGCGACCGGATTCCCGCACTTCGCGGAATGCTCGTCGCCGAATCGGAACGCGATATCACCGTGCGGGTCGCCGAGGGGACATGGACTTTCCGGCGCGACGACGTGCTCCGTGTCCTCGAATCCGACAGCAACGCCCCGGCCCCCGGCCGACCCGTGCTGATCGATATCCGCCCCGGCGCCACCGCCGACTTCACCCGCACCCTGCGCATCGATGTGGTGGACCGGCCGATGACCCTGGCCGGTCCCCCCTCCCCCGCACTCGGTGACGAACTGCTACGACAGCTCACCGCGTCGTGGGCCGATCAGCTGCAGCTGATCGACTCCCCCGACACCGGCGCCACATTTACCTACTGCCAGACCAAATCGCTCGCGGGCAGCGACGACGGCATCAATTGCGACAGCCTCGACTGAGCGGCCGGACGAATGGCCGCCCCGCGGACCAGTTCGGTACTGATCGTCTCCGAGTCCGACGATCTACACGCCACCGCCATGGCGGTGACCCTGCGGGAACACCACGGGGTCAACCCACTCCACCTCGACCTGCGTGACTTCCCCCGGGAAACCGGCAGTTTCCGCCTCGACCGGGTCGGCACCACCCGATCGT
The DNA here is from genome assembly GCF_002081715.1 of Nocardia donostiensis. Taxonomy (GTDB): domain Bacteria; phylum Actinomycetota; class Actinomycetes; order Mycobacteriales; family Mycobacteriaceae; genus Nocardia; species Nocardia donostiensis. Next base: position 3,095 of record NZ_MUKP01000015.1, on the reverse strand, counting down.
TGTCGCATCTGATCGGGCTCGACGATGTGCGGTCGGTGTGGTGGCGCCGTCCGCACCCGAGCGCGGTGCCCGCCGGGGTGCGCGCCGATGACGACGCCTACCGGCAGGCCGAATGCGACGGGTTCCTCCAGGGGCTGCTGTGGTCGATGCCGGCACACTGGGTCAACGATCCCGGCAGCGACCGCACCGCCAACCGCAAGATCGTGCAACTGGAAACCGCCTACCGCGCCGGTTTCGCGATCCCGGAAACCCTGATCACCAACGACCCCGCCGAGGCGCGTGGCTTCATCGAATCCCGGCCCGGCCCCGTGGTGTTCAAACGGACCGGCACCAGCCGCGCCGAATTCGCCGAAACCAGAATCGTCGGCCCCACCGACCTGAACCGGCTCACCGGTATCCGTGCTTCGCCCACCACATTCCAGGACTACATCGACGCCGACTGCGACCTACGCGTGGTATGGGTCGACGGAGTCGAATGGGTGGTACGCATCGACTCCCAAGCCGGCGTCGGCCGAGTCGACTCCCGGCTCGATACCTCCGTCGACTTCACTCCCGCCCACCTGCCCGCCTCGGTCAGCAAATCCCTCGCCACCCTGATGGGCGCACTAGGCCTGAGCTTCGGCGTACTCGACCTGCGACTCGGCCGCGACGGCGAGTACTACTTCCTGGAAGTCAACCCGCAGGGCCAGTTCGCCTACCTGGAGATCAAAACCGGACTACCCATTTTCACCAGCCTCGGAAACCTCCTCGTCCACGGTGACGGGAATGTGTAGGGATTGTATCTATGGCTGTATTTATGGCCGCGCCTTCGGCGGATGTGGTGCGAGGGCAGGAAACGCGAACCGGGCCGTGCAGAGCGTGGGCACCTGTGCGGGTCGCGGACTGGGCACGAGGTGCAGGCGGCTACCTGAGTCAGTGGCGGTAGCGCTGTAGGACCACTCCGGAGGTGGGGAACGGGCGGGCTTCGATCAGGTGCAAGGGGATGCGGGGGCCGTCTTCGAAGAGCCGTTGGCCGGCGCCGAGCAGTAGTGGGAAGACGAGGAGGCGCAGTTCGTCGACCGCGTTCAGCTGCAAGAAGGCGCGGGCGGTGGTGATGCCGGCGAAGACGACCAGCGGTTTGCCCTCGGCCGCCTTCAAGCGGGCCACCTGTTCGGCGAAGTCGGTGCCGATGCTCGTCGCGGGCTGCCAGGGCAGCTCGGGCTCTCTACGGGTAGTGACGACGATCTTCGGCAGTCCGTTCACCAGGGGCGCCAGACGGGCGTCGCCGGGTGTTGCCGGGCGGTGTTCGGCATCGGGCCAGTACTGGGCGAGCAGGTCGTAGGAGGTACGTCCGAAGATTTGGCCGCCCACACTGCCGAGCAGGCCGGCCAGATAGTCGTCGAGTTCCGGGTCGTCGACCTCGATCCAGTCCAAGCCGCCGTCGGCGCCCGCGGCGTAGCCGTCCACGGTCACCATCATCTGCACGATCAATTCCCGCACCGTCCGGTCCCTTCCTACGTTCGTCCTACCGACAGAGACGGGATGAACGGGCGGAAATCATCGCGGCGCCGGTACGAGCGACCGGCGCCGGATCACCGACCGAAGCCGGTCAGCGGGCCTTGCGGCGGTTTGCCCCGCCCCGGCTGCGGAGCTGCACATGCGACTCCACGAGCACGTTGTGAATGAACCCGTACGAGCGTCCGGTGGCCCGGGCCAGCGAGCGGATGCTCGCGCCCGCCTCGTATTGCTTCTTCAACTGAGATTGCAGGCGGTCGCGTGACTTTCCTGTGACGCGGGTGCCTTTACTCAATGTGGCCTTGGTCTGTGCCGGCCTGTCGCCCATGGCTTCCTCCGAGTCGCCGAGCAGCGTCCCTCTCAGGCTAAGCACTCTGCGGGCCGTCGGCAACGGAATCTTGTGATGAAACTCACGCGAGCTGAATCAATTCCAGATAGTCGGCCGACCAGTGGTCCTCGGTGCCGTCGGGGAGCAGGATCACCCGCTCGGGCGACAGCGCCTCGGCCGCGCCGGGATCGTGGGTCACGAGCACGACCGCGCCCGCGTAGGTGCGCAACGCGTCGAGCACCTGCTCACGCGAGACCGGGTCCAGGTTGTTGGTGGGTTCATCCAGCAGCAGCACATTCGCGGCTGAGGACACCAGGCCCGCGAGCGCGAGGCGGGTCTTCTCACCGCCGGACAGGGTGCCCGCGGGCTGGTCCAGTTGCGGACCGCTGAACATGAACGCGCCCAGCAACCCACGCAGATCCTGTTCACCGGCATCAGGGGCGGCATGGCGGATGTTCTCCCACACCGACGCGTTGTCGTCGAGGGTGTCGTGTTCCTGGGCGAAATACCCCACCTTCAGACCGTGCCCCGGCACGAGGATTCCGCTGGTCGGCTGCTCCTCTCCGGCCAACAGCCGCAGCAGGGTCGTCTTACCCGCACCGTTGAGGCCGAGCACCACGACCCGGCTACCCCGGTCGATCGCCAGGTCGACGCCGGTGAAGATCTCCAGCGAGCCGTACAACTTGGTGAGGTTTTCGGCCATCAGCGGCGTTTTGCCGCAGGCTGCGGGTTCGGGGAATTTGATCTTGGCGACCTTGTCGGCCACCCGCACCTCGTCCAGTTCGGCAAGCATCCGGTCGGCGCGTTTCACCATGTTCTGTGCGGCAACGGCTTTCGTTGCCTTGGCGCCGAGTTTGGCAGCTTGAGCGCGCAGCGCGGACGCCTTCTTCTCGGCGTTGGCGCGCTCGCGACGGCGGCGCTGTTCGTCGGTGGCGCGGGCGTCGAGGTACTTGTGCCAAGCCATGTTGTAGACGTCGGCCTCGCCGCGCACCGCGTCGAGGAACCACACCTTGTTCACCACATCGGCGAGCAGCTCGACATCGTGACTGATGACGATCAAACCGCCGTCGTGGTTTTGCAGGAACCCGCGCAGCCAGGTGATGGAGTCGGCGTCGAGGTGGTTGGTCGGCTCGTCCAGCAGCAGAATGGTATCGGAGCGGCCGCCGCTGCCGTCGGAGGCGGCGAACAGGATGCGTGCCAATTCGATTCGGCGACGCTGACCACCGGACAGGGTGCGCAGCGCCTGGTCGAGCACCCGGTCGGGCAGGCCGAG